>JAJDCQ010000209.1 GCA_029260755.1 Planctomycetota bacterium | reverse complement strand
CGGCGTCTCGCCGGACATCGCCGCGCAGGCCTTCGTTCCGCGGCCTCGCGAACGCCAGACGGGTTCCCTCGGCCGCGCGCCTCGGCCTGCACGACGCTGTCTCGACGAGCCGCTCGCGTCATTCTGCAACAGCCTCCTAGTGGCGCCCCACCCGACCCCCACGGTACCATCCCCGTCGCCCGCCCCGGATCGCCGGTTGCACTCTCCGGGACACGCTCGACCGAGGATCCACCATGACCGACGCCAACTCCCTCGTTCCCCGAGGCTTCCGCGACGCCGCCGAGACTCCTCTCGACGCCGCCGAGGCGGACGACGCCGCCCCGCCGGCGCCGCCGCCCGAGGTCGGCGACGTCGTCCAGGACTGGATCCTCGACGAGCAGCTCGGCGTCGGCGTCTTCGGCGTGACCTACCGCGCCCGTCGCCGCGACCGCGCCGGTCCCGACGTCGTCGTGAAGGTCGCCGCGCGCCCGGGCGAGGTCGCCGCCGCCGCGCGCCAGAAGCGTCTCCTCGATCGCTCCGCTCACCCGTGTCTCCAGCCGATCATCGCCCTCGCTCCCCACGCCGCGCATCCCTTCGTCGTGCTCGAGCACGTCCGCGGCCGAAGCCTCGAGCGGACCGCGCCGCTTCCCTGGCGCGAGGCGCTCGCGATCGGTCGCGACGTCGCCGCCGCGCTCCGCGCCCTCCATGCGGCCGGTCTCGTCCATGGCAACATCAAGGCGTCGAACGTGGTCGTCGCCGCCGACGGCCGCGCCGTCCTCGTCGACTCCGGCCTCGTGCGCGGCGCGCCGACCGCCGGGGGCGCGGCCGGCGAGGCGACCCGCGCCGCCCTCGCGCCCGAGGTGCGCGCGGGCGAAGGCACGAGCCCGGCGAGCGATGTCTGGGCGGCCGGCGCGCTCCTCTTCGAGCTCCTCGAGGGCGAGCGCCCGCGCGGCGCCTGGCGGCCGCCCGCCGAGGCGCGCCGCCTCGGCGCTCCCGCGGCCCTCGAGGCGCTCCTCGCGCGCGCTCTCGATCCGTTCCCCGGGCGTCGCCCCCTCGATGGCGCGGCCCTCGCCGACGCGCTCGATGCCCTCGCGGCCGAGGTGCGCGAGGCGCCCGTCGACGTCGCCGGGGCCGCCGCCCCGCGGCCGGGAGCGAGCGCGAAGCGCCTCGAGGATCGCCTCGCCGCGGCTCACCGGGCGCTCGCGGCCGTGCCGGCTCTCTGGAGTGAGCTCCGCGCCGATGGATCGCTCCGGGTCGGGCAGACGCCCCGCGTCGACCGGAGCGGCGCGTTCGCCGCCCTCATCGTCGGCGCCGCGGCCCTCGCGTTCTTCCTGACGATGCACGGCCTGCCCGTCTTGCAGCGGGTCGGCCTCGGGCTCGTCGTCCTCGCCGGCGTCACCTGCCTCTACCTCGCCGAGTACGCCCTCGGCTTCGTCGTCGCGCGGGTGAACGAGAGCCTCGTGATCTCGCCCGATGGCGCCGTCGCCGGCCGGGCGCTCGGCCGGGCGTGGGTCGCCGACCTCGAGCGGGTGAAGCTCGACGCGGCCGCCGGCGCCCTCTCGCTCTCGTGGCGGGACGGGCGAACCTTGCGGCTCCCCGGAGGCCGCATCGCATCGAGCGACGGGGCCGACCTCGCCCGCACCTTCGCCGAGCTCGGCGGACCGTCCGTGCGCGTCGAGGTCTCTTGAGCGCGGTGGCCGAGCGGAGCGAGCCGCCACCGGCGGCCCTGTTCCCGGGGCTGATCGTCGGCGACTTCGTCCTCGAGGAGCGCCTCGGCGAGGGAGGGTTCGGCGAGGTCTTCCGCGCTCGACGACGTCCCGGGGTCCGGGCGCGCGCCGACGAGCCGCCCGTCGTCGCGATCAAGCTCGCCCGCGACCCGAGCCGCTTCGAGACGATCGCCCGCGAGGCGGTGATCCTCGAGCGCCTGCGTCACCCCGGGATCGTGAGGCTCCACCGGGTCTGCGCCCACGAGAGCCCGCCGCACATCGTCCTCGACCACGTCGTCGGCCGCGACCTCGGCCACGTGCTCGCCGGACGGGAGGGGCGAGCCCTCTCGTGGCGGCAGGCGCTGCCGATGATGCGCCAGGTCGCCGATGCCCTCGCTCACGCCCATGCCAAGGGGATCGTGCACGGCGACGTGAAGCCGGCGAACGTGATCGTGGCCGCCGCCGGCGACGCGATCCTGACCGACTTCGGCCTCGCCCAGACCGGGCTCGATCTGGAGCGCTCCGCGGCCCTCGACCTCTCGCTCAGTCAGGACGCGAGCGCGAGCCTGCGCGGAACGCTCGCCTACATGGCGCCCGAGTGCAAGCGCGGCGCCCGTCCGACGCCGGCTTCGGATGTGTACAGCCTCGGCGTCCTCCTCTTCGAGATGCTCGTCGGGCGCAAGCCGCGCGGCGCGTGGCGCCCGCTCGCGGAGCTGAACGTCGAGAGCTGGCCGGCCCTCGACCTGCTCGTGCGCCGCTGCCTCGACCCGCTCCCGGCGCGCCGCCCCGCCGACGGCGCCGCGCTCGCCGTGGAGCTGGTCGGCGCCCGCACCGGCACGTTCGGCCGCGACGCGCCGACCGCGTCGTTGCAGATGGCGATCCAGCGGACCTGCCCCGAGGACGGCGCCCCGCTCCACACCGCCACCGTCGGCGACTGCGTCCTCGATCGGTGTCGGCGGTGCGGCGGGACGTGGTTCGACCCCGGCGAGCTCGCCCAGGTCTGCGCCCACGTGGCGGGCGGCCCGCGCCCGTCGACGACCGCGTCGCTCGGCGGGGGCAGCGCCGGGAGCTGCCCGGTCTGCGCGCGCGGCCTCCAGGCGGAGCTCCTCCGGATAGCCCGATCGCCCGAGGACCGCGGCCCGCCCGCCGAGGTCGGCCGCGTCGCGCGGTGCGATATCGACGGGCTCTGGCTCCCGGCCGGTACCCGCGAGCGGCTCCTGGCGGCGCTCGCCGGGCAGCCGCTCGGCCCGGCGCCCCGCGCCGGCGAGGGTGACGTCCCGGTCGTCATGCCGGCGGAGGCGCGCGGCGGCGGCGATCCGCTCGGCCCGATCGCCCGGGCGACCCGCGGCATGGCCGGCATCGACGTCGAGCGCGACGGCGACGTCCTCCGGCTCCGCCCGGTGCTGGTCGGCGGGGACGGCAACGAGATCGCCGGCGGCCTCTTGGGCGGCGCCCTGTGCGTCCTCGCCCTCGGGGTCTCGAAGGGGTCGCCGTTCGCGGTCGCGATCGCGAGCACCCTGGCGTTCGCCGCGTGGATCGCCCACGGCGGGCTCTTCCCGGGGCGCGCTCGCGGGATCGGCCTCCGGAGCGACGCCCGGCTGCTCACGCCGAGCCGGGTCGTCCCCCGGCCGCTCGACGAGCTGCAGCGCGTGGAGCTCGCCTGCAAGGTCACCCCGCTCGGCGTGCGCATCGTCCAGATCCGGCTCGTCTGGCCGACCGGCCGAGCCGATGAGCTCGAGGTTGCCCGCGGCGTGCCGTTGTCGATACTGTCGGAGCGCCTGACCCAGGCTCGCCGTCTCGCCGACGCGATCGCCGACCTGGCCGGCCCCGGCGTCGACTGCGAAGACACGACCCTGCCTTCAGACCCCGCGAGGGACCGCCATGACGCGCGTCTATGACGAGGGCTCCATCGTCGGCGACCACACCCTGGTCGAACGGCTCGGCGCCGGTGGGTTCGGCGAGGTCTGGCGCGCGAAGCGCCTCCCCGACGGGGAGGACCGGGCCGAGCCCGGCGAGCCGGTCGACGTCGCCCTGAAGATCGCGTCCGAGCCGGGCCGCGCCCGGTCGCTCAAGCGGGAGGCGGCCCTCGCCGCCGAGCTCGACCATCCCGGCGTCGTCCGCACCTTCCGGGTGCGCCTCGACCTCGACCCGCCGCACCTGGTCCTCGAGCTCGTGAAGGGCGTCGACCTCCGGCGCCGCCTCACCGCCAAGGGCGGGAAGCTGCCGTGGCAGGGCGCGGTCCGGATCGTCGCCGACGCCGTCGAGGCGGTCGCCCACGCCCACCGGCGCGGGATCGTCCACGGCGACGTGAAGCCCGAGAACATCCTCCTCGAGAAGCGCACCGGCCTCGTCCGGGTGACCGACTTCGGCCTCGGGCGCGACGTCGGGAGCGCGGCGGGCGCGTCGCTGTCGCTCTCGTTCAGCAAGTCGATCGCCGGCGTCGCGGGGACGCTGTCCTACATGGCGCCCGAGATGCTCGAGGGCGCCAAGGCGACCAAGGCGACGGACGTCTACGCCCTCGGCGCGGTCCTCTACGAGGCGGTCACCGGCGCGCCGCCGGCCGGCGCGTTCCTCCTGCCGAGCGAGCTCGACTGGGCGCTCCCCGACGAGCTCGACCGCGTCCTCGACCGGGCGCTCGACGGCGACCCCGACGCCCGACCCAAGGACGCGGGCGGGCTCCTCCGAACGATGAAGGCGCTCCTCGCCGCGGCCGGCCCCGACCCGCGCGCGGCGACCAGGCCGAAGCCCACCCGGAAGGCGACCGCGGCCGAGACCCACGAGCGCCTCGCCGCCCGGAAGGCGAAGAAGGGCGAGCCCGCCTGCCCCCGGTGCGCCGTTCGCCTCTGCCGCGCCCGCTACAGCGGCGTGCGGGTGCGGGCGTGCCCGCGCTGCCGCGGCGTCTGGCTCGAGCGCCGGCCGCTCGAGCGGCTGCTCGATCGTCGGCACAAGGATCGGCTCGAGAAGGTGCCGACCGAGAAGGCCGCGCCGGGTCCCGAGGCGGCCCTGCCGTGCGTGAGCTGCCCCAGGCCGATGGACAAGTTCCTCCTCGGGTCGGGCAGCGTCGAGGCGACCCTCGTCGACATCTGCCGCGGCCACGGCGTGTGGTTCGACCCGGGGGAGGTCGAGCGGGCGATCGCCGTCTTCTCGCGGAGCCCGTTCAGCCTCGTGACGATCCTCTCGCGCCTCGGCCACGCCGTCGGCGCCGGCCGCGACGGGAACGTGCCGAAGAAGGCCGTGAAGAAGAAGAGACCCGCCACGAAGAAGAAGGCCTGGACGAGCAAGGCTCCCGGCGCGAAGAAGAAGAGCAAGTCCGGCAGCTGACCTCCGCCATCAGGAGACGACATCATGGGCGATCCGATCCGCGACCGCATCGAGCTCGTGCAGGGCGACATCACCGAGAGCGACCTCGACGCGATCGTCAACGCGGCCGACACCGAGCTGCGCCTCGACGCGGGGGTCGCGGCCGCGATCGCGAAGGCGGGCGGCCCGTCCATCGCGACCGAGTGTGCCGCTCGCGCGCCGATCGCGCTCGGCGCCGCGGCCGTGACCGGCGCCGGCGAGATCGGCGTCCGCTTCCTCATCCACGCCGCGAGCATGGAGCCGGGCGGGAAGGCGACCGAGGCGAGCCTCCGCCAGGCGGTCCGCAGCGCCCTGACGCTCGTCGACCACTGCGGCGCCCGCACCGTCGCCCTCCCGGCGATCGGCACGGGCGTCGGCGGGCTCGAGGTGCGCCGCGGCGCCGAGATCCTCCTCGAGGAGGCGGCGATCGCGCTGCACGAGCTCCACGTCGAGCACGTCCGGTTCGTCCTCTTCGACGAGGCCACCCGGGCCGTCTTCACCGAGGTGCTCGGCTCGCTCGACCTCCGGGTCCACCCGGGCAAGGTCGTCCTCGATGCGCTCACCGGCCTCGTCCGCGACGTGCCCGACTTCCCGAAGCCCGGGATCGTCTTCAAGGACATCACGCCGCTCCTGTCGAGCACCTGGGCGTTGACCGCGGTCACCCGCCGCCTCGCTCGACCGTTCCTGGACGCGCGCATCGACCAGGTCTTCGGGATCGAGGCGCGAGGCTTCATCTTCGGGCCGCTCGTGGCGAAGGAGCTCCAGTGCGGCTTCGTGCCCGTCCGGAAGAAGGGCAAGCTCCCCCACGACGTCGTGAGCCACACCTACGACCTCGAGTACGGCACCGACACGATCGAGATCCACAGCGACGCGATCCGCAAGGGCGACAACGTGCTGGTGATCGACGACGTCCTCGCGACCGGCGGCACCGCCGCGGCGGCGGGCGACCTGGTGGAGAAGGTCGGCGGCGAGGTCGTCGGCTACGGGTTCCTGATGGAGCTCGACTTCCTCGACGGACGGAGGAAGCTCGGGGCGAAGCCGGTCGAGGCGGTCCTGCACTACTAGGCGATCGGCAGTCCTGGAGTGCCCGCCCGGACGACGGAAGCTCGGATCACGATCGGGTTCGATCCGCGGATTACACGGTTTACAGGGACACGCCGACCGCAGCGACGCGTCGGCAATGGCTCGGCGACGCCCGAATCAATCCGTGCAATCCGCGTAATCCGCGGTTCCACTCTCTCCGAGCGCTGAAACGAACCGTAACCGCGGATTGTTGGATGGACTGGATTGCGAGCTGCCGGGCGCGCAGGTCATTGCCGACGCCTGCGCTCCCGCTCCAGGAACAGCTCGGTGGTTCGTGCTGGGCCCGAGACTCCCGTTCCCGGAACGGC
This sequence comes from Planctomycetota bacterium, assembly GCA_029260755.1. Classification (GTDB taxonomy): domain Bacteria; phylum Planctomycetota; class J058; order J058; family JAJDCQ01; genus JAJDCQ01. Next base: position 51,603 of record JAJDCQ010000209.1, on the reverse strand, counting down.
GAGTCTCAGGCGAGGCGCAGACGCGCGACGGCGTCGAACGCCAATGCAGCCGAGGCACCTGGACCCGAGGGTCGAGGTGCCTCGTGCGTGCACGTCACCGCCGCGGCGACCGCCGCGCGGAGAGTCGTCCTACCCGCGGCAACCGCAGGGCGGGACCGGGTGCGGGAAGCAGCCGTGGCAGCAGGTCCAGTAGCCGGGGACCCACACGGTGACCTGCACGCGGTGCGAGCCGTTCACCCAGACGCGCTCGGTCCGGTAGACCGGGACGCGGCTCGTGCTGGTGTCGTAGTCGGTCTTGGTGACGTAGGTGTCGGTGGCGACGTCGTAGACCTCGCGGGTCGAGGGGACGCGCCGCTGCTCGTCGCGGTAGCCGTCGAAGACCTGGCGCGTCTGCCAGTGGCCACCGTGAGTCCACTGCCAGCGGGTCTCGTGGTGCCCGGCGACCCAGTGGCAGTGCCCGTGGTGATGGTGAACGCTCGGGCGCCGGTGGTGGTCACATGCGGCCGCCGGCGAGGTCGTCGTGGTGGCGAGGCCGAGGGTGAGCAGCAGGGTGAGGGCGCTGAGAATCGCGAATCGCTTCATCGTTTGGGCTCCGTCGTCTCGGGCGGCTCGGCGTCGATCTCGACGCATCGCGTCGAGGGAAGGGCGGGACGTCCCTCTGGTTCTCTTCGACCAGGTGGGGGGGGCGCCGGTTCCGCCGGATTCGAGAATGACCGCAACTCGAGTGGATTTCAACCGTAAGCTTCGAAGGAACAGGAATCTCGCGCCCACCGCAGCGACGCACCGACAACGGCTTGGCGCTGTCCGGTCCAGTCCGCGCAATCCGCGTAATCCGCGGTTCGGTCTCTCTCGGCGTTGAACCCGTGGGAACCGCGGATTACGCGGATTACGCGGAACGCGAGTCGCCAGGGTCCGGGTTCGTTGCCGTTGCGCGGTCCCGTTCCAGGAACACGCGGTGCGGTCACCGGCCGCCGTCGGGGTCGAGCCCGTCCAGCTCCCCCCGCCCTTCGCCGCGGACCCGTCCCACGAGCTCCCTCCATCGCCGGAGCTCGTCGCCGTAGCGTCGCATCAGCGATCGCTCGGGCACGTCCAGGAGCCAGCGGATCGCGCCGGCGGCATCGTTCGCGCCCAGGGACGCCTCGGCGAGGTCGAGGCGCAGGTCCCACCTCGTGACCTCCTTCTGCACCGCGCGCTCCGCCTCCTCGAGCGCCCGCCGCCCCTCCTCGAACCGGCCGTGTCGCACGTGGTGGCGGCCGGTCACCGCGTGCCCGAGCCATCCCGTCGGGACGGCGGCGCGCGCCCGCTCCGCGATCCGCTCGAGCTGCCCGGGGAACGCGCACGCCTCGCTCGGGTCGCTCTTCACGAGCGCGTCGACCATGGCGAGCGTCGCGTGGCAGACGCGGTCCTCGATCGGCTTGGCCTCCCTCGATCGGATCGCCAGGAGTGTCGCTCGGCGCTCGACGAAGCGGTCGAGGAGCGCTGGAAGCGCCTCGAGCCCGCGCTCGAGGCTGCGGCGTCGCGCGAGGGCGTGGACGCGCGCGATGGCCGTCGCGATCCGTCGTCGCGATGGCGGGAGGGCCTCGTCACGCCGGCACGCCGTCTCGTGAAGGAAGTCGGCCGCCTCGACCGGCTCCATCGGCTCGTCGCGGCCGCTCAGCCGCGCGGTCGCTCCGGCGATTCTCCGCGCGGCGGCGGCGTCGCCGGGCGCGCCCTCCTCCACCTTGTCGGCGATCCAGCTCAGCGCCCAGGGAGGGACGTCGTCCGGCTCGGTCGCGGCGCGCTCGAGGAGCTTCCGGAACACGGGCTCGAGCGTGGCGAGGGCGCGACCCCGGGCGGGGACGTAGGTCGCCGCCTCCCTCATGCCGGTCGCGATGAGCTCGTCCCGATAGCGCGGCTCGAGCTGCTCCCACCAGACGACCGCCCACCCGGTCACGCTCCCGCCATCGTCGAGGCCGCGCGCGTCGAGCGCGCCCTCGAGAATCGGGTCGACGGGAACGACGCGCTCCGCCAGGCTTCGGACCGCGGTCATCCCGGCCTCGAAGTCACCGCTCCACTGGAGCGCGACGCCGAGGTCGACGATCCGTCGCTCCTCGGAGCTCTCGAGCCCCGCGAGGAGGCTGGCGCCCCAGGCGACGGTCTGGGTGTGGACCAGCGCGAACTCGGGCGAGTCGGGCGGAAGGAGCACGAGGAGCGCCTCGCTGATGAGGCCGGTCTCGGGGCCGAGCTGCCCCTGGGCGTGGCGCTCGTCGCGGGAGAGCGCGATCAGCCGCCGGAGCGCCGGCTCGGCGATCGCGGGCGGCGAGGCGCGCCGGGCGGCCGGGGCGATCCGGCGACAGAGCTCGGCGAGGCGAGGGTCGTCCCAACCGATCCCTTCCCGGGCGAGGAGCGCTTCGAGCCTGAGGGCGAGGATCCGCCCCGCGAGCCCGTCGCGCTCGCGGCGGATGGCCCGCTCGGGGGCGTCGGCGTCGAGCTGCTCGAGGATGTCGTCGACGATCCCGGGGTCGAGCTCGACGACGCGCTCGTCGGGGAGCGCCCGGGCGACGTCGGCGGCCAGCTCCCCGGTCGTGATCAGCCGCCCCCGCGCGACGAGCAGCTCCGCGAGGCGCCCGGGCGCGGCCCGGCGCAGCAGCCGGATCACATCGCCGCCGTGGCGTTGCCAGAAGACGCGATCGTCGAGGGCCGACTCGATCGCCGCGGGCTCTCCGCGGAGGATCCCGGCGAGGACTCGCGCGAGGGCGCGCTCGCTCGGCCGCAGCGTCGTCGCGACGGTCGGATCGTCCGGGAGCCGATCGAGGATGCGGATCGCCGCCTCGAGCGCGATCGGGTCGGACGCCTCGAGCGCGCGCCCGAGCTGCGCGCGGAAGTCCGCGACCGCCTCGTGCAGACGCTCCTCCTCGCGGTCCGTCCGCGCGCGCGCGGTGATCCAGCCCGCGACGAGGAGCGCCACGATCGTCAGGGCCGCGCCGATCAGGAAGAGCCGGTGCCGGCGTCGAAGCTCGCCGGGGAGACCCCCCGCCACCACGAGCTGCTCGCCGGCCAGCCAGCGCTGGAGCTCGTCGCGGAGCTCCCCCGCCGAGCGGTACCGGGCCGCCGCCTCACGCGCCATCGCCCGTCGCGCGATCGCCTCGATCGGGCCCGGCACGGCGCGCCGCAGCGGCACCGGATCGCCGGAGAGCACGGCCGTCATCGTCGTGGTGGGGTCGCCGGCGTCGAAGGGCGCCCGACCGCTCAGCAGGGCGTGGAGCGTCGCGCCGAGACCGTACACATCGGTCGCCGGTCCGATCGAGGCGCCGGCGACGACGGCGTCGATCTGCTCGGGCGCCATGAACGCGGGGGTGCCGACGGCCATCCCGGATGCGGTCAGGCGCCCCGCCGCCAGGTCGAAGGCGAGCCCGAAGTCGAGGAGGCGCACCGTGCCCGCGGCGTCGACGAGGACGTTCTCGGGCTTGAGGTCGCGATGGAGGATGCCGTGGCGGTGGACGTGCTCGATCGCCCCGGCGGCCGTCGCGACGATCCGGGCCGCCTCGCGCGGCGCGAACGGGCCGCGGGTCCGGAGCGTCTCCTCGAGCGACTCGCCGGCGACGAGCTCCATCGCGTACCAGAGGGTGCCGCCCGAGTGGCCCCAGTCGACGACGGCGACGATGTTCGGGTGACCCGCGATCCGGGCGAGCACGGCGACCTCGCGCCGGAACCGAGCCGCGGTCACCGGGTCGTCGCCGTCGAACGCTTCGCGGAGGAGGAGCTTGACGGCGCGGACCTCACCGGTGTCGACATGATTTGCGCGGAAGACCGCCCCCATCCCGCCGCGTCCCACCTCCTCGCCGAGCACCCAGGGACCGACCCGCCCGCGGGCGGGCGGGGTCGGCCGCCCCGGGCTCGGGGGCGCGGGCCCGCTCGGTGAGAACGGCCCCGAAGGCGGGGTGGCGGCGTCGTGAAACATGGGCGGTCCGGTGGAGTATAGCCCCAGGGGTCGAAAGATCCCGGCGCCCGGGCGGCGGGGAGGCCAGCCGGTGGAAACCACCCCGACCCCCTGCTTGTATGGAGATGAGAAGGCCCCCCTCTCGGAAGGACCGCCCCGTGCTCAGAGTCATCGCGCCGTTCGCCGCCGCGGCCACCGCCGCCACGGTCCTGCTCGCGCTCCCGGGCGCCGCCGACTCCAAGGACGACGACCCGCGCTACGCGCTGGTTCGGCGCCACGCCGTCGGGGAGGTGCATCGCGTCAAGACCCTCAAGCGCACCCTCTACGACGTGCGCTACAAGGGGGTCCACGGGGTCGTCGGCGGCCAGGAGCTCAAGGAGGAGCGGCGCGAGTACCGCGAGGAGGTGACCGAGGTCCGCGCCGACGGGGCCGTCGTGATGCGCCGGCACTACGAGCTCGCCACGAGGATCAAGAAGCACCCGACGGCGAAGGAAGCCGAGACGATCAAGACGATCCTCCACGGGCGCGATGTCGTCGTGACGCTCCAGCCGAGCGGCAACCGGAGCTTCGTCCTCGTCGGCGGCGGCGCCGACCTCGAGGACGACGACCGCGACGACACCGCCGAGCAGATCGCCTACGCCGCCCTGTCGGGGAAGCCGGTCGCGGTCGGCGACGAGTGGGACATCGACGGCGCGGTCCTCGGCAAGGCGGTCTTCGGCCAGGGCTACACGCCGAGCCTCTTCTCGACCGGTGGGAAGGCGAAGTTCCGGGCGATCAAACGGGTCGGCGGCGTGGAGTGCGCGCGGGTGAAGCTCGCCACGAAGATGCGCATCACCCAGACCGAGACCCTCCCCGCGGTGAGGCTCGACCTCGCCGGCGAGCTCCTCTTCGACCCGGCCGCCGGCCGCGTCGTCCGCTTCGAGCTGGCGGGCCCCGCCTTCTGGGCGGCGAAGAAGCAGGAGGAGGACGGGACGATGGCCGACGTCCGCGCCGAGGGCCGGACGGCTTACTCGTATGTGAGTGAGCCGGTCGAGGATGAGGGCGACTGAGACTCTGCAGATCCTGGACCGCGCGCGTCGGCGATGGCTCCGGAGGCGGCAGCTCGTAATCCGCGTAATCCGCGTAATCCGCGGTTCCCACTCGTTCAGCGCCGAAAGAGACCGAACCGCGGATTACGCGGATTACGCGGATTGCACCGGACAACGCGGTTGATCTTGCCGTAGCGGACGTCGGTGACACATCCCGTTGCTGGGACTACGCCGGGACCGGCTCCCCGTCGTCATCGAAGACCCCGCCCTGCGCGAACGCCTGACTGACGTCCGCGTCCAGCATCACCATGATCGAGTAGACCCCGAGCGCCGTCCCGAGCGGGAAGCTGAGCAGGCTCACGGCGGACAGGATGAAGGTGAGGATCCGCGCCCAGCCCTTGTACTTCATCAGGCCCCAGGCCATGATGATCTCGAGGAAGCCGCCGAACCCGATCCCCAGGCCGAGGCATCCGTAGAAGGCGAACACGCCCATCATCACCATCGTGAGCTCGTCGCGCTCCTGATCGGTGAATGTGTCGCCGCGACGGTCGGCGTCGCGCTCGGCCTGCTCGATCGCGGCGTCCTTGGCGAGGTAGGCGACGGCGCCGATCCCTCCGACCAACAACCCGGTGCCGCACGAGAGAACGGCCGAGACGATCCACAGGATCGCGACGGTCTTGATGTGCTTGATCACGGCTCCCCCATCCCCTGATTGCGTTGCTCGCGGTGTACGAGCGCGATTCTAGTCCATCGCCGGCTTCTGGCGCCCCTTCTTGATCTGGGCGCGTTGCCGCTTCGCCTCGTGGCGGCGCTCGCGCGAGGCCCGGGTCGGGCGCGTCTTGCGCCGGCGCTTCGGGCGCTCCAGCGACTTGGCGAGCACCGTCCGGAGCCTGTCGAACGCGGCCTCGCGGTTGCGCGCCTGCTCGCGGTGCTCGTCGCAGGCGAGGACGAGCTCGCCGTCCTTGGTCAGCCGCGAGGCGAGCTTCTCGAGCATCCGAGCGCGGATGCCCTCCTCGAGGCTCGGGCTGCCGGCCACGTCGAAGCGAAGGACGACCTTGCTCTCGACCTTGTTGACGTTCTGACCGCCGGGGCCGCCCGAGCGGGCGAAGCTGACGTCGATCTCGTCCAGCGGGATCGCGACGCCGGGAGCCACGGCGAGCTCGGTCTCGTCCATCGCGTCCGCCTAGCGCCGGAGCCAGGGCGCGCCGGACGGCGTCGGCGGGTCGAACTCGATGAACGCGAAGACGAAGTGCACGACCAGGACGAAGACGGTCGCCAGGATGATCGAACGGGTCGTGGCGCGGCTGACCTCGGTGGCGTCGTCCATCCCGCGCGCGCCGCAGGCGTAGGCGATCGACGACACGCCGGCGGCGCAGACGAGCAGCTTCGCGACGACGTAGCCGAGGCCGTCTCCCACGCCGACGATCCCCCACTCGCCGATCCGTCGGCCGAAGTGGCTCGCCCAGTAGTCGGGGCTGACCTCGGGCGTGCTGAAGCCGACCACGATGAGGCTGAGCAGCTCGGCCGCGTAGAAGCAGATCAGGTCGAGGACGAGGAAGGCGACCAGGTTCGCGACGAACGCCGGACCGAGGAGATACGCTCGCGGGCTCGCCCCGAGGCTCCGCATGGCCAGCATCTGCTTGCCGTAGGCGCGGTTTCCGACGTCGCTCGTGATCGCCGCGCCGTTCCGCGCCGCGAGGAGCAGCGTCGCGACGACCGGGACGATGATCCGGTAGAGCGCGAAGCCGAGGCCCGGGAGGACGTCCTCGAGGATGAGCGGCTCGAGGATCGGTCGGTTCGGCAGGAACGTGAACGTGAAGTGAGTCGCGACGTAGCCGAGGATCCCGCCCGCGATCAGGACGTAGGGGATCGCGGAGCCGACGAGGAGCAGGCGGAGGTAGTGGCCGAAGTAACGCCACCACCAGGGCGAGAGCGGCGGGACGAGGCGCCCCGGCCGGACGGCGGCGTCGTGGCCGCGCACGACGAGGTCGAGCGGGGTCAGCGCGATGAGCGGCGCGAGCAGGGCGACGAAGGCCGCCCCGGTCCCGGCGAGGGCGGCGACGATCCCCTCGAGCAGGTTCCACAGGACGAGGAACGGGCTCGCCATCATCCACGCCGACGGCGGGTGTCGGGGCTTCGCGGGTGCCGAGGATTCGGTCTCGGTCTCGGGCGCGGCCTCGGCCGTCGTCTCCGCGGCGTCGTCGGCGGACGCGGGCGGCGCGACCCTCCCGGCGAGGATCGCGCCGAGGTCGTCGGACCGGTCGTGCTCGACGAGGCCGCCCTCCTCGATGACGACGACCCGGTCGGCCTGGTCGGCGAGGGCGTAGTCGTGGGTGACGATCAGCGAGGTCAGGCCGAACGAGCGCCGCGTCTCGAGGATCAGGTCCATCACGGCGGCGCGGCTGGCGGGGTCGAGGCCCGAGGTCGGCTCATCGAAGGCGATGATGTCGGGATCGAACGCGAGGGTGCGCGCGATCGCCACGCGCTGGCGCTGGCCGCCCGAGAGGCGACGCGGGTCGGTGTCGGGGTCGATCCCCTGCTTCGTGATGAACGCGAGGAGCCGCTCGCGGAGGTTCTCGCGCCGCTCCTTGTCGCGCCGGTGGTCGAGGGCGAAGTCGAGGTTGCCGCGGACGGTCAGGTCATCGAAGAGGGCGCAGTCCTGGAAGACGATCCCGACCGGGGTGTGGTCGTCGGCCGCCTCGGACGGGTCGCCCTTGCGCGGACGACCGCCGCCGCCCAGCACCTCGCGCCCGCGGACGCGGACCGAGCCGGTCGAGCGGACCTCGCCCGTCCCGTCGTCGAGCCCGGTGAGCAGGCGAAGGAGGGTCGACTTCCCCGAGCCGCTCGCGCCGATGAGGAGGACGACCTCACCCTCGCCGACGTCGAGGCGAGCCTCGCGCAGGAGCGTCCGCTCTCCGGCCTCGATCGTGAGGTCGCGGATCTCGATCGCGGGCCGGCCCGTCGCGCCGCCGTTCGCGCCGCCGGTCACGCCGCCGGTCGCGCCGTCGGGCGCGCCGGTCGCGGGGCCCGTCGCGGAGTCGGCCGTCGCGGTCGGCGTCGAGCTCGCCTCGTCCGGGCTCACCACTGCTCGGTCCGTGTCCGCGGCCGCGCGTCGGCCCGATCGCTCGCGCCGGCGAGGCCGGCGCGGAAGAGATGCCCCGCGTCGACGGGCTTCACCGCCTCGCCCTCGCCGAGCGCGTCGTCGCCGAAGTGGACCATGAGGAGGCGGCGGTCCTTGTTGAAGATCGTCCGGCGCAGCACCCGGGCGAGGTCGGGATCGATCGAGCGCCCGTCCTCGGCGAGGGTGATGATCTGCGCGATCTTGAAGAGGCGCGGCTCGAGGCTCCGCTCGAGCTTCGCGATCCGGCTCTTCACGCGCGCGTCCTCCATCATCCGGCGGATGAAGTCGCGGGTCTGGAACGGCGTCGTGACCGCGTCGCGGAAGATGTCCTTCAGGACGATCAGCACCTCGGGGTCCGACAGGGCGGCGGCCGCCGTCTCGCCGACCGCCGCGCGGACGTCGGCGTCCTGACTCGCCTCCTTCGCCGTCTCGACGATCGCGGCCTGGAACTCGTCGCCGTGCGCCTCGAGGGTGTCGACGATCAGCTTGACGAGGTCCGTCCGCCACGCCGGATCGACCTCGTCGACGCCGACCGACTCCTTCACCCGGCTCTTGAGCGCGCCCCAGACGGTCGCGGTGACGGGGAGCTGATCCCACATCTCCTCGATGCAGACCTGGAGGATCGGCTGGGTCTTCTCGCGCGCGACCGGCCAGACCTTCTTCTGGAGGACCGGGACGATCTTCGCGTTCCACGACGCGCCGTGCTTCTCGAGGGCGGCCGCGAGCTCGTCCTCGTGGCGCCGCACCACCTCGGCGAAGTTCTCCTCGAGGTTGCTCTTGCCCTCGGCGAGGAGCTCGTCGCCGATGAGCGCCGCGGTCTCGAGGAGGAGATCCTCGTTCTCCGCGAGGAACCCCTCGATCTCATCAATGATGGCCTGCCGCTCCTCGTCGGGGAGGAGCGTCTCGATGATCCAGCGGGGCGAGCCCGACGAGAGGGCGACCTGGAAACGGGTCTCGGCCGCGAGGCGGTCGCGCTCGGTCGAGTAGATGATCGCGAGCGCCTCGGGGACGCCGTCGCCCCGGTCGGCCTGGAACGAGACGATCTCGCCGACCTGCCGGACCTCGCCGTCGGCGCGCTCCTCGAAGATCGGGTCGTGGAGGCGGAGCTTGCCGGTGCCCTGGGGGCAGGAGATCCGCACCTCGAGCGGCCCGCGGACCGCCCAGCCGGCGAGCCGGCCGGCCTGATGCGGCAGCGCCTGGGCCGGTCCGCTCAGGCAGAACGCGGTCGCGGCGCCGATCCAGATGGCGGCGCCCAGGACGATCCGGGTGGTGCGACTCTCCAGCATCTAGCTTCCTCGGGTGCGGCCTCGATGCGGGGCCTCGCCCCTTTGGACGCTCCCTAGGCCGTTCCGTCAACGGATGATACGCCATCTCCCGGAGCGTCGGAAGATCTCCAGCCCCTGAGACTCTGTCCGGGGCGAGTCCTGTGGCCCATTGGATTCGAGATTCCGTCGACGCCTCCGGGCGTCATCAGTAGAGGCGCCTTCCCCTCACCGCGGTCCCGGTTCGCCGGAGGCCTCCGCGGAAGGTCGTCCACGCTGGCCCGCGCCCCGGCCCGAGCTCGACCACGAACGCCCGGGCGCCGTTCTTCGGGGCGAGCTCGCCCGAGTAGCCGCGCCCGCAGACGACGAACGCCTCGAGCTTCCCGTCGCCGTCGAGGTCGGCGACGAGCGGCGCGCTCGAGATCTTCTCGAGCCGATCGGCGGGATCGCGGGCGGCGTCCCACGACCGTCGCGTCTCGCCGCTGGCCGCGTCGAGGACGAGGAGCCGCGTGCCGGCGGCGAGGACGACCTCGAGGCCGGCCTCGCCGTCGACGTCGAGGACGGCGGCGCCCCGATCGATCGACCCGAGGTCGTCGCGGCGCCAGAGCTCGCGACCATCGGCGAGCTCGAGCGCGTAGAGGCGGCGCCCGCCGACGAGGACGTCGGGGTCGCCGTCGCCGTCGAGGTCGGCGATCGTCGTCGCGGCGAAGAGGTAGTCGTCGAGGTGACGCCGCCAGAGGAGCTTCCCCGTCCGGTCGAGGGCGTGGACATCGCCGTCGCAGGTGGCGGCGATGATCCGGAGGTCGTCCCCGGCGCCGTGAACCGAGACGCCGTGGTACATGCCCATCGAGCGGTCGTTCCCGCGCGTCTCGAACCGGAACAGCGGGGAGCCGTCGAGACCCCGGAGGGCGTGAACGCCGCGGTCGCCCCGCCACGACCCGACGATCACGTCGAGCTTCCCGTCGAGGTCGAGGTCGGCGAGAGCGGGCGCCGTCTGGACGCAGCCGGCGACGTCGGCCTGCCACAGGATCGCGCGCTTGCGGGGGTCGATCGCGCAGACGACGCCGACGCCGCCCGGCCTCCACATCGTGCCGATGACCACCTCGGGGCGACCGTCGCCGTCGAGGTCGCCGATCGACGGCGGGCTGTCGGTGCCGCTCGGGAGGCGGAGGTTCCAGAGCTCGCGCCCCTGACCGTCGAGGCAGAAGAGGCGCCCGGTCGCCGAGTCGGCCGAGAGGATCTCGGGGTCGCCGTCGCCGTCGAGGTCGGCGATCGCGACCGATGCGTCGAACGGGCCGCCGTCGCTCTTCTTCTCCCACAGGACCGAGCCATCCTTCGCGTCGACCGCGCGGAGGCGCTCGTCGCCGAAGTAGGTCCCGAACACGATCTCGAGGTCCCCGTCGCCGTCGATGTCGGCGGCGTGCGCTCCGCCCTTGGAGTCGCTCGAGAGCTCGAGCGTCCACTCGACCTTCGGCGGGTCGTCGTCGGCGGCGAGCGTCGCGACGGGCGCGGCGGCGAGGGCCGCCACGACAGCGAGGTGGATCGGCCGCGACGCGACCGCGCCGGCGCTTCGGGGATGCTCTCGGGGCATGGCGTTTCGTCACTCCTTCTCGAGGATGGCGATCCGTCTCCGGGCGGCAGCGGCTCGCGCGTGGTCCTTCGGAACGAGCTCGAGGAAGCGGCCGTAGTCGGCGATCGCGCCGGCCTGGTCTCCCATCTCGTCCTTGATGCCGCCCCGCTCGAGCCACGCGTCGGCGAGGTTCGGCTGGAGCTGGAGCGCCCGGTCGACGTCGGCGAGGGCGCCCACGCGGTCGCCGGCCTTGCGGCGGACGCCGCCGCGGGTGCGCCAGATCGACGCGGTGCTCGGCTCGAGCTTGACGGCCTGCCCGAGGTCGGCGATCGCCGCGGGGAGGTCGCCCTTGCGCTCGAGCATGATCGCACGGTTGAGCCACGCGCCGGTCAGGCGAGGCTCGATCTCGATCGCCTGGGTGAAGTCCTCGATCGCGCCGTCGATGTCGTTGCGCTCCGAGCGGAAGCCGCCCCGGTTCGCCCAGAGGCGGGCGTCGCGCGGCTCGAGCTCGATCGCCCGGGTGACGTCGGCGATCGCCCCCTCGTGGTCGCCGATCCGCCGGCGCACGAGCGCCCGGTTGGTCCAGCCCGGCGCGGAGCGCGGCCGCAGCTCGATGGCGCGGCTCAGGTCGACCAGAGCGCCCTGGAGGTTCCCCGCATCGAGCCTCACGAGGCCGCGGGCGTTGACGGCGTAGTGGAGGTTCGGCGAGACGCGCAGCGCCTGGGTGAAGTCGGCCTCGGCGCCGGCGAAGTCGCGCGCGTCCTTCCTGAGCATCCCGCGGTGCGCCCAGGCGCTGCCGTTCTTCGGGTCGAGCTCGATCGCCCGGTCGAGGTCGGCGAGCGCTCGCTCGAGCTCGCCCATCTGGTGGAGGAGGTTGCCTCGCCGGCTGAAGGCGGAGGCGTCCTCGGGGTCGACCTCGACGGCCCGGTCGAGGTCGGCGAGGGCGCCGGCGAGATCGCCCTTCTGCTGGCGCGCCATCGCCCGGGTCCGCCAGTTCCTCGACCGGGACGGGTCGAGCTCGATCGCGCGCGTCGCGTCGGCGACGGCCGCGTCGACCCGCCCCGCCGACCAGCGGACGTAGGCGCGGTTCGCCCAGGCGCTCGAGTCGGTCGGATCGAGCGCGATCGCCCGGTCGAGATCGGCGACGGCGCGGTCGTGCTCCCCCTTCTGGAGGAGGAGGTGCGCCCGGTCCTTGAGGGCGGCGGGGAAGCGCGGGTCGATCGCCAGGGCGCGATCGACGTCCTCGAGCGACCCGTCGATGTCCCCCTGCGCCCCGCGGACGATCCCGCGGACCTTGTAGGCCTTGGCCATCCGTGGGTCGGCCGCGATCGCCTGGTCGAGCGCGGCCCGGACGGCGTCCTGGTCGTCGGTGTCGAAGATCGCGAGGGCGAGGTGATACCAGCTCATGGCGCGGGACGGATCGAGCTCCGTCGCGCGGCGCGCGTCGGCGATCGCGCCCTCGACGTCGCCCTCGGCGAGGCGCTGCTGGCGCGTCATGCCGCGCTCGTCCCACGCCTCGACGTGCTTCGGATCGAGCTCGATCGCGCGGTCGAAGTCGGCGATCGCCTCGTCGAGCCGGTCGTTCTCGCGCCGCGCGATCCCGCGGGCGGTGTGGCCGGCGGCCGTCTCGGCGAGGAGCGTCTCGTCGACTTCGACCTCCCCGAGGATCGGGCTCACCCGCGACCGGAAGATCCCGTGGACGCTGTCGTCGGCGCGGATGGCGGCGGCGACGAGCGAGCGGGCGCGCTCGCCGCCGAGCTGACAGAGCGCGATCCCGGCCGGGACGGCTCGGAGGACGTCGGCCTCCGCGGCGAGGTAGCCGGCGAGCGCGTCGACCGCGCCCTCGCGGATGCCGATCCAGCCGAGCGCCTCGGCGCAGAGGCGGGCGAGGACGGCCGCCGTCGGCCCGATCCGTTGCTCCTGGGCCGAGCCGAGGACGTAGCGGAAGCCCGGCGCGTGGTGGCGGGCGCTGAACCGCCCGCGCTCGCGCGCGATCCGCGCCTCGATCCGCTCCTCGGCGTCGGCGAGGATCACGGCATCGTCGGGCGACGGCGTCTCGCCCGGCCGCCGGGCGAGGAGGCGATCGAGCGCCTCCGCGAGCCCGGCGATCGGCCGGACGCCCGCCCGCGCCTCGTCGGCGGTCGGGGTTCCCGCCTCGAGGTAGAGCGTGCGGGTCGCGGCGCGGAGCGCCTCGCTGATCGCGTCGAGCTCGGCGGTGAGGATCGAGACCGTCTGCGTCTCGGGGTAGCGGACGATCGCGAAGAGCGCCTCCTCGTAGCCGCGCGCCCGGCGCAGCGCGTCGCCCGATCGGACGTCCGCGATCGCGGCCTCCACCGTCGCACGGTGCTCGCGGGCGACGCGCTCGCGGGCGCCGTCGACGCTGGCGGCGGCCTCGGCCGCCGCGGCGTCGTCGACGCCGAGGGTGGCCGCGCGGCCGAACGCGCTCGCGGCGACCGTCCACTGCTCCGCCTCGAGGCCGACCTCGCCGAGCGCCATCGCCGCGCGGAAGAGCGCCTCGGCGGCGGCCGGATCGGTCGGCGCGACGCCGGCGTAGCGATGCGCGGAGCCGAACGCCTCGAGGGCGGCGGCGAGGAGCGCGTCGGAGCGAAGGCGTCGACCCTCCTCGCCCGCGACGGTCGGCGCCGAGGCTCGGACCCGCTCGAACGCGTCCCACGCCGCGTCCGAGCTCGCGCGGGCGAGGTCGGTGATCTCGCTCCGTGCGTCGGCGGCGGCCGCCTCCCGCGCGGCGGATGCGCGCCAGGCCTGCGCGCCGAGGGCGGCGGGCAGGCCGATCGCAAGGAGCGCTCCGAGGATGATCGCGACGACGCGGGCCGGGTGGCGCCGCGCCCAGCGGCGAGCTCGCTCGGAGCGCGACAGCGGCCGAGCCAGGATCGCCTCGCCGTCGAGGAAGCGTCGGAGCTCGTCGGCGAGCGCTCGCGCCGACGCGAACCGGCGCTCGGGCTTCTTCTCGAGGCAGCGGAGCGCGATCGTCTCGAGGTCGGGGTGGACGCTCGGGTCGAGGCGCCGGGGGGGCACCGGGTCGACGGTGAAGATCTTGGTCATCACCTCGAGGACGGTGTTCCCCTCGTAGGGCGGATGGCCGGTGAGCGCCCAGTAGAGGACGGCGCCGACCGAGTGCACGTCCGCGCGCGGACCGACATCCTCCTTCTTGCCGGCGGCCTGCTCGGGGGCGACGTAGTTCGGCGTCCCCATCATCTGCCCGGTCTTGGTGAGGTCGCTCTCGTCGCCGTCGGCGAGCATGGCGAGGCCGAAGTCGACCAGATGGGGCTCGCCGCGCCCATCGATGATGACGTTCTGCGGCTTCACGTCGCGGTGGACGACCCCGTTCTCGTGGGCGTGGTCGAGGGCCAGGCACAGGCCGAGGAGGATCTCCGCCATCCGGCGCGGCGAGATGGAGCGCTCCTCGCCGTGGGCCTCGTCGAGGGGGCGGCCCTCGACGTAGTCCATGACGAGGTAGGGCTTGCCGGCGTGCTCGCCGACCTCGAGGAGCGACACGATGCCGGGGTGACGCAGGAGCGCCGCGGCGCGCGCCTCGCGCTGGAAGCGCTCGACCCCGGTCGGCCCGGCCCGCTCGACGTCGAGGATCATCTTGATCGCGACCGTCCGCTGCAGCTCGGGGTCGCGCGCGCGGTAGACGACGCCCATCCCGCCGCGGCCGAGCTCGGCCTCGATCACGTAGCGGCCGACGAGCTCGGGGAGCGGACCGCCGCCCGATGTGCTCGAGGGCGCCGTGCGAAGCCGGGCGCTGCCCGACGGGAGGTCGCGTCCGGTGACCGGCATCGCGCGGCGCGGGGGCGGCGCCACCGGGACGACGCCGGAGGGGACGGTGGCGGTGGCGTCGTCGGATGAGGGCGGCGCCCCGATCGCCGTCCGGGCGAACGCGCCGGGCGCCACGATCGGAACGACCGGCGAGGAGGGAGGGAGGGGAGCGCGGCCCGAGGGCGGTCGCCGCGGAACGGGCAGCGGCAGGCGACCGCTCCCGGGCGGCGGCCGGCTCGTCGGCGCCCGGCCTCGGAGATCGGCGGGCGCGAGCGGCTCGTGGCGGAGGGTCGCCGCGAGCTCGTCGGGCGTCACGATCCCCTGCTCGAGCAGGATCTGCTCGACGCTCGTTCCACGGAGATGCTGCGCCTCGACGCAGGCGTGCCAGCTCTCGGCGGAGAGCCGACCGCTCTCGACGAGGCGGCGACCGAGGTCCCGGTTTCCCGAGTCGTGCACGAGGTGATGGTGGCCAGGGAGGGTCGGGCCCGCAACCGGGCCGGGCGTGGGAGAGGTCGGCTGGCGTGGGCTTTGCTAGTCTCCCGGGACATGAGCGACGATGACGAGAAGCTGACGCCGTTCGGCGGGTCGTTCGGCGGGGAAGCGCGGTCCGAGGGCGGCGTCGCCGAGGGCGTCGTCGCGGTCCTGCGCGGGGCGCTCGTCACGGACGGTGACGGCGAGGCGAGCAGCCTCGCGGCGCCGGCCGAGGAGGCGACCTCCGCGGACGAGGAGCGACGCTCGGAGACCCCGTCGGGTCCGGCCGAGGTCGTTCGACTCGACGTCGCCGAGGACGGCTCCCTCGTCTACGAGGCGTCGCTCGAGGGACTCTCCGCGATCGACCCGACGCGCGAGGGGCGCCGCGCCCTCCGCACCTCGACGCTGCTCCGCGCGCTCGCCGCCGCGGGTCGCGCGTTGAAGGAGCTCCACGGCGACGGGCGCGCCCACGGCGACGTCCGCGCCGGCACCGTCCGTCACGGCGAGGGGCGGGTCGCGCTCGTGACGACGCGCGCCCCGATCGACGCGTCGGCGCTCCTGGCCGCCCGCCTTCGCGCGGGCGCCGACGCGGCGGAGGTCGCGACGGTCGCCCCCGAGGTGGTGAGCGGTGAGGCGGCGACGCCGGCCGCCGATGTCTACGGGCTCGGCGCCCTCGCCTACTCCGTCCTCGCGGCGCGGCCGCCGCTCGGTCGGCTCGAGCTCCGCGACATCACGGCCGAGCTCGCCTCGCGCCGCCTCCCGCGGCTCCTCCACCGATCGCTCGCGTCGAGCCCCGAGGAGCGGCCCGGCGTCGGCGTCCTCGCGGCCGCGCTCGAGGCCGAGGCGGATCACCTCACCACCGAGGAGGCCGAGGCGGGCGGGCGCGAGCAATGGCTCGTCGAGCCGCTCCGACCCGTCGATCGGGCGGAGCGAGACGAGCGCCGGGAGCGGGAGCGCGACCGCGAGCGCCAGGGAAGCTCGGTCTCGGTCATCCTCCTCCTCGTCCTCGCCCTCGGCGGGTTCTTCGTCTTCATCGGCGTGACCGCGCTGGTCGTGGCGAGCTGGGAGATCATCGGGCAGAACGGCCGTCTGATCCTCCTCGCGCTCTTCACCGCCGCGATGGGCGGGGTCGGCATCGGCCTCGAGTACGCGAAGTTCCGGCGAAGCGGGCTGACGCTCATCGTGCTCTCGACCGCGCTCCTCTGGGTCAACGTCGGCTACCTCCTCGTGCTGATGGACCTCGAGGACTCGACCGGCGCGTGGTGTGTCGGCTCGGCGATCCTCACCGCCTGGACGTTCCTCCTCGCGGGGCGGCGCGGGTCATCGATCCTCGGCACGCTCACCGCGCTCGGTTTCCTGGTGGCGGCGGTCACGTTCGGCGACGTGATCTCGACCGGCTCCGTCCTCGGCGCCATGACCTACTCGGGCATGATCGCCGCCGCCTACGTCGGCCTCGCCGCCCTCGGGCACGCCGTCGGCGGCCGGCCGCTCGGGCTTCCGTTCGCGATCGCCGCGGCCGTCCTCGGATGGTCGAGCGCGATCACGGGGTGGGCCGTCCTCGCCGACGCGGTGCACGGCGGCGGAACGATCGACGTCTTCGAGCAGGTCGCGGGCAGCCTCTGGGCGTACGGCCTCGGCGCCCTCGGGCTGCTCCTCGCCTGGCGCCTGACCGGCCCGTATCGGATCGCCGCGCTCCTCGCCTCGGGGGTGATCGTCGCGACGGCGCCGACGATCGAGGCGCTCGTCTGCTACGAGTCGCTGCTATACCTCTTCGCCGCGGTCTGGGTCGGGCTCGGCATCCTCGCGGCCTCGTTCCGGGCGCCGGTCATCGCCCGCAGCTCGTGGGGGCAGCCGGTCGGCGTGCTCGCGGGGCTCACCGCGGTCGTCCCGGCGGCGGGGATCCTCTGCCTGATCAACTGCATCGACCGCGACGGGCTGGAGCTCCTCGAGGAGGCGATGGCGCCGGGCGCGATCTTCGAGAGCCGGTTCGTCTACCTCTCGGCGGTCCTCGCGATCTCGGGGGGGCTCACCGCGCTCGGCTGGCTCTTCTCGCGGCACGCCGAGCGCAAGGCGGGCTACCGTCTCCTCGAGGGGGCGGGGCTGACCCTGTTCTTCTCGGTCGTCACGATCCTCTCGCTGCCGGACGCCGATCAGGAGCTCTTCTACGCGGCGCTCGTCCTGCTCGGCGGGGCGGCCGTCGTCGGGCTCGGCGTCGTCAGTCGGCGGACCGTCCTCGTCGCGGTCGGCGCCGGCGGGCTGATCCTCAACCTGTTCATCCAGTACTTCGCCAAGCTCTCCCAGGTCGCGCACTGGGGCTTCGTCGCCGTCGGCTTCGGGCTGCTCCTGCTCGCCCTCGCCGTCGTCTACGAGCGGAAGGTGAAGGCGCTCCTCCCCGCGATGAAGGAGTGGGCCTGACGCGGCCTGTCGCGGGGGATCTTCCCCGGCTCGCGCCGCGACGCGGATGATCTCGCTCGGGGCCGGCCCGATCCGCCCGCGAAAGTGGTCGCTCCCCAGGCCCTTGAGATGTCGGGTCGAACGGCGCGACGGTTGCACGGTCGGCGCGCGGGTTCGCGAGGAGGAAGGGCGATGCTGCGTCCAGACGGGGAGATTCTCGTTCCGATCGGGGCGGGCCCGTGGCCCGAACGCGCCCTGCGGCTCGCGGCGGCCGTGCGCGGTCGGTTCGGCGGGCGGCTCCGGGTGCTCTCGGTGCTCGACGCCGTCGCCGAGCTGCCGATGCACGCCGCGGTCAGCGACCCCTTCATCCTCGATGTCCGGGCCGACGCGGTGCGTGGCCCGATCGCCGAACGTCTCCGGGAGGAGCTCCCCCACGGAGGGCGCGAGGCCGACGTGGCCGTCCGGTTCGGCCACCCCGTCGACGAGATCCTGGCCGAGGCGCGCGACCGGAGCGCCGGCCTGATCGTCGTCGGCACGCACGACCGGCGCGGCCTCGCCCGCCTGCTCTCGGGCAGCGTCGCGTGGGAGCTGATCCGGGGCGCCCCCTGTCCGGTGCTCGCGTTGCCGGAGACCGGCGATCGCGTCGCCGAGGAGCGGCTTCGACTGCGGCGGATCCTGGTCGCGACCGACCTCCTCCCGGCGTCGCAGCGCGCCGTCGACGAGGCGCTGCAGCTCGCGTCGGCGACGGGCGCGGAGCTGCATCTGGTCCGCGTCGTCCCCGACGACGTCCCGACCGAGGGATGGCTCGGGGGCGCCGTCGCCGGCGCGCCGCGTGATCGCGACCAGGTCTTCGATGCGTGGCGCGAGCTCGCGCGCTATCGACTCGAGACGGCGCGGCGCGCCGAGCCCGGCGTCACGGTGCGGAGCTTCGTCCGGCGCGGGAAGCCGGCCGCCGCGATCGCCGAGTGCGCCGAGCGCGAGGACGTCGACCTCGTGATCGCCGGGACGACGCGGCGGCGTGGGCTCGCCCGGATGCTGTTCGGCAGCGTCGCGGAGAGCATCGTCTGCAACGCTCGCTGTCCGGTCCTGGTTCTGCCCGAGGGCGCCGACGGGCTCCTGGCCGGGCCGCGCGGAACGGCGACGCGGCCGATCTCCGCGTCCGCGCGCGAGCGCGCCGCCTGCGCGGCACCGCGAGATCGACGCGCGGCGCCGGGCCGGTCCCGGCGCGAGTCGACGACGCAGCGGCGGCGTCGGGAGAGGACGACCGCGCCGCGCCGGACCGATCCCGGTCACCGGGCGCGCTGACCGAGATGCGAACCGGGCGCGCCCGAGGGATGCTCGGACGCGCCCGGTGCCGCTTCTTCCTCTCCCTCCGCCCGGCAGGGCGGTCGGGCATTCCTCCCCGTTCTCTGTGTCTACGGCCGCAGGGCGAACTGCAGGACGACGCCGCGCGCGGTCCCGACGAAGAACGAGCTCCCGTCGGGGTGGAAGGCGACGGCGGTCCCGGCGTCGTCCGAGAGCCCGAGGTCGATCGTGTCGAGCTCGGCGCCGGTGGTCGCGTCGTAGACCTTGATCGGCCCCGTACCGGCGGCGTCGACGCAGCCGACGAGCGTCTTGCCGTCGGGCGAGAACGCGGCCGCCGAGAACGACGCGCCGCGGAGCGGGCTGCCGAGCTCGTGGACGGCCCGGCCGGACTCGCAGTCCCAGACGAAGAGGTAGCCGATCCCGGCGAGGGCGGCGCGGCTGCGATCGGGCGAGAACGCGAGGCAGCTCTGGGTCGAGCCCTTCTTCCAGGCGCTCTTCGAGACGCGCCGGCCGGTCGCGACGTCCCACACCTTGAGGCTCGGGCCGCCCCGGTCGCCGCCGGCCGAGACGAGCTGGCCGTTGCCGAGGAACGTGACGGCGGTCACGTGGCCGGAGTGAGCGCGCTTGAACGTGCGGATCACCGTGCCGCGGGCGATGTCGGTCACCCGGACGGTGCCGAACCAGTGGCCGGTGGCGAGGAGCTTGCCATCGGGTGAAAACGCGAGCGTCTTGACGCGCGTCGTCGCCGCGGTCGGCAAGGAGGACGCGTCGTCGCCGGCCTCGGCGTCGTGGAGCTCGAGGTGGCCGGTGTCGCTCCGCGAGACGAGCGCCTGACCGGTCGGGCTCCAGGTGAGGAACTCGGTCGACTGCTGGTCGCGGACGACCTCGAGGCGACGGCGGTTCTCGGCGATGTTCCAGACGATCGTGCGCCAGTCGCCGCGGCCGGCCGTGACCTCGGTCCCGTCGGGGGAGACGGCGACCGCGGAGATGCGGCCCGGCAGGTCGGCGCGCGCCTCGTAGGTGCCGAAGACGGCGACGAGGTCGGTCTTCCGGTTCTCCTGGAACGGCCGGGTCTGTTCGGGGAACGCGTCATCGCCGGCGGTCGCGGCGGACGGGATCGTGAGGAGGGCGGCGCAGAGGAGCGCGGCGGCAATGGACCTGGTGGCGTCGGTGACGATCGGCAGGATGCGAGTCCGTCGAACGGGCGGGTTCATAGGCTTTCTCTCTCCTGTGCGGCGTCGACTTCGGAAGGGTGCGACCCCCAACACGGTCGAGCGGAGACAGGGGTCCTTCCGGCACCGGCGCCAGGAAGAGACACCGGCCGCAACGGGCGTTCCGAAGTCGTAACTCGTTGGAAGCCAAAGACCGCAACCGAAAGGTGGGTCCCAAACCGTCGCATCGTCGCTGCCACGCCCGAGTTGCGGACGATGACCGAACGGACGGACGGCGAGCGTCTAGCGGCGTGCGTGCCGGGAGAAGAACTCCCAGACGACCTCGGGCGCGTCGACGTCCTCGCTCTCGGTGCCGCTCCAGTGAGAGACGAGGGTCTCGAAGACGCTGCCGCCGCCGGGCCAGGCGTGGCCGCCGCCCTCGATCACCCACAGCTCGACGGGGGCGTCGCCGCCGCCGTGCCGCTCGACGCGAACGCGGGTGCCGTCGTCGGGGGCGACGTCGGGGAGGCGCGTCACCTCGGGCTCGCCGACGCAGCCGTTGACCGCGCGCCAGAACGCGACCGTGTCGGCGAACGAGACGACCTCGGCGAGCGGCCGGTCGGCGAAGTGCGAGGTTCCCCCCTCGAAGGGGACGAGCGGATCGTCCTCGCCGGCGATGATCATCATCGGGAGCGGCCGCGACGGGCGACCCTCGGCGTGCATCGTCACGGGCATCGACTGGATCGCGCCGGCCGCCGCGGCGAAGAGGTCGGTCGCCTCGCACCCGAGGCGGTAGGTCATCATCGCCCCGTTCGAGATGCCGACGACGTAGACGCGGTCGGGGTCGATCGACAGGGCCGAGGAGACGACGCCGACGAGCGACCGGATGAAGCCGACGTCGTCGACGTTCTCCGCGATCGCCGTGTGGTCCTTCTCGGCCCGCCCATCGTTCCAGTGCGCATCGATCCCCGACGGGTAGACCGCGACGAAGCCCTCCCGATCGGCGACCGCATCGAACCCCGTGAACGTGCCCATGTTGCTCCCGGCGCCGCCGCCGCCGTGGAGCGCGATCACGAGCGGCCAGCGGCGCGCCGCGGTCCAGCCGTCCGGAACGTGGATGAAGAAGACACGCCGCCGTCCAAAGTGATCGAGCGCCCCGCGGTGGTCGCCCGGTCGCTTCCAGCGATCGGGAGGAGCGGCGCAGCCGCCGGCGACGAGCGCGGCGACGAGCGCGGAGAGAGTCGGGGCGAATCGGGGTCGTGTCATCTCGATTTCAGCCTCCGGCCCGGGGCCGGCGCGCGGTCCGCCGGTGGCGTCAGCGGGCACGCCGGAGGACAATGACACGCCCGGGCGAGGAGAGCCATCGCCCGTTCAGGGAGACCCTTCTCATGAGCGGATCGGGTCCGCCGTCCCGTCCTGCCGCCGCACCCCCCCCCGGCGACGGGATCGCTCGCATCGGTCGCTACGTCGTGACGGGCCAGCTCGGCCGCGGCGGCATGGGAGTCGTCTACCGCGCTCGAGACCCCGCCCTCGCCCGGGACGTCGCGATCAAGATGGTGATCGACCCTGGGGGCAGCCCGCAGAGGCTCGATCGCTTCACGCGCGAGGCGCGGGCCGCCGGTCGGATCCGCCATCCCGGCATCGTCGCGGTCCACGAGGTCGGAGTTCACGAGGGGCGTCCGTTCATCGTGATGGACCTGATCGACGGTGAGCCGCTCGACGCGCTCGTCGAGCGCGGTCGGATCCCGCCCCGTCGGGTCGCCGAGATCATCCGCGACCTCGGGCTCGCCCTCGATCACGCGCACCGCGAGGGCATCCTGCATCGCGACGTGAAGCCGCAGAACGTCATCATTGATCCCGAAGGCCGGCCGCACCTCACCGACTTCGGCCTCGCCCACGACCTCGCCGACACCGATGGCTCCCTCACCAAGACCGGGCAGCTCCTGGGCACGCCCCAGTACGTCGCTCCCGAGCAGGCGCGCGGTGACCGCGCCGGCGACGGCGTCGGCCCGCCCGCGGACGTCTACGGGCTGGGCGGCGTGCTCTACATGCGCTCGTCGGGGCGCCGCCCTTCGATGGGGAGACCCTCCTCGAGGTGATCCACCAGGTGCTCGCCCGCGAGCCCGAGCCGCCGTCCCGGCGCGATCCGAACGTTCATCGCGACCTCGAGACGATCGCCCTCCGGTGCCTCGAGAAGCTCCCGGATCGCCGCTACGCGTCCGGCGCCGAGGTCGCCGCCGATCTCGACCGTTTCCTCGCCGGCGAGCCGATCCTCGCACGGCCGATCGGCCGGGTCGAAAAGCTCGGTCGCTGGACGCGCCGGAACCGCGCGCTCGCGGCGGCCCTCGCCGCGCTCGCGCTCGTGACGATCGGGGGCGCCGTCTCGGGGATCGCCTTCGCGGCGTACTCGTTCGCCGAGATCAACAACGCCCTCGAGAGCGCCCGGTACGAACGCGAGCGAGCGCGCGACGCCGAGGGGGGCGCGCGGAAGGCCGAGGCGCGCGCGCTCGAACAGGCCGACGTCGCCGAGGTGTCGCGTGGCGAGGCCGAGCGGTACCTGGCCGGGGCGCTCGTCGAGCGGTCCCGCCGGCTGCTGCGCGAACGGCGGTCGGTCGAGGCCTGGGCGACGCTCGCCGGGGCGCTTCACCTCGATGACCGCGCCGGCACGCGGCTGCTCCTCGCGGATGCTCGCGATCGGTCCGCGCGCCTGCGCTGGGTCGCGCCGACGATGGGAGTCCGGGTTCGGGCCGCGGCCCTCTCCGCCGACGGCCGGACGCTCGCCACGGCGGATCCGGTGAAGGGCGTCCAGCTCTGGGAGACGGCGAGCGGGCGGCTTCGGCCCACGGTGCTCCCGCACGCCATGATGGTGGAGGCGATCGCCTGGAGCCCGGAAGGCGCAAGGATCGCGACGGCTACGATCCGGCAGGACGCCCTCCGGGTCTGGGACGTCGCGTCGGGAACCGAGCCGCGGTCGGTCACGCGAGCCGCCGGGCGGCGGATCCACGTCATCGAGTGGAGCCCCCGCGGCGACGTGATCGCCGCGGGAAGCCCCGACGGCTCGGTCGCGTTGATCGACACGGCGACGTGGGAGACGCGAACCGTCCTCCTTCCAACCGCGCGGCGTTTCGACACCCACGGGGCCGGGATGGCCCTCCGCCGCCACGCCGTTGCGCCCCGATTCCGACCCGACGGAGCAGCGATCGCCGTGGGCACCGAGGGGGGCGACGTCGTCGTCTTCGATGTCGCGGACGGCGTCGAGCGGATGCGCCTCGAGCACGGCGCCCCGGTGACCGCCGTCGCGTGGACGACCGACGGGCGGTCGATCGTGAGCGCCGGAGGGGGCCGGCCCATCCTCCTGCACCCGACCGAGGACGGAGGCGAGGCGCGCCCGGTCCCGCATCCCGAGGCGCGGCGCGTCCTCGCGCTCGCCGCCGATCCGAGGGGCGGTCGACTGGCCGTCGTCTCGGCCGACGCCTCCGGAGGCCACACCCGCATCATCGACCTGGACGATGCCGCCGTCGCGCCGGTCGAGCTGCCCGAGGCCGGACGGGTCGAGTGGGGGCCCGACGTCATCGCCCTGACCGCGACGCGGCACGGGATCGAGCTCATCCGCGCGGCGGATCTCGCGCCGCGGCTCCGGGCGCCCGGCCTCCCGGGCGGCCACGTGAGGGAGGTGGAGGTCGCTCCCGACGGGACGTCGGTCACGGGGCGGCGGCGCCGGGACGCCGTCGTGCTCGACCCGAGCAGCGGCGCCGCCCTCGCGACGCTGGCGCGCGACCCGGCCGAGAACGGCGGCCCCTCGGGCGACCCGCTCCGGTTGACGACGACTCCGGGCACCGTCGCGTGGGCGGACGCGGCGGTTCGCTCGATCGAGGGCGACGAGCTCCTCCTGATCGGGCGCGACGGGACGACCGAACGCCGAGCCGTCCTCGACTGCCCGCCCGTCTCGAGCGTCTCGTCGATCGCGTCGCGCGCCCCGATCGCCGCGGTCGTCGCCCGCGACGAGCTGTTCGTCGTAGACGGAACGACGGGGCGCGCTCGCCCTCTCCCGGCGGGCGAGGTCGGGACGGCCGGCCTCGATCTGTCCGGCGACGGATCGAGCCTCGCCGTTCAGGATGGCGACGTGATCGCCGTCTGGGACGTGAAGGCGAGCGCGAAGCGGCGCGAGGTCCGCGTCGCGGAGGTCGAGGCGAGGGTGATCGCCCTCGCGGGCGACGCGCTGGCGACCGCGGGCAACGAGGGCGTCGTCCGTCTCTGGGACGCGCGGGCGTCCGACGACGCCGGCCCCGCGCGGCTCCGCGGGCACGCCCGGCGCGTCACCGCGCTCGCCTTCTCGGTCGACGGAGCGCGCCTCGCGTCGGGAGACGCCGGGGGCACGGTGCGGGTCTGGAGCGTCGCGGATCGCGCGGAGCTCACCGTCATTCCCGGGGAGCCCGGCGCGGTGGAGTCGATCGCGTTCGCCGCGAGCGGAGGCTGGCTCGTCGCGGCGCACGCGAACGGAGGGGTGCGTCGGTGGGACCTCCCGCCGCGCCGCCACGGCGTCGTGCTCACGCGCCACGAGGGTTCGGCGGGCGCGCTCGCGTGGAGCGGCGACGGGCGGCGCCTCGCGACCGGCTCGATCCGCGACGCGACGTCCCGGGTCTTCGCGGTCGCCCCGGGCGAGGCCGACGGCCGCCCCCGTCGTCTCGGGACAGCGACGTGCCCCGACGGAGAGGGGATCTCCGTGCTCGCCTTCGATCGGACCGGCGAGCGCCTCGCCGCCGCGGGCGCGAAGGGCGTCCTCCACGCGTTCGAGGGGCCCGAGGAGGTGGCGCCCGACGCGCCGTGGCGAGCCGTGGGCGAGGTCGAGACCGGCCTCGGGCGCGCGCGGGAGCTGCGGATCCGTGAGTCCGGCGAAGTCCTCGCCCTCTTCTCGCCGAAGGAGGCGCCGAGCCGGCTCGTGCGGTGGCGAGCGAGGGGCGAGGAGACCCAGACCGTGATCGAGACCGCGGAGCCGGCGCACATCATCGGACTGGACGAGCGCGGCGACGCCGTCGTCTGGGTCGGCAAGGACGGCGTGATGTACTCGGAGACGCTCGACGGGCAGAGGAGGAGCGTCCCCGCGTCACGCGAGCTCCTCGTCGCCCAGCCCGCGGTGTTCGCGGGCGGGCTGCGCGCGGTGGTCCCCGCGCTCGCCGAGCTGCTCCGGAACGACGCGAGCAACCTGCGCCTGCACGACGTCGCGAGCGGTCGGCTCCTGTGGACGAGCCGCATCCTCGCCGGGCGCGTCCAGCACGTCTCGATCAGCCCCGATGAGCGCCTCCTCGCCGCGGGGATGAAGGACGGGTCCATCACCCTGCTCGACGCGACCGACGGACGGCCGTTCGGGACGGTGTCGGACCACACGAGCGCGGTCTGGAGAACCGCCTTCTCCCCCGACGGCGACTGGCTGGCCGCCACGGCGGACGACGGAACCGTCCGCCTCTGGGACGTGGCGCCGCTCCAGGCCGGCCTCGACGCCCTCGTCGCCGAGGCGCGCATCCGGACCGGCCTCATCACCCGTGGACACGAGCTCGAGCTCGTGACGGGAGAGGATCAGCTCGTGCCGTCGCCGCGGCGGCGCTGACGAGGCGTCGGAGCCCGGAGGCTCAGCGCGGCCGCTGCTCGGTGCCCGCGCCGGCCGTGATGAAGTAGAGGCTCCATAGCCCGGCAGCGACGGCGATCACCTGGACGAACTCGAAGCCAACCGACTTGTCAGCCACCTCGCCGTAGTGACCCCCGACTCTGAGATGCGCTTCCAGCGCGCAGGGAACCAGCGCCGCGCAGCAGAGCACGAACCCGGGGCGCTGGAGACGGTCTCTCCACAGAGAGCCGAGAACCAGCGCGACGACACACGCGTCGATCGCAGCCGTGGCGAATCGAACCAGCCGAACCTCGAGCGCGCCATCGAACTCGGCGTACGGGCAACCCTCGGGTTCAGGCGCCATGAGACTCAGTGCCGGCACGACGCCGGCGATCGCGACGAGGATCGCCCACACGACGCTGGGCAGCCACGACGGAATCAGGGAAGTTCGAGCCTTCATCGTCATCTTTACGAGAATCGGTTTGCTCGAGAGCAAGCGCGAGCCCGCACCCAGCTCTCGTGTCGTTGCCGCGGCGGCGCTGACGAGGGGTACGCCTCAGCGCGGCCGCTGCTCGGTGCCCGCGCCGGCCGTGATGAAGACCGCCGTCGTCGGCCCCGACGCGTCGGCGGTGTGCCAGACGCCGGGTTCGTTGATCGCGTACTCGCCGGCGCGCAGGATCGTCTTCACCGTCTTCCCGTCGATCTCCTGGACCAGCGTGAGCTCGCCGGCGGTGCAGATCACGACCTCGTGGCCCAGGGGATGCATCTCCCAGGAGTCCCATGGCGCCTCGAACGTGTGCATCGAGACCAGCCGCCCCTCGACGCCGTCGCCGGCGTGGCGCTCGCCGTAGCCGGCATACCACTCCATGCCGCCGGTGAACTCGGGCTGGGTGACGGCGGTGGCGCCGGGTCCGAGGTGGACGGGGAACTTCGAGAGCGCGTGGGGCATCGGGGTGCCTCCAGGCATGGTCGGCCGGTCAGGCTCCGGGGCGAGCCATACCCCAGCGGACGGCCAGTCCGAGGACCAGCGAGAGCACGACGAGCGTGGGCGTCGGCTCGGGCACGGGTTCGGCCCGGAAGACGACGTGATCGAAGAGGAGGCGCTCTCCCAGCGCCGGCTGCGTGATCGTGACCGTCGTGATCGGAAGATCGCCGGCGTCCGGGGTGACCAGGATGTAGCCGTTCGGGATCCCGCCGCCGACGCCGTAGCCCGCGAGCCCGTCGAGCACCGTCTCGGGACCGCCGTTGATCGCGATCGTGTGACCGAGGCGATCCTGATCGGAGATGCCGAGCCCGAAGAGCGAGGTGCCGCCGCCGGGCACGAGGAAGGTCACCGTCTCCCCGGTGCCCGCGTTCCACTGGAGGAGCGGGACATCCACCCACGCGATCCCGGGGAGGAAGGCCGAGGAGATGAAGAGATCCGCCGGGTTCGACGTGGTCGTGAACGGGATGTCGGCGACCGCGTCGTCGAAGTCCTCGAAGACCTCGCTGCCGAGCGTCAGTCCGAGCCCGGTGTTCAGCATCGCCTCGGACGTGAAGTCGAGGGTCGACGGATCGGTCGCCGTGATCGTGTAGGCGTGGGCGACGGCGCGGGGCGTCAGCACGCACGCGGTCAGGGCGGCAGCGGCGACGGCGAGACGCATCGCCTTCATCGTCGAGCGGTGGACCCAGAAGGACACGGCGAGGGTGGGTGGGAGCGTGGTCACGTCGCCGAGGCTACCAGCGCCGTCTTGGGAGATCAACGGGCGAGCTCTGCACGAGCGGCGTCGCCTCCGACGAGATGCGGCGGTGATCGGGAGGTCGTTGCCGGGGAGCTGTCCGGGGCGTAAGATACTCGCCATGAGTTCCTCCAGACCGATCCTGTTCCTCGCCGTCGTCACCCCGCTCCTCATCCTCGGAGCGTCGACCGCCGAGGCCGTCACGGTGACCATCGACGGCGGTCTCGTCGATGTGACGGCGCAGGACCACGGCCAGAACCCGGTCACCGCCCTCGATCGGATCGGCGACGCCAACTGGACGTCGAGCTTCGGCCACACGATCACCAACGGCCGCGCCACCGCGACCGACCAGCTCACCTTCCAGCAGGGTCCCAATGGATTCCGGATCGAGGTGACGCAACACGACGGGACGCTGACGCAGGCGCCCCTCCAGCTCCCCGGTCAGGTGAACGACGAGGCCGTGAGCTCGTCGCAGATCGTCTTCACGGTCACCCAACCGACGACCTACTCTTTCACCGGCTCGTTCAATGGGCAGGGGACCAACGACGCCTTCAAGCTGGCCGCCGAGCTTCGGGATCTGCCGAACAATGTCCTGGCCTACCAGGAGACGGGTTCGGTTCAGGCCGCGAGCAACTTCGCCTACTCGCTCGGCACGAACCCGTTCATCGGGACGAACGCCGGCGTCATCGGACCCGGTCAGTACCGGTTCATCTGGGACATGCGCGTTCTCGACAACCGGACCTCGGGCGGCGAGCCCGCGTCGACCTCCGGGACCATCCTGATCGTCCTCGGCGACCCGACGCCCATCCCCGAGCCGGCGACCCTGGGCCTCCTCGCCGTCGGCGCCGGAGCGGTGCTTCTCCGCCGCCGGCGCGGCTAGCAAGCAGCGAGCAGGCCCGCGGCGCCCAGCGCCACGACGCGACACTCCGGCCGTCAGTCCTCGACCACGACCACGACCCGCGCCCGGTTGTCGGCCTCGTCGTAGGCCATCACGACGATCGATCGCGTCCCGCTCGAGGCCGGCAGGTCGGCCGAGAAGGTGCCGTCGGGTTGGAGCGGGTGGGCGTGGCCCTCCACGACGACGAAGCTCGTCGGGTGGGCGTCGGCGAGCCGTCCGCGCACCTCGATGACCCCGCCGCCCCTTCGAACGGCCGTCGCGTCGATGACCGGAGGCGTGCGGTCGACCTCGACGATCGGCTCGGAGAGCTCGGGATCCGCCGAGAGGCGGTGGACGGCCAGAGTCCCCAGCACCCCGATGAGCGCGCCGAGGACGAGGGTCGCCGGCAAGATGAGGGACGAGGCCGGCGAGGGCGGGCGGGCGATCGGATCGGGGCGCGGCGTGGCGAGCTCTCTCAGGACGCGCGCGACCTCGCGCATCGTGGGGCGTCGCTCCTTGGCCCGGGTGAGGCAGCTCAGGATCAACCGTTCGAGGTCGCGGCTCAGGTCCGGGCTCAGGGACCGCGGGCGCTCGAGGGTTCCCTCGACGATCGCGGTGAGGATCTCGTGGGACGACTCGCCGACGAACGGCGGGCGCCCGCAGAAGCTCTCGTAGAGGACCGCCCCGAACGACCAGACGTCGGTGGGCGGCCCGATCTCGTCCCGCAGGCCGTCGGCCTGCTCGGGCGACATGTAGAACGGGGTCCCGATCGCCTCGCCGGTCCCGCTCAGGTCGGAGGCGGCCTGGGAGGTCCGGGCGAGGCCGAAGTCGGCGACGAGCGGCTGGCCGGTCCGGTCGATGACGACGTTCTCGGGCTTGAGGTCGCGATGGACGGTGCCGTTCGCGTGGGCGTGCTCCATCGCGGAGGCGATCTCGAAGAACTGCTCGAGGAGCTGGGTCTCCGAGAGCGTCTCGCAGGAGAGGAGCTCGCGGAGAGTCTTGCCGGGGATGTAGTCCATCACGATCGACGTCACGCCGTGCGCGACGATGACGTCGTGGACCGCGATGATCCCCCGGTGGCGAAGCCGCGCCGCCGCCCGGGCCTCGCGCCGGAAGCGCTGGAGCTCCTCGGTCCGGTCCCAGCCCTTCGCGTCGGTGACCTTGATCGCGACGATCCGCTCGAGGGCGGTGTCCCAAGCGCGGTAGACGCGGCCCATCGCGCCGCGCCCGATCTCCCCGAGGAGCTTGTATCGACCGTCGGCGAAGTCGACCGGCGCATCGATCCGGGGGAGAAGCGATCGCCGGCGCTGCGAAGGCGTCCGGGCGACGACCGGCTCATCGCCGTCGACGTCGGAGACGGGCAGGGTCTCGGCCGTCGCCGTGATGGATCCGGTCCCCGACCCACTCCGCGAGTCGCTCCCCGACTCGCGGTCGCTGAGGTGGAATCCAGAGTCACTCGACGAGGTCACGTTCATGACCGGTCGATAAGGAAATGCCGTGCCACGCCCGAGACCGACGCCCGTCGGTCCGAAGCTTATTTCGCCATGGGGGTTACGGGGCCGACGGATCAGGGCGTCCCCGCGCACGGATGACGGGGTGTCCCGTCTCAGGACGTACCCTGTTCACGGCCGAGACAGGTAGATCTCACAGATGGAGCGAATCGTCCTCGACGAGAGCCGCGCCTCGAACCCGATGAAGAGAGAAGCCATCACGGCAACGACGAAGAGGAGCCGAAGGGTGAGATCCTGCGCGTCGCGCCACGCATCGTGGGCGGCGATCCTCCCGAGGATGTGTGAGCGCCGGGCTTCGGGAGCATCGTCGGGCGGGACGGGCCAGTGCTCCTCGGGAGGCCAGCGGCGCGCGGTCAGCCTCACGCGAGTCTACCTCCCCTCTCGTTCGACGGCGTCGCTCGGCTCGACCCGGCTCGCGGCGACGCCACGAGGACGCACGATGGCCGGAGACGTGCGCGCGCGGCGGGCGAGCCAGAGCGGGAGGCTCACCGGAAGGAGCGCCGTGTCGAGGATCGCACTCAGGGGAAAGTCCATCGAGACGAGCCCGACCACCGCGACCGTCGAGGGGGTCGGCTCGTCGGCGCCCGTCTCCGCGATCATCGCCACGTCCCAGCGCGTCCCGCTGTAAGGTTCCAGCGGCGGCGTCCACTCGCTCCCCACGGCCGTCAGGACGCTCGCGCAACCGGGCGCCGTCGCGGCGGTGAACACGACGAGGGCGAGGAAGAAAGCGAATCGGCTCGGCGGCTTCACGTCCCCGATGCTCGCCGCGGCCGGGCGAGGGCGCAAGGGTGACCGTGCGCCGCGGCGGCTGGCTCGACGGTCCGGACCCGAACCGGCGCTCCGCGGCGGTCGGTCGCACGGTTGACCCCCGAAGCTCCCGGGAGGAACGCGGAAGGGCGCGCGTTTGGCTCAGGCGGCGCGTCGCGCGCGGCGTCGAACGAACAGGGCCGCGCCACCGAGGGCGGCGAGCCCGAACGTGGCGGGCTCGGGGACGGCGGTCGACGTCAAGGCGATGTCGTCGATGCCGACATGCTCGCCGGGCTGGTTCTCGCCCTCGACCAGGATCCGGAGGGAGGTGCCATCACGTCCGCGGCTCGTTCGACGGCGCGACGGTGCGCCTCTTCGTCGACGGTATCGAGGCGGGGAGTGGCTCGAGAATCGCCGACTTCACGACCGAGACCGACATCGCCTACCGGTCGAACGGCGAGCTGCTCGTCGGCAGCTTCCTTCCGAATGGGTTTCTCGGCTGGACCGGCGACATCGACGAAGTGCGCATCAGCGCGGGCGTCACGGCCGTCCCCGAGCCGGGAGTGCTCGCCTTGCTCGTCGGCTCGGTCGTTCTTCTCCGCCGACGACGGTGATGACCGCAGCCCCAAGGCAGCAGGCCAGAACCTCTTGGATGCGCAACCGCCACTCGAGCCGCCTCTGGCTCGGTCTCGCCGCATTTCTTCTATGCCACGCCGCCGTCTCGACGGCGCGTGCGGTGACGGTGACGAGCGCGACGTCGCTTCTGTCCAGCACGAACGCCGGGCCGGGCCCGCCCGCCCAGCAAGTGCAAGATGACCTGACGCTCCTCGCTCCTCTGGGCCAGTTCGATCGGACTGTGGTGCAGACCGAGGTCTCGAACACGTCCTACGCTCAGGGCTCGGATTCGCTCGCCCTCTCCGCCGACGTCGTCTTGTCGGCGTTCGCGGGAGGCGTGGACAACGATTTCGCTCTCTGGACGCTCCACCTTCGCTTCAGGCCCGAGCAGAGCTCGGTCCTGGACCTCGTCCTGGATGATTTCGCGCACACCGATCCGGGCGGGCCTGGCTACGGTTATCGCGGCCGCCTGCAGCTCTACGAGCGCGAAGAGGTGTTCGCCGCAGTCGAGGACACGCAGTTCATCGGTGGGCTGCTCGACACTTGGGACGGTCAGAGTCGCCACGAGCGTTCGTACTCTCTGACGGCGGGATTCGAGTACCTGTTCTTTCTCGAGCTCGGAGTGCAGGACAACTTCGACAACCCGCGCTTCCCCCAACCCACCTTTCCGGCCGACGCGATCCAGAGCGCATCGGTGTCCTTGACGCTCGCGCCCCTGACCGCGACCGTGCCCGAGCCGAACGTCTTGGTTCTCCTGGCGCTTGCCACCGGCGTCGGGATTCTGATGGTCCGCCGTCTCGGCTGACGGACGGATATCGCGCGCCGATCTTCTACGCAAGCGACAGTCTAGCCGGTCAGACGGCGGGGACCGCACGTCCCCGTGGGCGCGCGTTCTACGTGTGCATCCGCTGACGTGGCGGACGTAGAGCGTTCAGCTTCGGCAGAGAGCGTCGACCGTGACGGGTGGCCGCTCTCCGAACCGGTTCGGAGCGCGTGACCTCGCGCTGACGAGCTCGTCGACGCTGAGTTAGGATCGATCGGCCGGCGCCTCTGGGAGAAGATGGGAGCACTCATGAGTGACGAGCGCCTGCGGGAGCTGGAGCGGGTCTGGAAGCAGAGTGGCGCCGACGAGGACGAAGCGGCCTGGTTGCGCCAACGCGTGCGCGAGGGTGAGCTGGCGCAGGGGCGTCTGGAAACCGCGGCGCTCCTCGGGCACGAGGCAGCGTGCATCGGGTTGGAGTCGCCCGAGTTCGCCTCGGAGGCGGCCGAAGAGTGGGCCGACGAGTTCTGGCCGTGGCTGTTCGCCGTCGGGCGAGATCTGGGTCCCGAAGGGCTGGTCCGCGTGGCGCTCGCGGCTTCCCGAGCGGTCTTGCCTCTCTGGAAGGAGCACGTCGAGGGCCTCGGAGGGACCGAGGCCGAGGCGATCGCCGCGCTGCCCCTCGATCCGCTCCTCGCGGTGGAGGCCTTTCTGACCCAGGGCGGTCGGGCGTCGGAGGTGCAGCCCGCGCTGATCGCGACCGAGTCGGTCATGGTGAACGCCGAGGCGGGCTCTGCGCTGCAGCTCGCCGCTCGCTCGCTCTACTGTGCTACGAACGCCGCCTACCAGTCCGACGTCCCTCCGACCGAAGAGGCGGCGGAGCTCGCCGCCCTCCTCGGGCTTCCCCCGGTCCCCGACACGCTCGACGTATGCCAGCGAATGGCCTCGGAGGCCGCCGCCGCCGCGTGCCACGCGCTGGCGCGCGCCCGTACTCAGGCAGCAGATGCGAAGCTGGAGGATGAGACCGACGTCGTGCCGGTCGAGAACGCCGTCTACGAGGAGCTCGTCCCTTGGCTGCTCGGCTACGGCGACCCCATTCGCGAAGGCCATGGCGGGCGGGCCGATCCTCCCCACGTCAGACGCACAGACGCAGGTACTCGGAGGTCGCCGGTGAGCGAGCGCCAACCTTCTGGGAAGGGCTGTCGACCGCAATCGTAGAGGGTGGTGATGGCATCAGTGTTTCTGCACGCCCTGACCTTGGTCACGGTCCGCTTGTGCTCATCGGCAATCCCGAGGAGCTCGAGCGCGCTCTTGATTTCCGTGACGCAGTGCAGTGATGATGATCGAAGAGTCCGCAGTGCCGATCGTGTTCGCGAGTTGGATCGGCGGTCGACTACACAGACAACAAGCGCTTGAGGTCGCGAGTCTATGCCACTGACGCCAGAGAGTGCCCAGAAGCTCAAGTCCAACGAGACGCTACACCGTGTCCGGATTGAGCACGACAAGGTCGATCAGCACACGGAGATCGAGGAGCTCACTCTCGACTGCAGCCACCTCGACGACGTCTGGCTTCGACATGCCACGATCAAGAAGAGTGAGCTCACGCATTCAACACTCAAGCACGTCAATCTTCGAAACTCCACGCTCGTCGAAGTTGACTTCACGGGGACGCGATTCATCGAGTGCAATCTTGCGTACGCGACGTTCGACCGCTGCAAGCTCTGGTACGTCTCGTTTGACAGGTGCAAGATCAACTATGACTCGATCCTAAAGACCCTTCCTGGAATGACCAACCTGCGATTCCAGGTCCTTCGGTCCCTCCGTCAGAACGCAGCGAGCGAGGGCGACGACGTGCGGGCGAAGAGCCTGCTTCTTTTGGAGCTCAAGGCGCAACGGTACGAATTCTGGAACCGATTCTCCCACTCAGCAGCCTACTACGAGCAGCGCTACAACGGTTGGAAACGGTGGGTTGAGTTCTTCAGATGGTCTTGTCATGCATGTGAGAACATATTCTGGGGTTACGGCCTTAGCATTCGGACACTCGCGCTAAACGTCGTAATTGTCATCCTTGCTCTAGCGAGCATCACTTGGTACTTCGAGGTGACGTTCGCCGTTGCTCTAGACAATGGGACTCTCAGACCGCTGTCGTTCCCTGAGTCGTTGTACTTTACGATCATCGCAATGACGACAGTTGGCTTCGGAGACATTGCTCCCGCGAGCGACGGAGCTCGCGGCCTCGGTACTCTCATGGCGCTCGTCGGCATTACGATATGGGGTTTCTTTGTGGCTGCGGTCTATCGTCGGCTAGCGAGATAGCGTGACTCCTAATCGGGTGGGTGTTGTTCTGTTCGGATCGCAGGCGCGAGGCGATGGCGACGCTCTCTCGGACCGTGACATCTGCGTCTTCGTCAACTTCATCGGGATTTACGAACGACCGCGCGTCCGAGAGGAACTAGCTCGTCGGTTCGATACCGACGCGGCGTCGGTTTGCGTCTACTCGGAGTCAGCAGCGACGTACATGGCGGAGCGTGGGTCGTTGTTCCTTTGGCATCTTCGCCTCGAAGGCGTGATACTCGAGGATCCAGGTGGCTTTGTTCGAGATCTCCTAGGGAATAGCCTTCGCACTTACAACGGCTACGCTCGGGACCTTGCATGCTACGCGAAGATCGTAGCCGACGTACGGGCTGACTTCGTGGTGGGCAAGAGGCTCCTGCCTGTCGATCTTCATGCGCTCTTCGTCGCCAGCAGAAACGCGTGTCTACTTCTCACGATGGCAGGAGGGAAGCCGGCGTTTGGAAGGAGTGGGGCATACAGTGGCGCTCGGGGGCTCCATCCGAACCTTCCACTTTCCAGGGCGAGTTTCGACCGACTCTCCGCATTTCACGTAAGCTATGTTCGCGACTCCGCGTCGCCGTCGACTCTCGGTCCTGTCGAGGTGGCCCAGCTGGTGACCGATGTTGAGGAGTTGGTTCGATTCTGTGCGCTATCTCTACCCGGGACGTCGAACCTAGAGAGGCCGAGCGGAGAAGGGCCAGTCACGTCGCGGCAGGTCCTCGTCGCAGCCGAGAATACAATCCGGGGACGACCATCCAACCTAAGCTATCCGTTGCGACTCCGAATTGAACGCGCTGTGTTCCGTGTCCTTCACGCGGAGTTTGGTGATCGACTAGGAGGACTCCAGAGCGTTCGCAGCGATAGCCGAGCAAGGATCGAATCCGCCTCCCGGGACGATTCTCCAGTGCGAAGCCAGCGGATCGCCGCGTCGGCTTTCTCAATCATCGACCGAGTCGCGCTGCTTGCGAGCGGCGACCCCTACGTGGTCGACCAACAAGGCCACGGAACGCCGAAGGGGCGCGGCGAGGTCGTCGAGTCCCTTGCAGACGATCTCGTATTGCTTGCGCGGCTCACCGACGAGTAGGATTTGGCGAAGGAGCCGCGCGTGGTTCCGTGTCACTCGGCGTTCTCTGCGAGCAGTAGCGCCGTCCCAAGCTCACCGTCTCGTCGTCCTCAATCCCTCGGCGAGGAGCCGTCGCCGCCGCAGCGGATGCCACGAGATTCCCTCCCCAGGCGGCGAAACGTAGACGACGTCGAGGACCGCAGCCGCGAAGCTGTCAAGGGACGGGCTATCGGATGCAGCGCGGGACGCCTAAGCGGATGCACGCCCGCACGGCTCAGCTCGCCGCCTCGACGGCCTCCACTTCCTCGATCCTTTCGCGCCTGCCGGCGGGCGGTTCGATACGAGTCTCCCTCGATGATGATCACATGGCTGTGGTGGAGCAGCCGGTCGATGGCGGCGCTGCCCAGCAGCGGATCGCCGAAGAGCGACGACTGCAGCTCATCCAGGGCCCGGTTCGACGTGACGACGAGCGATCTGCGCTCGTAGCGCCTGGCGGACGACCTCGTAGAGGTCCAGCGGCTCGTTGTGGGGGAGCTGGCGCAGGCCGAGGTCGTCGATGATCAGTAAGTCAGGTGCCGTGAAGCGAAGCAGCCGGCGGTCGTAGCTGTTGTCCGCTCGCGCCGCTCGGAGCTCGGTGAGCATCTGGTGGGCGCCCGTGTGCGCGACGGAGTAGCCGGCACGACAGGCGCAGTGTCCGAGCGCCTGTGCGATGCCGCCGACGACGTGCCAAGGCGTCGAGGTGGCGGGCGGGCGAATCGCGGCCCCCTCGGCCGCTGGCGCTCGCTCGCGCGGCGCCTGATGGCGCCGGCCCTTCGCCCGCGTTCGAGGGATGCCCCTCGGTCGCGAGCCCATCCACACCGAGAAGAAGGAGCGTCTCTATGAAGGCGAGACCTGCAACCTGCCCCGGCTGCACTGGCGGGACGCCCCCGCGATCTCTGCGATGGCGCTGGCCATGGCCGTTGCAGTAGCGCGCACCGACATCCGGAACGGCGCCGGGTCGGAGCCCGAAGGTGACTCCGTAGAGGCCTGCGGGGGCAGTCTGGCCTGGGAGAAACCGACGAGGGTTTCGAGGCCGTGGACGGTCTGGCCTCGGGAGTGCTACAACGATGCCCGTGACGAATCAGAGCGACCGGATGCGAGACGCGATCATGAAGGGCCTTCACGAGCTCCAGGCGGAGATCGTCGCGAAGGCCACGCGCCAGGAAGACGCGACCGACGACGCGAAGCTCTTCTTCGGCGTCGGGCGTCTTGTTGCAGACGGAAGAATCGTCGACGCGAGGATCGCGCTTCAACTCAGGCGGTTGCCGGAGCTTGCGCTAGTGAAGGCGGGGGTGGTGGACACCGACTCACCCACCCCGCCCTTCCGAATCGTCGGCGGGAGAGAGGCCGGGGCGGTCTAAGCCGAGCCGGCCGACTTCATGGCCACGCTCTTCGGAATCTTCACCCCGTAGATCCAGTTCCAGACGGGCCGCGCCGCGTTGCCACGCCCCGGGATCGCCTCCTTGAGGTGGCCGATGTACAGGGCGGTCAGCCCCGCACCGGCGCGGGCGTCCAGTTCGTAGTCAAACCCGATGTAGTAGGTCCCGGGGTCGACCGTCTTGTTCATGACGGAGTCCGGACCCTCCCTCATCGCGGCGATCTTCCAGGCGTCCCCGCCGATCGAGTAGAGGACCTTCCGGCCGACGCCGGTGACCCGCGCGATGCCGTTCTGGCTCAGCATGTCCTGGAGGAAGATGTTGATGAGGTGGCTCCCGGCCCCGCTGGGGTCGTAGCCGGCAACGTAGGCCGGCGTTGCCATCGAGACCGCATTGCCGACGGCCCCGCCGAGCGCCACGACCGCCTTCCGGATCGCGGTCGCGTCGAGGCCCATGCCCTTCAGATCCTGAAACG
This sequence comes from Planctomycetota bacterium, assembly GCA_029260755.1. Lineage (GTDB taxonomy): Bacteria > Planctomycetota > J058 > J058 > JAJDCQ01 > JAJDCQ01. The sequence goes on along the minus strand of JAJDCQ010000209.1, from coordinate 14,488 downwards.
ACTTCATGCGGAGTTCTCTCTACTGCTCGCGGCAGTTTCGGGGTTTCACGCGCGGCCTTCCCTTGTTCCCCTTCGCCGCGAGCTTGCGCCGACTGTCGCGAACGCCATGCCAAAGGGTGGATCGGCTGCACTCCGCTGCTCGCGCGGGGTGCTCAATGCACGCATCTGCCATATCGGCGGCATCTGACAATCCAAGGCCACCCCGGCCGCCAAGTTGACAGAACGGGGGGATTCTGATTGGCGGAACGGATTGAGTTACAGAAGGGCGGCTGGCTGGTCAGGAGCTCGCAGCGAGTGAAGGGTGCGTGCCGACGGCGGCTGCAAGCGCCGGTCGTCGCGGACCTGGTACCTCGAGTGGTTGGCGCCTTGAGGAGGACGGGGTCCGTCGGCGCCGCCGGCCGGCGATCCGACTCCACAGCCTGCGGATGACCCTCGCCACTTCGCTCGTCGTGGCCGGCATTCACCCGCGGACCGCGGAGGCGATCATGCGGCACTGGACGATCGAGCTGACCATCAAGCACTACCAGGACACGAGGCTGCTCGACACCCGCCGCGCCGAAACGCGCGCGCCAGGCGATCTCCGGGCGGAAGCCGACGGACGAAAAACATGGGCAGTACCACGGGCGTACAGGGTGCACCCAAGACGGGGGATACTGCACCTACGTCGGAGAACCCACGGACCACGGACTTGGGGCGCCGAAGTGCAAAGGGGATGCGCGCCAAGGGTTTGAGTGATACCCCCGCCAGGACTCGAACCTGGAACCTACGGATTAGAAGTCCGTTGCTCTATCCAATTGAGCTACGGGGGCGCGGTTCGGCTTCGAGTATATAGCAGGCGCCCGCTGCTCGGGTAGACGGTGGTGGGCGGGGCGGGCTGCCGGCGAATCCGGGGTCAGTCGGGGTGGGAGCTCGGCGTGGTGGAGGGATCTCCTCGCAGCCTTCTTGCGATGCGGTCGGCTCGTTCGGCGACCTCGTGGGCGGACTCGGGCCGGTCCTTGGGCTCGATCGCGAGGAGGCTGGCGAGGAGGGCGGCGGTCGGGCGGGTGACCTCTTCGGCGAGGGGCCTGGGGTCGAAGGGCTCGGTTGCCTTCGCCCGGAACCAGTCGGGCAGGCTCTCGTGCTGGCCGAACGCGGGCTCTCCGGTCAGGAGGTAGTGGAGCGTCTCGCCGAGCCCCCAGATGTCGACGGCGGGCTCGACGTGGCCCTTGTCGTCGAACGCCTCGGGCGCTCCGAACGGGACGACGAGCGCCCTTCCGCTCCTCGCGTCCTCTCCGGTCCTCGGGCTGCCGCTCGGGACGCAGAAGACGGGCCAGCCGAGGGTCACTCCTCGTCCGTCGCGGGTGGTGAGGAGCGCTCCGGGCTCGACGATCTGGTAGACGAGCCCCCTCTCGTGGAGGAACCCGACCGCCGCGGCGATCGAGGCGATCATGCGGAGCGCCTCGGCCTCGTGGAGCGGCCTTCCTCCGTCGATGACCTGTCGGAGCGTCCGGCCTCTCGGCGCGGTGACCACCCAGGCTCGCTCCTCGTGCTCTCCCCAGTCGAGGACCGGGAGCACTCCCTCGTGGTCGAACCGGCTGGCGCGCTCCGCCGAGGCGAGGATGAGCTCGTTGCCCCGGACGAGCGGGCTCGCGGGGAGGAGGTGGCCGAGCTGCGCCGGCGCTCCGGTCGCGACGTGCTGCACGACGAGGCTGCGCCAGTTCGTCCCCTCGTAGACGCACTCGCCCAGCACCCAGGGCCCGATGCGCTCGGGCCCTTCGTCGCCGTTGCCGTCGCCGCCGCCCTCGGGCGCGGGTTCGCGGTTGGTCCTCCGCCCCGTCGACGATGCGAGGCGGCTCTCGTCGGTCCTCGTCAGGGCGAGGAGCGCCTCGGTCGCGCTCGCCGGCCGATCCTCTCGATCGCGGGCGATCATCCGTTCGACGATGCGGGCGAACGCCGGCGCGACGTCGGGCCGGAGCTGCGCGATCCTCGGTCGCTCGCCCTCGCGGATCCACGCGATCGTCTCGCCGACGTTGACGCGCGGGCAGGGGTCGTCGGTCAGGGCGAGGCTGGTGAGGGTCATCCCGAGCGCGTAGAGGTCGGTCCTCGCGTCCGCCCGCGGGCTCTCTCCGAGCAGCTCCGGCGCCAGGAACGGCAGCGTCCCGCCGACCCTCCCGAGCGCCGCCGTGCTCGTCCCGCGCTCGACCGCCACGCCGAGGTCGGCGAGCTTCACCCGGTCGTCGGTCCTTCGGAGAAGGCAGTTCGCCGGCTTGATGTCCCGGTGGAGGATCCTCGCGTGGTGGAGCGCCTGCAGCCCCGAGAGGAGCTGCCGCGCGAGGTCGATCAGCCGATCCGCCGGCTGCTCGTGCCTCCCCGCGAGCGAGCCCCCGTCCATGTGCTCGAGGATGAGGAAGATCGACGGCCCGACCCTCCCGGCGTCGAAGATCCGGAGCAGGTTCGGATGGTCGAGCCGGGCCATCAGGCGCGCCTCGCGGAGCGCGCGCTCGAGCGTCGCCGCGTCGTCCGCCGCCCGCCCGAGCACCTTGACCGCGACGAGGACGTCGAGCGCCTCGTGCCGCCCCCGCCAGACGGCGCCGAAGCCCCCCGACCCGAGCAGACCCTCCATCGCCACCCCGGGAACCTCGGGGATGGGACCGGTCGGCGGCGCGTCGGTTGCCTCCCGCATTGCTTCCATCATCGCGCGGCGGCGGCGGTCTCACAACTCGCCAGAGTCAATCCGTGTCATCCGCGAAATCCGCGGTTCGGTCTCTCTTGGCGTCTGAACCGGTGGGAACCGCGGATGACGCGGATGACGCGGAGTGCGAGTTGCCAGGGTCCGGGATCATTGCCGTTGCGCGGACCCGTTCCAGAAACGGGAATCTCGCGCCCACCGCAGCGCCGCGCCGCGTCCGCAACGGCTTGGCGCCGTCCGGTCCAATCCGCGTCATCCGCGAAATCCGCGGTTCGGTCTCTCTCGGCGTCGAACGAGTGGGAACCGCGGATTGCGCGGATCACGCGGATTGCGAGTTGCCGATTCCGAGACCATTGCCGTCGCGCGAGATCCGTTCCAGAAACAGGTCGCCTCCCACGAGACCGATCGCTACCCGTAGATCTCGCGCATCTTCTTCCCGACTTAACGGCGAGCGCGACGTCGGCCCTCCGTTATCGGACCCGTGGCCCGGCGAGTCATGCTCGCCGATCGAAAAAACCGAGGGAATGAACGGCGACGGCGCAGCCGACAGCGGGGTGGCGGCCGTCGACGCGGGCCTCCGGTCCGTCCCGCCCCTCGGGAAACGCGCCGATGCGGTTGTCCGAGGTGGTCGTCTCCCAACGGCGGGCCGGGGTCAGCAAGCCCCAACCCCGTCTCGGAGCGACCGCCGTGGATCCCGTCGACCTCCGCACCTTCGCCGCCTGGTCGGGCTCCGACCTTCCCGACGCCGGCTCCGCCGGCTCCGACGGATCCGAGGATGCGTGGCGCATCGTCGACCATCTGCTGGTGGAGGGCGTCTCCACCGACTCCCGGACGACGGCCCGCGGCGATGTCTTCTTCGCCCTGAGCGGACCGCGCCACGACGGCCACCTCCACCTCGACGCCGCGTTCGATCGCGGCGCCGTCGCGGCCGTCGTCGCCGGCGAGCGGATCGCCGCCCTCCGCGACCGGAATCCGGGGCGCGTCTTGCTGGCCGCCGACTCGCCGCTCGACGCCCTCGGCTCGCTCGCCCGCGCGTGGCGTCGCGAGTCGGGCGCCCGCGTCGTCGCCGTCACCGGAAGCTGCGGCAAGACGACGACCAAGGACATGATCGCGACGGCGCTGCGGGCCGCGGGCAAGCGATGCGTCGCCGCCCCGCGCTCGTTCAACAACAACGTCGGCCTGCCGCTCACCCTCCTCTCGCTCGCCTCCGATGACGAGGTCGCCGTCGTCGAGCTCGGGACGAGCGCGCCCGGTGAGATCGCCGCCCTCGCCGCGATCGCCCGCCCCGACGTCGCCGTCCTCACCTGCATCGGCGAGTCGCATCTGCAGCACCTCGGCTCGGCCGAGGGCGTCCTGGCCGAGAAGATGTCGATCGTGGATCACCTCCGCCCCGACGGACTCCGGACCGTCGTCGTGAATGGCGACGACCCTCGCCTCGCCGGGGCGGCGTCCCGGCTCGCCGTGCGCGCCGGCGGACCGCGGGTGACGACGGTCGGGCGCGCCAGCGACGATCCGCGCGACGACGACCACGACGTGCGCGCCCGGGTCGACTCCGCCGGCTGGGACGGCGTCTCGTTCCAGATCCTCCCGGACGGCGCCCGGGTTCGCCTCTCGTGCCCCGGCGGCCGGCACCTCGTCAGCAACGCCCTCCTCGCGGTCGGCGCGCTCGGCGCCCTCGGGATCGACACCGAGGTCGCGGCGGCCGGTCTCGCCGGCTTCGAGCCGCCCGAGGGACGCTTCCGGCTCCACCGGGCCGGCGGGGTCGTTCTGGTCGACGACACCTACAACGCCAACCCGACGTCGGTACGAGCGGCCCTCGAGGCCGTCTCGGAGCTCGCCGGACGGCGGCTCGTCCTCGTCCTCGGCGACATGCGCGAGCTCGGCGCCTGCTCGGCCGAACGGCATCGCGAGGTGGGACGGGCGGCCGCGGCGCTGCAGCCCCTTCGCCTCGTCGCCGTCGGGCCGCTCGCCCGGGAGATCGCCTCGGGGGCGCGGGACGCCGGCCTTCCGATCGACCGGATCGAGGTGGCCGACGACCCGCTCGACGCGGCCGACGCGATCGTCGACGACCTCCGGAGCGGCGACGTCGTCCTCTTCAAGGCGAGCCGGGTCGTCGCCCTCGAGCGCGCGGTCGCCCGGGTCGAGCGCCTCCTCGAGCGCCGTCCGGTGCCGCGTCCGGCCCCGCGACGCGCCACGCCGGGCTTCGGCGCCGCGGTGATGACCCTTTCGATGCTCCGCACCCACCGACCGACCCAAGACGATGATCCCGACGAGCCCGACGACACGACCGAGCGCGAGCCGTCGGGCCGGGCCACCGCGTTCCAGACGGCGGAGGGCTAGGCCGTGCTCGAGCTCCTCGGACGGCTCCTCGGCGACGGCTCGGCGCTCGGCGCCGCCCTCTCGTCGATCTCGGTGCGCGCGGCGCTCGCGGCGATCCTCGCCCTCGTCGGCGTGGTCGCCCTCATGCCCGCGTTCAAGCGACTGCTCGGCCGGCGTAGCCTCGCCGACCAGGCCGACAAGAGTCATTCCGACACGCTCAACGAGCTCCACGCCGCGAAGAGCGGCACGCCGGCCATGGGCGGGCTGCTCGTCACGATCGCCGTCGTCGCGGCGACGCTGCTGTGCGCGCGGGTGACCGAGCCGGGCGTCGCGATCCTCCTCCTCTCGACGGTGCTGCTCTGCGGCCTCGGCGTCGCCGACGACCTCCACAAGGCGGCCGTCCGCGCCGGGACGCGGGCTCGCGACCGCGGCCTGTCGGCTCGCGGCAAGCTCGCGGCGCAGCTCGCGGTCGGGCTGCTCGCCGGCGGCCTCCTCGTCCTCGCCGCGGGGCACCGTCCCCTCGAGGCGGCCCGGGCCGACGACGTCGACGAGCCCGTCGCGCCGACCGCCGCGCCGACGGCCGCGCCGACCGCAGCGCCCGAGACCGACCTGGTCGCCGATACCCCCCGCGTCCTCGGTCCCGACGAGATGACGAGCCTCTGGCTCCCGATCGCGAGCGGCGTCTCGATCCCGCTCGGCGTCCTCTTCTGCTTCTGGGTCGCGCTGGTCCTCGTCGCGACGAGCAACGCGGTCAACCTGACCGACGGGCTCGACGGCCTCGCCGCCGGGTCCGCCCTGCCGGTCGTGGGCGCGTTCGGCGCGCTCGCGTACGTCGTCGGCCGGGCCGACTGGGCCGCCTACCTCGGCGTCCCCCACGTCCCGGGCGCCGGCGAGGTCGCCGTCGCGGCCAGCGCGCTCGCCGGCGGGTGGCTCGGATTCCTCTGGTGGAACTGTCACCCCGCGAGCGTCTTCATGGGCGACAGCGGCAGTCTGCCGCTCGGCGGGGCGATCGCGCTCCTCGCCTGCCTCGTCAAGCACGAGCTGCTCCTGCCGATCGTCGGCGCCGTCTTCGTCGCCGAGGCCGGCAGCGTGATCCTCCAGGTCGCCTCGTTCCGCCTCACCGGGAAGCGCATCTTCCGCTGCGCCCCGATCCACCATCACTTCCGCTTCGGGGGCGCTCCCGAGGCGGCCGTCGTCACCCGTTTCTGGATCGCCGGCGTGATCTGCGCCCTCGCCGGCCTTCTCGTCCTCCGGCTCGGTTGAGGGACTCCGTCGTGACCGACCTCGCCTCGCTCGCCGCGCCCGACCTCGGCCGACCCCGCCGCTCGGCGACCTACCTCGGGCGGGACGAGTCGACCCTCCTCGCGCTGGCCGCCACCCTGGTCGCGATCGGCCTCGTGATGGTCTACAGCACGAGCGCGGTCCGGGCGGACCTGCGGATCGGCGACGAGACCTGGTTCCTCCGGAAGCAGGGCCTCTGGACGGCGCTCGCGGGACTCTCGGTCGTCCTGGTCTGGCAGACCGACGCCGACTGGATCAAGCGGCGCGCCTTCTGGATCTTCGGCGCGATCATGGTCGCCCTCGTCCTCGTGCTCGTCCCCGGAATCGGCACGAACATCCGTGGGAGTCAGCGCTGGATCCGGCTGCTCGGCCTCTCGATCCAGCCCTCCGAGGTGGCCAAGTACGGCGTGATCCTCTTCGCGGCCGCCTACGCCTCCCGCCCGGGAGACCCGTTCGCGCGGTTCAAGACCGGCTTCATCCCCGCGTTCGGGATCGTCGGGCTCGCCGCCGTCCTCGTCGCGCGCCAGCCCGACCTCGGGACGGCTGCCTTCATCGGCACGACGGGCGTGGCCGTCCTCGTCGCCGGGGGGATGCGGCTCCGCCACCTCGTTCCCGTGGCGATGCCGGTCGTGGCCGGGGCGGTCGTCGTCGCGATGACGTTCCAGCACGTCCAGGACCGGCTCCTCGCCTTCCTCGAGCCCGAGGCGACGGCGAGCGGAGCGGGCTACCAGGTCCGCCAGAGCCTCCTCGCGCTCGGGTCGGGCGGCCTCGTCGGCAACGGCCTCGGCGACGGTCGCCAGAAGTGGCTCTTCCTGCCCGACGAGCACACCGACTTCATCCTCGCGATCGTCGGCGAGGAGATGGGCTTCGTCGGGACCGCTTTCGTCGTCGGGCTCTACATCGCGATCCTCGTCTACGGCGCGCGGGTGATGATGCGCTGCCAGGACCGGTTCCGCTTCCTCGTCGTCTTCGGCGTCACCTTCGCGATCGGCCTCCAGGCGGCGATGAACGTCGCCGTCGTCACGGCGTCGATGCCCACCAAGGGGATCAGCCTGCCGTTCGTCAGCTTCGGCGGCAGCTCGCTCGTCGCGAGCGCGCTCGGGGTCGGGCTGATCCTGAGCATGGCGCGCGAGCCCGAGCGGCCCTCGGTCGAGCGTCCGAAGACCAAGCCCGCGGTCGCCGGCCGCTCGCCATCGGGCCTGCTCGCCGAGGGAGCGATCGCGTGACGGACCCCCGACTGCTCCTGTGCGGCGGCGGAACGGGCGGGCACGTCGCCCCCGGCGTCGCCGTCGTCGAGGCGCTCCGGGCGCGCGCGCCGGGCGCGTCGGTCCTCTTCGCCGGCACCGGGCGACCGGTCGAGCGGCGGATCCTCGACGCGGCCGGGATCGAGGGAACGGTTCTTCCGGCGTCGGCCGCGCCCCGACTGCGCCGTCCGTGGACGCTCCCGCGCTTCCTCCGGACGACCTGGAACGCGATCCGGACGGCCCGTCGCCTCCTCGCCGAGCACGACCCCGACGTCGTGATCGCCCTCGGCGGCTACGGGTGTGTCGCGCCGGCGCTCGCCGCGCGGGTGGCGGGCGTGCCGCTCGTCGTCCTCGAGCAGAACGCCGTGCCGGGGCGCGCCGTGAAGATGCTCGCGCGCTTCGCCGACGCGGTCCACGTTCCCCCGGTCGAGGGGATCGAGCGCGCCTTCCCGGTCCGAGCGGCGCTCGTCGCGACCGGCAATCCGATCCGCCGGGCGGCGCGTCTCGCGCATCCCGGCGAGGGGCCGGCCGGCCTCGCCGAGCGGCGGGACGCCCGGCGCATCCTCGGACTGCCCGAGCATCCGGACGCGCGAGTGCTGCTCGCGATCGGCGGCAGCCAGGGGGCGCTCCGCCTCAATCGCTACCTGGTCGGCGCCGCCGAGACGATCGCCGCGGCCGTGCGAGCCGCGACCGGGCGCGACGATGGGTTCGCGCTCCTCCATCTGACCGGCTCCGAGGCCGAGGCGAACGCCTGCCGCGAGGCCTACCGCGGCCGCGGCGTCCGAGCCGTGGTCCGGGCGTTCCTCGACCGACCCGCCCTCGCCTACGCCGCCTGCGACCTCGCGTTCACCCGCGGCGGGGCCGGCGTCCTCGCCGAGCTCGCCGCGGCGGGCCGGCCCGCGGTGGTCGTGCCCTTGCCGAGCTCTGCCCGCGACCACCAGCACGCGAACGGCGTCGCCCACGCCGCGTGCGGCGCGGGGATCCTCGCCCGCGAGGTGGAGCTCGGCGGGGCGACCGCCCGGCGGATCGGCGCCTGGCTCGGCGGCCGCGCCGCGCTCCTCGCCGGCGGACGCGCGGCCCGCGCGATCGGGCGACCGGAGGCCGCCGACGAGGTGGCCCGGCAAGTCATCGAGCTGAGTGAGCGGGCGCGCCGCGCGCGGACGTGCGCCGGGGCGCCCTCCACACGGAGCTCGGAGCAAGAAGGGAGCGTTCGATGGGGAACGGTGCGAGGCTCGGCCTGACGGGAGTGCTGGCGCTGATCGTGCTTCTCGTCGCGGTCTGGGACAAGAAGAACGAGGAGCTGGCCCGCTCGGGCGGGGACGCCGCCGGAGTGTCCTCGCGCATCCAGGCGGCGCCCCCGCCGGCGTCGCCAACCGGCGGCGCGCGCTCGCCGCTGGAGGTCGCGAGCCTTCCGGACGCGGCGGCGCGGAGCGGCGCTCGCCCGGCGGGCGGCGACGACGACGTCGTCGAGGCGGCCGTGCGCCCCGAGCGGTCGGCGCTCACCGGAACGCCCTACGCCGGCGGCGGCGAGGGGACGGCCGACGCCGCCTCGCCCCGTGGTCCGGGCCCGGCGGGATACCCGCGCCGCGCGCCGGCTCCGGCGGGCGCCGGGTCGAGCGCCGCGGCGACGCCGCGGCAGCTCGTCGCGGCTGACTCGTCGGGCACCCCGGCCGCCGGCTCGCCGGCGGCGAGGCCCGCGCCCACGCCCGGGCCCACTCTGGCTCCGCGCCCGGCGGCCGACGAGGTCGTCCACGTCTTCGGGCCGCAGGACACCCTCTGGAAGCTCTCCGAGCGCTACCTCGGCAGCGGCACGCGCTGGCAGGAGATCCACGAGGCGAACCGGGACCGGATCCCGCGGCCGGACCGGATCCCGAACGGCACGCGGCTCCGCATTCCCGGCGCGCGCTCGCAGGGTGGCGCCGCGGCCAACCCTCCCGTCCCCGCGCCGGCACCGACGCCGGTCGCGGCCCGGCCCGCGGCGCCGACGACGACGCCGCCCGCGGCTCGGACCTACACCGTGAAGAGCGGCGACACCCTGACCGCGATCGCGCGGCGCGAGCTCGGCAGCGAGGCGAAGGTCGCCGCGCTCTTCGAGGCGAATCGCGATCGGCTCTCGAGCCCCGATGCGGTGCGCGAGGGTCAGACGCTGGTGATCCCGGCGTCGCCCTAGGCGACGACCAACGTGCGAGACCGGATCACCAGGACCGCGGGGGGAGACGGAGAGTGACCATGGAGCAGACCCGAGTCGAGATCGACCCCCGCGTTCGAGAGGGACACGCCCGGAGGCGGCGGCGGAGACGCCGCCGCCTCGCGGCATTGGCGATCGCGGGCGCGGCGCTCGCCCTCGGCGGGGGCTGGCTCCTCGGGCCGGGACGCGGCCGAATCCGAGAGACGGTGCGGGCCGCGTGGTTCATCTCGAAGATCCGGCGCGGGATCGCCGTCGACAGCGACTACGTCCTCCTCGGCAAGACCGAGGTCTGGTTCGCCCAGGGCGTCCTCGAGGAGGCCGCCCGGGGCGAGGACGACTGGATCGCCCAGAAGGCGCTCCTGAGCCTCTACGTCCACTATCCCGAAAGCGCCCTGAGCGCCGCGTGCCGCGAGTACGAGGAGATCCGGGCCGGGGCGGCCGTCGGGCGCGGCGACGACTGGGTCCCCGGCTCCTACTTCTGGCGGTTCTGCGAGGAACGGCGCCGGAGCGCCCTCCCGCCGATCCCCCTCGACGAGGAGACCGCGATCGCTCACTGGGAGAGCTTCCTCGAGCGGAACCCCGGGTTCCAGGGCGCGGACGACGCGGCCCTCCACCTCGGCGACGCGCTCGCCCGGGTCGGTCGCCGGGTCGACGCCGCTCGCGCCTTCCGCCGCGGCGCGGGCCTCGGCGACCGGGACAACGACTGGGCCCTCCACCGGCGCATCGCCCGGATCGTGGATGGCTGCGGCGACGAGGCCGACCTCCTCGAGCTCGAGGAGGACCCGGCCTTCGTCGATGACCGGACGACTCTGCGGTACGCGCGGGCGCTCCTGGCGGCCCGCGCCGGACGATTCGACGAGGCGGCGCGCTCGCTCTTCTGGATCGTCGGCGAGCTCGACGCCGGGCGGGCGACGGTCTCGCCCGAGGCGCTCCGATGCAACGCCCGCTACCGGGACACCGGGGCGTGCGATCTCTCGCCGAGCTGGCACGACGAGGCGCTCGCCGCGTTCCGGAAGGACGTCTTCTGGCAGGAAGACCTCTTCCGCGAGTGCGCCAACCTACGAGCTCGGGCGAACGAGGCGCGGGCCGCGGGCGACCGCCGGACGGCGATCGCGTGCGAGCTCCGGATCGGGCGCCGCCTCCTCGGCGACCGGCACGGGTTGAGCAACGAGCTCTTCCACGAGGCGGGCGACCCGGTCGGGTCGGCGACCCAGCACCGGCGCGCGGTCCCGCGGGCGGGCTCCGGCGACCCCGAGTGGATCGCCCGGAGCCGGACCGACCTCGCCGCCCTCGCGATCGCCGACGCCGCCCTCGATGCCGGCGACCTCGGTCCGCGCCTGTTCCAGATCGCCGTCGACCTGAGGCTCGAGGCGCTCCGGCGGGTGACGGTCGAATGGGTGGAGGGGCACCGGAGCCACTTCGCCCTCGGCTCGGGCCAGGAGTGGCGGGCCCGTTACCAGGCGGCTCTCCGGAGCCAGCGAAGGTCGCGCCGACGCGCGCGACCCGCGCATCTCGCGGCCTTCGCCGGCGGTCTGCTCGGCGGTGGCGCGGCGCCCAGTCCGGTCGCCGTGCCGGCCGCGGTGGGCGGGCTGGCCGGCGGCGCGGTGGCCGGTCGCAGCCACGCGGTGCCGTTTCCGCCCGAGCCCGAGCCGAGTGACCTGATCCCGAACCTCGTCGCGAGCGGTCCTCGGCCGGTCGCCCTCGGCGCCCTCGGGGGACTCCCGACCGCCGGTGTGGTGGCGCTCACCTCCGCGCGCTCGCAAGTCGATAAGGCTGGGGCGGACGTGATCGCGGGGCCCCCGGTGGCTCCGAACACGTCCGCCATTGCAGCGGCGCCGCCGCCCGCGGTCGCGCCGGAGGTCACTCGCCTAGCTTCGCAACCCGGTTCCGAGGAGGATCGATGAGCGAAGGCCTCTCGATCGATTTCCTGGCCCCGACCGACCGCTTCCCGGTTCACGCCGCCCTGCCAGGCCTCGGCGCCATCCGCGTCCAGCTCCCGACGGACTCGCCGCGGCGCGAGGTCGGCGAGGCGCGCCGCCTCACGCCCGAGCTCGCCGCGCTCGTCGCGCGCCTCGCCGGCGACGGCCGACCGCTCCGCGTCTTCTGCTGCGGGATCGGCGGATCGGGCGTGAGCGGGCTCGCCCGGATGCTCAAGCTCGCCGGGCACGAGGTTCGGGGCAGCGATCGCCAGGCGACGCCCGCGACCGACGAGCTCTCGGCCCTCGGGATCCCCGTCGCGGTTCCGCAGTCCGCCGAGAACCTTGCCGACGAGCCGGTCGACCTCTTCATCCGGAGCGCCGCCGTGCCCGACGACCATCCCGAGGTGGGCGTCGCGCGCGCTCGCGGCGCGGTCGACGCGAAGTACGCCCGCGCCCTCGGGCTCGTCATGGAGGGCAAGCGCGGCGTCGCGATCGCCGGCACCCACGGCAAGACCACGACGACGGCGATGACGTCGCTCATTCTGGACGAGGCCGGCGTCGACCCGAGCGTCGTCGTCGGCGGGCGGGTCGCGGCCCTCGGCGGCAGCGCCCGGGCCGGCCGCGGGCCACATCTCGTCGTCGAGGCGTGCGAGTTCGACCGGAGCTTCCTCGAGCTCTGCCCCCAGGTCGCGGTGGTGACGAACATCGAGGAGGACCACCTCGACTACTACCAGGGCGGCCTCCCCGAGATCGTCGGCACGTTCGGCGACTTCCTCGACCTCCTGCCGGTCGGCGGCGCCGCCGTCATCAACGGCGACGACCCCAACGTCCGCCGGGCCGCGCGTCGGGCGCGGGCCGACGGGGTGCAGCAGGTGAGCTTCGGCCTGGGCGAGGGATGTGACTTTCGCGCGATCGATGTCCGGGTCGAGGGCGGTCGTCCCGCGTTCCTGCTCCAGAGCGTCGCGCACGGGCACCGGCCGCCCGTGCCCGTCCACCTCGGCGTGCCCGGCCTCCACAACGTCCGGAACGCCCTGTCGGCGGCGGCCGCCGCCTTCTGCGCCGCCGGCGTCGCGCCGGATGTGTCGGCGCGGGCGCTCGAGCGCTTCGTCGGCGTCGATCGCCGCTTCCAGGTGCTCCACGAGTCGCCCGAGCTCGCCGTCGTCGACGACTACGCCCACCACCCCACCGCGGTCGAGGCGGTGATCGGCGCGGCCCGCGAGCGGTTCCCCGGTCGGGAGATCGTCGCGGTGTTCCAGGCGCATCAGTTCTCGCGGGCGCGGGTGATGCTCGATCGGTTCGCCGCGGCGCTCGCGACGGCCGACCGGGTCGTCCTCCCGGAGATCTACGCCGCGCGCGACAGCGACGAGGACCGCGCGCGGGTGAGCGCCTCCGACATCGCGGACGCCGTCAGAGCGCTCGGAACGCCGGCGCTCTTCCGGTCGACCCTCACCGAGGCGGCCGGCGCGGTCGACGCGGCGAACGATCGCAACCGCGCCGTGATCGTCATGGGCGCCGGCGACGTCTGGCAGCTCGCCCACGCTCTGGCGCGTCGGGCCGGGCCGCCTCCGATCGTGGCATCCGAGACCGCCGAGGAGCGGGCGGGAGAGGAGCGGCGTGTTGCCTGAGCGGATGCCGAGCTCCGAGAGTCGTCGGAGGATGGACCGGACGATCGACCCGAGCGATTCGATCGTGCCGGGCGGCAGCGGCCGCTACCGTCGCGAGGTTCGCCACGCCCTCGCCCGCCACGCGATCGACAGCGGCAGCGCGCTCGACCGCCTCCTGGCGCGGCGCGTGCCCGAACGGATCGCTCGCTTCGGCGAGCCGCTCCGCGACCACGTCTCGTGGCGGGTCGGCGGGCCGGCCCGCGTCTTCCTCGCGCCGAGCTCGGTCGACGAGGCGCGGGCCGCCCTCGAGGCGACCCGGCGGCTCGGCTTTCCGATCTTCGTCCTGGGCGGCGGCACCAACGTCCTTCCGCCGCCCGAGGGATTCGACGGCGCGGTCGTCGCGACCCGCGGGATCCGCAAGCTCGGCGCGGACGACCCCGCCGGCGAAGACGGGCGACTCGGGCGCTACGGCCTGCGCGTGTGCGCTGGCGCGAGCCTCATGCACGTGATCCGCCGCGCGGCACGGCTCGGCCTCGCCGGGATCGAGACCCTGGCCGGGATCCCGGGGACGGTCGGCGGCGCCACCACGATGAACACCGGCGGCCCGGCGGGCACCCCGTCGTTCGGCGAGCGGGTCCGTCGCGCGCTGGTCCTCGAGCCCGAGGCGGTCGCGCCGCGCTGGCTCGAGCAGCGTGACCTCGCCTTCCGCTATCGCGGGAGCGCAGTCCTCGACGGGGGACTCCTCGTCCTCGCGGTCGACCTCGAGCTCGCGCCGGACGACGCCGGCGCGATCCAGGAGCGGATCGTCGCGTCGATGATGAAGAAGCGGTCGAGCCAGCCGATCTGGTGCCGCAGCGCGGGTTGCACCTTCCGGAACCCGCCGAAGCCGAGCCCGGGCGCCGGGGCGCTGATCGATCGCTCCGGATGCAAGGGGCTCCAGGTCGGCGGCGCCGCCGTCTCGGACGTCCACGCGAACTTCCTCGTGAACGCGGGCGGAGCGACCGCCGCCGACGTCGTCGGCCTCATCGCCGCCGTGCGGACGCGCGTCCAGGAGCGTTTCGGGGTCTGGCTCGAGACCGAGATCCGCCGGATTTGAACCTCTAGCTCTAGTTCCCGTCCGGAATTGGCCGAATCTCCGGACGACAAGCAGCGAGCTCCCGTCCGGAAACGAGCAACGGACCAGCCATACAAGAGACGCGCTCGCACTCTCCGCCGTGATCGCGTCGCGCCTCCCTCCGCCTCCCCTCCTGCAATCATCCTTGCCG
>JAJDCQ010000208.1 GCA_029260755.1 Planctomycetota bacterium | reverse complement strand
ATGTTCGCATCAACGACGTTGATGCGAACATCCGAGACCTGACCCCTTCTCCGTCGGAGCACGCGACCCGGGGAGGGCGAGCGGTCGCGGCGGTTTCGCCGTCCGCACTTACGGGAAATCCGCACCTCCCGTGATGGCGGTCGACGCCGCCGGCGTAGGCATGGAAATCACCTCTTTGCTGGAGGGCCCATGCCATGCTCGCTATGCTCCCACCCCGTATGAGCCGACGCCCCACCGATCGCGATCTCGCCATCCGTGTCGCCGCCGGCGACGCCGGCGCGCTCGGGGATCTCCGCGATCGCTACTGGGCGTCGGCCTGGCGCGTCGCGCGGTCGCTGACGCGCGATCCCGCCGTCGCCGACGACATCGCCCAGGAGGCGCTGCTCCGGGTTCTCCGGAAGGCGTCCGACTACGACCCGGACCGGCCGTTCGAGCCCTGGTTCTTCCGGATCGTCCGCAACCTCGCCCGCGACCATCTCCGGGCGGCCGAGCGGCGGCGCCGACACGAGCAGGCCTCCGCCGATCGAGCGCCCCGTCGCCACGCTTCTCCGGGGGACGCGGAGCTCGAGCGCGAGGAGCTGCTCGGCTCGGTCCGGGATGCGCTCTCCTCGCTCGAGCCCGACCTGCGCGAGGCGCTCGTCCTGCGCTACGAGCAGGAGCTGAGCCTGAAGGCGTGCGCGGACGTCATCGGGTGCCCCGAAGGGACGGCCTCGTCTCGGCTGCGCCGCGGGCTCGAGGCGCTGCGCGAGCGGCTGGGCGCGGTCGTCTCCGCGTCGGTCGCGCTGCCGTCGCTTCTGGCGGAGGCGGCCGCCGCGCAGCCGCTCCCGAAGGCGCCGTCGGTCGCCGACCTCCTCGCGCGGGCGGGCCGGGCGCCGGCGTCGCCCACGTCGTCTCCGCCGCCCGGACGCTCGTCGCTCTCCGCGTCGACGGCCGTCGCGGCGCTCGCCCTGATCCTGCTCGGCGGGGTCGCGGTCGCCGTCGGGATCGGGGTCACGGGCGGCGATGAGCCGGAGGGGGCGCGCGTCGCCGCCGGCTCCGGGGAGGGGTCTCCGGAGCGCGGGCGCGCGCCGGAGACGGCCGGCGGTCTTCCCGCCGAGGACGCCTCCGAGGGCGCCGATCCGCGCCCGGGTGCCGGCGCGGCGGGTGGACCTCCGGTCGCGGTCGCCGCGGATGCGCCCGCGCCTCCGGGGAAGGTCGACGGCGACCCCGCGTCGTCCGAAGTCGTCCTGCGCGGCCGCGTCGTGATGGGCTCTCGAGGGCTCCCGGATGTCGAGGTGCGACTCTGGAACGTCGAGCCGTATCCGGTGACGGGACCCGACGGCACCTTCGAGGTCGCCGTCCCCGCCGCCCCCGGGAGCTACTTCGGGCACCACGGGGTCTCGCTCACCCGCGACGGCGAGAACAGCTACAACTACGGTCCGCTCCACGGCCTCGACGCGCGCCTGCTCGATGACGAGGGGCGACCGCTGCCCCGCTCGAAGGGCGGCGGCGCGTCCTGGAAGCTGCCCGCCGGCCTCCGGTCGCTCCACCTCGAGCTCGAGATCCCTTCGGCGCTCTTCCGGGCCGAGGTCGTCGACGCCGCCTCGGGGGCCCCCATCGCCGGGGCGACGGTCTCGGCCGGCGGTCTCCCCGTCCGCGCCGTGACGGACGGGGCCGGCCGCTTCGAGCTGCCGCTTCCGCGGGCGCCAGGCAGGCCGATGGCGCGCACCGGCGGGTTCCTCCGGGTCGAGGCGGAGGGCTACGGCGCCGTCGGCGTCCACGTCTTCGAGGGGCACTTCGCCGACCTGGCGACGATCGAGCTCTCGACGGGTCGCTCGGTGGAGGGGGTCGTCGTCGACACCCGCGGTCGGCGCGTGGCAGGCGTGCTCGTTCGCGCGACCGAGTGGGTCCCGGGTCGCGGGCCCGGCGGCGGATCGAGCTGGTCGCCGATGATCACGGCGCGCGCCGAGACCGCCGCCGACGGGTCGTTCGTCCTTCGCGATCTCGGGCTCGACACGTCGGTGACGCTCGTCGTGACCGGGCGCCCCGGCGACGACGGGTTCGCGGAGCGCTTCCACGAGCTCCGCCTCGCCCGGCGGAGGCCGGGAGCGGATCCGCTGGAGCTGACCCTCCGGCTGAAGACGGACGATCGGCGGGTCGAGGGCCGCGTCGTCGATCGCGCCGGTGGACCGATCGAGGGGGCGTCGGTCACGCCGCTCGGCGCCGACCCGACCGCTCGCCTCGCCCACGCGCGGCGCTACCATCAGTCGACCGACGGCTCGGGGACGCGGCTCGTCGATGGGTTTCGCGCCTCGAATCGCACGAGGACCGGCGCCGATGGCCGCTTCACCCTCGAGGGCCCCGAGGCGGGCTCCGCCCTCGTCGTGACGGCCCGCGGCTACGCCGACCGGATCGTCGCCGCGGGGCAGACGAGCCGGGACATCGCGCTCGAGGGTGAGGAGCCGGTCCGGGGACGGATCGTCGACGAGGCGGCGTCCGCGCTCTCGAAGTGGACGGTGAGCGCTTACCCCGCCGGAACCGTCGCCGCGATCTCCGGTGAAGAGCGGCTCTCCGTCGATGCGCTGGGGATCTCGCGGCGCCTTCCGACGCGACCGGAGGTGGTGAAGAGGGTGAGCGACGAGCGCCCTCCGCGGGCGGCCGCCCTGACCGACGACGAGGGCCGATTCGTCCTGCCGGGGCTGCCGCCGGGGCGCTACGACATCGTCGGCCGGCCCGACGGGCTCGCCGCGCTGATGCGGCCCCGGGCGCTCGTGCTCGAGAACGTCGAGGCCGGGCTCCTCGGCGAGCTGACCGTCCGCGACGATCCCCGCGCCGGAGTGTTGCTCCAGGTGCAGGCCGCCGAGGACGGCGCCTCCCTCGCGGACGTCCTCATCCTGGCGCGGCAGGGCGCGCACAGCGTGCCCGCGATCGGCCTGACGCCGACCGGCGAGGACGCGGCGCGGTTTCCGGCGGGCTCGCTGATCGCGCAGGTCCCGTTCACCGGCCGGTTCGAGCTCGAGGTCGTCGCGGCGGGCCGGGTGCCCGTCCTCCTCGAGCTGCAGGGCGAGGGCCTGATCGACCATGGCGCGGTCTCGCTCGAGCGGGCGGCCGGCGCGATCGACCTTCATCTCCGCAACGACGAGCCAGAGCGAGCGCTCCACGAGGTCGGCGCCTTCATCACCGATGCCGCGCGCGGCGTCACGCTTCGGGTGCGGGCGCCGGCCGCCGGGACCGAGCGGCCGATCTCGATCGACTCGCTCGGGCGCGGCGCGCACGAGATCCAGGTCTACGTTCGCGAGGCCGGCGACGGCCCCGTCCGGCTGCTGCCGGCCCGGACGGTCGAGATCGACGGTGGCCTCACCGTCGAGGTCCACGCGCGCATCCCCGCCCGGCTCGAAGGCCTGCGCCTCGTCGAGTGAGGCCGAGGGGAGGCCGCTGGCGCTAGGAGACTGTTGCAGAATGAGCGTGAAGCGACGACTCGTCGCAGGCTCCTCGCCGTCGCTTCACTCGCGGCGTCTCGCCGGACATCGCCGCGCAGGCCTTCGTTCCGCGGCCTCGCGAACGCCAGACGGGTTCCCT
>JAJDCQ010000207.1 GCA_029260755.1 Planctomycetota bacterium | reverse complement strand
AGGGAACCCGTCTGGCGTTCGCGAGGCCGCGGAACGAAGGCCTGCGCGGCGATGTCCGGCGAGACGCCGCGAGTGAAGCGACGGCGAGGAGCCTGCGACGAGTCGTCGCTTCACGCTCATTCTGCAACAGTCTCCTAGCGCTCCCGTCTAGAGCTTCGCCTCGAACCGCATCTCATCGATCTGCTTCCGCAGCCGACGCTCGAGCTCCTTCTTCGCCTCGCGGAGCTCGCCGATCTCGGTGCGGTAGCGCTCGAGTCGGTCCTCCTCCCGGCCGAGCTCGCCGACGTAGCGCTCCCGGAGGCGCTTCTCGTGGTCCGAGGATCCGAGGGCGCGCATGTTCTCGCGCAGGCGCTTCTGGTTCTCGAAGATCTCCTGGATGTCGCTCTCGCGCTGGGTGACCCTCCGGTCCTTCTCGGCGATCTCCTCGTTGATGACGACGATCCCGTCGAGGCTCTCGCGGGTCGCGTCGTCGATGTAGCGGCTCTTCAGCCACATCCCGACCTGGTCCTTCGTCGCGTGGTGGAGCGAGAACGACTCGTGGTCGTCGCGCTTCTCGGCGACGACGAACGAGGTCGTCTTCTTCGCCGGCGCGTCGAGCCGGAACCGGTAGAAGCTGTCCGTCTTCTCGAACGGCTCGGGCGTCTCGACGAGCTCCCAGCCGTCGTTGAAGCGGTGGTCGACGAAGAGGTCGAGGTCGCGGTCGATCTTGTTCTTGATGAGGTAGACCTTCCGGTCGACCCGGTAGCGATGGAGGTAGAGCGTGCCGTTCGTGATCTTCGCCCGGTGGAACGCGGTCACCTCGCTCTTCTGGTCGAGGCTGACGAGGCAGCCGAGCTCGACCGAGTAGGGGACGATCCGCTCCTCGGCCGGCTTGAGCGTCTCGAGCATCGCCTCGCCGACGTAGGTATCCGCCTCGAGCACCGTCATCGGGCCGCCCTCGAGGGTCATCCCGGTCGAGTTCTTGAGGAAGACGGCGCTCATCGGGTTCTTGTCGCGGACGTCGGGGTTGTAGATCGCGACCCGCTTGCCCTCGAAGTCGCCCTGGAGGATCGGGACGAGCGCGCTCTGGTTGCGCTTGACCGTCACCGGGTTCTGGATCTCGTACTGGAAGAGGTCGCCCACCTCGACGGTGCGCGTCTGGACCTTGGTGCTGCTTCCGAGGGCGGAGGCCATCGAGCGCCCGCGCGCCGCCGGCGCGGGGGGAGGCGGCGGCGCGGGCGGCGGCATCGACGCGCCGGGCCCTGCCCCCATCATCCGGTCCATCCCGCCGTACGCGTCCTCGTCGGCGTCGGCGAACGGGTCGCCGATGCCCTCCTCGAGGACGGGCGGCGCGTAGGCCTCCTCCTCCTGCACCCGCACGACCGGGCGTCGCTTGTAGCGCGGCGAGTAGAGGTCGTGGACGAACGAGATCGGCAGGCCGGCGACGAGCGTCAGGGCGACGTCCTCCCAGTCCTCGTCCTGGGTGTTGTCGACGAGCGCCCAGCCCTGGATGAGCGCGCTCTTGGCGTCGTCCTTGAGGAGCACCCGGTAGGACGTCTTCCAGACGGGCGTCTCGACGATGTAGCTCGCGACGAGCCGGCGTTCGCCCTCGCCGTGGGCGAAGATCGTCAGGCGCTTGAGGTCCTTCTTCTTCGCGGCGATGAGGATCTCGAGCAGATGCTGGAGATCCTTGCGCAGGCTCTCGTCGAGGAACGTGATGCTCTTGCACTCGAGGAGGTCGAAGCTCTCGAGCGAGGTGCCGTCGACGAGCAGGCTGAGATGCGACTCGTGGACGGTGGCGCCGTCGCGGTGCCGCGACACCGACTCGATCCCCGCGACCTTGCCCTCGACGCGGCGCCCGCCGAGCTCGACCGCGACCGAGGCGCCCTTCACCTGCCCGAGCAGCCCCGAGATCGCGCTCCCGTCGGGGAGGTGGATCGTGACCGCCTCGAGCTGCTTGTCGACCGGCATCGTCGACTCGTAGCTGATGCTCGCGACGTGGCCGCCGTCGAGGTCGAGGACGGTGAGCGACTTGAGGACGTCGTTCATCTCCGACGCCTTGAAGCCGAGGTCGATCGTCGCCGCGCCCGTGACGCTGCCCTCGCGCTCGAAGTAGCCGACGCCGTGCTTGTAGAGGACGATCTTGTTGATCGGGAGCATGTTCGCGGTCCTTCCTCACCCATCGTCTGGAACAGACGGGGATTAAACCGTCGGGGAGCGATCGGCGCCACGCTCGCGGGTGGGGCGCGGCGCCGCGGAGACGGCGCGCCCCGCCGGAGCTGATCGCCGCAAACCCCTCCGGCGCCGTCGCCCCATCCGCGGCCCGGCGGTTGCGTTCCCTCGGCGATCGCGCGCTCGACCGCCCCCGACCGACGGAGGCGTGGGCGCGCCGCGAAAACCAGCCCGGAGGACCAGGTGGCACACGACATCATCTTGAAGGAAGGCCACTTCGACCGAGAGCAGACGGCGAGCTATCTCTGGTGGAAGGACTTCTGGGGCCTGCTCGGGATCTCGGTCGCGAGCTGCGGTTTCGTCCTGCCCCTCTGGATCGCGTGGATCTTCGGCCTCGGCTCCTGGTACGTGCGGCGGGCGACCGAGACGCTCCGCTACAACCTCCAGCCCGGACGCCTCGTCATCGAGAGGTGGAGCTGGTGGACGCTCAAGCGGAGCGCGATCCCGCTCGAGAAGATCACCGACCTCTCGATCAGCCAGGGGATCCTGGAGCGGCGCTACGGCTTCTGGCGTCTCAACGTGCAGACGGCCGGAACCGGCGGACCGACGGCGGAAGGCGTGATCATCGGCCTCGACGACCCGCACGCGTTCCGCGAGGCCGTCCTCGAGGCGCGCGACTCGATGGTGCCCGACGCCCTCGCCGCCGAGGAGCAGAAGGCGGCGACGGCGAGCTCGAGCGAGATGATCGCACGGCTCGACCGCCTCGAGGCGCTCCTCGGCGAGATCGCCGCGAACACCCGCGCCCGCGCGTAGTCCCGATGCCAGCGCCTTTCCCCCGCCCAGTCGCCGAGCTACAACGGGGCACGCGAGGACCGAAGGGGTCAGGTCTCGGATGTTCGCATTAGGACCGAAGGGGTCAGGTCACGGATGTTCCCATTAGGGCCGTTAATGCGAACATACGTGACCTGACCCCTTCGACGCGCTGGATGTCCGGGCGGCAGCGTAAGCCCTACCGCCTCCTACGAAGGCCTTCCACA
>JAJDCQ010000206.1 GCA_029260755.1 Planctomycetota bacterium | reverse complement strand
AGGGAACCCGTCTGGCGTTCGCGAGGCCGCGGAACGAAGGCCTGCGCGGCGATGTCCGGCGAGACGCCGCGAGTGAAGCGACGGCGAGGAGCCTGCGACGAGTCGTCGCTTCACGCTCATTCTGCAACAGTCTCCTAGGGGATCTCGAGGATCGAGTTCTTCCCGCCGTGCCCGTCCGGCTCGCCCGCGGCGTTGCCCGGGTCATCGATCCAGCGGCGGCCGCCGTCGAGGACGAACTTGTAGGTGTGGCGTCCGCGGTCGAGCACGACGGTGACGACGAACGCGTCGCCGCGCCGATCGAGCGGCGTCGCCTCCTTGCTCCAGCCGTTGAAGCTGCCCGCGAGGTGCACCGTGCTCGCCGCCTCGGTCGGCGCAACGGTGAAGGTGACCTCGAAGCGGCCATCGCCCGTCGCGCGCACCTGCGGTCCCGCGGGGGCGCCGCCCGCGACCGCTCCGTCGTCGGCCGGACCGCCCGTCGTCGGCCGCTCCATCACCGGCGGCGTGGCGCGCGTGAGGAACAGCAGCGCGAACGAGGTGTCGTTGATCGGGCCGCAGCGCTCGCCGTCGTAGTCCGGCGCCCAGCTCCCATCGGCCTTCTGGGCATCGAGGAGGAACCGCGCGCCCTCGTCGTACCAGTCGTGCCCGCCGAGCCGGCGCACCGCCGCGAGGGTGCCCGCCCGCTCGAGGGTGAAGAGGTAGTAGTGGAGCCAGTCCTTCTCGGCGCCGCCCGCCTGCGCGTTCTTCTCGACGGAGAAGTGGTGGGCGAGCCACGCCACGCCGTCGCGGATCGCCGCGTCGGTCTGCGCGCCGTGCTTCTTCTCCCAGCCCGGCACCCGCTCGAGGACCGACTTGCAGACGATCGTCGTGGCGACGCCGGCGGCCGTCATGCTCGCGCGGGGATGCTCGCCCGGCCGATAGGCCCAGCCGCGGGCCGTCATCGCCTCGTCGCGCGTGCGGGTGCGCATCTCCTCGGCCCACGCGGCGACCGCCCGCGGGTCGAGGAGCGCGATCGGCCCGTTCGCGGCGGGCACCTCGAACGCCGGCACGGACGGGCCGGTGGTCTCCTGGTCGGCGAGGATCCGTCGGAGGTGACGGTCGTATGCCGCGGGCGGAACGCGCACGCCCGCCCGCTCGGCCGCCTTGAGGGCGAGGATGGCGAACTGCGCGTTCGACATGTCCTGCTCGCCGTAGCCCGGGTACTTCCAGTAGCCATCGGCGTGCTGCACCTTCAGCAGCCACGCGGCGGCCCGGGCGAGGAGCTTCTTGTCGGGGCCGGGCATCCGCTTCGGGATCACCGCGCGGGCGACCGTCTCGTAGGGTTTTCCCTGGGCCTCGGCCCTGGCCGGGTCCGGCGCGCTCCGCGCCTCGAGCGCCATGATGAGACAGCTCACCGAGTAGGTCTTGCGCAGCGGCGCCTTCCGGAGCCACGCGAACGCCTTCAGGATCCGCGGATCGTTCGGGTCGGCGCCCGACTTCAGGAGCGCCCAGGTCGCCAGGGCGGTCGGCCCCATCGGGTACGCGTCGTGGAACTTCGCGTCCCAGTGCCCGTCGGGCTCCTGCTGGGCGAAGAGCCACTCCCGGCCGTCGTCGACCGCGTCGTCGACGCGCTTGCTGTCCACCGCGAGGGCGGGCGACGCGCTGCAGACGAGCACGATCGCCGCGGCCGTGGTCCATCGACCGAGCCAGCGCATGATCAAATTCTCCGGGCGGTTACGACTGCGACTGGGGCGGCGCCGCGCGCGCCGCCGGGGGAGTGGTGCCCGGGACGGGCCGGGCCGGACAGGGTCCGCAAAGAGAGGGAGTTACCAGCGGATGAGGGCGCGCTCGAGCCAGTAGGCGGTGTGGCCCCCGTCGAGGGTGATGTCGACGGTGTTCGTCCCCGGGATGAGGTGTCTCGCGAGATCGAAGCGATCCCAGACCCACGGCCCGGTCGCCTGCGGCTCGAAGCCGGGCGCGATCGGGACGCCGTTCACCGAGATCGTGATCTCGACGCGCCCGGGCGCCTTGTCGCGCGTCGCGCCGAGGTGCCGGAGATGAAGGATCGCCTCGCCCGGCGGAGGGTCATCGAGGTCGAACGTGAGGGCGATCGCGCTCCGCCCGTTCCGCATCAGGACGGCCTTGCCCGCGACGTGGGTGCCGTTCGTGAAGTCGATCGCGATCTCGCCCGAGGCCTCGGGCCCCGTCAGGTCGAGCTGGAGCCGGGGCCTGGTCGCGCGGCGGTCGGCGGCGACCTCGGACGAGATCCCGTCCTCGTCCGGATCGTCGGCGTAGGGCGTCGGGGCGAACGGGGCGGGTGGGGTCGGAGGGTCGACCTCTGGTGCCGGGCTGTCGTCGTCGTCGCCTTCGTCGGTGGCACCCTCTCGCGTCGGGTCGATCGATCCGCGCCCCTCGCCGCCGGTGACGAGGCGGACCTCGTCGATGAGCGTCCCCTCGAGCAGGTAGATCCGCAGATGACGCGCCTCGGCTCCCTCGCCGAGATCGACGCGGGTCTCCCGGTCGTCGCCCATCGCGATCACGAGCGTCGCGCCATCGTCCTCGAGCGTCAGCCGGAAGCGCTTCCTCGGTCCGTCGTAGCCCGAGCCCGGCGCGCTGACGACCTTGCTCCAGGCCCCGTCGAGGTAGCCCTCGTCGAGCGGCTCGGACGCGGCGTCGACGTCGCTCCGGAGGACGGCGCGCGCGAGGACGAGGTCCGGCTCCCGCATCGGCGTCGGCGAGCCCGCCTGCACCTCGAGCGCGACGTGGAGGTCGGGCCAGCCCTTGAAGACGACCTCGAGCCCTTCGAAACGATCGATGTCGGACAGGACGAGGGCCACCTCGCCGACGCCGAAGCGCTCCGCGTCCGACGCGGTCGGCTCGGAGAACCAGACCCGTGCGTTGCGCTCGACCGGCGAGCACCGCCAGTCCGAGAACGGCTCCGCCCGGAGCGCCCACGCGCCGGCCCCGTCCATCGGGAGAAGGAGGACGCCGGTGTCCCGGAGCCGGGCGACCTCGTCCTCGACGCCGCGGATCGCCCGCTCGAGCCGCGGCCGGAGCTCGCGGCTCGCCTTCGCGGCTCTCTTCCGGGCGCTTCGAGCCGCCGAGTCGACCCGCCGGGCGATCGTCTCGACGGCGCCATCGCCGGTGAGCGACATCGGCCGCGAGGCGTCGACCGACTCACCACGGACGGCGCCCGGCAGGATCGCTCGCAGGCGCGCGACCGACTCGAGCGCCTCGACGTCGGCCTCCCCGAGGAGCTCCTTGATCGCGGCGACGATCTGCCTCAGCTCGCGCGGTCCGATCCCGCCTGGCAGATTGCTCGGACGACCGCTCTCGCCGAAGTGGGCGAGCGCGTCCGCGGGGTTGCCGCGCGTCGCCCCGACCGTGATGCCGTAGGCGAACTGCGTTCCGAGCTCGAGCATCCCCCCGACGCGCTCATTCATGTAGCGCTCCTGAGGGGAGATCACCTCCAGGAGCTCCCGCTCCGCCTCGGCGCCGAGCACGCCGAGGCGCTCGGCGCTCTCGAGGTCGCCGACGCACGCGCGGTCGACCCGCGCCCAGACCGCGATCGTCGACTTCGTTCGCGGACTCGCGCCGTCGATCGAGGCCGCGAGTCGGTCGAGGTCGCTGCCGAATCGGTGGGAGCGGTAGAACTCGAGCGCGCCGGTGAAGTTCTGAACGATGACCGCGCCGTAGATCCGATCGCGCGTCCGGTCGAGCTCCTCGTGCGGCACGGGCTCGTCGCTCGGCGGATCGTCCCCCGGCTCGTCCTCGATCGGGTCGGGATCGGGCCGGTCGATCACCGTCGTCTCGGCCGACGCCCGCTCGCGGAGCCGGTCGGCGACCGAGCGTCGCGCGGGCTCGACCGGCGCCTCGGTCCCGCCGCCACCCGGGCGGTCGGGTGTCTCGGTCGCCCCGCCGCCCGGACCGTCGTCGACGCTGGCCGTCGGATCCTCGGACCCCGAGGGCGCCGGACGGGACAGGAGGACCCCCGCGAGGATCCCGCCGACCCCGACGATCAGGAACGCCAGGCCCAGCAGGACGAAGGTGAGCATCCGCGTCGCCGCGGTCGCCGGCGGGGCCGCGGTCTCCGGCTCGGTCCGCCGCGGTCCCCGCCGTCCGGTCCGGACGCGACGCGGCGAGGGGTCCTTCGGGACCGGCCCGACGCCCCAGCCGCTCTCCGACGCGGCCAGCCGCTCCTCCGAGCTCCCCGGATGCGCGGGATCGATGGGCGCCGCGCCGGGCGCCGCCGCGCTCTGCTTCCGCCATCGCCGGATCGCGGCGCTGGCGAACGGCGGCGCCTTCCCCTTGAGGACGGCGTCGATGTCGTCGCCGAGCTTCGCCGAGTCGGGGTAGCGGAAGTCGCGGTTGCGCGCGGTCATCACCGCGACGATGAGGTCGGCGTGGCGCGTCACGCCGGGCAGCGCCGCCGACGGAGGTGGGACGTTCTCCTGGGCGTGGCGCATCATCGTCGCGACGGCGCTCTGCCCCTCGAGCGGCACCCGCCCGGTGAGCATCTGGAACGTCATGATGCCGAGCGCGTAGATGTCGCTCCGGACGTCGAGGTCGTCGCGGCCGACCACCTGCTCGGGCGACATGTAGAGCGGCGTCCCGAGGACGACGCCGGTCGCCGTCTGCGTCTGGCTGACCTGACGCGCGTCGCGCGCCATCCCGAGGTCGGCGAGCTTGGTCGTCCCGTCGGTCGTCAGGAGCACGTTCTGCGGCTTGATGTCGCGGTGAAGGATGCCGTGCTCCGAGGCGCAGCCCATCGCCAGGGCGACCGACCGCGCGATCTCGAGGGCGCGCGTCTCGGGGAACGGACCCTGTCGGCTGAGCACGTCGGAGACGGTCGGCCCCTCGACGAGCTCCATGGCGAGCCAGTTCCACCCCTGGTTGTTCCCCGAGTCGTAGACGCGGACGACGTTGGGGTGGGCGAGGCGCGCGGCGAGCTTCGCCTCGCGATGGAAGCGCTCGACGAACTGCGGGTCGAGCGCCTGACCGTGCGCGAGGATCTTGAGGGCGACGGGCCGGTGGAGCGAGGTCTGGATCGCCCGGTAGACGATCGCCTGACCTCCCTCCCCGATCGGATGCTCGAGGGTGTAGGGTCCGAGCTCGCGCGGGAGGGGGCGCTCGTCGCGCGGGGCGTGCACCGGGGGACCGCTGATCGCGAGCGGTGCCGCTGGAGCGCCGGCGGGGCGGACGGTCGGGATCGCCGCGCCGGTCCCCGGGAGGATGCGATCGCCGCCACGCGGACCCTGGATCGGTTCGCTCCGCTCGATCGTCATCCGGTGGCCGCGTCTCCCCGTCGGAGCCCGATTCGAGGGGCCTCCGGCGCCAGCTCGCAATGTAGTCCGCGCGCCGCCGGGGTGCAATCCGGCCGGACCGAATCGAGACTTACGAAGGGCGGGCCGCGCCGGGACGATCGCGATCGACGGTCGGCGCCGCCGCGTAGGTTCGCTCGAGCTGCTCGAGGCGAGCGCCGCGGCCGACCATCATCAGCAACCGGTCTGGAGCGAAGACCGGCCGGACGTCGGCGAGCGCGTCGCCGCACGCCGCGGCGATCGCGGCGAGGAGCGGGCTCGGGTCGTCGCGCCGGGCGGCGAGCTCGACGGCGTCGCGCCCGAGGAGCACCTCGGGGTCGGGCACCGGGTCGGCGGGATCGGCGAGGGGCGTGGGGGCGAGCCCGACCCGATCATCGGTGAGGCGCACGGCGACGACGAAGAGACCGACCGAGAGCCCCGTCACCCGCCGGCCGTTCGCGCGCCCCGCCGGGGGCGGATCCTCGTCGGGGAGCTCGCCGCGATCCACCCGATCGAGGATCTCGGCGCGCTCGGGGGGCGCGACGGCCAGGTCGAGCGCCGGGTAGAGGACGTTGCCCTCGCGCGCGTCGTGATGCTCGAGGAGGTTCTTGACGACCGCCTCGCGGTCGAAGATCTCGATGACCTGGCGGCGCCGCTCGGCGCCATCCGCGGCCCGCGCCCCGGCGACGCGCTCGCGGAGCTCGTCGAGGATCAGCCGGAGCCTCCGGTGCTCGCCGCGGTAGAGCGGCGCGTCGGCGGCCCCCTCGACCCGGGACTCGTAGAGCGGAAGGATCACCCGCTCCTCGATCCGCATGTGGTCGCGGATCTCGGCGTCGTAACGCGCGAGGGCCTCGGCCGCCCGGTCGAGGTCGAGGGCGACGAGGGCATCCTGGTGCTCGGCGAAGAGGCGCTCGAGGTGCTCGTGAACCCCCATCATCTCTCGAAACAGCCGTCCCATGGCGCGCAGCGTCCCGGGTCGAGGCACACCGTGTCAAGCGGCGCGAACGGCCCGGCGAACGGTCGAGCGGCTCTGAACTTCTCGCGGGGCCGGGCCAGATCGGTTTCAGGCGCGGCCCGATCGCGGGTGCAACATCGCGAATCGCCCTCTGAGCGACAAGGACTTGAACCGTTGGAACGGCCCTTGCGAAACCCCCGGCGAAGAGAGAGCGAGCCCAGACGCTGCACGAAAGCGTGGCACCTCGAGCCGCGCGAACCCGGGGAGGGGACCATGACCCAGCACGACCATCACGCCGAGGCCAACCGCGACGACCTCCAGCCCGCGCCGAAGCCCGCCGCCGAGTCGTCCGACGGCGACGCCGACGCCTCGAGCTACCTCGGCGTGCTCGACGCGGAGGACGCCCTCCTCGACCCCTGGGTCTCGATGGATCGGTTCGACAAGGTCGGCGAGCGGCGCCCCTCGCGCCGGACGCGGGTCACCGCGACCCCCGACGGCACCGACGACGTCAGCTCGGACAGCGAGACCGTCGTCGAGCCGAACAACCTCCGAGACGTTCCATCGGGGTTCCTCCGGGTGAGCCCGGACGCGGCGATCGTGAACGATCCGCCGTCGGAGGAGGACCCGATGCTGATCCTCTCGGCGTCGGCCGACTCGACGACCGACGAGCTCGAGCCGCAGTTCCACGAGCGGTTCAAGCCGGTCAGCGAACGCCTCAAGCAGCTCTTCGAGAAGGGAAAGAACGCCACGGGCGAGAGCGCCCGTGCCCTCCGCGCCGAGGCCGCCGCGATCGTCCGGAGCATGTCCGTCGCGCCCGCCGACGAGACGACCGCCGAGGGGGCCGTCACGGCCGAGCTCGTCGAGCCCGTCACGATCGCGCCGATCCCCGCTGCCGAAGCCGACGCCCCGAAGGAGGTCTCCGACGACGTCGTCTCGCTCGTGCCGGTCGCCCCGGCCGGCGCCATGGCCGCCGCCGGGCGCCTGTCGGTCCGCGGCGAGGCGGTCGCGGACCCGGCCTCGCCCGCGGTCAAGGCGGACCTGACGCGCCACCTCGATCGATTCGCCGAGACCCTCGGCGGCCTCCATCGTCACCTCCGCGCCCACGAGGGCGCCCTCGCCCAGATCGCCGAGGAGGTCGCCCGCGCCGTCTGCCTCGGCGGCCAGGTGTGGGTCGTCGGCGAGCGCGACCTCCACTGCTTCGCCCCGGTCGTCGTCCGTAAGGTCTTCGCTCAGGCCGACGCCACGAGCCCGGTGACGATCCCGGCGCAGGTGCTGCCCCTGCCGCTCGGCGGCGGGATCCGCCTCCCCGAGGAGGCGCTCGCCGGCGACGTCCTGATCGCCTTCGCGGACGACCTCACCGAGCCGGTCTTCGCCGCGCAGCTCACCCAGGCGCAGGCGGCCGGCCTGATCGTCGCGGTCGTCCGCCCGATCGACAAGGGCGCCCCCCGTCCCGGCACCGTCGACGTCCCGGTGCCGACCGCCGAGTCCGGGGCGGACTGGTCGGAGCTCCACGTGGCGCGCGTCCTCGATCGCATGGCGCGGACGCTCGTGGAGTCGCGGCGCGATCGGATGGGCGGGTAGGCGGAGTCGTCGTTCGGACCGAGCTTGGCTGGGCGCCCGCGCAGGGTCAGTCGCCAGCCCACGGCGATTCCGGGCCGGCGAGGCCGAGCCGCTCCATCCCCGTCGAGACGAGGTGCACCGCGAGCGGAAGGAGCACCGCGATGACGCCCGCATGAGTGATCGACGGGCAGACCGCGCTCGACACGTAGCGGGGCGCGAAGTCGCCGAGGTCGGTCGTCGCCAGGGTGATCCCGACCGACGCGAGGTTCGTCGTCAGCCCCGGGATGACCATGACGAGCCCCGCGCTCCAGTGTCGCCAGAGCCACGCGAGCAAGGTCAGGCTCAGCGTCGATGTCACGATCCCGCAGCAGAAGCGAACCGAGATCAGCGAGCGGAGCAGCTCCTCCACGCGACTGGCCGAGAGCTCCGGGAGCGGTCCGGTGGCGCCGCCGGTTCCCGCCGTCGCGTCCAGGAGCGCGGACTGCCAGACGAATACCTGGACCGCCTCGGTGATCAGGGCGATCACGAAGGCGACGCCGATCCGAACGAGCGGCGACCGGGTCAGTCCCGAGGCGAAGACCATCGCGGTCCACGCCAGGGCCGAGATGCAGACCGACCGGAGGGTGACCAGGAGCCAGGTGAGCCACTGATCACCCCAGCCCAGGGGGCCGTCCTCGTGCGCGGCCGCGATCCCGAGCTGCAGCCCGAAGGTCAGGACCGCGGTCACGGTCAGTGTCCCCGTCGCGGCGACCCCGAACGCCACGACGGCGCGGGTGGGGACCGGCGTCGCCTCGGGCGGGCTCGTCAGGTCAGTCGTCACCGAAGAGCGCGTTCCACTCGTCCTTGAGGTCGCGGTAGTCGCTCACCGTGTCGACGAGCTCCGCGCGGATCTCGGTCCGGACGCGCTGCCGGATCGCGAAGAGGTAGTTGCGGACGTCGCTCTCCTTGATCGAGAGGAGCGCGGCGACCTCGGCGTAGGTCGGCTTCTCGCCGGCCGGCGCCATGTCGTAGGCCTGGAACGCGTCCCACTGCACCTTCTTCTTCCCCTCGGCGCAGCGCTCGGCCACCCGCTCCATCGCGCGCTCGACGAGCTGTCCCCGCCACGCCTGGTCGAAGGCGGCCTCGGGGTCGATCGACTTCGGGTCGGCGAGGACGTCGGCCAGGTTGGCGTCATCGATCGCGAGCGGGATCGTCTTGACGCCGCCGCCGCGCTTCAGGCGCCGGAGCGCCTCCTCGTGGTGGGCGACGAACCGGCGCAGCAGCACCTTGAGGAACGTCCGGAGGGTGCCGAGCTCGGGCTCGTACTTCCGGAGCACCTCCTTCTCCATCAGCCAGAGGAAGAAGGCCTGGGTCAGGTCCTTGGCGTCCTCGTTCTTCTTGGAGAAGGCGGCGCGGATGAAGCGGTAGACGGGCTTCCAGTAGCGATCGCACAGCACGGTGAGGCCGTCGACGTGCTCGTCGCCCTCGATCCCGCGGATCCGCGCGACGATGCCCATCGTCGTCTCGGGGAACGCCTTGTCGAAGCCGCCGAGGGTGGTGTCGGGATCGCGTGGCACGGATCGTCCTTCCGGCGGGAGCCTGCGGGATTGTAGCGGATCGGTCGCGGAAGGGGGCGCCCGGCCTTGCGGGCGCTCCCCGCCAATGAGTACCTTCCCTAGAGCGTCCTCGGGCGGGGGACAGGGGAGTTCGAATGAGCACGAGCGGGCGGCTCGCCGCCGCCGGAGTGGCCGCGGCCCTCCTCGCCGGGCTCGTCGCCGCGTGCCAGACCGGCGGCGGCAGCGACGGGAACGCGCGCTTCGTCTTCGCCACCGCGGCCGACCCGCGCTTCGACGTCACGGTCGAGGTGATCGACGAGGCCGGCGCCCCGGTCGTCGGGGCGACCGTCGATGTCGGCGACGAGCAGGTCACGACCGGCGCCGGCGGCCTGGCCGAGCTCCGACGCCTCGACGGGGCGACCCTCGCCATCGTCAGCGCGCCCGGATTCCTGACCGAGCCCGCCCCCGTCGGGTTCGGCGACGCGGGCGGCACCGTCCGCGTTCGCCTCTTCGACGCGGCCGGCCGGATCGCCGTCCACTTCGGCGGCGACGCCATGTTCGGCCGTCGCTACGAGAACCCGGAGGACGGGACCGACCCGCTCATCCCCGCGAACGACGCCGGCGACGGCGCCCGCGACGTCGTCCGGCAGCTCGCGCGCGCGTTCGCCGTCGCCGATCTGAGCCTCTGCAACCTCGAGACGGTCCTCGGCACCTTCTCCGACGCCGAGGCCTACCCGGGGAAGCGCTTCATCCTCCAGAGTCGTCCCGAGACGACCGACGGGCTCGAGGAGCTCGGCGTCGACGCGGTCATCCTCGCGAACAACCACGCCCGCGACTTCCTCGACGTCGGCGTCGCCGAGCTCCAGGGAAACCTCGACGCCGCCGGGATCGAGCACGTCGGCGCGAGCAGCAGCGGCGCGGTCGACGCCGACGTTCCTCTCGTCGTGAACCTCGGCGGCACGAGCGTCGGCCTGATCGCCTGGACGACGGTCGATGGCGACTTCGTCAACGACAGCTACCCGCTCGACACGACGGTCATTCCGCCGCCGCCGCTCGGCGCGATCGAGACGCTCCTCTTCGAGTTCCGCCTCTGGGACTTCCAGGGGGCGACCCTCCAGGTGAACAACGAGCTCCATCGGGCGGGCTCGGCGTGGCAGATCTTCGACGCCGCCGAGGCGGGCCTCCCCGCCGCGGAGCGCGACGCCGCGTTCGCGAGCCTGACGGCCGTGTTCCCCGAGATCATCGACCTCGTGGAGCGGCGCGGTCACGGCGGGGCGGCGAAGTACGTGAAGGCCGAGTCCGATGCGCGCCTCGCCACCCTCGAGGCGACCACCGATCTCCAGATCGCGTCGTTCCACTCGGGCTTCCAGTTCCAGGAGGCGAGCAGCAAGAACCTCCGGAAGCTCGCCCGCGAGGCGATCGATGCCGGCGCCGACGTCGTCGTCGGCCACCACCCGCACATCCTCCAGGGGATGGAGTTCTACAAGGGCAAGCTGATCGTCTACAGCCTCGCGAACTTCGTCTTCGAGCAGCTCTTCCTGGTGACGTTCCGGAGCGCGTTCCTCCGGATGGTCTGGGAGGACGACGTCCTGATCGACGCGCGCCTCGTCCCGGTGGAGCTCGACGCGTTCGTTCCGTCGGTGTCGGCGGGCGACGCGGCGCGGGTGAACCTCTTCCGGATGTGGGAGCGGAGCGTCCTCGGCGCCCACACCGACCGCGACAGCAACGGCGAGGTGACCCCCTTCGAGATCGTCCTCGACCCGGACACCGAGGAGGCGCACGTCGTCCTCGAGGGGAGCACCGCGCGGATCACCCCGACCCGCCCCAATGACGAGGCGGTCAGCGTCCAGGTCCCGGGCGACACGACGGTGGCGATCGGGTTCGACGGGCTCGTCCACGGCCAGCTCGGGCTCGGCGGGACGAACGAGGGCTCGATCCTGGTCGGCCGCGACCTCTTCGGCTGGGGACGCTTCGAGGACGAGCTCGCCGACGGCCAGGTGCGCGGCGGCACCCACTGGGACCTCGCCGGCAACCGGAAGCGGATCGTGGTCGGCGACGCGCCCGAGGGCGAGCGGTTCCTCCAGCTCACCCGCTTCTCGACGAACGCGGACGCCGTCGCGGCGCGACCGGTCGCCCGCGTGGCGTTGCCGCGGCACCGGCTGTTCGAGGATCTCGGCGGCAAGGTGCGCGGCCCGCTCGATCCCGAGCCGGAGTACCGCCTCGTCGGGAAGGCGCGCCTGCGCGGCGTCGCGGACACATCGGTGCGGTTCACCTTCTTCGCGTTCGACGACACCGACCCGACCGTCGACCCCGAGAGCGTCGTGGTCGACGAGCGGACGATCGACCTCGACGTGACGCCGAACGGCGGATGGCAGGACTTCGAGGTCGCGGTGCCGAGCGGCGTCTTCGACGACGCCGATCCGGACGCGTTCCCGAACCAGGTTCTGTTCTTCTTCCGACTCGAGCCGCCGCGAAGCGGCGTCGCGCAGCTCGAGCTCGACGACGTCGCGTTCCTCGAGCTGCGGGAGGCGTCGGGCATGCCCGACCGCTTCGGTCTCTTCACCCACATCCGAAACGACGGCGGGAGCCGGACGGTCCAGGTGATCGGGCTGCCGGCCGACGGCGGGGACTGATGGCGACGAAGAAGGCGGCCGCCGGCAAGAGACCCGCGGCAAAGAAGAAGTCCGGGGCCGCGAAGAAGAAGGCCGGCGCGAAGAGGCGGCGCGTCGCCGCGAAGAAGAAGGCCGGGGCGAAGAAGAAGAAGGCCGCCGCGAAGAAGCGGGCCAGGGGCGGATCGCAGCGACGCGCCGCCGCGGCGAAGGCGTCGGGCCCGGTCGAGTTCACCCTCACCCTCGAGGGCTCCGGCCCGAAGGGGACCTGGATCGCGATCGTCCTGCCGCCGAAGGTCCACGAGCACCTCGGCGGCGACCGCGGCCGGATCCCGGTCGTCGGGACGGTGGACGGCCACGAGATCCGGACGACGGCGTCGCCGATGGGCGTCGGTCATCTCTTCCCGTTCAACAAGAAGATGCAGGCCGCGACCGGCCTGGGCGTGGGCGATCGCGCCCGCTTCGTCCTGGCGCGCGACGACGCGCCGCGCACCGTCTCGGCGCCGGCCGATCTCCGCGACGCGCTCGACGATCACGGGACGGCGCGCTCGGCGTTCGAGGCGCTCTCCTACAGCCACCAGCGCGAGTACGTCGAGTGGATCGATGAGGCGAAGCGCGACGAGACGCGCGCGCGCCGGATCGCCAGGGCGGTCGCGATGATCGCCGAGGGGCGGACGCACCGCTGAGCGGGGGGAGCGCCTTCGTTCGGGCTCGGCTCCCTTCCTTCGGGACTCGCTCATCTGCTAGGCTGACCCGTCTTCACGAGGAGGGAGCGTCATGCGCGCACAGCTCGTCGTGCTCTCGGGGGCCGATCGGGGTCGGGCGATCGACCTCGCGGAGCGCCAGCTCTACCACGTCACCGTCACCGGCCGTGCAGATCAGCCACCGGTCGTCGCCGTCGAGACCCAGAAGCGCGCGGACGCCCAGGTCGAGGTTCTCCGCCGGAACGACTTCGCCCAGGTCCGTCAGCTCAACCCCGCCGAGCCGATCACGCTCAACGGAGAGCGCACCTTCGGCGACGGCGAGAGCTTCACGCTCCGCAACGGCGACGTCATCGACGTCAACCGTGCGCTCCTGCGGCTCGCGGTCGCCGGGCGGATCGGTGAGGACGTCACCGGCTCGGGTCCCTACGCCGCGATCGACGAGGAGCGGGACACCGCCCGGATCGTCGACACGGCCGGGCCGTCTGACCTCGCCGACTACAAGAAGTTCATCGGCGACCTCAAGGACGCCGACAAGCTCGGGAAGCGCCTCGAGTGTCTCCAGAAGATCAGCGTCGCGGCGCTCGAGCTCGACGACCCGACGGCGCTGCTGCGCGAGGTGCTCCGGCTGCTCGGCGATGCGATCCCCGGCAGCCAGGGCGCCGTCATGTGGCGGATCGGCGACCAGGACGCGTTCCGGCGGGTGGCGCGCCTCGGCGACGGCGAGTCGGGCACGCGCGTCAGCCGGGTCGTGATGCAGCAGGTGTTCGAGACGCGCCGCGCCGTCCTGAGCGAGGACACCGAGCTCGACGCGCGGCTCCGGACGAGCAAGAGCCTCCGCTTCAAGGGAATGAAGAGCATCCTGAGCGTCCCCGTCGTCCGGGGCGATCGGGTCGCGGGCGTCATCGGTCTCGACCACGTCGGACGCGGCGCCTTCAGCGAGTCGGATCAGGTGCTCGTCAGCGCCGCGGCCGCGACCGTCGTCGGCGCCCTCGATGCGGCGGACCGTCGCGTCTCGAGGAGCAGCTCGCCGCTTCGCGAAGGGGCCGCGGCCGTGCTCCGTCGCGCGGCCGTCGCCGCGGTGGCCCGCGAGCCGATCTCCGCCTCGGGGCTGACGATCGCGACCGCGCTGGTCGGCGACGCCTCGGCCGGCGGCCTGTTCGCCGAGGTGAACGCGCTCTCTCCGGTCGGCGGCGCCGCCGGGCCTGGCCCGGTCGCGATCGTCGCCGGCGAGGTGCGCGCGAAGCCCGTGGCGGCGTCGGTCGGCGCGGTGAAGGCGCACACGATCGCGACCAGCCTCGCCCGCTACGGATCGGGGCCGGGGCGGATCA
Source organism: Planctomycetota bacterium (assembly GCA_029260755.1). GTDB lineage: Bacteria > Planctomycetota > J058 > J058 > JAJDCQ01 > JAJDCQ01. The sequence continues at coordinate 10,642 of JAJDCQ010000206.1, read as the reverse complement.
TCGGCGAGATGACGCGCGCCCTCGCCGAGGCGGGTCTTCAGCCGGACGGGAGCGCGATCGTCGCTCGATGGGAGCCGGTCCGCGCGATCCTCTCCCTCGCGGCGGCGAGCAGCCCGATCGTCCTCCATCACGCCGCGACCGCGGGCCGCACCCGGCTCGTCGCGATCGCTGCTGCCGCGCCGTCGATCGTCGCGCCGGGCGAGCGCCTCGAGACCTCGAGCGAGCTCGTCCTCGAGCGGGGCGACAGCGTCGTGCTCCTGACCGAGGGGACGCTGTCGGTCCTCGGTGGCGGCGCCGCGATCGTCAGCATGATCAGCGGCAAGATCGACGAGGGACCGGTCGCGGTCAGCCACGCCCTCGTCACGCAGGCGCAGATGCTCGCGAGCGGCCACGCCGACGAGGCGGGCTGCGTCGTCGCCATCCGGCGCGACTGAGCCCGCGTCGCCGGCGCCTCGTCTCGGTCAGCCCTCGAGCAAGCTCCGGAGCATCCACGCCGTCTTCTCGTGGACGGCGAGGCGCTGGGTGAGCAGGTCGGCGGTGACCTCGTCGTTCGCCTCGCCGGCGATCGGCGCGATGCCTCGGGCGGTGCGCGCGACCGCCTCGTGCGCGGCGACGAGCGCCCGGACCATGTCGGTCGCCGCGGGGACGCCGTCGGGCTCGGGGATCGAGCTCAGCTCCTTGAAGGCGCTGAACGTGCCGGGCGCCGGGTGGCCGAGCGACCGGATCCGCTCCGCGATCTCGTCGACGGCGAGGGCGAGCTCGTTGTAGTGCTGCTCGAACATGACGTGCAGCGTCTGGAACATCGGACCGGTCACGTTCCAGTGAAAGTTGTGGGTGTGCAGGTAGAGGCTGTAGGTGTCGGCGAGGAGCTTCGAGAGGCCTTCGGCGGTCGCCTGCCGCGCGGCCTCGGGGATGCCGATGTCGATCTGGGGCGCGTTCATTCGTCTCGATCTCCTTGGAAGGTAGTTGGAATGGGCGGACGGGTCTCTAGGTCGCCGCCGTCGTTCCAGCCGACTCGGCTGGAACACGGCACGGGATGTGACTGCAGTCGGCGTGCCATCGCGATCGCTCTGCTGCGGCGCCCGGACTTACGGCCAGACGGCAGGGCGATATTTCGGTATCAGTGAAATATCGGTGGGGCTGACCTTGATATTTCGGTGCAGCCAGGGAGGCTGAGTCCATGACCGAGCTGACCCATGACCTCCGCGACCTCGTCCGGCTCGCGGCCGACGAGGACGCGGTCTCCGACCTGATCCGGCGAGGCCTCGACTGGCTCGCCCGGCTCGCCGACTACGACCTCGCCGTGTTCTTCGAGCTCCGAGACGATGACCGCCTTGTCTCACGGTGTGTCCGCGGACGTCTCGCGAGCGAACAGCTCCGCGCCCACGAGCTCCGGCTCGACGACTTCCCGACCGTTCGCGAGGCGCTCGAGACGCGGCGCGCCCGGGCCTACACCGAGGACGATCACGCGCACGGCGACGGCGACCCGTTCGACGGGGTGCTCGACCTGCCCCACGGCCACGCGTGCATGGTCGCTCCGGTCTGCGCGGCCGGGGAGGTGTACGGCCTGATCACCCTCGACCGATCCGAGTGCCAGAGGTATCCGCCCAACCTGGTCGAGCTCGTCGAGGTCTACGCGCAGCTCCTCGGGATCGCCATCCGCGCGTCCGAGCAGCGCGAGGCGTTGCAGCGGCTCGCCCGGGCGGAGCGCGAGCGCGTCCGGATCCTCGAGCGCGACCGCGGCGCCGAGGATGCGCTCGACATCCTCGCGGGGGCGAAGGCCGCGTCGATGCGCGCGGTGGTCGAGCGGGCGAGCCAGGCGGCGCCGACGGACACGCCGATCCTGATCCTCGGCGAGACCGGCACCGGGAAGGAGCGGCTGGCGCGCGCGATTCATCTCTCGAGCGGGCGGCGCGACGGTCCGTTCGTCCCGATCAACTGCGCGGCGATTCCCCCGGCGCTCCTCGAGAGCGAGCTGTTCGGCCACGTCCGCGGCGCGTTCACCGGAGCGACCCGCGACCGACCCGGCCGCTTCCAGATGGCGGACGGCGGGAGCCTCCTCCTCGACGAGATCGGCGAGCTGCCGGTCGAGCTCCAGGCGAAGCTGCTCCGCGTGCTCCAGGAGGGGAGCTTCGAGCCGGTCGGCTCCGACCGGACGGTGAGCGTCGACGTCCGCGTCCTGGCCGCGACCCACGTCGACCTCGACGCGGCGATCCGCGACGGTCGGTTTCGCGAGGATCTCTACTATCGTCTCGGCGTCTTCCCCCTCTCGTTGCCGCCGCTCCGCGACCGGACCGAGGATCTGCCCGGCATCGTCTCCACGCTCCTGCGCGACCTGGCCCATCGCACCGGCCGGCTCGGCAGGACGGTGACCGCCGCCGGCCTCGCCAAGCTCGCCGCCCACGACTGGCCCGGCAACGTCCGCGAGCTCGCGAACGTGCTCGAGCGGGCGACGATCATCGCGCCCGGCGCCGAGCTCGGACCCGAGGTGATCGACTTGCCCGAGCGCGATGGCCCGGGCCGGATCCCGCTCGCGCGCGCCCCGCGCGATCCGTTCGCCGCGACGGATGAGGACGACGCCGGATCGCTCCTCCTCGAGGACGTCGACCGCCGCCACATCCGGCGCGTCCTCCGGGTCACCGACGGCAGGATCTACGGCGAGGGCGGCGCGGCCGAGCTCCTCGGCCTGAAGCCCTCGACCCTCCAGAGTCGGATGAAGAAGCTCGGGATCCGACGGGTCGAGCCGCGCTGAGCTGGAGCCGAGATGCTAGAATTCGCGGCGAGAGAGTGGGACCACGGGGGGACAGAACGATGGACCCGCGTGTTTTCGTCGCCGCGGGCGCGGCCGCCGTCATCGCGGCGACCGGCCTCGGCACCCTGATCCGGGCGCTCCGGGCGCGGCGGGCGCGTCTCGTCGCCGACCGGACGACGGCCGAGCTGCAGACCGTCTTCGAGGACGCGGGCGACCGCATCGAGCGGGCGGCGGCCGCCGCCCGCGAGGGCGACCGCGCCCGGGCGTGGTCGGGCCTCGCGCGCGCGCTCGTGTTTCCGCCCGAGGGCGCCTCGCGCGAGGAGCTCGCCGCGGTGGACGACCTCAACGACGGGGCGCTCCTCCTCTACCGGTTCCTCCTCCGCGAGACCGTCGAGGCCGGCGTCGAGGACGCCATCGAGCTCGAGCGCCGGATCGAGCTGGCGCGCGCGAGCGGCGAGCCGCTCGAGGTGCGCTTCCTCGCCGACCTGCGCGACCGGGCCGAGCGCCGCGCCGCCGCCCTCGACGCCCTGGAGAAGGCGGCGGAGGAGGCGTTCGGCGACTCCCCGACGCCGGGAAGCGACGAGGTCTTCATCGGCAGCTCGTCGATGGGCGTCGCCTCGTAGATCGTCGGGCTAGTAGCGCCGGCGCCGGCGAAGCGCCCGCACGCGCTCGACGACGGTCGCGTTCTCCACCTTCCGCGGCTCGGGGCGCTTCGCGCGCGTCTCCCGCACGATCGCATCCGTCACTCCGACCGCGTCCCATGCGGCGAGGACCGACCGGCGCTCGCGGCCGGACGCGCCGAACAGATCGGCGGCGGCCTGATCGGCGGCGAGCCTCGCGTCGGCGTAGCTCGTCCGGCCGCGCATGTAGACGGTCACCGCTCGCCAGACGAGCTGCTCGGCCCGCGCCCAGCCGATCCCGTCGACCCGGAACCGGTCGCCGAGGTCGTTGGCGCCGTGACCGCCCTCGACGAGCAGGTGGAACCACCGGTTCTGCGGGCCGCCGTTCTCGTGCGGCCCGCCGTCATCGCGCCAGAGCTCGCCCCGGTAGGTGTCGGGCTGCGCCGAGAGCCACGAGCGCTTCGGGTCGCTCATCGATCGGGTCGCCCGCCCCGGCGTCCGGTAGATCTCGGGGAAGACGAGCCAGCTCGACCGGTCGGGCTTCGCCCAGCGCTCGAAGCACTTGGCGAGGATGTCGCTGTACGACTCGTTCAGGGCGGCGATCTCCCCCTCGTAGCCGACGCCGGCGGTGAGGGTGATCCCGTGGCTCACCTCGTGACCGACGTAGTCGAGGCTCACGATCGCGGTGCTCTCGTGCGCGCCCCCGTCGCCGTAGACGACCTGCCCGCGGTCGAACGTCGCGTTGAAGTGATTCTTGCCCCAGTGGACGTGCTGGCGGAGCTCGCCCCCGCGACCGTCCCAGCCGCGACGTCCGAACCGCTCGCGCCAGTAGTCGAGGAGGCGGACGGCGGCCCAGTGGACGCTCACGGCCGCGGCGGCCCGCTCGGTCTCGAATGCCGGCGTGGCGCTCGTGATGTCGACCGACTGCGCGGCGTCGGTCCCGTTGCGCGCGTCGAGGGTGACGATCCTGCGCTCGGGGTCGCGGAGGCGGAAGCGGCCGTCGTCGGTCCGCTCGACGACGAGCTCGACCTCGCCGTCGTAGAGAGTGGCTCCGCGGCCTCGGACGGCGCCGTCGGCGTCGACGGCCGGCGCCCGCGGCAGGACGAGGGTGAAGGCGATCGCGACGATGCTCGCCGCGCCCGCCAGCGGGGTCCGACGGATGGGTCTCGGGGGAGTCGCACGCATCACGCCGCCCGCGCTCCGGCGAGGCCGACCGCGCGCACGGACCGCTCGAGCTGCTCCCACCGGTCCTCGAGGTCGCCGGTGTATCCGACCGAGATCCGGACGAGGCCGGGCCCGATCCCGGCCCGGTCGCGCTCGGCGGCGTCGAGCTCGCTCGAGGTGGAGCTCGCCGAGCAGGACATCAGGGTGTGGTGGTAGCCGAGGCTGACCGCGATGAAGCCGAAGCGCTCCTCGTTCTGGAGCGTCCGCATGAGGGCGAACGCGCGCTTCCGGCTGCCGGTGTCGATCGCGAGGATGCCGCCGGCGGCGTAGCCCGGGTTGGCGATCCGGGCGAGCGTCTCCCGGCCTCGGTGGTCGGCGAGCCCCGGATAGACGACGCGGACACCGATCGCGTCGAGGCGCCCGGCCAGGATCGCCGCGCGTCGGCCGTGCTCGGCCATCCGGAGGGCGAGATGCGGGAGGCGCTGGCCGAGCGTGAACGCGACGCGCGGGTCGAGGGTCGGGCCGAGCAGCATGAGCGGGCCCTCGGTCAGGTCGCTCAGGCGCTCGACGAAGGCGGCGTCGCCGCAGATGGCGCCGGCGGTCAGGTCCGAGGCGCCGCCGACGAACTTCGTCAGGCTGTGGACCACGACGTCGGCCCCGTGGCGCGCGGGCGTGATGAGGAGGGGGGAGAACGTTCCGTCGACGACGAGGCGGGCGCCGCGCGCGTGGGCGAGCTCGGCGAGGGCGGGCAGGTCGGCGACCTCGAGGGTCGGGTTGGCGATCGTCTCGACGTAGAGCAGCTTCGGGCGCGTCGCGTCGAGCACGGACGCGACCGCGTCGAGATCGGTCGCGTCGACGAGCGTCGTCGCGATCCCGGTCTTTCGGGGGAGGAAGTGACGGAGCAGGGCGAAGGTGCCGCCGTAGATCGTCCGGCTCGCCACGATGCGGTCGCCTCGATCGCAGAGGGCGAGGATCGTCGCCGTGATCGCGGCCATGCCGCTCGCCGTCGCCTGCGCCGCCTCGGTCCCCTCGAGGGCGGCGAGGTGGCGGGAGAGGGCGGACACCGTCGGGTTCGCGTGGCGACCGTAGAGCCAGCATCCCGAGCCGTCGGCGCTCGGGGGTCGACGACCGTCGAAGATCTCCGGCATCGTCTCGGGGTCGACGACGGTGAAGGTGGTGCTCGGCTCGATCGAGGGATTGACGCCTCCGTGCTCGCCGAAGTCGTGGCGGGCCGACGCGAGGGCGCGGGCGGGGTCGAAGGGCTGGTCGGTCACGGCGGGCTCCTGGTGAAGAAATAGCGGTAGATCTGATAGATATCATACTATATTCGTATAGAATGTATTTCTATCGAATAGAATTCTGCATGAGGCGGCCTTGAGCGACCTCGACCGAATCGACTTCGCCATCCTCGGCGAGCTGCGGAACGATGCGCGGATCTCCAACAAGGAGCTCGCCGCGCGGGTCGGGCTCGCCCCGTCGAGCTGCCTCACGCGCGTCCGTCGGCTCGTCGCCGACGGGGTCCTCCGCGGCTTCCACGCCGACTGTGATCCGGCGGCGCTCGGGATCCGGCTCCAGGCGATGATCGCGGTGCGCCTCGACAGTCACGACCGCGCGGTCGTCGAGGCGCTCCGCGCCGAGCTGCTGCAGCTGCCGGAGGTGCTCGCCGTCTTTCACGTCGCGGGCGCCGTCGACTTCCTCGTCCACGTCGGGGTGCGCGACTCCGAGCACCTCCGCGACCTCGCCTTCGACGCGCTGACGACTCACCGGGCGGTCCGCCACGTCGAGACCTCGCTGATCTTCGGCCACGAGCGCGGCTTCGCCGCCCTGGCCGACCGTCTTCGCGCGCCGACGGGGACGCCGTGATCCCGACCGTGACCGTCGTCGGGGCCGGCGCGGTCGGCCTCGCCCTCGCCGCCCGGGTCGCCCGCACCGGGCGCCCGGTCCGGGTCGTCGTCCGACGCGCGGAGGCCGCCGCGCGTCTCGCGGCCGAGGGCATCGCCGTGGAGGATGTCTCCGCTGGGATCTCGTGGACGGTGCCGGTCGAGGCCGGCGCCTCGCTCGGAGAGGCGCTCGGCGACGCCGCCGCCGAGGCGGGCGTCGTCTGTCTCTGCGTTCGATCGGTCGACACCGACGGGGTCGCCGCCGCCCTCGCGGCCGCGGCGCCGTCCTCGTGCGTCGTCGCGGTGCAGAACGGGGTCGACGGCGACGCGCTCCTCGTCCGGCGCTTCGATCGGGTCGTCGGGGCGGTGTGGCGTCAGACGTGCACGCGGCGCGACGATCGGAGCGTCGTCTTCGCCGGGGGCGGCCGAGTCATCCTCGGGCTGCCCGCCGGCGTCCGCGATCCGGCGGGCGCGCGCGGCCTCGCCGACGTCCTCGCCGACGATCTCCGCCGCGCCGGCTTCGACGTCGGACGGAGCGAGAGGATCGCCGCCGACCGCTGGCTCAAGACGGCCCTCAACCTGCTGAGCGCGCCGAACGCGATCGTCCGCCCGGACGAGCACGCGCAGGCCGGCTTCGCCGAGCTCAAGGTCGCGATCCTCGAGGAGGCGCGTGCGGTCCTCGCGGCGGCGGGGATCGACGCGGCCTCGTGCGACGGGCGCGACCCGTCGCTCGACGCGATGATCACGCGGCACCGCGAGGCGGTCGCGTCGCCGGCGCCGCGGCGCGCGCTCCCGATCTACAACTCCGCCTGGTCGGCCCTGCAGACCGAGCGCGGCGCGCTCGAGTCGATCGTCTTCCACGATCGGTTCGTCGCGCTCGGCGCCGAGCACGGCGTCGTGACGCCGGTGAACGCGCGCGTTCGCGACGTCGTCGAGCGGCTGGGGCGGGAGCGGCTCGGGCCCGAGTCGGTCGGCGTGGCGGATCTCCTCCCGTAGGTCGGCGCCCGCAGGGTCTCCGGGCCGCTGTTCGCGGCGGCCGAAGTTTCCCATGATCGTGCTCGTGGCTGATCGAGGAGAACGGGACGTGACCGCCGACGCGCTTCGCTCGGGGCTGGTGCTGGGGGGCTACCGCCTCACCCGTCCGATCGGGCGCGGGGCGATTGGCGAGGTCCACGAGGCCGAGGACCTCCAGACGGGGTCGCGGGTGGTCGTCGAGATCCTCGACGCCTACGCCGGCATCGACGAGACGGCGGCCGCGCGCTTCGTCCGCGGCGCCCAGGCCGCCCGCTCGATCCGTCACCCGGGGCTGATCCCGTTGCGCGGCGGCCTGATCGCCACCCTCGAGCCGGAAGCGCGTCCGACGCCGGTCGTCATCCGCGACCTGGCCGTCGGGATCCCGCTGCGCGAGCGTCTCCGGTCGGGGCGGCCGTTCGGCCTCGACGAGGCGCGCGCGATCGTCGAGCAGCTCGCCTCCGCCCTCGACTACTTTCACGGCCAGGGGCTCGTCCACGGAGACGTCGCCGTCGAGAGCGTGATCGTCGATCCCGGGGGCCACGCCCGCCTCCGCGGCTTCGACCCGGTTCGCCACGTCGACCCGCCGATCGCGCCGACCCGGTCCGTCCCGCCGACGGCCGTCGCCGCCGCCGAGGCGAGCGGTCGCGAGGGGAGCAGCGCATCGGCGCGGCTCCGCGTCGCGAAGCTCGACGTCCGCGCAGACGTGTTCGCCCTCGGCGCGCTCCACTACGAGCTCTTGACCGGCGTGGCGCCGCACGCCGGGCTCGGGGCGGGCGGGCCCGTCTCGATCGACGCGCCGCGCCCGACGCACGTCGGCGAGCTCCGGAGCGACCTCGGCGCGGACGAGGCGGAGCTCATCATGCGGATGCTCGAGGCCGACCCGGTGCGGCGGCCCGAGCGGCTGCACGAGCTGATCGTCCTGCTCGCGTCGAAGCGGAGGCCGGCGCGCCGGCCCTCGACGCCTCGCTGGGGGCTCCGCGCGGCGGTCTTCACGATCAACGCGATCGCCGTGTTCCTGATCATCACCGCGTGGTGGCGCGATCGCGGCGCCGAGCCTGTCCCCGGGCGTACCGCGAGAGTCGCCGGCCCCGTCGTCGGCGTCGAGCCCGAATCCGTGCCCGTGCCCGTGCCGGATCCCTATCCCTATCCCGATCCCACGCCCGCGCCCGACCCGGCGCCCGACCCGGCGCCCGACCCCGACCCCGACCCCGACACGGAATCGACGTCGCGACCGCCGATCCCGCCGCCCATCCCGGAAGATCCGTCGCTCACCGCCGCGCGCGAGGCGCTCGCCCGATGGCGCGGCTCGCTCTCCTCGAGCCTCGGGCCCGACCAGGTCGACGCCGCGCGCGACGGACTGGCGGTCGTGGCCGAGCTCGGGGTCGACGAGGTCACCACGAAAGGACGGGCGCATCTCGACGCGCTGATGGAGCGCTACACCGCCGGGCAGACCCGCCGCGCCGAGCGCCTCGCCGCGAAGCTCGAGGAGGCGGTCGAGGCGCGCGACCTCGCGGCGGCGCGCGTCGCGCTCGCCGGTGCCCCGAGGCGTCGCGCCGACGATCCGCTCGGACGCGAGGTCGAGGGGTGGACCGCCGCGCTCGAGCACCTCGGCGCCGCCCTCGCCCGGGCGCGCGTCAACATCGACCGGGGCGACGAGGCGAAGCTCACCTTCCGGCAGGCGGGGCTCTCGGGCAGCTTCGAGCGGGTCGAGGGGGACGAGGTCGTCTTCCGGGTGCGGGGAAGCCGGGGCGGCGAGCTGATCGCGACGCGCGACCAGCTCATCGCCGGCGCGTCGCTCCGCCTCCTCGAGCGGCTCTACGACGTCGATCCCGACCCGGACGCGGCCCGCGCCGCCCGGCATCGGCTCGCCCTGGCCGTGTTCGCGGGCGGGCGGCCCGACGTCATCCGCGAGAAGCTCGTCGCCGCGCGTCGGCTCGGGGCGAGTCTCGGCTCGCTCACGATGCTCGTCGAGCGCGCGCTCGGCGCGACCGCCCCGGCGACCGCCGGAGTCACCGCGAAGGCGCCCGCGCCTCCGACCGTGCAGCTCGCCGAGCTCCGCGGTCACGAGGGGGCGGTGCAGAGCCTCGCGCTCGCGCAGTCCGGCGACTTCGTCGCCTCGGGCGGCCACGACGGGACCGCGCGGCTGTGGAGCGTCCCCGACGGGCGCCCGCTCGGCGTGCTCCGCGGGCATCGCGGCCGCATCTGGAAGGTCGCCCTCTCGCGCAACGGAGGGCTGCTCGCGACGAGCGGCGCCGACCGGACCCTGCGCGTCTGGAGCACGTCGGAGGGGCGCTCGCTCCGGCCGATCACGCTCCAGGGCGGGCCGGCGTGGGACGTCGCCTTCGCGCCGGTCGGTCCGCACCTCGCCGCGGCGACCGACGACGGTCGGCTCCACGTGATGTCGTTCGAGAGCGGCGCGAGCCCGAAGGCGCGGTCTGCCCGCGGTCACGACGCGCGCGTCCTCGACCTCGCCTGGGCGCCCGACGCGAGCTTCCTCGTGACCGCTGGCCACGACGGCGGCGCGTGGATCTGGGACGCGCCGGGGCCGAAACGCCGCGCGCGGCTCGAGCACGACGACCTCGTCACCGCCGTCGCCGTCAGCCCGGGTGGGGAGCTGATCGCGACCGCCAGCCGGGACCGCACCGTCCGGCTCTGGAGCCCCGACGGGGTCGAGCGCGGGATGCTGACCGGCCACGGAGCCGGCGTCCGCGCGCTCGCCTGGAGCCCCGACGGCAAGACCCTCGCATCCGGATCCGCCGACGCGACCGCGCGCCTCTGGGATGCATCGGGAAGACCGATCCGAGCCCTCGTCGGGCACCGCCGCGACGTCGCCCGCGTCGCGTTCTCACCCGACGGCGCCTGGCTCGCCACCGCGAGCTACGACCGCACCGTCCGCATCCACACCGTCCCCGAGGGGAAGCTCCTCGCGACCCTCACCGGGCACCAGGCCGAGGTGACCGACCTCGCCGTGACCGCCGAGGGGCTCCTCATCACCGCCAGCGCCGACGGAACCCTCCGCATCTGGGGCCCCAAGACTCCCTGAACGGCCCGAACGGTCCCCCATCACAAACGACGCCACCACAGTCGCTTATCCCCCCAGGGGTGAGGTGCAATAATTTTTGGAATTAAACCAGTTAATTCTAAAAATTCTGGTCCTGTTCCCAGGGGGGGTTCATTATGTTACCGTAGTTGATTTGGGGGGGTGTGGGGTG
>JAJDCQ010000205.1 GCA_029260755.1 Planctomycetota bacterium | reverse complement strand
GGGACGATCGCAGAAGGGGACTCGATGGGAGGCGCGACGCGATCACGCCGGAGCGAGCGCGTCTCTGGGCTGGCCCATCGCGACTTGCGGATGGGGAGCTCGCGAGTTCGCTCGGAAACCGGCCATTTCCGGACGGGAACTAGCTCGGTCGCGTCGCGCCTCCCTCGAATCCCCACGAGCGATCTCTCCTGCCGTTCGCCGCTCCCCTCCGGGCGCGGAGGGGAGCGAGGCCGGGGGCCTGATCACTCGCCGCCGGGCACGATCCAGATCTCGAAGGGGAGGTCGAGGCGCGCTCCGCGGACCCGCCACCAGCCGTCGTCGCCGCGGGTCGCCTCGATGATCCGGTCGTCGCGGTCGCGGACGAAGGCCCGGAGGGCGGTCGATCCGAAGACCTTGAACGTCCCCGCGTCGCCTTCTCCCTCGTCGCTCTCCAGGGTCGGCCCGAGCAGGATGGCCACGCCGTCGGCGCGGGCCTGCTCGCCCTCGACGGTGACGACGACGGCTCCCACCCGGAGCTCCTCGTCGAGGACGCGGAGTCGGGCGCGGACCTCGGCGTCATCGGAGTCCCGGACGGCTTCGAGCTCCCGCTCGAGCGCCTTGCGGAGCCCGGCCAGGGCGGGTTCGCCGCTCCGCCGGAGCGCCGAGAGCTCGGACGTCGCTCGCTCCCGACGAGCCCAGTCGTCGTCACCGAGGGCCGCGATGCGCTCCTCGATCCAGCGGTCGCGCTGCTCGTCGTCGAGCTTCGCGAGGCCTCGCGCGGCGCGTGCGTCCTCGGAGAAGCGCTTCGCGATCGGCCGCATGGCCTGGAGCCAGCTCTCGGCCGGGGCCGCGCCGGACGTTCGCTGGATGATCGAGCCGTCGGGGCCGAGGAAGACCACCGTCGGAAAGCCGCGCGCTCCTAGCTGCTTCATGAGGGCGAGCTTCGCCTGGAGCTCGGCCGCCTTCGGCTTCCCGCAGGCGCGCAGGATGCCGGTGCAATCGATCATCACCCGCTCGAACCGACCCGAGAGCCGGACGACCCTCTCGTCGCTGAACGCGACCGCGTCCAGAACCCAGTCGGGGCGTCAGTCGTCGTCGGTGAAATAGACAGCGATCGGGCGACCCGTCGCCGCCGCCTTCTTCCTGGCGGCGTCGAGGTCGTCCTCCCACTGGATCCGCCCGCCCCGACTCGGTCGAACCTCGTCGGCCAGGGCGGGAGCGGCGCTGGTGATGGCCGCCGCCATCACCCCCGCGGCTGCGAAGAGCGTCGTGGTCGTTCTCATGGTGCGTCGGCTCCTGACCCTGTTCCGGCGCCCATCCCCGTGAATGAACACGGCCGGGAGCCGCCAATGCATCTCCCCGATTCGCCGATTCAGTCGGAGCGGACCTTCGCGAGGCGCTCTCGAACGGCGCCCGCCCCGGGGTGCTTCGGGTCGATCGCGAGGCAGCGTTCGTAGGCCTCGATGGCCGCGGCGGACTCCCCGCGGGCGGCCTGGATCTCGCCGAAGGTGTCCCAGAGCTCGAACAGGTTCGGGTCGAGCGCCAGCGCCCTCTCTGCCGGCACGATCGCCTCGTCGAGGCGGCCCGCCTGGTAGAGCGCCCAGGCGAGGTTGTTTTGGAACGCGGCGCTGCTCGGGGCCAGTTCGATGGCTCGGCGCTGGTCGGCGATGGCCCCGTCGAGGTCGCCCATCCGATCGCGGAGCAGGCCGCGCTGACTCCAGGCGAGGGCCGCGTCGGCGTCGAGCGCGATCGCCCGATCGAGGTCGGCCTTCGCGCCCTCGAGGTCGCCGAGCTCCATCCGCGGATTGGCGCGGTTGAGGTGGAGGTTGGCGCTGCCGGGGACGAGCTCGATCGCCCGGTCGAGGTCGGCGAGGGCGCGGCGAGGCTCCCCCGACTTCCAGAGGGCGGCGCCGCGGCCGCCGAGGGCCGTCGCGTCGTCGGGGGCGATCGCGAGGGCGCGGTCGAAGCTCTGGATCGCCTCGGGCATCGTGCCGAGGTGGAACGAGATCACGCCGCGCGTTCGCCAGGACGCCGCGGAGCGGGGGGCGAGTTCGACGGCGCGGTCGATGTGCTCGAGCGCTTCGGGGAGCCGACCGAGCTCGTGGGCGATGGTGGCGCGGCTTCGCCACGCGGCCGTGTCCCCCGGGGCGAGGACGGTCGCGCGCTCGTAGTCGGCGGCGGCCCCCTCGAGGTCGCCGAGCGTGTCGCGCAGCGAGGCTCGGATCCGCCAGTTCTGCCCGTCGTTGGGTCTGGCGTCGATGAGCCGATCGGCGTCCTTCCGGGCGCCGTCGTGATCGCCCGCGGCGGTCCGGACGCGAATCCGGTCGCGCGTCGCGGCGAGGTGCTCGGGGGCGAGGGTGATCGCGCGGGAGAGGTCGGCGAGCGCCCCCTCGAGATCGCCGAGGCTCTCCCGGACGACGCCGCGTCGGCGCCACGCGTCGGCGTGGAACGGGTCGAGGGCGATCGCGCGGTCGAGGCTCTCCCGGGCGAGCTCGAGCTTCTCGAGGTCCTTGAGGATGAGCGATCGGATGACCCAGACGCGCGCGTCGTTCGGGTCGAGCTCGATCGCCCGGTCGATGTCATTGGCCGCGGCGAGGGCGTTGCCGTGGTCGCGGTAGGCCGTCGCCCGGTTCCGGAGCGTCTGGACCGACTCCGGGTCGAGCTCGATCGCCCGGCCGAACGCGACGATCGCGTCGGCGAGGTCGCCCCGATCGCCGAGGATGACGCCGCGGCTCGTCCACGCGATCGCGTCGTCGGGGTCGAGCTCGAGGGCTCGCTCGACCTCGGCCAGGGCCGCCGCGTGGTCGCCCCTGGCGAGGTGGGCGTTCGCCCGGTGGAGGAGGTCGGTCGTCGTCGCCTCGGGGAGGGCGATGTCGAGCCGGGCCAGCCGCGGGGCGATCCGCTGCCACAGCGGGCCGGTCGACCCGAACCGCGAGCGCACGGCCAGGACGAGCCGGGTGGCCTCGTCGTCGCCGAGGCGCGCGAGGGCGACGGCGGCCGGCACCGCCCGGAGCTGGTCCCACTCGGCGAACAGGTAGCGACCGAGCGCGGGGACGGCGACCTCCGCGATCCCGATCCGACCGAGAGCGTCGCAGCACAGGCGGGCGAGGGCGAGCTCCGGCGCCTCGACGACGCGCGCCTGGACATCGCCGCGGAGGCGACGGCTGTCGATCGCCATGAAGCGCTCGTTCGATCGCCCGCGGGCCGCCCGGGCGGTCAGCCGTCGATCGGCCTCGGTGAGCTTGCGCGTGTCCTCGTCCGACCAGGCCTCGCCGGGCGGTGCGACCAGGATCCTCGCGACCGCCTCGTCGAGGCCGGCGATCGGCCCCTCGCCGAGGCGCCGCTCGTCCTCGTCGGGCTCGGCCGCCGAGCGCCAGAACGCCGCCGTCGCGTCGCGGAGCCGATCGGTCACCTGGTCGAGCGCCGCCGCGAGCTGGGCCACGGTGGCCGTGTCCGGGTGCCGGACGAGGGCGAAGACGGCGTCCTCGTGACCGTCGGAGCGCTCGCCGAGGGCGCCGCTCCGGGCCTCGCCCAGGACGGCGTCCACCGCGGCCGCCCGCGCCGCCTCGGCGCGCGCCCGCTCGAGGCCGACCCGGGCGACCGCGTCGTCGGACCGCGCCGGGTCGGTCCCGAGCAGGCGCGCCTGCTCGAACGCCGCCGCCGCGACGCCCCACTGCTCGGCGGCGAGGGCCGCCTCGCCGTACGCCAGCATCGCGTCGAAGGCGGCCTCGCCGGCCGCGGGGTCGTCCGTCGCGAGCGCGCTCCACGTCGCGGCGGCCTGGGCGGCGGCCAGGCCGAGGCCGAGGATGGCGTCGGTCTCGGCATCGTCGGAGCGGCGCGCGAGCTCGAAGCCGCGGACGGCGACGCCGGCTCGCTCGCGGGCCGCGTCGATGACGGCCTGGCGGTCGGACTCCACCCGCCGTCGCATCTCGACGAGGAGGCCGGCCCCGACGGCCACCGACGCCGCGACGACGAGGACGAGGGCGGCGACGGCCGTCGCCGCCACGCGGTTCCGGCTCGCCCAGCGGCGGGCGCGCTCGACCCGCCCGGCACGTCGCGCCTGGATGAGCTCGCCGTCGACGAACCGGCGGAGGTCGTCGGCGAGCGCGGCGGCCGAGCCGTAGCGGCGGCCGGGCTCCTTCTCGAGGCAGCGGAGGGTGATCGTCTCGAGGTCGGGGTGGATCGCCGGATCCGCCGCGCGCGGCGGCGCTGGCTCGTCGAAGAGGACCATCCGGAGGAGTCCGACGAGCTCGGGCGCCTCGAACGGCGGTCGGCCGACGAGCGCCCGGTAGAGGACGCCGCCGAGGCCGTAGACGTCGGTCCACGCGCCGACGCCGCGGTCGCTAGAGCCGGCCTGCTCGGGGGCGAGGTAGGCGGGCGTGCCGAGGATCTGCCCGCTCCTGGTGAGGCGGTCATCGCCGGGCTCGACGTCGCGGGCGAGGCCGAAGTCGGTGAGGTGCACGCCGCCGGCGCGGTCGATCAGGATGTTCTCGGGCTTGACGTCGCGGTGGACGACGCCCTGGCCGTGGGCGTGATCGAGCGCGATCGCCACCTCGCGGACGACCTCGGCGATCCGCCGCAGGGTCGGCCGCCCCTCGCGGAGTCGCTCCTCGAAGCTCGTCCCGTCGACGAGGTCCATCACGATGAACGGCCGGCCGCGCTCGTCGGCGCCGACCTCGTGGACCGCCACGATCCCGGAGTGGCGCAGCTTGGCCGCGGCGCGGGCCTCGCGCTCGAACCGTCGCAGCGCCTCGTCGGGGTCGCCCGAAGGCGACCCGGCGTGCCCGGCCTCGAGCAGCTTCATGGCGACCCAGCGCTCGAGCGACGGGTCCCACGCCCGGTAGACGACGCCCATGCCACCTCGGCCGAGCTCCTCGGCGATCCGGTAGCGGCCGACCGTCTCGGGAGGAGGGAGGCGACCCGCGATGAGGCGAGCCGAAGGGCTTCGAGGCCCCGACGACGATCCGGCGCCGGCCGGGGTGGCGAAGCCGCCGGGGGCGGGCGACACGTTCGGCGCTCGCGCCGGAGTCGCCGTCGCGGCGGGCCGAGGCGGCGGGCGCGTCGTCGGACGCTCGGGCGGCCGCGGCGGGGGCGGGTGCCACTGGGTCGCCGCTCCCCGGGGCGGCGGAGGCGGCGGCGGGGATGGCGGCCGGGGCGGGGGAGGCCCGGTCACCGGTCGAACCGGAGCTTCGCGTAGACGGCGTAGTGGTCCGACAGGGGCGTCGCGCCGGGCCAGCACTTCCGGGTCTCGACCCGGGCCGCGCTCGGCTGGATGCGATCGGCGACGTCGTCGCAGAGGACGTAGTCGAGGAAGACCTGCTCGGTTCCGAGCTTCGGCAACACGATCGGGATGATCGTGTCCTTCGCCATGTCGACCGCCGCCTTCGCGTGCGGGTTGTCCTCGGTGTCGAAGGTGAACGGGTGACCGTGCACGCCCGCCTCCTCACCGTCGGCGTCGCGCTCGGGCCAGCGCGCCCCGAGGGTGAGCTCGAGGACGCCGTAGTCGAGGCCGTGGCGGTCGACGTTGAGGTCGCCGGCCACGATCACCGGCTCCGCCGGCGGGATGGCGCGCGCATCGATGAACGCGCGGATCCGCTCGAACTGCCGCGCCCGCACCGCGGAGCGTTCGCCGAGGGTGTCGCTCTGGGTGTGCGTTCCGACGACGTGGTACACGCGGCTCGCCGCGCCTTCGCCCTTGCGGAGCTTCGCGTAGACGAAGCCCTTGCTCGAGAGGTACTCGGGGTCGGGGAAGACCGGGTCGAAGTGCTCCGCCTCGGCGTCCTCGAGGGGCCACCGGCTCAGGATCACCACGCCCGAGCTCACCGGCGCCGGCGGCCGGTAGGTGACCTGTGTCCGGTGGGTGAACCCCATCCTCCGCAACCGATCCCAGAGCCGCTCGAGGATGGCCTCGTCGAAGGCCTCCGAGAGGACGACGACGTCGTAGGGGGCGAGGTAGGCGGGCAGCGCGGCGGCGCGCGCCTCGGCCTGCTCGCTCAGGAGCGGCACGTTCCAGATGTTGTAGGTGAGGACGTGCAGCTCGTCGGGGTCGCGCGGGTCGTCGCTCGCGAGCGTCTGCTCCTCGATCGAGTAGACGATGTCGTCGCCGACCTCGAAGACGGAGTCGCGCTCGGCGACCTGCCCCGCGACGACGAACGCCCGGCCGCCCGCCTCCCAGCGGGCGAGGTGGGCGTGGCCGTCGTCGAACCAGGCGTCGTGATCGCCGAGGGACTGCGCGAGGTCGCTCCCGATGATCGACCCCTCGAGGCGCTGCCGGAGCGGGAAGCCCTCGGCGGCGCCCTCCACCTCGATCCGCTGCCCGAAGACGAACGTGGCGCCCGGAGTGATGCCGACGTGCCGGTTGAACCAGGCGATCCGGGCCGTCGCGCCGGGCGCGATCGACGTCGCCTCGCCTGGGCGACCCCAGCGCGAGGCATCGAGCCCGGTCGGGGTGGCCGTCCAGCGGACCGTGACGCGATCGCGGGTGTCGTTTCGAAGGGTGACGTAGCTGTCGGCCCGCGCCGTCGCGGGGGCTCCGAGCACGCCGGTCGCGACGACGGCGACGACCGACGCGATCCGCGCGCTGACTCTCGACTGTCTGGGCGTCACGGCGGCCCGCCTCCGGATGAGCTCCGCCCCGATGATAGTCAGCTCGGCTTCGGCGCGCTCCCCGGCGATCCGTCCGGGCTGGGCTCGGCGGCGTCCGCGTCGGGCTTGGCCGCCGCATCGGGGTCGCCGGAGGCGTCGGAGTCGGCGGATGGCCTCCGGGCGCTCGTCCGGCGCCGGTGGACGCCGGATGCCGCCACGGCCGCCTCGCGACGGAGGCGACCCGAGGCCATCTCGCCGCCGCCGGTCGAGACGTACTCGTGGTAGAGATGGCGGATCGAGCGAGGCTGCCCGATCACCGTCAGGACGTCTCCGAGCTCGAGCTCGGCGTTTCCGTCGGGAACGATCGACTCGCCGTCTCGCCGGATCAGCGCGACGAGGCAGCCGCCGTGGAGGGGGACCTCACGGACGCGGTGTCCGATCAGCTCGCTGGTCTTGCCGCTGTCCAGGAGCTCGAGGTGAAGGAACCGCTCGTCGCGCAGCAGGATCTCCTTGAGCTCGTGGTCGTCGGCCGCGTTGTCCCACTGGGTGCTGAACTCGTCGTCGTCGAGGTGGGTCGCGATCTGGGCGAGGATCCGGAGGTGCTGGGCGGGGTCCACCTTCGGGCTGACGAGGTAGAGGAGGGCGTAGGCGAGCTCGGGGCGGCCCGGGGAGTCGTCGCCGGATGGCACCTCGCGCACCTTCACGCCGTTGAGCGACCGGACGATGACCAGCTCGGGCTTGTCGACCGAGCGGAGCCGGAGATGGGGGACCTCGGCGCCCTCGAGGACGGTGCGGGCGAGGTCGACGTTGCGCTGGACGAACTCGGCGACGAGCTCGTCGGCGGTCGTCCCCGGGATGCGCTCGGCCAGCAGCTCGGATACCCGGCGGGTGAGCTCGTCGAAGGTCACCGCTTCGTCGCCGAGATCGATCACGTCGGCCCGGACAATGACCTCGTCGTACGGGTCCTTCTCGCGCAGCCCCTTCTCCTGGAGGATCGAGCGGAGCTCGAGGTCGAGCCCCTCGTAGCGCCGACGGCCGAGACGCTCGAAGACGTGGTAGATCGCCCCGTGGCGGACCACCCGATGGCGGGCGTAGTAGAAGTACCACGCCGTCCCGAGGACGACGAGCCCGAGCGAGAACAGCATCGTGAGCTGGCCCATCTGGAGGATGAGCAGCAGCGAGATGAGGACGCCCATGATCTGCATCCACGGGTAGAACGGCGAGCGGAAGCTCGGATCGTAGGAGTCGATCTCGCTCTCGCGCATCACGATCACGGCGACGCAAAGGAACGCGAACAGCAGGAGCTGGAAGGCGCTCGCGAGCTTCGCGATCTTCTCGACGTCGAAGGCGAAGATGAAGATCAGGGTCACCGCGAGGGTGGAGAGCAACCCGACGGTCGGGATGCCGCGCGAGGTCAGCTTGCGGAACGGCGCCGGCAGGAGATGGTCGCGGCTCATCGCGAGCGGGTAGCGGCTGGCCGAGAGGATTCCGGCGTTGGCGACGGCGAGGAAGGAGGCGAGGGCGGCGCCGACGACGACGCCCTTGCCGACCGGTCCGGCGATCGCCTCGGCGGCCGTGGCGA
This sequence comes from Planctomycetota bacterium, assembly GCA_029260755.1. Classification (GTDB taxonomy): domain Bacteria; phylum Planctomycetota; class J058; order J058; family JAJDCQ01; genus JAJDCQ01. The sequence goes on along the minus strand of JAJDCQ010000205.1, from coordinate 9,022 downwards.
CCGGGTGGTGGTCGGTTCGGAGCGCCTCCTGGGGGATGACGCCGACCATGACGATCGTGCCGAAGCAGTAGATGAACGCGGCGGTTGCGACGGAGAGGAACACGCCGAGGGGCAGGTTACGCTCCGGCTCGCGGATCTCCTCGGCGACGCTGGCGACCTTGGTGACGCCGACGTAGCTGATGTAGACGAGGCCGGCCGTCTCGAAGATGGACTGGACCCCGCTGTCGAAGTAGCCGTCGAAGTGGCTTCGTTCGATCGACGGGAGGCCGTGGCCAATGAACCAGAGGAGGATCGGGAGGAGGATCGCGACGAGCAGGATCTGGACCCAGCCCGACTTCTCGGCGCCGGCGAGGTTGATGACCGTCAGGAGAACGGCGAGACCCGCGGCCGTCGGGATGATCGGGATGTCGATGTAGATCGACAGGTAAACGCCCATGCCGACGAGGGCGAACGCCGTCTTGAGCATGAGGGCGAGCCAGGTGCCCATGCCGCCGATCGTGCCCGCGAGCGGCCCGATGCTCCGGTCGAGGAAGTAGTAGACGCCGCCGGCTCGGGGCATCGCGGTCGAGAGCTCGACCTTGCTGAACATCGCCGGGATGAGCGGGAGCAGCGCCAGCATGTAGGCGATGGTCACCGCCGGGCCGGCCTTGTGAGCGGCGATGCCCGGGAGCAGGAAGAACCCGGAGCTGATCGTGGCGCCGGTCGCGAGCGCGTAGACCCCGAGGAGGCCGATGTTCTTCTTCAGCCCGCGGCCAGACGGATTGGCGAGGCGGAGGGAGTCCACGAGCGTTCGCCTCGAGATGGACCGTAGCCGACGGGTTCCGGAGCCGGTACTCGCGGATGAGCCCACGGGCTGCGTTGCCGCAAGATCGTGCGCGCGAGAGGATAACAGCGGCGGTGCGGGGGGGCAACTCGACGGCCGCTGGCGAGAGCATGGGCGTGCGCGCCGCTCGCTTGACATCGATCGCGCGGGTGACGTTCTCTAACCACGAGCGACTCACCCGAGGAGAGGTCGATCATGGCGAAGCGAGCAGCCGCGAAGAAGCGGCGTCCGGCCGCGAGGAAGAAGGTCGCCGCGAAGCGGCGAAAGCCGGCCGCGACGAAGAGGCGGAAGGCGGCCGCGAAGCGCAAGACCAAGAAGGCCGCCGCCGGGAAGAAGGCGGCGAAGCGAGGGGCCGCGAAGGCCGCGGCGAAGAAGCGCAAGCCTGCCGCGAAGAAGAGGGCGGCGAAGCGGACGCCTCGCAAGGCTGCGCCGGCGAAGAAGCCGTCCGCCCGGGAGCTCGGACGGAGCGTCGACGACTACGTCGCCGGGCTCGACGGCTGGCAGCGCGACATCGTCGACGTCCTTCGGGCGATCGTCCAGAAGGCGGCGCCGAACTCGAGCGAGTCGATCAAGTGGGGTCAGCCGGTCTACGAGGACGCCGGCCCGTTCGCCCACATCAAGGCGTTCAAGAGCCACGTCAACGTCGGCTTCTGGCGAGGGATCGATCTGCCCGACCCGTCGGGCGCGCTCACGGGCAGCGGCGACAAGATGCGCCACATCAAGATCTCGAGCCCCGAGGAGCTCGACGAGTCGGTCCTGGCCGACTTCGTCGCGAAGGCCGTCCGCCTCAACCGTCGGAAGGGCGACCCGACCAAGGGGTGACCGGCGGTCAGGAAGGCGGCGGCTGCAGCCCGAGGATCTCCGGCTGAACGACCAGGAGCACGGCCAGGGTCGCGAGCCCGAGGACGACGACGAGCAGGAGCGCATCGAACGCCAGGGCGAGCTTCGACTCGGGCGGCGGCGCGGCCGGTCGGGCCGGCTCGGCCGGTGAGACGGGCGCCGGGACGGGCGCCGGGACGGGCGCTCCGGCCGGGGGCGGCGTCGGCGGCGCGACCTTCGCCGTCGTGTGCTCGCGGGCCGCGGAGCCGGGCGCCGCGTTCGCCGCGGGGCTGGCCGCTGCAGGCGGCGCGGACCTCGCGGCGGCCGTCGCGGCGAGGGCCCTGGCCGTCGCCCTCTTCTGACGCTTCGCCTTCGCCTCGGCGTCGTCCTTCGCCTTCGCGGTGACGGCGGCGGCCTCCGCCTCGGCCTTCGCGGTCGCTTCCGCGGACGCGGCGGCCTCGGCCTCCGCCTTCACCTGCGCCTTCGCCGCGGCCTCGGCCTCGGCGCGCGCCTGGGCCGCCTCGGCCTTCGCCCGCGCCTTCGCGCGGGCGGCCTCGGCCTGTGCCTCGGCCCTGACCGCCTCGGCCGCGGCCTTCGCCGCCTCGACCTCCTGGCGCGCCTTCGCGGTCTCGGCCTCGGCCCGCGCTCGGGCCGCCTCGGCCTCTTCCTTCGCCTTCGATGCGGCGACCGCCTCGGCCTTCGCGATCGCGGCGGCCGCGGCTTCAGCCTCGGCCGATGCCGTGAGGGCGGAGATGAGGCCTTCGCCCGAGTCGAGGTCCTGGGAGTCGAGCTCGAGCTCGCTGCTCTCGCCGACCGTGGCGCTCACCGACGGTCGCGGCGCGGCGACCGGAGCGAGCGCCGGAGCGGGCGCCGCGGCCGCGGCGGCGGCGCCGCCGTTTCCGCCGTTCTCGCCCATCGTCGCGAGGGCCGATTCGAGGTCGGCGCAGATCGTGAAGAACTTCTTTCCGCCGAGCAGCTCGATCGTCACCTTGACCTTCGGCTGCACCTTGATGAGGGCGACCAGGCCGCCGCCGTCGCGGAGGGCGTCGGCGAACTGGGTGAGGGCGGCGAGCCCGGCGCCGTCGACGAACCGGATCCCGGACATGTCGAGGACGAGGCGCGTGATGCCCTGCCCCTGCGCCCTCTCGAGCGAGGTCTTGATACCGGCCGCGTTCGTCTTGCCGATCCGCTGGCCAGAGAACTCCCCGAGCGCCGTCGGGGGCGTCTTCTCGATGAGCTTCAGCTTGATGTCGCTCGCCACGACCTCTCCCGCGGGTTCCCGTCGCCCTCGTCCGGTGGTCACCGGAGCCGATTCGGGGCACCATACTGCGTGAAGTGAGTCACTTCGTGGTAGCACGTCGCCGGTGGGCCTCGCCACCGCCCGAGCCGATCCCATGACCAGGCTCTCGCCCGATACCGTCATCGGTGGTTGCCGGATCGAGCGCTACGTCGGCTCGGGCAACATGGGCGACGTCTACCTCGCCCGCCAGGAGCCGCTCGACCGGCCGGTCGCCCACAAGGTGCTCCGCCCCGAGCTCCGCGACGACGCGACCTATCGCGAGCGCTTCATCCTCGAGGCCCGGACGGCCGCCCGGATCGAGGATCAGCACGTCGTCACGATCCACGCCGCCGGCGAGGACGACGGCCAGCTCTACATGGTCTTCCGCTACGTCGAGGGCGAGACCCTGGACGATCGCCTCTCCCGGTCGGGCCCGCTCTCGCCCGACGAGGTCGTCGAGGTCGGCCTGGCCGTCGCGAGCGCGCTCGCCGCGGCGTGGGCGTGCGGCGTCGTCCACCTCGACATCAAGCCGGCGAACATCCTGCGGGCGAGCAGCGGGCGGATCGTCGTCCTCGACTTCGGGATCGCGCGTCGCGTCGTCGACGTCGGTCCCGCCGGCCGATCCCGCGGCGTCTCGGGGTCGCCCGCCTTCATGCCGCCCGAGCAGTGGCAGGGGCGACGCCTCGATGGGCGGACCGACCTCTACGCCCTGGGCGTCACCCTCTACCAGCTCGCCACCGGTGCGCTCCCGATCGACGCCGGCGACGACGCCACCGCCGACGAGTGGCTCGCCGCTCACCGGTCGCAGCGGCCCGCCCCGATGACCCGGCCCGGGGTGCCGCCGCAGCTCGTCCGCCTGATCGAGGGGCTGCTCGAGAAGCGCGCCGACGCGCGGCCGCCGTCGGCCGTCGTCGTCGGCCAGCTCCTCGAGGGCGTCCCCGCGACGGCGGTCCGGGGAGGCGGCGTCCGCGGCCTCCGGGCGACGGCCGACGGCGTCGCGCCCGCGGACGCGGCGCCGGGGCGGACGCCGTTTCTCGGGCGGGAGGCCGACATCGCCCACGCCGCGGTCGCCCTCCACGCGGCCCGGTCCGGCCGCGGCGACGTCGTCGTCCTGACCGGTCCGCACGGCGTCGGGCGCAGCCGTCTCCTCGCCGAGGCAGGCCTCGTCGCGCGACGCGGGCGCTCCCTCGTCCTCGCCGGCCGTTGCCGGCGGCGCAAGCCGCTCGACGCGATTCGCCGGATCTTCCGCTGGCTCCTCGGCCTCACCGGCTCCGAGGACGAGGCGACCGTCCGCGAGGTGCTCACCCATCGCCTGGCGACCGCCCAGGCCGCCGACGGGCTCGCGGCGGTGCGCGATGCGCTCGAGCCGTTCCTCGCCGGCGACCCCGACGCCGTTCGCCTGGCGGGCTCGCCGGAGCTCCCGATCGGCGTGCTCGCCGGCCTCGTCCGGGCGGAGGCGCGCCCCGATCGGCCCGTCGTCGTCCTCGTCGACGACCTCGATCAGGCCGATCAGGCGACCCTCTCGCTCGTCGCCGAGCTCGCCGAGGCGACCGATGGGGCGCCGCTCGTCGTGATCGCGACCGTCGCCGCCGACGAGACCGACGCGGCCGACCCCGACACGCCAGCGGCGGCCGCGATCGCCCGCCTGGCGAACCACGCGTCGCTCGCCCGCCGCGATCTGGGGCCGCTCGGACGGGTCGAGATCGCCGCGATCGCGCGCGCCGTCCTGCCGGTCGGCGCCGACGCGGAGCTCGTCGAGCTGCTCGCCGAGCAGGCCGACGGGCTGCCCAAGGTGGTCGTCGCCGCCGTCGCCGAGGCCGTTCGCCGCGGCGCCCTCGATGCCGAGACGGGCGCGTGCGACCGCGCCGCCCTGCGGCGCCTCGCCGGCCGGGTGCGCCGCGGCCTCGCCGCGCGCGCCGATCGGGACCGCGCCCGGCCGGAGCAGACCGAGCGCCCGACGGAGGCCGACCGCGACCGCCTTCGGATCGCGGGGCGGCAGCTCTCCCTCGCGATCCGGCTCCGGGCGTTCTCCGACCTCGACGGGGCCGCCGCCGCGCTCGACCGGGCGCTCGAGCAGCTCGGCGACGGAGCGCCGGCTCGGCTCGAGGCCCGCGTCCGGCGCGAGCTCGCCCGGACCCTGCGCATCAGCGGCACCCGGCTCGAGGACGCCTCCGCCCACGCCGGCGCGGCCGTCGACCTCGCCCGCAGCGCCGGCGACCACCGCGGCGCCGTCGAGGCGGCCGTCGAGCGCGCGCTCGTGATGCTCCATCGCCAGCGGCATCACGAGGCGCTCTCGACCCTCGACGACGCGGCCGCCGACCTCGGCCTCCTCGCGCCGGAGCTCCGACGAACCATCGCCCGGGCCGGTCGCCCGCGCGCGGTGCAGCGCCTGCCGATCAAGATGGCGCTCGCGCGAGGCGCCGTCCTGGCTCACCTCCCGGGGCCCCAGGCGGCCCGCGAGGCCGAGGAGGAGGTCGGCCGCGCGATGCGGACCGCCGCGCGCGTCGGCGACCAGGAGCTCTACGCGCGGGCCGCGCAGGACTCGGCCCAGCTCCGGCTCCGCGCCGGCGACGCGGCGACCGCGGCGCGCCTCTTCCTCGTCTCGGCTCGCTACACCGAGCGCCAGGGCGACCTCCGCGGGCTGGCGCGCGCGTGCGGTGGGCTCGCCCACGTCGCCCTCGGTCGGGGCGATCGGGACGCGGCGGTGAAGTGGCTCGATCGCGACCTCGGCCTCGCGATCAAGGTCGCCGATCAGCGGGGGATCGGCGCGGCCGCGAACACCCTGGGCGAGCTCTACGAGGACGTCTTCCTCGAGGCGAAGGCCGGGGCGGCCGTCGCGACGCCGACCGGGTCGAGCCATCTCGACGAGGCCGTCGCCGCGTCGGACGACGACCGCGACGACGCCCCCGGGGCGAGCTCGGCGCCGCCGACCTCGTCGGCCGCGGCGGCCCTTCGACGGGCCGAGGTGGCGTTCGACCTCGCCCGGAAGGCCGCGGCCCGCTCGAGGAATCCGGTCGACGAGGTGACGAGCGCGTTCTACCGCTCGCGCTTCCGGATGCGATGCCTCGGCGCCGACGACGGGCGGGTCGAGCTACGCGCCGCGCTCGAGCGCGCGCGCGACCTCGGCCTCGAGGATCTCGTCCCACGGATCGAGCGGGCGCTCGAGGAGGACGAGCGAAGGTCGACGGTGGCGGCGGCGGCGGCCGGCTGGGAGGGCGCGATCCGGGCGCTCGCGGCGGATCCCTCGCTCGCCCCGGAGCCCGCCGCCCCGGCGCTCGACCCGCTCGAGACCGCCCCGATCGCCCTCGAGGCGCGTCCGGCGATGGTGACGCACGACGATCTGATGGTCACCCTCGCGATCGGACCGGGGGACGATCCGGTCCTCGACGCGCTCATCGCCGCCGATGACCGGGCCGCCCTCCGCCTCGAGGCCGTGATCGCGAACGCGAGCCCGCGCCTCGTCGTGGCGCATCGCCACCATCCGGAGCCGGTGGCGATCACGAGCCCCGAGCTCACGGTCGGCAAGTCGGTCGAGAACGACATCCGCCTCCTCCACCTCACCGTCAGTCGACGGCACGCGCGGATCCGGTGGACGGGCGGCGCCTTCCTCATCGAGGACCTCGGCACCCTCAACGGGACGCAGGTCGCCGGCCGCCGGCTCGGCCCGGGCGAGCGGGCGCGGCTGCTCCCGCACACCGACATCTGGATCGCAGGCGTCCCGTGCCTCTTCCTGGTGGCCGAGCTCGACGACCAGGGCCGGCCAGGCCCCTCGGCGAACGCGAACCTGGTCGTCGAGTACCTCGTGAAGAAGGAGTGGATCGGCCGTCACCAGAGCAAGGACGAGCTCCGCCTCGGGCGCGGCGACGCCGACGCGATCGGGGCGCGCCTCGTCGGGCTCCAGATCGTGACGCCCGAGCAGTGGGCCGAGGCTTACCGGGCGGCGCGCCTCGTCGAGTTCCTGCGCTGAGGACCGGCCGACTACTGGTCGCGGCGGACGACGGCGATGTGGCCGTCCCACTCGAGGAAGAAGAAGTCGCCGAGGAGCAGCTTGGCGCCGGTCACCCGCATGATGTCGGTGACGACGTCGCCCTCGAGGACCGAGTAGCGACCGACGAACGACTCGCCGAGGAGATCCTCGAGCACCCGCTTGAGCTCGGGGTTCACCTTCGAGGCGGCGAGCCAGAGCACCTTCTTGCTGCCGAGGTAGAGCGGGTTGCCGTCCTTCTTGTAGATCTGGACGGGCGACATGCCGGTCAGGTAGTCCTCGGCCATCCCGCGCACCTGCGGGCTGAGCTGGACGAAGACGAGCGAGCTGCCGAGGACGCGCGGCTGGGCGATGTCCTTCCCGAGCTCGTAGCGCTTGAGGTAGTTCTTCGCCCGCTGGAGGCGCTCCTCGATCATCGCCTTGCGCTGGGCGGGGTTCATCGCCTTCTTCTGGAAGAGGTCGGCGTAGCGGAGGAACATCCGGGGGAGCATCCCCCACATCTCGGCGAACGCCTCCTTGCCGGCGTCGTCGGTCTTCTTCAGGCCGGACGGCTTCGCCTTGCTCCCGGGCCCGTAGCGCTTGGCGAACTTCTGGAGGAACTTGCCGGTGTTCTCCTCCTTGGTCCACGAGGAGGGGAGGATCTTCTTCTCCTTCGTGATCCCGCGCGCCGTGCCGGTGAGGGTGTCGATGATCTTCTCGTAGGTCTCGATCCACTTGCCGAGGAACTCGACCTCGATCTCGATGGTGCTGTTCGACGAGGGGAAGACGAGGCCCTTCGGAATCGTCGGGATGAGGTGCTTCAGCTCGGCCGGGATGGTCGGGTCGATCGGCACCTTCTTGCCGCCCTGGTCGATCGTGCCCTCGGAGAGGATCGTGATCGCCATCTCCTCGAGCTGGTCGATGCTGACGAGCTCGTCCTTGTCGGGCGCCTGGGCGAAGACGACGCCCGGCGCGGCGATGGCGGCGCCCACGGCGGCGACGGCGGTGAGGCAGGCGATCGACACGGGACGCGAAGCGTTCATCGGATGGTCCTCGGCTGAAGGCTCGGACGGCCGGAGCGCCGCCGGGACCGATTATTGCGATCGGACCCGCTCGCGGCCACGCCCCGGGGCCTACCTGGACCCTAATCTTGCACGACCGGGGCCCGGCCGACGAACACCTGGATGAGGGGTGGGGTCGCAGAGAACGTGAGCACCGACGCCGAGCTGGTCGAGCGTTGCCTCCGGGACCGGAAGGCGCTCGACGTCTCTTTCCGGTCGATCTACGACCGTCACGCGGGGGCCGCCTGGCGCTTCCTCCGCTCGATGGTCGGCGACGGCCGGGCCGACGACTGCCTCCAGGAGACGTTCATCCGCGTGTTTCGCTCGCTCGACCGATGGGACCGCGGCCGGCCGATCCGGCCCTGGATCCTGACGATCGCCCACCGCGTCGCCGTCGACGCGCTCCGGGCCTCGGCGCGGCGTCCCGCCGCGACCGGGCTCACCGAGGTCGCCGCTCCCGGCGGGGCCGAGACCGTTCCGGCCGCGGCGAGCGATCGCGAGGTCGGGAGCCTGCTCGACGCGGCGGTGCGCGGGCTGCCCGAGCGGCAGCGCGAGGTCTTCCTCCTCAAGCAGGTCGAAGGGCTGACCTTCGATCAGGTCGCGGACGCGCTCCGGTGCAGCGTCCGAACGGCGAAGACGCGGATGCGCGAGGCGACCGACCTGCTCGCGGCCACCCTGCGGCGTCGCGGGCTCGTGGCGGGAGGGGAAGCGTGCTGAGCTGCGCCGAGTGCCGCGAGCTTCTTCCTGCCCTCGCCGCCGACCTCATCGATGATGATGCCGCCGATGCCGACGGCGACGACGCCGTCCGCGTGGCTGCGGCGCGCACCCACCTGGCGGAATGCGCCCCCTGCGCGGCCGAGCTCGCCGTCCTCGCCGGAGCGTTCGCCGCGCTCGCCGACGCGGAGCCGCCGGCGCCGCCGGAGCGGATCTGGGACGGGATCGCGGAGGCGATCGCCGATGACGTCGCCGCCGGGACGATCGCGGGGGCGGCGCCCGCGGCGGCGACGCCCGCCACGTCGGCTACGCGGCCGCCGGCCTCGGGCGGCGCGCTCCTCGAGGGGATCCGCGTCGCGGCC
>JAJDCQ010000204.1 GCA_029260755.1 Planctomycetota bacterium | reverse complement strand
GGACGGCACGACTCTCGCCCGACGGTTCGCACGCGAATGGGCCGGCCCTCTCCATGAGCGAACCGATGGCCGACCGGAGTGGACGAGCCGCGTGACCCGAAGGACGGCTCGGCCTGGCGGACTCATGCCCGGTGTAGGCGGGCCTGGTTGTCGAGGGGGATCGTCGTCGCCGCGGGACGAAGAAGCCCGGTACCTCGACCTTGGGTGAACGACCCGCGACCAGCTCCAGAGCAGGTCGCCTCGTCCTCGACCCGTCGCCGCCCCCTGCCTCGCATCGAGCCGGTCAGGCTCGATCCGCGGTCGGCGCGCTCGACCGAACCTCGGATCCCATCGCTGCGAGCGAGCCGGCGGGGGCAAGAGTACGAGTCCATCCCGCGGGCGTGGCGTCCGGAATGCCATCCACTCACGGTCGCCCGCGGCCCGCGCCGTCTCCGTTGCGCGGCGCAACGACCTTTCGAACCGAGCCTCTGGTGTGAATCGAGGAGTCAGGTCCAGGAATCACACGAGCGAATCTGTCGCAGTCGGTGGTGTGACCTGGCCCCTCTGGTGTGAATCCTGGACCTGACCCCTGGAATCACGATAGGCGAGCCGGCAAGGTCCGATCGGCGGTCGGCCTCACGTCCGAACCTCGGATCGTTTCGCTGCGAGGCCAGCAGGTCTAGCTCACTTCGGCTCGGCGGCGAGGACGCTTGCGACGTGGGCCGCGGCGTCCGAGGGGTCGTCGAGGTAGCACTCCCCCTCCTCGTCGCCGTCGACGAGGAGGAAGACGCCGAGGCGACGGCTTCCGCCGGCGGCCGGCGGAGCGACGACGTGCACCTCGACGACCGGTTGCCGGCCGCGGGCGACCTCGATTGCCATGTAGCCGTCCTCGAAGCAGTCGAGGGTGACGGCCAGGTCTTCGATCGGCTGCTCGAGGAGGCTCGTCGCGAACGCTCGAAGGAGGTCCAGCTCGGTCGACGGATCGCCGGCGTCCTCGTGCCACGTGGGCGCGACCCACGCGGCCGGCGGGCCGGACTGTCGGCGCGGAACCTCGCTCAAGCTCGCTCGACGCGGGCGACGAGGCGGGCCATCGAGGGGATCTCGGCGCGCTTGCGGAGGATCGGGGCGGTCTCGACGTTCTTCGGCTGGAGGCGGACCGTTCCGCGGGGGTCGAAGAAGACCTGGCGGACGATCGGTCGGGCTCCGTCCTCGGGGACGACGAGGGCGACGTCGCCGTTGCGGACGTCGCTTCGCGGCGCGAACACGCAGACGTCGCCGTCGTGGATCATCGGCTCCATGTCGTCGCCGACGTGGAAGACGGCGAAGACGTCCTGATCGCGGAGCCCGGGGACGAAGACGAAGTCCTCGACCTCGCCCTCGGGGACGCCGGCGGGGCCGACCTCGGCGGGCATGCGGCCGTCGGGCCCGACGATGAGGGGGATCGCCCGACGCGCGCCGCGCCCGGGCGCCGCGCCGCCCTGCTCCCGCTCGACGAGCTCGCTTCCGCCCCCGTCGGTCGGGATGAGCTCACCGAGGGTGAGCCCGGCGTGGGCTCGCTCGAGCCGGTTGACCTTCTTCTGGAGCGTCTTGATCTCGGAGCGCTGCGCGTCGATGAACTGGGCCGGATCGAGGCGGAGCGTCTTGCAGAGCTTCGTCGTCACCTCGGCGTTCAGCAGCTCGATCTCGCCGCTCTCGACGCTGCGGACGAAGCTCTTCCCGCGCCCGATCTTGTAGGCGACCTCCTCGGCGGTGAGGTGCAGCCGCCGGCGCGCCTCGCGGATCAGCCGGCCGATCGGGGGCGGCCGGCTCGTCCCGAGCGCCGATGCGGTCGACTCGTCGATGGAGTCGCTCTCGGCGTCCCCCGCCTCGGACGGATCCGGCGGCGGCTCGCCCGGGATCGCGCTCTCGCGGAAGAAGAACCCGGGCGTGACGTCGAGCACCTTGGCGATCTTGCCGAGCAGCGTCGCCTCGACCCGGCGGTCGCCCTTCTCGAGGCGCGAAAGCTGACTCTGGGAGAGACCGATCTTCTCGGCCATCTCCTTGCCGGTCAGGCGGCGACGCTCGCGAAGGAGCTTGATCTCGAGACCGAGCTCGGCGGGGTCCATGAATCGATCTTACCACAGTCCCATGAGGGACTTCACCGCTGGTTTGCTTCGGCGTGCTCCCGGGCGAGGTCGCGGAAGCGCTGCCCGCGCGCCTCGAAGTTGCGGAACTGATCGAACGAGGCGCACGCGGGCGCGAGGAGGACGGCGCCGCCGTCCTCGACCTGGCCGACCGCCGCGGCGAACGCTTCGTCCAGGGTCTCGACGATCGTCGGCCGCGGCGCCACGGCGCCGAGCTCCGCGACGAGCGCCTCGGCGATCCGGTCGCGGGTCGCGCCGAAGAGCACGACCCGCGCGCCGCGTTCGGCGACGGCGCGGGCGAGCGGGCCGTAGGGAAGACCCTTGTCCGACCCGCCGGCGAGGAGGACGATGGGGCCGACCACCGCGGCGAGGCTGACGGCCGCCGCCTCGGGGCTCGTCGCGATGCTGTCGTTGTAGAAGCGCCGCCCGTCGACCGTCGCGACGAGCTCGAGGCGATGCGGCACCCCTCGGAAGGCGGCGAGGGCGGGCTCGACGTCGCCGGGCTCGGCGCCGGCGAGGAGCGCGGCCGCGCTCGCCGCGAGGGCGTTCTCGAGGTTGTGGCGGCCGGGCACGCTCAGGGCGCTCGTCGCGAAGAGGGTCACCTCCTCGGCGTCTCCGCCGTCGCCCGGGCCCTGCCCGAGACGTGCCCGGGCGTGATCGCCGCCGGCCTCGACCCAGACGCCGCATCCCGACGCGTCGCCGGCGCGCTCGCGATCGAACCTCGCCACGCGGCCGCGCGCCCGGTCGGCCCACCGCTTCGAGACGTCGTCGGCAGCGTTCAGGACGAGCCATCCACTCTCGTCCTGAAACTCGTAGATCGCCTCCTTCGCCCGCGCATACTCCTCGAACGTGCCGTGGCGATCGAGGTGGTTCGGCGTCAGGTTCGTGACGACCGCGATCCCGGGGCTCCGCCCGACGTCGCGGGCGTCCTCGAGCTGGAAGCTCGAGAGCTCGAGGACGACGACGTCGTCCTCGCCGATCTCGTCGACGTGGGTGAGGAGTGGCCGGCCGATGTTGCCGCCGATCCAGACCCGCCTCCCGGCGAGCCTCCCCGGAGCGTCCGCCCGCGCCGCGTGCTCGAGGATCGCGCCGGTCATCGCGGTCGTCGTCGTCTTGCCGTTGCTGCCGGTGATCCCGACGACGGTCCGGGCGCGGCAGTGGCGGAGGAAGAGGTTCATCTCCGTCTCGACCGGCGTCCCCTGCTCGATGGCGAGGGCGATGAACGGTGAGGTCCGCGGAACGGCCGGGCTCCGGACGACCAGGTCGGCGGCGAGGACGTCCTCGCGCCGGTGCTCCCCGAGGACGCTCTCGACGGGCAGCCCCTCGAGCGCGGCGAGCGACGGGGCGAGGACGTCGGGCCCCCGGAGGTCGGTCACGGTCACGCGCGCGCCCTTGCTCGCGAAGTAGCGCGCCGCGGCGACGCCTCCGCCGAACAGGCCGAGGCCGATCACCAGGACGTTTCGCGGCGGCGAGCTCACTGTCCGTCCGGCGGCTCGTCGGTCGGCGGGGTCGTACCGTCCTCGGCCGGCTCGCCCGCTGCGAGCGATCCCCGCGCCGCGTCCGCCCGCTCGATGAGCGCCTCGACGCTTCCGTCGGGCATCGCGAACGGCGCGAGCGTCCAGGCGGGCGGCTCGTGGAGGTCGTGGATCGTCCACGGGATCAGGACGTCCGCGACGAAGTCGATCGGGAAGATCTGGTACCACGGCGTTCGGAGCACGACCGCGTCGGTGACCGTCGCGTGCCCGGTCAGGCGGAAGACGATCCGTTTGCCGCCGTAGTGGCTGAACGGCAGCTCGACCGGCGACTCGCCGACCGGAACGCCGTCGACGTAGACGGCCGCGCCCGGCGGATCGGTCTTGAGGACGAGCTTCCGCTCGACGCAGCCGGCGGCGCCGAGCGCCAGGCCGGCGGCGGCCACGATCGAGAGCAGGAGGGTGGCGGGGGCGCGGGTCCTGCGGCGGCGCGACGAGCCTGCGAGTCCCCCCGGGCGCCGGGTGCGGCGCCCGGGGGTCTCGCCTTGTGGCGGAGAGGTAGGGATTCGAACCCTAGGTAGGCTTTTAAACCTACAACGGCTTAGCAAGCCGCCGCAATCGTCCACTCTGCCACCTCTCCGGTTAGGTCCGAAACTGCGTTCGACGGGCGGTGGCCGGGCCTCGTCGATGCGTCGTGTCTGGTGTAGGTGGCGGAGGGTGTAGGATTCGAACCCACGGACCTTTCGGTCAACGGCTTTCAAGGCCGCCGCAATCGACCACTCTGCCAACCCTCCGCGCGCTTTGTTCCGCTCTCCCTCGGTCCACCCCGACGACTCTACTCCGTCGGGCAGACCGCCTCCATCACCTTCTCGCTGACCAGGATCGGCGCCTGGCACTGCAACGCCAGCGTGATCGCATCGGAGGGTCGCGCGTCGACGCTCACCTCCTCGCCGTCGCGCTCGAGGATGAGCTTCGCGAAGTAGGTGTCCTCGCGAAGGTCGTCGATCACGCTCCGGGCGATCCGGCCGCCGAGCGCCTCGACCGCGTTCCCGACGAGGTCGTGGGTCAACGGACGCGGCGTCTTGCGATCCTTGATGATCCGGTCGATCGCGGCGGCCTCGAAGATGCCGATCACGATCGGGAACGACCGGCTGCCGTCCGCCTCCTTGAGGAAGATGACCTGCTCGTCGTTCGTCTCGTTGATGATAATACGGGCCAGCTCGACCGGTATCATGATGCCCGGCATTCTGCAGCGCCCCGACCCGGGTGTCAACGGAACGAGGCCCACCTCGCTCGAGGCGACCATCCCCACGCAGACGCCCGCGCCTCAACGTCTTCCGACGAAGTCGCGGTGGAAGTCGGCCAGGGTGGTCCCGAAGGCCTTCTGGAACGCTGGCCCCGTCTCGATCCCCGCCGCGAGGGCGTCGAGGTAGTCGGTCAGGGCCGTCGCGCCCGAGGTCGCGAGGAGCTCCTCCACGAGGAGGTGACTGACCGCGTAGAGCACCTCGACCCGCTCCCGCTCCCGCACCTTCACGAACGCCTTCTCGAGGTCGGCCACCGCGGGGAGCGACCAGCCCTCGCGGCGCCGCTCCCGCAGGACCGCCTCGCTCTCGGCGACCGCCCGGCCCTCCTGCTTCTGGGCGAGCCCCTCCTGGAACCAGATCGGGACCCGTCCGCCGCCCGCGGCGTGCAGGAGCGCGTGGGTGAACTCGTGGGTGACGACCGCGCGGAGGCTGGCCGGATCGGCGCTCGCGAGCCCCCGCACCGGAATCCGTATCTTGCCGTCGTAGAGGCCGGCGACCCAGCCGTGCGCGCCGACGGCGCCGCGGAACTCGCGCTCCCCGTAGACGACGACCGGCACCTCGCCCTCGGGATAGCGGCCGATGTCGTAGCCGACGGTGTTCCAGGCGTCCTCCAGGAGCGAGAGGACGGTCGCGCCGAGGGCGGGATCCTCGCCACCCCCGTCCCATTTCAGGCGGAAGTGGTTGCTCAGCCCCTCCTCGAACCCGCCCTCGACCTTCTCCTCGCGCCGCACCTTCTCGAGGGCGGCGTCGATCTCGCCGAGGAGCGCCGCGGCCGCCTCATCGTCGTCGTCGGCCTTCGCGGCGACCAGCGCGCGGGCCTTCTCCCAGCGCGCGATCGCGCCGGCGTTGTCGTTCATCCGGTAGAGCGCGTGCCCGAGCCACGTCAGGACGCGCGGACGATCGCCGCCGCCGTTCTCGACGGCGCGCTGGAGCGACCGCGCGCTCCCCTCCCAGGCCTGCTCCCGGAACCGCGCGATCCCGAGGACCGCGTGCGCGTCCCACCGCTTCGGGACGAGCCGCACCGCCTCCTCGGCGTGCCGGCGGGCGGCCTCGACCTCACGCCGCTCGAGCTCCTCACTCGCGAGGTGGACGAGCGCCGCCCCGAGCGCCTCCCCGACGTCCGCGTCGTCCGGCGCAAGGTCGCGGGCCCGTCGAAGCACCTTCACCGCCGTCTCGACGTCGCCCGCCTCGAGTCGAACCCGCCCCTCCTCGACGAGCTTGGCCGGATCGTCCTCCGCCCTCGCCCGGGGGGCCCCGGCGGCCGACAGGCCGAGGGTGGCGACGGCGATGACCGCCGCGCGCGCCAGGAGAGCTCGGATCGAGGACGACATGGCCCGGATCGTAGCATCCGCGCCCGACATCGTCCGACCCCAATGTCTCGAGAACAAAAGCGGGGCTCGCCCCGTCTCAGGGGTTGGGAAGGTCCGCGGCGCCGCGACGAGAGGGCGCCGGGGCCGAACGCTTCATCTCACTCGGACACCGAGCGTTGAGTGCAGCGATGGACGCCGCTAAGATGACCGCTACGAGCTCGGCCCGATCGGGGGTCGCGGGAGACGGTGACGGCTTGATCTGCGGCGCCTGCCAGAACGAGATCCGCGAGGACGCGAGCTTCTGCCACGCGTGCGGCTGCCGCGTCTCGCAGATGGTCGACGCGGCGGCGTCTAGCACGAGCGACCCGACCGCCGCGTTCCCCGGCCCGACGCCCCCGCCGACCCCGCCGACCGCGCCGCTGTCGGGCGCCGCGCCCGGCGACCCGACCGTCGCCCTCCCCGCGGGCGCCGCCGGCGCCTCGGACCCCGGCTCCGACCCGAGCGCGGCGACCGTCCTCACCCCCGCGCCGCCGGGCTCGCGCGATCGGCGGCCCGGCTCGGGCCATCCCGGCCCCCTCGAGCTCGGCAGCGACGCGCTCCTCGGGCGTCGCGTCGCCGGCTGCCTCGTCCAGGACAAGATCGGGCAGGGCGGCATGGGCGCCGTCTACCGGGCGATCCACGAGGCGCTCGACAAGGAGGTGGTCGTCAAGACGCTCCCCGCGATGGCGCTCGCCGACGAGACCCTCGTTGCGCGGTTCCTCCGGGAGGCGCGGGCCGCGGCCAAGCTCGAGCACCCGAACGTGGTCGGGATCCTGAACGTCGTCCGCGAGCCGGCCGGCTGCTTCATCGTGATGCAGTACATCCGCGGCGAGAGCCTCCAGGACCGGATCGACCGCGAGGGCGCGATCCCCTGGACCGAGGCGACCGCCGTCATCCTCGACGCCGCCCGCGGCCTCGCCGCCGCCCACCGGCGCGGGATCATCCACCGCGACATCAAGCCGGCGAACATCATGATCGACGCCGAGGAGGGGACCGGGAAGCTCGCCGACTTCGGCCTCGCCCGCGACTCGGACTCCGGCGAGAAGCTCTCGGTGACCGGGCAGATCCTCGGGACGCCGCCCTACATGCCGCCCGAGTACGGCCTCTCGGAGACGATCGACGCGCGCGCCGACATCTACTCCCTCGGGATCAGCTACTACCAGGCGCTCACCGGCAAGCTGCCCTACCGCGCCTCGAGCGTCTTCGAGTATCTCCGGAAGCATCTGACCGAGACGCCGACGCCCGTCACGAGCATCTGCGCGGGCGTCCCGCCCTCGGTGCGCAACGTCGTCGATCGCGCGATGGCGAAGCGCCGCGAGGACCGCTACGCCGACGCGGCATCGCTCGTCGCCGACCTCGAGCGCGTCCTCCGCGAGGAGTCGGTCGCCGCGCCGGCCAGCCCCCACGCGCCGCGCAGCGCCGAGGCGGCCGCGTTCGTCGCGCCGCCGCCGAGCGGCGTCGGGTCGACCGACGCGGGAGGCCACGCCGGGACCGTCGCGCTCCCGCCCCAGGCGGAGGCGGCCCTCGCCGGCGCGCCCGCCGGGAAGCGGCCGCGCGTCGTGCTAACGGCCGGCCTCTCGGGCTGCACCGTGATGCTCCTGGCGGTGATCGTCGCGTTCCCGATCCTGTTCGGCGTCACCGGGCCCGAGGGAGACCGCGCCCCGCTCTCGACGGCGCGAGGGCCGAGCGCGGCGGACGCCATCGTGGCCGATGATGCCGCTGGCGCCGCCAGTGCCGCCGGCGCGAGCAAGAGCAAGGTCCAGGGCCCGGCGAGCGCTCTGCCGCCGGGTGGTCGCCGGGCGACCGCGGTCGAGTCGCCGGGACCGGGCGCGGCGACGACGGGCGCGACCGATGACGCCCCTCCGGGCCCGACCCCCGAGCTGGTCGAGCCGGCGGGCGACCTGCTCCCGGAGGCGGACGGCGCCACCCCCTCGCCGCCCCCGCAACGACCGGACGCGGACGCGGACGCGGGTGCGGGCGCGGGCGCCGGAAGCCCTCGAGAGTGGCCCCCCGGCGTCGTCGTGCCGAACTCCGCGGATCCGCTGAAGCTCCCCGTCGGCGGGGGCGAGCATCGCGACGACCTCAAGGCGATCGAGGGCATGACCTTCTCCGCCGGCCCGCCGAAGAAGGAGGCGGAGAACGACGAGCCGGCCGACAGCGCCGGCGACGGCACGCGCCGCCGTCAGGCCAGGCCCAGCGTCACGTTCCACGAGCTGCCGGCCGAGATCACGACGACGGTCGCCG
This sequence comes from Planctomycetota bacterium, assembly GCA_029260755.1. Lineage (GTDB taxonomy): Bacteria > Planctomycetota > J058 > J058 > JAJDCQ01 > JAJDCQ01. The sequence goes on along the minus strand of JAJDCQ010000204.1, from coordinate 20,527 downwards.
GCGGCTCCATCATGGTGAAGGGCCGCATCGTCGGCCTCGCCTCGGCCGACATCGCTCAGGCCTGGCTCTCCGGCGAGCTCCGCAGCGTGCGCGCCTACCTCCGCGACGAGCCGGACGAGGACGGGACGCCGGGCGTCGAGCTCCTCGGCGAGCTCTTCCTGACCGAGGGCGACAACGAGGTGACGATCCTCGTCGTCCGCTCCGACGGGCGGGAGCCGGTGCGCGTCGTCGCGACGATCCGTTACGCCCCCGAGTGAGCCGCCGCCGTCCGCGGGGCGTGAAACGTTCCTTTCCAGATCGCGGGGACCATTCGTGTCGTCGCCACCTGGGAACACCTCACTAAGCCGCTGATACTCCAGCCCTTGAGTCCGTTCGGGGCAACTCTCCCCGCTCGGCCCGCGGCTTGCGGTCTGACGCCTCCCGACGAGAGAAGGAGGCCACCGTGCTCGACCGACGAGGACTCATCACCGGGGCTGTGACCCTCGCGACGCTGACGATCGGCGCCGTCTGCACCGCCGCGCCGGCCCACGCCCAGAGCCAATCCGTCCCGAGCTGGGACCGGGGCAACGGCCGGCGATGGGCGATGGAGAACCCTCGCGAGCGGCCGGGCGCCTGGGACGTCGAGCACGACTGGGCCGAGCCGATCTCGTCGGAGCCGGACGCTCCGAGCTACGCGGAGGCCTACGCCGACTACGTCCTCGAGAACGCCGACTCGTGGGTCGGCCGGCGCGACCTCAAGCGCGACTGCGCCGACTTCTCGATCTCGCTCCTGATCACCTACGCGAGCGACAACGGACTGCCGGTCCCGCTCCGGGTCTACTTCTCATCGCTCCGGCGGTTCATCTCGGTCTCGAGCGAAGACGCCGGCTGGCGCTCCGCCGCGCACTTCGACGACTGGGCGCGCTGGCACCTCGGCGCGATGAACCTGGCCGACAACACGGTGCCCGTCACCTACGAGACGTGGCGCGCCGGCGATATGGTCCTCATGGACTGGAACCAGACCGAGTCGTCGCCGAACTTCCCCGGCCGGGTCGTCTGGCACACCTACCTCGTCGGCGAGCCCGGCGAGACCGCCTACTACGGTAACCTGAGCGGCGGGCAGCCGACCCCGATCGCCAAGCTCACCAGCGTGAGCCAGATCCGGGGCCGCCTGATCGAGCACCCCGACCGGCACGGCCTCTCGCCGCGGCGCTGGCGCTTCCTGAACGTCGAGCGCCGGGCGCCGACGCCCGAGCCCGATGAGGGCGACCTCACCGGCACCGGCCGCGTCGACGCCTCGCGCCTGAACGTCCGCGCCGGCCCCGGCACCGGGAACGCGATCCTCGATGTCCTCGATCGCGGCGACGAGGTGCGCGTCACCGGCCGCGACGGCGACTGGCTCGCGATCGTCCTCGACGACGGCCGCCCGGCCTGGACCTACGCCCCGCTCATCGACGAGGACGAGGCCGTCGCGAAGGAGGCCCGGGTCACCGTCTCGCTCGGAAACGTGCGCGGCGGCCCCGGAACCGGGAACGGCGTCCGTGACCAGGTGAGGCGCGACGACGTCGTCACCGTCCTGAGCCGGCGCGGTCGCTGGCTGCGCCTCGCCGGCGCCGAGGAGCGGTGGGTCCACGACTCGCTCGTGAGCTTCGAGGCCCCCGTCGTCACCGCGAGCGTCGCGCCGCCGCCGCGCGCCCCGACCGCGGGCATCCTCGGCGCCCTCGACGACGACTGATCCGAACGCGTCAGGCGCTCGCCGGCGCCGACGAGCCGTTCGCGCCGGTCGCCTCGGTCTCGACGGCCGCTTCGCCCGCCGTCGCTCCGGGCGGCTCGACGGCCTCGCCCGGATCGCCCGAGCCGTCGGTCCCCGGGTCGGTCATCATGATCGCGATCGTCCGCGTCCCTTCGATCTGACCGAGGACGATCCGCAGGGTCACCGCGAACGGGACGGCGAGGATCATCCCCGTGATCCCCCACAGCCATCCCCAGAAGGCGAGGCTGAACAGGATCACCACCGGCGAGAGCTGCAGACCCTTGCCCTGCACCCGCGGCTCGACGACGTTTCCGATGAGCTGCTGCACCACGGTGAGGACGACCGCCAGCCAGAGCGCCCGCCAGGGGGCCGGGAACTGGAGGAGCGCAACGAGGACCGGCGCGACGGTGGCGATCAACGACCCGATGTAGGGGATGAAGTTGAAGGCGAACGCCACGATCGTGAAGAGGAGGAGGTAGTCGACGCCGAAGAGCGCCATGACGACGCCCGCCGCCCCGGCGGTGAGCACGCTCAGGAGCACCTTCGTCGCCACGTAGCGCTGCACGTCGTCGTCGACCCGGTCGACCGCCCCCTGGATGCGCGCCGCCTTCTCCTCGCCGAAGGCGCGCCGGATCCGGGCGGGGAGGCGGTCGAGCTCGAGCAGGATCATCGTCATGAAGACGAGGATCACGAGCAGCTCGCCGACGAACCCGAGGAACGCGGTCGTCCCGAACCCGACCACGAGCGCGACGCGATCGAGGCTGATCATCCCCGCGACCGTCTCCCGGTTCGGCACGGCGATCGTGGCCAGCCAGCTCGGCGCCTCTTCCCCCTCGTCGCCCGTCTCGTCGTCGGCGGACGCATCGACGGGATCGCCCGAGCCGGCGACGTCGGTCCCGTCGTCGGGCGACGCCGCCGCCCCGCCGCTCGTCTCCGCCTCGGAGACGCCGAGCTTGTCGATGAGCCAGTCGTAGTAGCCGTTGAGGTTCTCGAGGTAGCCGGCGCGGTTCGCGTTGAACTCGGTGACGGCGTTCGCGACGATTCGCCCGCCCGTGTAGATCGTCCCGAAGACGACGAGCAGGCTCAGGACGTACCCGAGCGACCGGCTCCCCGCGCGCCGCGCGAAGAAGGCGACGATCGGCCGCACGAGGATGCACAGGAACAGCGCGACGACGAACGGGCGGAACACCGTCTCGGCCGATCGAAGGGTCGCGCCGACGAGACACGCCGCGATCACGACGGACGCCACCGCGGTCACCCGAAGGTAACCGCGGAGCTCCTCGCCGCGACGGGGCCCGTCGAGCGGCGCTCCATCGGTCGGCGCGTCGGCGGTCACCGGCTCGGTCACGGGATCGGTCGCGGTCTCGCTCACGAGCCCTAGATGGCCACCGACCGGTGACGCCGTCAATCGCCGAGCGAGCCCCGCCGGCCACGTCCGCCCGTTCCCGCGGACGCCTTTGGACGCGATCCGCCACCAGACCTACACTGTCATCTCCATCGCCGACGCCGCCGAGCCGCCTCATGTCGATCCGAGCCCCCCTCCCCCGTGGCACGCCGATCGGCCGGTACATCGTCGCGGACAGGCTCGGCGAGGGCGGCTGCGGTCAGGTGCTCCGGGCCCACGACCGGCAGACGCGCGCGCCGGTCGCCCTCAAGATCCTCACGAGCTCCGACGCGAAGGCCGAGGCCCGCCTCGCCCGCGAGGCGCAGGCGCTCGCCCGCCTCGCCCATCCCGGGATCGTCCGCCTCGTCGGCCCGCCGGCGCGCGCCCCCGATGGCCGACTCTACTTCCCGATGGAGCTCGTCGCCGGCCAGCCGCTCGACCGGCTCGTCCACGAGGGCCGCCTCGACCTCGTCTCGCGCGTCCGCATCGTGATCGGGCTCGCCCGGGCGGTCGCCCACGCCCACGCCCACGACGTCCTCCACCGCGACATCAAACCGGCCAACGTGATCGTCCGCCCCGACGGTCAGCCGGTCCTGGTCGACTTCGGCATCGGCAAGCTCTTCGGCGGGACGATCGACGGCGCCGAGCCGCTCACCGCGCCCGGCAACGTCCTCGGCACCCTCGGCTACCTCGCGCCGGAGCAGCTCGCCGGACGGGGAACGGTCGGCGTCCCCGCGGACATCTACGGGCTCGCCGCCACCCTCTACGAGATGCTCACCGGGCACCCTCCGTTCGTCGCCCGCGAGATCGCCGAGATGGTCGCCGCGATCTTCCGGACGACCGCCCCGCCCGCCTCGTCCCGCACGCCGCGCGCGCTCAGCGCCGCGTTCCCGACCCGCCGGCTCGAGGCGATCGACGCCCTCATCGAGCACGCCCTCCGGAAAGATCCGACCGAGCGACCGGCGACCGCCTCGGCGTTCGCGGACGCGCTGGCCGCCGCCCTCGATGGCGACCCGTCGGCCGTCGCCCCGGCCGCGCCGGGCCGCACCGCGACGGGCCGCGCGGCGACGCCGGTCGGGCCCGCGATCTTGCCGAGGTCCGGTCCGTCCCGACGCTCCCGAGCGATCCCCCTGATCGCGCTCGTCGCCCTGGTGCTCCTGCCGCTCTCGACGATCGGCCTCGTGGTCCTGCTCCGCGGCGACGTCGAGTCCGCGACCTCCGAAGAGGGCCCGGACGCCGACGACGGCAGCACCGCCGCGACCTCGCTCGCCGGGCCGATCGCCCGCCCGGCGATCGTCGATCGCCTCGCGGCCCACGCCTTCGACGAGCGATACCTCGACGGCATCGCCGAGCTCGTCGAGGCGGGCCTCGACGATCCCGACCGCGCCCGGCGGCTCGCCGCCGGTCTCGACCGCGGCGACCAGGCGTCCCTCTGGGCCTGGAGCGCCCTGGAGGCGGCGTCGCGGATGGACCAGCGCGCCTGTCGCGACGCGCTCGCTCGCTCGCGCGAGGCCGCGCCCCGCGGAAGCGAGAAGCTCCGGAGGATCGCCACGCTCGTCCGTAACGCGACCCACGCGGCCCTGTCGGGGCGCTCGGACCAGGCGCGCCAGCGCCTCGCCGATCCCCTCGTCGCCCGCATCCTCGGAGACGAGCAGCACCGCGCGCTCGTCGCCGCGGCCGACGTGCCGACGATCGTCCCGGCGATCACCCGAGGCGGCCCCGATCTCGTCGTCGCGGGGAGGACGATCCCCGCGGCCGAGGTGGCGCGATGGCGGAGCGATCCCGCCGGACTCGTCGAGCTCTGGCAGGAGATCGAGAGCCGCGTCGGCGACGTCACCCTCCGCGACGCCGACGCGAACGCGCGGCTCCGCGCACTCCTCGCCAGCAGCCGCACCCAGATCGAGCGCTTCGCGGCCGAGTCCGTCCTCGTCGTCGCCGGGTCGAGCCCGACGGTCCTCCAGTGCTTCAAGACCCACCGCCGGTCGTGGAGCCAGGACGACACCGGTCTCGCGATCGACCCGGGCGCTCACGGCCCGTGGACCACCTGGGACCGCGAGGCCGCCCTCTGGCTCTACGACTTCGCCCGCTTCTCGAGGATCGAGGTCCGCCTGGCCGCGCCGCCCGACTCCGTCGCGCTCGCCGTCTTCAAGAATGGCCCGGCGGCGCGCGACGCGCGAAAGTTCTTCGCCGGACCGGGGCGGCTGTTCGAGCATGGGCGAGAGACGGACCGATGGAACGCGTCGATCGAGCCCTTCTGGCAGGCGGGGCTCGCCCGGTCCGCGCCCCCGGTCTCCGCCGTGCTCCGATTGATCAGCGAGGCGAGCGGTCCCTTCGTCCTGGAGCTCGACGCCGAGGACGGGTCCGCGCCGCTGCGACACCGCTCGGAGCCGCTCACGAACGACTGCGAGCTGGGCCTCTTCCTCGTCCCGAACGCCCGGATCGAGGAGGTCTCGTTCACGCCATCGGAGCACGCGCCGCCCCGCGCGCCCGAGGCCGGGGAGCGGCCCGCGGCCGGCGCGGGGGAACGCCCCCGCGCCGGGATGGAGGGCGACGCCCCGACCCGCGACTGGGACGCCTGGCACCGGTTCGGCACCCAGCGGTACGGTGGCGAGGGGATCCGGATCCGGATCGCGGCGGTCGCCGATGGCGGCCGCTACTTCGCCCTCCGGGATCAGACGCGGCCGAGCACCCTGGAGGCCTCCTTCGATGTGCCCGCCGTGCCGTCGGGCGCGACGCTCGTCCTCCGCCATCTGACCGCGACGCTCGCGGAGGAGCCCGGACACGCGCCGGTCTCGATCGCCGTCAACGGAACGACCGTCGTGGAGCGGTTCTCGCCGAACCCCGAGTCGACGGACTGGACGACCGATCGCTTCGACATCGGGGAGCACCTCGTCGTCGGAGCGAACGCCGTCACGATCGCCTACCAGCGCGGCGGCACGTCCGCCTACTGGATCGCCGCGCTGGCGATCGACCTCGAGGACTGAGAACGAACCCGCCCGCTCACCCTCCCCGGATCCGGCGCACGGCGACCTCGTCGGCCCGGGCGCGCGCCTCGTCCCCGAGCGCCCGCCAGAACGCGGCTCGCGCCCTCAGCCGGCTCGCCGACCACTCCGGGCGCCCGGCCGACCACTGCAGGGTCCCCTCGAGAATCTCGCCCGCGAGGTCGGGGCGTCGGTTCGCGATCAGGATGCTGGCCGAGGTGAGAACCGTGTCCCAGAGGAGCACGTCCTGCTCGCCCGAGGTCGGGAGTCGGTCGAGCCACGCGGCGCCCGCCTCGTAGCGCCCGTGATGCAGATCGTGGAGCGACTCCACCAGGGCGACCGGCTCGCGGGCGATCTCGGGCCGGAGGCGCTCGAGCTCGCGCCCGAGCCGCGTGATCGTCTCCTCGTGCGGGCACGGCTCCGCGCGGCCCGCGGCCCGCCTCGAGAGGCGCTCGGCGAGATCCCAGCACGCCCGGGGGAGCTGCCCGGCGGGCGCGTCCACGATCCCGACGGCGAAGGGGAGCTCGAGCTGTCGACCCTTCAGCACATCGAGCGCATCGAGGAGAATCGGCGTCACCTCCTCGGCCACCACGACGTCGAGGTTCGGGCCGCGCGCGCGGACGAACGACAGCCAGAGGAACCGGTAGAGAGGGACGAGGTAGTGGCGCTCGGCCGGGTGCCGCTCCCGATCCCGGACGAGCGCGTCCCGGGTCAGTCGGTCGAGGAGGTCGGCCCCGAGATCGGGAGCCGCGAAGCTGTCGAGGAGGCCGGCGAGCTCGTCCGCGCGGGCTTCGACCCGGCTCGTCCGATGTCCCGCAGCGCCCGCGAACGTCATCTGGAAGGCGAGCCACGCGAGGACCGCGGGCTCGACGTCTCCGGCGTCGCGCTCCCGGGTGAGGAGCGTCTCGATCCTCGACCACTGCCCGACGAGGTTGCCCGAGAGCCCTTCGCTGTCCGCGCCCGCCCGGAGATCGAGCCCGAGGAGCGCCGCCATCACGGCGCCGAGCTCGGCGCCGCCTCCGTCGACCGCGACCGCCTCCTCCTCCCGCTTCGCCCGGCGCTCGAGATTGGCGCGCGCCGTCGCTTCGTCGGCCCGGGCGGCGTAGTGATGGAGGTCGTGCGGCCAGAGGGGCCAGGTGCCCCGGGACAGGAGCAGGATCCCGGCGTCGACGACCCGCTCCCACTCGTCGCGCGCCCCCTCCGGCGAGAGCCCGATCGCCTCGATCACGCCCCAGACCCCGTCGTGGAGGACGGGCGTGCGCGGGTCGTCGGGCGGAAGCGCGACGAAGGCCGCGCCGACGACCGGGAGCGCGTCGAGCCGGACCCGCTCGATGACGGAGGTGCCGAGGTCGGCGAGGAGATCGCGGCTGTCCGCGTCGAAGAGATCGGACCGCGAGCGTCCGCCGCTCCGCGCGACGAGGGCGGCGCACGCCTCGACGAAGGCGGCGTCCTCGGTGCGGGTGGAGCCGACGCTCGAACCGTGCAGGAGCGTCTCGACCCGCCGCGCCGACGCCCGCACCGCCAGCTCGAGGTAGCGGTCGCGCGCGGTGCGGTCGGTCGCCGTCGCTCGCGCGGAGTCGATCGCGCCGAGGATCGCGGTCGTGAGCTCGGCGCTCGGCTCGAGGCGCTCGAGACACTCCACGACGAGGAGCCGCCCGACCCGCTCGTCGAGGAGGAGGTCGGGCGACTTCTCGACGATGCGGGTCAGGCCCCGGTCCTGGCCCGCCGCGGCGAGCACGCGCACGACCGCGGCGCGGTTCGTTCGCCACGGCTCCTCGCTGAGGACGAGCGACCGGACGGCGACGTCGTCGCCCGCGGCGAGCCGCTTCAACCCCTCGATGAGCTTCCGCCGACCGTCCAGGTCCCGCGCGAGGTCGCCCCCGCCGCCCCCCTCGTCGAAGGCGCGCAGCTCCTCGAGCTCGGCGAGGGCGAGGTCGAGCGCCTCGAGCTGTCCGTCGGCGGCGCGGGCCACGAGCGCGTCGAGCGATCCCCGCCGGCGCTTGATCTCGTCGAGGCGCGTCCGCTCGGCCGCCGCGGACCGGCGCGAGACGACGTCGTGGACCAGCGCTCCGAGGCCGCCCACCGCGGCGACGGTCAGCGCCGCGAACGAGACGATCATGGCCGACCGCCGCGGGCCGCGGGCGGGCAGGACGCGCCGGACGAACCGCCGCGCCCGCCCGGGACGCTCGGCGACGACGGCCGCGCCGCGGCTCCACCGCTCGAGGTCGTTGGCGAACGCATCGGCGCTCGGGTAGCGCCGGGCCGGCGCCTTCGCGAGCGTGCGAAGACAGATCGCCTCGAGCTCACCGGGGAGCGATAGAAGGTGATCGGTCGGCGGGGTCGGCTCCTCGTAGAGGACCGCGGCCATGATCGCGAGCGGGTCGCGGCCGCGGAACGGCCGCTTCCCGGTGAGGGCCGCGTAGAGGATCACCCCGAGGCTCCACACGTCGGCGGCGGGGCCAGCCTGCTCCCCGATCGCCTCGGGGTCGACCTGCTCGGGAGCCATGTAGGACGGCGTCCCGACCACCTCCCCGCTCCGGGTGAGTCGACTCCGCTGCCCCTCCTCGATCGCGAGGCCGAGGTCGAGCAGCCGCGGGCTCCCGTCCGCCTCGATGAGGACGTTCCCCGGCTTCAGGTCGCGATGCACGATCCCGGCGCGATGCAGATGGGCGACGGCCCGGGCGAGGCGCGCGACGAGCGGGACGGCGACCGTCGGATCGAGGCGCCCGCGCTCGAGCATCTCCTGGAAGCTCTCGCCCTCGACGAGCTCCATCACGACGTAGAGGACGCCGTTCATCTCGCCGGCCGTGAACACCCGGACGATGCCGGGGTGGGCATCGACCTTCGCGAGCATCTCCCACTCGCGCCGGAACCGGGCGACGTCGTCGGACTCGAAGGCGCCGGCGAGGTCCGGCCGGATCACCTTCAGGGCGTACTCCGCCCCCGTCTCGACATGGCTCACGCGCAGGATGGCGCCCATCCCACCGCGCCCGATCTCGCCCCGGACCACGTACGGCCCCAGGCGCGCGCCGGGCACGAGCCATCCATCTCCCGAGCTGCTCGCCGGCGTCCGTTCGAAGCTCATCGCGGGCCAGTATAGCCGCTGGCCCCTCCGGTCCGGTAAGCTCTGGGGGACGCGCCCGGACCGACGCGCGCCCCGTCGGGGTGGCGGAATAGGCAGACGCCGGAGACTTAAAATCTCCCGCTCGAAAGAGCGTGTGGGTTCGAGCCCCACCCCCGACATCCGCGAGGAGCCTCAGACCATGTCCCATCCCTGGCACGACGTCGCGATCGGTGACGAGGCGCCGAACTCGTTTCAGGCGGTCGTCGAGATCCCCAAGGGGGGCAAGGTCAAGTACGAGCTCGACAAGCCGACCGGCCTCTTACGCGTCGACCGCGTCCTCTACAGCTCGGTGATGTACCCGGCGAACTACGGGTTCATCCCGCAGACCCTCGGCGACGACGGCGATCCGCTCGACGTCCTCGTCCTGATGCAGGAGCCGGTCTATCCCCTCAGCATCCTCCGGGTGCGTCCGATCGGGATGATGGGGATGATCGACCAGGGCGAGGGCGACGAGAAGATCCTCTGCGTCCACCTCGACGACCCCGAGTTCCGTCACTTCGTCCACATAGATCAGCTCCCGAGCCACCGGCTCGCCGAGCTGCGCCGCTTCTTCGAGGACTACAAGGCGCTCGAGAAGAAGGAGGTCCGGGTCGAGGAGTTCCTCGGCAACGTCGAGGCGGTCCAGTGCGTCGACACGGCGATGAAGAGCTACCGCGAGAAGTACGGCGCCGCGACCTCCGCCTGATCCATGCCCGCGGACCCTCGACCGAGCGAGCCCGGCCCCGAGGCCGGCGACGAGACGTTCTCCGCCGCGACGCCGCCGGTCGGCGACGCGCGCGCCGCCGCCGCGCCCGGCGCCGCGTCCGCGTCGGGGGCGACGGCCGCCCTGCCGCAGGCGTCGCCCGATGCGACGGCCGCCCTGCCCCGCCCCGCCCCGGCGGCCGGGAGCGAGTCGGCGACCCTCGCGGCGGAGGCCGCGCCGTGGCAGACGACCGACGCGCCGTCCGATGCGCCGACGACCGGCCCGGGCGGGAGGCCCGGCGCTGCCGACGAAGGGAACGACGACGACGCCCCTCCCCTTCCCCGCCGCGTCGGACGCTACGAGGTCATCTCCGAGCTCGGTCGCGGCGGCATGGGGGTCGTCTACGAGGCCTACGACAAGGAGCTGCGACGCCACGTCGCGGTGAAGATGATCCGGCTCATGGACGGGTCGGCGGGCACGAACGACCTCGAGCGGTTCCTCCGCGAGGCGCGCGTCTCGGCGAAGCTCGACCATCCCTCGATCGTGCGCGTCCACGAGGTCGGCTCGCACGCCGGCGACCCGTTCCTCGTGATGGAGATCGTGCGCGGGGAGAGCTTCGAGGGGGCGCTCCGCCGCGAACGGATGCCGCCGCGACGCGCCGCCGAGGTGCTCCGCGACGTCGCCTCGGGGCTGCAGCACGCCCACGATCAGGGCGTGATCCATCGCGACGTGAAGCCCCACAACATCCTCCTCGACGAGGATGGCCACGCGAAGCTCGGCGACTTCGGCCTCGCCCGCGACGAGGCGACGCGACGGCAGCTCACCATCACCGGGCAGGTCATGGGAACGCCCGCGTTCATGTCGCCGGAGCAGGCGGCCGGCGAGCGGCAGAACCAGGGCCCGCTCACCGACGTCTGGGCGGTCGGCGCCGTCCTCTACCGGGCGCTCGTCGGCCGGCCGCCGTTCGGCGGCGACACGGCGCTCGTGATCATGCGGAAGGTGCTCGTCGAGGATCCGGCGGCGCCACGCCAGCTCGACCCGACGATCCACCCCGACCTCGAGACGATCGTCCTGCGCTGCCTCGAGAAGACCCCCCAGCGGCGCTACCCGTCCGCCGCGGCCGTCGCCGCCGACCTCGACCGTTACCTCCGCGGCCTCGCGATCGTCGCCAAACCGCCCGGCCGGGTCGACCGACTCCGACGGTGGACGCGCCGCCACCCGGCCCGTGCGGTGATCGCGCTCGTCGCCCTGATCTTCCCGATCGCGCTCCTCGCGACGTTCGCCCTCCAGCGGGCGGCCCGGCAGGCCGTCGCGCGGAACGAGGCGCTCGCAGCCGTCACCCCGCTCGAGGAGGCGCTCGCGGAGCTGGCGTCGCCGCTCGACGACCCCGTCGCGCGGCGACGGGCCCGGAAGCGCCGGATCGAGCTCGGCCTCGAGGCGATGAGCGCGGCGAGCCGCTTCCGGAGCGTCGCCGGGGACCACGCCTTCGCCCGCGAGCTCCAGTTCCGCGCCGCGCAGGGGCTCGGCCAGGCGGCCCTCGAGGCCGAGCAGTGGGAGCTCGCCGAGAGCGCGCTCTCGTTCGCGACCACGATCGGCCACGCCGACGCCTGGGCCGAGGAGCTCCTCGAGGAGGTCGCCGCTCGCCGCGCCGAGCGAGCCGCCGAGGATCGGGAGCGGATCGCGCGGGTCATCGAGGACGCCCGCGCCGGCGAGCTCCTCCGGCGCCCCGGCGGCGAGGACGAGGCGCTCGTCACCCTCATCGGGCTCGGCGACGAGGCGACGGCCAGCCTCCTCGCCGACGCCCTCGACGAGATCTCGAGCCGGCTCTGGGCGAAGACCGGCGAGCTCCTCGCCGGGGTGGTCGACGCCGACGGCGACGAGGCCGCCGCGCTCGACGCCGCCCTCGCGCGGGTCGTCGCCGAGACGGCGACGCCCGACGACCTGTCTCTCGTCGGGCAGGCTCGCCGCCGGCTCCTCTACCAGGCGGCGCGCCGCTGGCGCGAGGTCAGCCCGGGCACGCCTCCCTCGTCCCTCGACCCGATCGCCGTCGCGCACGACCGCACCCTCGGGTCGGGCGACCGGGTCCTGGCCCGCCTGTGCTGCGAGGCGCTCGGCCGGATCGGCCAGCACGCCGGCTCCGTCGACGCGCTCGGGCGGTACCTCGCCGCCGAGTCCGACGAGGAGCGAGCGCTCGTCGCGGGCGTCGCGCTCGTCCGGATCGGAGGCGCGCGCGCCGAGCGCCGGCTCCTCGCGGCGCTCGACCGGTTCGGCGAGGCGGGCCCGTTCTGGCAGCGGGTGCGCGTCGCCCTCTTCCGCTCCGATCAGCACGAGACCGAGCTCGCCGCGACGAGCGTCGAGGAGCTCATCCAGCGCGGCATCCTCGCCGGCGCGCGCGGCCATCACGACGGGGCGCGGGCGGACTTCGACCGCGCCCTGGCGCTCGACCCGGGGAACGGCCGCGCCCTCGCCCTGCGCGCCCTGACCCGCGAGCAGCAAGGGGAGCCCGAGGGCGCCCTCGCCGACCTCGACGCGGCGGTCGCGGCGAGCCCGAACGACGCGGTGATCCTCACCTACCGGGGATCGGTGCGCCGGCACCAGGCGATGCTCGAGGAGGCGCGGGCCGACTTCACGGCGGCGATCGAGGCCGACCCGCGCCGCGCCCTCGCCTGGATGATGCGGGGCGAGATCACCGAGGAGCACGACGAGGCGCTCGGCGACCTCGATCGCGCGCTCCTGCTCGAGCCTCGGATCGGCGCCTTCTGGCGCGAGCGGGGCTGGCGGCGGATGCTGCTCCGGGACTACGCCGGCGCGATCGCGGACTTCACCCGCGCGATCGAGCTCGACCCCGACGGCGACGCCCAGGCGTGGGCCCATCGCGCGAACGCGCGCCTCCGAAACGGAGACGAGCGCGGCGCCCTCGACGACGCGGAGCGAGCGCTCGAGCTCCAGCCGCTCGACTGGCGGCCGCTCGTGCTCCGGGCCTACGCCCGGGCTCGCCGCGGCGACGTCCGGGGCGCCCTCGAGGACGCCGGACGGGCGCTCGAGATCTTCCCCTCGGGCGCCGAGGGCTACTTCGTCCGCGGGCTCGCGACGCTCCTGTCCGGCGCGCGCGCCCCCGCCATTCCCGACTTCGTCCGGGCGCTCGAGCTCGACCCGAGCTTCACCGAGGCGCGCAAGCTGCTCGCCGTGACCAAGGAGGGGCTCGGCGACGTCGAAGGGGCGCGGACCGAGCTCGACCGGGCCATCACGCTCCGCCCCGAGGACGGCGAGCTCTGGGAGCTGCGCGCGCGCCTCCACCGGGAGGCCGGCGAGCACGCCCTCGCGCTGCGCGACGCGACCGAGGCCGTGCGCCGGAGCCCGGACCGCGCGGAGGCGTGGCTGATCCACGCCCGGATCCTCCTCGATCGAAAGGGGCCCGGCGATCTCGAGCGCGCGATCGCGGACGCATCGAGCGCGATCGCCATCGACGGAGGCCGACCGGCGGGCTGGCTCGTCCGCGGGATCGCCCGGCGCGATCGAGGCGACCACGACGAGGCCCTGTTCGACCTCGGCCGGGCGATCGAGCTCGCCCCGCACGTCTCCTACTTCTGGCGTCAGCGCGCCGAGGTCCATCTCTTCCGCGAGGACTGGGCCGCCGCGGTCGCCGACCTCGACGAGGCGCTCGCCCTCGATCCGGTCTCGCTCCCGGCCTGGAAGAGCCGCGCCGGGGCGAACGCCCGTCGCGGCGACCTCGACGCCGCGATCGCCGACACCGAGCGCCTCCTCGAGCTCCTCGCCGAGGGCGAGGTCGACGACGCCGAGCTCCTCGAGGAGGCGACCGCGCTCCGCGAGCGCCTGCTCGCCGAGCGCGACGCCGAGCGCTGACCTCGGCCGCCCGTCGCTCGAGCCTCGCGTTTTTTTTTCACCTAAGAAGTCCGCGCGAGGCGCGACCTTGCCCCTGGAGGCGGGCGATGCGCCCGCCGCACCGCTCGGGTCCCTAGCTCGCATTATTCACGAGCCTCGGCTGCGGTCGGCTGCGAGCCCACTGGGCTGCGTCCTCGGGCCGAAATCGGCGCTCGCAGGCCAAAACAAGGGGAAGTCGTTCCATGATTCGCCATGCCACCATGTTCCGCTTCGCGCTCGTCATCGTCCTCGCCGCCACCGCGGCGCTCGGCCTCGGCGCCCTCGGGGGGCCGACCCCGGCGGTCGCGCTCGACGACGCCCCGCCCGACGCCGCCGATCCGACGGGCACCTGGGAGGGCAAGGTCCTCTTCGCCAACGGCTGGGAGGGCCGCGTCACGCTCACCCTCGAGGCGGCCGTCGACGGGCGCCACGCCGGCCGTTACTCGTTCACGCTCCTCGATGAGGAGGGTCCCGGTCGGCCGCGCGGCGGCGCCGTCGCCGTCACCGCGACGGCCGACGGCACCATCACCGCCCGGCTCGTCGACGCCGATGGTCAGCTCGGGGCGACGATGATGTCCGGCCGCCTCGGCGCGGCGGGCTCGCATGCGACCGCGGCCATCTGGGGCGACTTCCAGATGGCGAAGGATCGGGGCGTCGTCATCGTGTGGCGCTACGCGTCGCGTTGATCGTCACGCCGCCCACCCCTAACGAGCCCGGGCGCGTCCGATAATCCGCCGCAGGCCGCGCCCCGGCTGGCCTCCCGAAGAGGCCCTCGCGTTCCCCCAAGCGTCGTCTCGATCGCGACTTCCGAAAACTCTTGACCGTCGATCGGGCCGACGAAAGAATGGCGCCTTCTCGCTCCGCGGGGGAGGTGTCGCTTGGGGTTCTTCAGCCGATTCGGGCTCGCGTTCGTCTGTTTCTTCCGGATTCTGTTCGGGGCGTCGCTCCCGGCATCCGTGAAGCTGCTCGGCTTCACGGGCGAGGCCCCGGCCCTCGCTCCCGAGCCAGCGCCCGCTCCCGCCCCGGCCCCCGCTCCCGAGCCCGTGCCGGAGCCGGTGAAGGTCGAGCCCCCGCCGCCGCCGCCCGCGCCCGAGGTCGACGAGGAGTCGCTCATCGAGCGCGGCGGCCTCCTGTTCCTCGGCCTCCTCCAGCGCGAAGGTCGGTTCGTCGACTTCATCCAGGAAGACCTCGACGGGTTCGACGACGGCCAGATCGGCGCGGCGGCGCGTGACGTCTGGCGCGGCTGCCGCAAGGCGGTCCAGGAGCACATGAGCCTCGAGCCGGTCATCGCGGCGGCCGAGGAGAGCCCCCAGACGGTCAAGAGCGGCTACGATCCGCACGCGATCAAGCTCACCGGGCGCGTCGGCCAGGAGCCGCCGTTTCACGGCACGCTCCGCCATCACGGCTGGCGCGCGGACAAGGTCAAGCTGCCGCAGTGGTCGAAGAGCCTCGACGCAAGCGTCGTGGCCTCGGCGGAAGTGGAGGTCGGCTAACGATGGCCAAGAAGAAGAAGAGCGCGAAGAGCGCCAAGAAGAGCGCGCGCACGAGCGGACGGACCGCGGCGGCGAAGAAGCGCACGAGCGGTCGCAGCCCGGCGAAGCGCAAGAGCGGCCGGACCTCGGCCCGCGGCAAGGCGGCGACGCGCAAGAGCGGTCGCACCCGGGCCGCGAGCAGCGGCCGGGTCGCCGCCCGCAAGGCGACGCCGCCGCCCGCGGAGAAGCAAGAGTCGGTGTCGATGGAGACCGGCGACGCCACCGAGGCGCCCCTCACCGCGGGCAGCCGCTTCGTCGTCGGGATCGACCTCGGCACGACCAACTGCGCGATCGGCTGGGCCGACACCCGGGCCGAAGGCGGTCCGGCCGTCAGCGTGCTGCCCGTGCCGCAGTTGATCCGTCCCGGCGTCGCCGAGGAGCGGCAGCTCCTCCCATCGTTTCTGTTCATCCCGCCGGTCGAGGAGGACCCGACCTACGGGATCGAGCGGCCGTGGACCGACGGCCGCGTCCTCACCGTCGGCGAGATGGCCCGGCTGCGCGGCGCGGAGGTTCCGAACCGCCTCATCGGCAGCGCGAAGAGCTGGCTCGGCCACGGCGCGGTCGATCGGCGCGGATCGATCCTGCCGTGGGGCGCCGGCGATGAGGTCCCGCGGATCTCGCCCGAGGACGCGGCGACGTTCATCCTCGAGCACATCCGCGACGCGTGGAACGAGCACTTCGAGGATGAGGGCGACGAGGCCCGTCTCGAGGTCCAGGAGGTCGTCCTCACCGTCCCGGCCTCGTTCGACGCGGTCGCGCGCGACCTGACCGTCGCCGCCGCGCGCCGGGCCGGGTTCGAGAACCTGACCCTGCTCGAGGAGCCGCAGGCGGCCTTCTACGCGTGGCTCGCGCGCCAGGGCGAGGGCTGGCGGAACCAGGTCCAGCCGGGCGACCTCGTCCTCGTGTGCGACGTCGGCGGCGGCACGAGCGACTTCACCCTCGTGAGCGTCTCCGAGGACGGCGGCAACCTCATCCTCGAGCGGACCGCCGTCGGCGAGCATCTCCTGCTCGGCGGCGACAACATGGACCTCGCCCTCGCCCACGTCGCGTCGATGAAGCTCGAGGAGGCGGGCCACGACCTCGACCCGTGGCAGAGCCGGGCGCTCTGGTACGCCTGCCGCAACGCGAAGGAGAAGCTGCTCGTCGACCCCGACCGCGAGAGCGAGCCGGTCGCGATCGTCGGGCGCGGGTCGCGCCTCGTCGGCGGCACGATCAAGACCGACCTCACCCAGGACGAGATGCGCCGGGTCATCCTCGACGGCTTCTTCCCGACGTGCACCTCGGAGGATCGTCCGGCCCGCGATCGCCGCGGCGGCTTCGCCGAGATGGGCCTCCCGTTCGCGGCCGACGCGGCGATCACGAAGCACCTGGCGAAGTTCGTCGGGAGCGCGCCCGAGGAGCGGATGCCGACGGCGCTGCTGCTGAACGGCGGCGTCTTCCGCGGGACGCCGCTCCAGGAGCGCCTCGCCGAGGTGCTCAACGGCTGGGCGGGCGAGTACGAGACCGAGGACGGCGAGGCGCACCAGGTGAAGGTGCTCGAGGGCGCCGACCTCGACCTCGCCGTGGCGCGCGGCGCGGCGAGCTACGGCCTCGTCCGGCGCGGCCAGGGCATCCGGATTCGCGGCGGCACCGCCCGGAGCTACTACATTGGCGTCGAGAGCGCGATGCCCGCCGTCCCGGGGATGGAGCCGCCGCTCAAGCTCTGCTGCGTCGCGCCGGTCGGCATGGAGGAGGGCACCCGCACCGAGCTGCCGGACCGCGAGTTCGGCCTCGTCGTCGGCGAGCCGGTCCTCTTCCGCTTCTTCGGGTCGAGCAGCCGCCACGAGGACCTGCCCGGGTCGATGGTGACCGGCCGGGCCGCCCGCGACATCGACGAGCTGGCGCCGCTCGAGACGGTGCTCCGGCCCGAGGGCACCAACCTCGAGGACAGCCAGCTCGACGAGCCCGACCCCGACGAGCTCGGCGACGCGGCGGGCAACCAGATCCCGGTGCGCCTCCGCACCCACGTGACCGAGATCGGCACCCTCGAGGTGTGGGCGGTCGAGCGCGGCGGCGAGCGGGCGTGGAAGCTCGAGTGGAACGTCCGTGAGGGCGGCGACGAGGACCAGGAGTAGGCTGACGCCGGATGGCCTCGAGCGACCCGAAGCCCGCATGACGACCGCCAAGGACTCCGCGCCGCGCTTCTGCGTCGGCCTCGACCTCGGCACGTCGAACTCCGTCGTCGCGTACGCGGCGCTCGGCGACGCGGCCGAGAAGGTGAAGGCGGAGGGGAGCGAGAGCCGCGCGGCCGCCGTGCGCGTCCTCGAGGTGCCCCAGCTCATCACGCCGGGCGAGGTCGCCGAGCGCCAGCTCCTGCCGAGCGCGATCTACCACCCCGATGAGCGCGAGCTCGCGCCCGGCGACCTCGCCCTGCCCTGGGATCGCCGTCCCACGGCGATCGCCGGCGAGGCGGCGCGGCGGCTCGGCCTCGACCGCCCCGACCGGCTCGTCAGCAGCGCCAAGAGCTGGCTGTGCCACGACGCGGTCGACCGGCGGGCGAAGATCCTCCCGTGGGGCGCGGGGCCCGACGTCCCGAGGATCTCGCCCGTCCGGGCGAAGGCGACGCTGATCGAGCATCTCCGGAGCGCCTGGGACCACGGCATCGCGGGGCGCTACGCGCGGAGCAAGCTCGCCGCGCAGGACGTGATCCTCTGCGTCCCCGCGTCCTTCGACGAGACCGCCCGGGAGCTGACCGTGGAGGCCGCTCAGGAGGCGCTCGGCCTCGAGGTGGGATCCGGCCTCCATCTCCTCGAGGAGCCTCTGGCGGCCCTCTACTCGTGGCTGGGCGCCCGCGAGGAGCGCTGGGCCGACCGCCTCGCCGCGGGCGAGCGGGTGCTCGTGTGCGACGTCGGCGGCGGGACGACCGACTTCTCGATCGTGAAGGTCGTCGCGAACGAGGACGCGCCGTCGGGCCTGTCGCTCGAGCGGACGGCGGTGAGCGATCACCTGCTCCTCGGCGGCGACAACATGGACCTCGCCCTCGCCCGCCTCGTCGAGCCGCGGATCAGCGGCCGCGACCCCGACGGCGACGACGACGCCGAGAGCTCGTTCACGGCGAAGCAGTGGCACGAGCTCGTCCAGAGCTGCCGGATCGCCAAGGAGGCGCTCCTCGCCGGGAAGCGTCAGGAGGCGACCGTCGGAGTGAAGGGGAGCGGGAGCAAGCTGATCGGCGGCGCCCGCTCGACCAGGCTGACCGCCGAGGAGGTCCGCGCCGTCGTCATCGACGGGTTCCTCCCGCTCTGCAAGGCATCGGAGAAGCCGAAGAGGCGGCGGACCGGCCTCGCCGAGTTCGGGCTCCCGTTCGCGGCCGACCCGGCCGTCACCCGCCACCTCGTCGAGTTCCTTCGCCGGCACGCCGACGCGGACGACGACCGCGACCGGGCCGCCGGGAAGGAGCGCCTCCTCCGGCCGGACGCCGTCCTCTTCAACGGCGGGCCCTTCCTCACCGCCGCGCTCCGGACGCGCGTCATCGACGCGCTCGTCTCCTGGTTCAAGCCGCGCGACAAGAGCTACAAGCCGCGGGTGCTGCGCGGCGAGCGGCCCGAGCTGGCCGTCGCCGTGGGCGCCGCCTACTTCGGCATGATCCGCCGCGGCGGCGGCCCGCGCATCCGGAGCGGCCTCGCCCGCTCCTACTACGTCGCGGTCGGCGGCCCCAAGGCGAAGGGCGAGGCGAACGAGAGCGCCCTCTGCCTCGTCCCGCAGGGGCTCGAGGAGGGCGACGAGGTGACGGTCGAGCGCGAGCTCACCGCCCTGACCAACCAGCCGGTCAGCTTCGGCCTCTACGCGAGCACCTCGCGGGGCGGCGATGTCCCCGGCGACGTCGTCGACGCCGGCGACGAGGAGTTCGTCCCGATGGCGCCGCTCGCGACGGTGCTCCGGACGGGCAAGAAGAAGCGCAAGGAGAGCGTCCCCGTCGCCCTCCGGGCGCGCCTGACCGAGGTCGGCACCCTAGAGATGTGGCTCGCGTCGCAGGTGAGCGATCGGCGCTGGCGCCTCGAGTTCGGCGTCCGCGGGGCGAGCGGCGAGGAGTCGGGCGGCGGCGCGAACGGCGCGGACGGCGAGGGCAACGGCGCGACCGACCTCGGCGGGATCGACCCCGCCCGCATCGACGCGGCGACGAGGCGGATCCAGGGCGCGTTCGCCGCGAGCGGGTTCGACGCGGTCAAGAACCTCAACACGATCATGCGCCAGCTCGAGGACGACCTCGGCCTCCCCCGCGACGGGTGGCCAAAGGGGGTCGTCCGGACGCTCTGGGACGAGTCGATCGCGAAGATCTCCGAGCGCCGGACCGTCGCGCGGGAGTACGAGTCGCGCTGGTTCAACATCGCCGGGTTCTGTCTCCGCCCCGGCGTCGGCGCCCACCTCGACGAGGAGCGGGTGCGGACCTGCTGGAAGGTCTACCTGAACGGCGTGACGTTCCAGCGGAACACGCCGAGCCGGATCGAGTGGCTCATCCTCTGGCGCCGGCTGTCCGCGGGGCTCTCGACCGGGCAGCAGGAGGAGGTGATGAGCCGGCTCTTCCCGCAGCTCACCGGCAAGGGTCCCCGCGCCCGGCTCGGCGGCCAGGAGCTCGAGGAGGCCTGGCGGCTCGCCGCCAGCCTGGAGAACACGGCGGCGGCGCGCCGCGAGAAGCTCGGCGATCGGCTGATCGAGATGCTGTTCCGGGACGAGGCGCCGCGGGCGGCCCTCTGGGCGCTCGGTCGGCTCGGCGCCCGGCAGCCGGTCCACGCGCCACAGAACGCGACGCTCCACGCCCAGGTCGCCACGCGGTGGCTCGAGCATCTCGTGGTCGCGCCGATCGACGACCGACGCCGCCACGAGCTGCTCTTCGCGATCGTCCAGCTCGCCCGCCGGACGGGCGACCGCGGCCGCGACCTACCCGACGGCCCCCGCGAGAAGGCGCTCGCGTTCCTCCGGGAGCGCGACGCTCCGCCGGGCATGCTCCGGCACGTCGAGGAGGTCGTCGCCTACGAGGCCGCCGAGCAGAAGGTGCTGCTCGCCGACAGCCTCCCGCCCGGTCTCCAGCTCAAGAGCTAGGAGGCTGTTGCAGAATGACGCGAGCGGCTCGTCGAGACAGCGTCGTGCAGGCCGAGGCGCGCGGCCGAGGGAACCCGTCTGGCGTTCGCGAGGCCGCGGAACGAAGGCCTGCGCGGCGATGTCCGGCGAGACGC
>JAJDCQ010000203.1 GCA_029260755.1 Planctomycetota bacterium | reverse complement strand
GTCCTCGGGCCGAACTCGGCGCTCGCAGGCCAAGACAGGCCAGCTCGGCCGATTTCGGCCCTGCGTCCTTGCCCAGCGGCCTCTCGCTCGACCTCGCCATGATGCTCGTGAATAATGCGGGCTAGAGAGAGGTTTTCGTGGCCGAGAGAGAGACCCCCGGAATCGTCCGTGGACCGGACGGAGTCGCGCGTTGCTGGTGGGGGTGCACGACCGAGTCGTACGCGCGCTACCACGACCAGGAGTGGGGCATGCCCACCGGGGACGATCGGTGGATCTTCGAGAAGCTCTGCCTCGAGGGCTTCCAGTCGGGCCTGAGCTGGCTGACGATCCTCAACAAGCGTGACAACTTCCGCGCGGCGTTCGCCGACTTCGAGATCGATGCGGTCGCGCGCTTCAACACCCGAAGCGTCGACCGACTCCTGCGCGACGCCGGCATCGTGCGGCACCGAGGGAAGATCGAGTCGACGATCAACAACGCCAGGCGGGCGCTCGAGCTCCGGAAGGAAGCCGGCTCGCTCGCGGCGTTCGTCTGGCAGTTCGAGCCGACGGCCCGCGCCCGCCCCAGGAGGATGACGCGCGCCGCCCTCATGAAGCTCGCGAAGACGCCCGAATCGACGGCGCTGAGCAAGGCGCTCAAGAGCCGCGGCTGGAGCTTCGTCGGCCCGACCACGATGTACGCCTTCCTGCAGGCCGCGGGGATCGTCAACGACCACCTGGAAGGCTGTGACGCCCGAGAGCCCTGCCGGCGGGCCCGCGCGACCTTCGACGCGCCACGACCGCGGCCTCCATAGCGCGCGAGGGCGAGGCAATTGCCGACGAGCGCGACCCGCGCGCTCCGCCCTGATCAAGTCGCGCCTCCCCCGCCTCCCCTTCTGCTCTCGACCCTGCCGTTCGACGCTCCCCTCCAGGCGAACATCGCGGGTCGAGGAGGGCGGGGAGGACCGCGTCTGCGATAGGCCCCTCCGAGGCTCGGCGCCCGCAGCCCGGTCCGGCTCCACCGAGTGCAAGAGGACAAGCCCCCCTCGGCGGCAGGCCGTCCGGTCGCCCGGTTCACGCGGTCGCCTCGCCTGCTGAGTCGCCCCGAACCGCCAGGTCGCGACCCCGTCGCGCGGTGAATGACGCCCCACCGAGGCGAGGCAGACCGCTACGATAAAAACCTTAAACAAAAACGAAACAAACACCCCACCTCGAGCGTATATATAGAGAGAGAACGCGACCAAACTCTACGACGGGAGAGAGGGGAAACGACACGATGACGACGACGCTCACGAACGCCTCGACGGTCTCCGACGCCCTGCTCGAGTGCGAGTCGGGACTCCATCCCGACGAGGTCCTCGAGCGGCTCATCCGCCTCGCCCGCGTGGGCGAGCGGGTCGACGCGACGACCGCGTTCTATCTCCTCGACGTCGACCAGCGGAAGCTCCACGACGGCTTCGGTTACCCGAGCACGGTCGCGTTCGCCGATGCGAAGCTGGACTGTGGCAAGGACAAGACCTACCGACTCATCCGGGCGGCCCGGGCCTGCGAGCGCCACGAGGCGCTCCGCCTCGCCTACGAGCGCGGGGAGATCGCCTACAGCAAGATCGACGTGATCGCTCCGTTCCTGGGCCGGCCCGACGCGGCCCTCTGGCTCGAGCGAGCGAAGACGATGAGCGGGCCGGTGCTGCGTCAGCTCGCCGAGCAGGAGAGGCGGTTCGGGCGACCGACGGGACCGAACCAACGACTGAAAGTGGAGCTCGACGCCGAGCAGTGGAAGCTCTACCAGCTCGCCGCCGAGAAGGTTCGCAAGGTCGGGGGCAGCGAGGTTCCGGTCGCCGAGATCATCGAGGTGCTGGCCGTCAACTTCCTCCAGACGCCATTCGACGAGTCCGAGCTCCCGCCCGACGAGGAGGAATCCGCGAGCGAGTTGCACACCGCAACGGACGAAGGTGAGCCGGAGGCGGAGACGGGGGCCGACACCGACGAGGCGGACGAGATCGCGCGCGGTCGAAGCCTCCGTCGGCAGACGCTCGAGGAGGCCGGCTTCCAGTGTGAGATGGAGTGCGACCGACGGACCGATCTGCAGGTCGACCACATCGAGCCCCGAAGCCGCAACCCGGCGCGCAAGTGGGAACCCGACAACTGTTGCGTCGCGTGCGTGGCCTGTCACCGACTCAAGACCGCCGGCCTCATCCGCGTCCACGGCCGAAACGAGGACGGCGCCCTCGAGATCGAGCGCCCCATTCGCTGGCGTGTCTTCGCGGGGCCGGACCGACCCGCTGATCCGGGGCGTCGCCCAGCGGGAGGGTGAGCCCGATCGGAGAGTCGGGTCCGCGCCGGGCTACGGGCTACGGGCTGCCGGGCTACCCGACCGCCGCGAGCTCGGAGACTCGGACGGCGCTCGCCGCGACCTGGCGGGCGAGGCGGCCGAACGAACCGGGCGACCGGACGGCCTGCCGCCGAGGGAGGCTCGTACTCCTGCACTCGGGGCGGCCGGACCGCGCCGCGGGCGTCGAGTCTCGGAGCGGCCTCGGCAGGCGAGGTCCTCCCCGCCCTCCTTGACCTGCGGTGTCCGCCCGGAGAGGAGCGGCGAACGTCGATGGCGTTCGCGTGGGGCGGCGCGTTCCACGTCTTCTTTCGCTGCGAACCAAAAGACCCGATCGTACCGACGGATCCAGTGACCAGGAATCCTCTCACTGCACACGACGAGGACGGGGTCATCGGTGAGGAGGCGCTGACCCGACAGCCCGAAGGAGACGAAGATCGACGGGGAAACCGAACACCGAATCGAGCTCGACGTGGCCGTCGAGCGACTGACGGAAGCCGAGCTAGCGGCGGTCGCGGCCCGAACCCGCTCGCATCTGGCGAGCATCCAGGTCGCCGTGATCGACGCTCGGCTCGCTCGAATGGGCACCTCTCCCCGCTACGGTGCGGCGTGGGAGGCTAGCGCGAGAGCCGCCGAGGCCGCCGAGAGAGCTGCCCTCGCGGAGGTCTCCGACGCGCGCGCGCGGCTCCTCGAGGCTCGGGCCCAGGTGAGAGCGACGCACGCTGCCGCGACGAGGTCTGCGCGCGGGCTCGGCGCCGAGGCCCCCGAGCGAATCTGCCCGGAGTGCTGTCACGGGCTTCGCGGACACGACGAGTTCCCGGCCCCATGAGTCCGGAGACGGGCCCCGGAACCGGGCGAGGAGGACCACGCCCCGTCTCGCCTACCCGGCCGTCGGGGACGCCTCCACGGCGGCCTCGCCTGGGCACTGGTGGACCTCGATCGTCGCGTGCCCGACGTGGAGCTCGGCGGGGAGCCGCGCCCGGTACTCGGCGGGGGAGCGCGGCGCGTGGGAGACGACGGTCGCGCAGGCGGCGCGCACGCCGGGGGCGATCGTCCAGATGTGGAGGTCCGCGACGCGGTCGTGCTCGTCCACCTCGAGCGCCTCGCGGGCGTTCGCGAGGACCTCGGTCGGCGCCTGGTGGTCGAGCAGGACGGCGCTCGACTGGCGGAGCAGGCCCCAGGCCCACCACGCCACCAGGACGGAGCCGACGACGCCCATCACGGGGTCGAGCCACACCAGGCCGAACAGCTTGCCTCCGAGGAGCGCGACGATGGCCGCCACCGAGGTGAACGCGTCGGCCAGGACGTGGAGGTAGGCCGATCTCAGGTTGTGGTCGTGATGGTGATGATGGCCGTGACCGGGATTGGCCACGGGCTCGCGCTCGGGCCTGGGCTCGGCGTCGTCGTGGTGATCGTGGTCGTCGTGGTGTCCGTGGACGCCGAGCAGGACCACGCTGATTCCGTTCACGATGAGGCCGACCACCGCGACGGCGATCGCGTGGTCGAACACGATCGGGACCGGCGCGAGGAACCGCTCCACCGACTCCCACGCCATCACGACGGCGAACCCGGCGAGGAGCAACGCGCCCGAGTAGCCTCCGAGCGCGTTGACCTTGCCGGTGCCGAAGCTGAAGCGCCGGTCGCCGGCTCGGCGACGCGCGTAGACGTAGGCCGCGACGGCCACGCCGAGGGCGACCGCGTGCGAGCCCATGTGGAGGCCGTCGGCCAGGAGCGCCATCGAGCCGTAGAGGACGCCCGCGGTCACCTCGACGACCATGAAGACGGCCGTCAGCAACGCCACGACGAGCGTGCGGCGCTCGCCCCGGGTCACCCGGCCCTGGCCCATCGAGTGGTCGTGCGACCAGTCCTCGAGGCTCTTGGTGTGCATCGTCTCTCTCCAGACGCCGCGTGAGGCGTCGGCCGATCAGTGCTCGTGCCCGTCTCCGTGGGTGTGTGGCCGGAGCACGAACGCCGGCGTGGCGTAGTCCTTCCCGTCGGCCGAGAAGGCGACCGTCGTCGTCGACAGGAAGTCGGCGCCCATCAGCCAGGAGGCGTCCGCGCCCGAGTCGCCGGGGAAGATGAAGTAGTTCGTCTTCCCGTCGCGGATGTTGGCCTTGCCGTCCTCGTCCTCGTTCTGGTCCCGGTTACGGACCGCCAGCGTCACGGACCGGCCGTCCTTGTCCGCGAACGTGACGGTGATCGTCGCGTCGAGCGGGAGATCGAGCGGCTCCGTGAACTCGGCGTCGCGGGCGATCCACGCCTCGAGGTCGCCCTTGTCGTCGTGCAGCTTCAGGCGGAGGTAGCCGACGTCCGCTCCGCCGGCCGTCAGCCGGGCGACCGCGCCGTCGGATCCGCCTTCGGGGTGGTCGTGACC
The DNA here is from genome assembly GCA_029260755.1 of Planctomycetota bacterium. Lineage (GTDB taxonomy): Bacteria > Planctomycetota > J058 > J058 > JAJDCQ01 > JAJDCQ01. The sequence continues at coordinate 4,949 of JAJDCQ010000203.1, read as the reverse complement.
GTCGCCGGCGTCGTGGTCGTGGCCGTCGCCTTCGCCGTGATCGTGGTCGGCGCCCTCGCCGTGGTCGTGGCCGTGGCCGTCGCCCGCCGGGCAGGCCGTGAGGGTGAGGGTGAGGAACAGGACGGCGGTCAACGCGGGTGCGTGCTTCACGGGCGTTCCCTTTCGTGCTCGAGTCGTGACTCGGACCTCGTTCTGGTCAACCATCGGCTGACGTGATGAGCGGCGCGATCTCGGCCCAGGCGGCCATCGCGTCGCGGAGCGCGGTGAGCCGCGCCAGGCGCGACTCGGTCAACCGGCTCCGCTGTCTGATCACCTCGCCGAGGGCGACGTCGCCCGCGGCGTAGCGCACCTCCGCGGCCTCGAGGACGACCTCGAGCCTCGGCAGGATCTCCTCGGCGAGCCAGCCGGCGTCGGCGAGCGCCTGACGCAGCCGGATGTGCGCCGCGTGCACGGCCCGCGCCGTCCGGAGGCGTGTCTCGCGGGTCCGGGCCCGGGCGCCGGCGGCCTCGGCCCACGCCGCGCGGACCGCCCCCTGGCGCCGATCGAAGATGGGCAGCTCCACGCCGATGCCGACGTCGATCGCGTTGTCGGCCTTCTCCTCGATCCGCCGGTAGAGCAGCTCGAGCGACACATCGGGGATCCGCGCCGCGAGGACGGCGTCGATGCGGGCGTCCGCCGCTGCCTCGTTCGCGCGGGACGCGGCCACGGCGGGATGCGACTCGAGGCGCGCGACGACCTCCTCGAGGGCCGGCACGCCGAGCGCATCGTCGAGGTCGCCGCGGACCCCTTCGAGGGCGAGCGACCCGTCGCCGAGCGCGAACGCGAGCTGGCCGACCGCCCCGCGCCGCCGCGCGGCGTCGCGATCGCGGTCGCGCTCGGCCCGGAGCGCCTCGACCTCGGCGAGGGCCACGTCCGAGGGGACCGCGTCGCCGAGCTCGAGCCGGCTCCTCGTCAGCTCGAGCCCCGACCGCGCCGCCTCGACCGCCTCCTCCCGAGCCGCGGTCACCTTCTCGAAGAAGAGGGCCGTCGCGAAGGCGCCGCGCACGCGCCCGTGGACGACGAACCGCACCCGCCGGAGCTCGGCGGTCCGCGCGGCCGCCTCGAGGAGCCCGGCGTGCTCGGCGGCGCCGAGCCGGCCGCCGATGGGGAGCTCCTGCCGGACGCCGGCGAGGTACTCCGCCTCGCCGGTCGTCTTGCCCGAGAGCCGCGCCGACTCCATCCGGAGGGTTAGCTCCGGGTTGGGGAGAAGGCCCGCCTGCTCCGCTCGGCCCGCGGCCACGTCGACGGCCGCCGCGGCCGCCTCGATCGCGGGGTGCTGCGCGTCGGCGAGGGCGAGGGCCTCGGCCAGCGTCGGCCGGAGCGCGTCCGCCTCCTCGAGCGTCGCCGTCGCCCGCGACGTGGCCGCCGTCGCGCCGGTCGGACCGCCGAGCGCGGCGCGCGGCGTCGATGCGTCCGAGGCCGGCTCCGCCCTCCCGGCCTCCGCGACCGGCTCGGACGTCTCCGTCGTCGCCGCGGAGGCCGGCTCGTCGCTGGCCGACATCGGCGAGACCGTGCATCCGGCGGCGACCAGGCCGATCGCGACCGGCAGAGCGGTCATCACGAAGGGGCGCGCGCTCACGACTCACCTCCCGGCGTCGTCGCCCTCGCCGTCGCGGCGGCCCCGACGGGGCGCCCGAACCGGCGGTAGAGGACGGGGACGATCACCATGTTCAGCAGCATCGACGTCGACAGCCCGAAGAGGATGACGATCGCCATCGGGGTCTGGATCTCGTTGCCGGGCTTGCCGCCGCCGAGCGCCAGCGGGATCAGGGCGAGGGCGGTCGCGAGGGCAGTCATGAGAATCGGCGCGATCCGCTCGAGCGCGCCGCGCTCGACGGCCTCGTCGAAGCTCGTCACCCCCTCCTCGAGCTGGAGGTGCCGCACGTGGCTCACGAGCATGATCCCGTTGCGCGTCGCGATTCCGAAGACCGTGATGAAGCCGATGATCGACGCGATCGAGAGGACGCCGCCCGAGACGATGACGCCGGCGACGCCGCCGATCAGCGCGAGCGGGAGGTTCAGCATCACGAACGCCGCATCCCGCGCCGAGCCGAAGGCGAGGTGGAGGAGGAACCCGATGCCGGCGAGGACGGCGAGCCCGAGGAAGAGGAGCCGGCGCCCGGCCGCCTCGGCGCTCTCGAACTGGCCGCCGTACTCGACCCGGTAGCCGGGCCGCGCGTCGACGATCGGATCGATCAGGCTCCGGCAGTCGCCGACGACGCTCGTGACGTCGCGCCCCGCGACGTTGCACATGACGACGATCTTCCGCTCGACCTGCTCGCGGCTGATCGTGTTCGGACCGGTCGTCCGGGTGAGGCGGGCGAGCTCCCCGAGCGCGACCTTCGCGCCCGACGCGGCGTCGACCGGCACCCGCGCGAGCGACGCGGCTCGCCAGCCGGCCGCGGCGGTGGCCTCGTCGTCGCTCGCGGCGCCCGGGTCCTCCAGCCTCACGACGAGGTCGAACGCGTTCCGACCCTCGAGCACCCGGGTGACCGACACGCCCTGGAGCGCCGCCTCGAGGGTGTGGGCGACCCGCTCGACCGGCACGCCGTGGCGCGCGAGGGCCGGGCGGTCGAAGCGGACGAGCAACACCGGGATGTCGGTCTGCTGCTCGACGGAGAGGTCGACCACCCCGCCGACCGTCTCCATCGATGCCCTCACCTCCTCGGCGAGGGCGCGGAGCTCGAGCAGCTCCGGCCCGAAGAGCTTCACCGCGACGTTCGCCCGGGTCCCCGAGAGCATGTGGTCGATCCGGTGGCTGATCGGCTGTCCGATCGTGATGTTGGCGCCGGCGATCGCCCCGAAGTCGGCGCGCAGCGCGGCGAAGAGCTCCTCCTTGGTCCGCTCGCCCATCGCGAGGCTGACGTCGAGCTCGGCCGCCTCGACCCCCTGGGCGTGCTCGTCGAGCTCGGCCCGCCCCGTCCGCCGGGCCACGGAGACGACCTCGGGGTGCGCGAGGAGCGTCTCCTCGACGCGGCGGCCGAGGTCGTCGGACTCGGCCAGCGAGGTCCCCGGCAGGGTCACGACGCTGATCGTGAGGGTGCCCTCGTTGAACTCCGGGAGGAACGCCCGGCCCAGCATGGGCGCCTGGACGGCTGCGGCCACGAGCATGAGGACGACGGGCGCCGTCGCGATCACCGGGTGCCGGAGACAGAACCGCAGGACCGGCGCGTACGCTCGCTTCAACCCGCGGACGACGATCGGCTCGTGGCCGGTGCGGACGCCCCGCGAGCCGGGGAGGAGGAGGTGACAGAGGACCGGGGTGACCGTCACCGCGACGACGAGCGAGGCGAGGAGCGACACGACGTAGGCGACGCCGAGCGGCTGGAGCAGCCGCCCCTCGACCCCCGACAGGAAGAACAACGGCAGGAACACGAGGCCGATGATGAGGGTCGCGAACACGATCGACGATCGGATCTCGACGCTCGCGGTGTAGACGACCTCGAGCGATGAGCGGCGCTCCGCCTCGGGCAACGCCCCGTTCTCGCGCAATCGCCGGAAGACGTTCTCGACGTCGATGACGGCGTCGTCGACGAGCGAGCCGATCGCGATCGCCATCCCCCCGAGCGTCATCGTGTTGATCGTCGCCCCGAACGCGGACAGCGTCAGGACCGCGGCGAGGAGCGACAGCGGGATCGCCGTCAACGTGATCACGGTCGCCCGCAGGTTCGCCAGGAAGACGAGCATGATCACGATGACGAGGACGCCGCCATCGCGGAGGGCGTGCAGGACGTTCGCCACCGCGACGTCGATGAAGTCGGCCTGCCGGAAGACGTGGCGGTCGATCTTCATCCCGTCGGGCAGCTTCGCCTCGACGTCGTCGAGCACCTCGTCGAGGTGGGCCGTCAGGGCGAGGGTGTTCGCGTCCGGCTGCTTCTGGACGCCGATCACGACCGCGGCGGCCGCGTTCGCCGAGCCCTCGCCGCGCTTCGGCTCCTCGCCGATGCGGACGTGGCCGAGGTCGCCGACGCGCACCCCGACGCCGTCGACCGAGTCGACGACGGTCTCCCGGATGTCGTCGAGGGTGCGGACGCGCCCCGCGCCGGTGACGAGGATCTCCGACCCGCCCTCGACGAGGAAACCGGCCGAGACGTTCTCGTTGCCGCGGGCGAGCGCCTCGCGGACGTCGTCGAGGTCGATGCGATGGGCGGCCAGGCGCTCGGGCGACAGGACGACCTGGTACTGCTTCACGCCCCCGCCGATCGGCGTCACCTGCGAGACGCCGGCGACCGAGAGGAGGCGGCGCCGGATGACGGTGTCGGCCGTCGTGCGCAGCTCGATCGGGTCGTGGCGGTCGGACGTCAGGGCGAGGAAGAGGATCTCGCCCATGATCGACGAGATCGGCGCGAGGACCGGCGGCTCGACCTCGGGCGGGAGGTCGCTCGCGACGAGGGCGAGCTTCTCGCCGACGATCTGCCGCGCCGTGTAGATGTCGGTGCCCCAGTCGAACTCGACCCAGACGACCGAGATCCCGACCGAGGTCGACGAGCGAACGCGGCGGACGCCCGAGGCGCCGTTCACGCTCGTCTCGATCGGGAAGGTGACGAGCGTCTCGACCTCGGAGGGCGCCATCCCGTGCGCCTCGGTGATGACGGTGACGGTCGGCGCGGTCAGGTCGGGGAAGACGTCGATCGGCATCGCGGCGGCCGTCCAGCCGCCGACGGCGCAGAGGAGCACGCCGACGGCGAGGACGGCCGCCCGGTTGCGAAGCGACCACTGGATCAGGGGATCGATCATGACTTTGGTCCTGGCGGTCCTTCGCTTCCGGTGCCCTAGGAGACTGTTGCAGAATGAGCGTGAAGCGACGACTCGTCGCAGGCTCCTCGCCGTCGCTTCACTCGCGGCGTCTCGCCGGACATCGCCGCGCAGGCCTTCGTTCCGCGGCCTCGCGAACGCCAAACGGGTTCCCT
>JAJDCQ010000202.1 GCA_029260755.1 Planctomycetota bacterium | reverse complement strand
ACCGCCTTCCCCCCCCCGGGGCCAGGTCCATTATTTTAACCATTACCTATCGTAATTGTTAAAATTACTGGACCTGACCCCTGGGGACGTAAGCGGCTTGGGGTGAGGGTGTTGAAACGGGGGCCCGTTCGGGGTCGGCTCGGGGGCTCGTGCGTTTCGTTTCGTTCCTGAAGAACCGTTGCTCGCGCCGGATCAGGGGCGAGGATGCCGCGTGATGAGCAAGGATCCTGAGTCGGCGCTTCCGCCGGGCGTCTGGCGAGGCGCGGTCATCGTCGGCGTCGTCGCCGGCGTCGCGCTGCTGCCGTGGCTCGGCGCCCGGGATCTCTGGGCGCCCGACGAGCCGCGCTTCGCCGTCGTCGGGGCGGCGATGCTCGAGAGCGGCGACTGGATCGTTCCCCGGATGAACGGGGAGCCGGTGCCGCTCCTCCCGCCGCTCACCTACTGGCTCGTCGCCGCGTTCTCGGCGTTCGCCGGCGGCGTCGGCGAGCTCTCGGCCCGCCTCGGCGTCGCGGCGTGCGCCGCCGCGACCCTGGTCGCCACCTACCTCCTCGGCGCCGGGATCGGTCGCTCGCGCGTGGCGGGCTTCGCCTCGGCCGCCGTCGTCGGCACGACCGCGCAGCTCGTTCATCAGGCGCGCTTCCTCCAGGCCGACATGCCGCTCACCGCCGGCACGACCTGGGCGCTCGCCCTCTTCTGGCTCGGCTACGTCCAGCCCGAGCGCCGGCGGCTCCTCTACCCGCTCATGGGCGCAGCGATCGCGTGGGCGATCCTCGCCAAGGGGCCGGTCGGCTTCGTCGTCCCCGGCCTGGTCGTCCTCGTGTTCCTGCTCGGCCGGCGCGAGCTGCTCGACGCGCTGCTGCGACGCGGGAGCTTCTGGGCGGCGGTCGGCCTGGCGGCGCTCCTCGTCGTTCCGTGGTACGCCGCCGCGTCCCTCCGGGGCGGCGACGCGTTCGCGCGCGAGCTGCTCCTGACCCACAACTTCGGGATGTTCTTCTCCACCTGGAGCCACGCTCGGCCGTGGTGGTACTACCTCGTCCGCCTGCCGGAGTTCTTCCTCCCCTGGACGCTCCTGCTCCCGGCGGCGGGCGCGTGGGTGGTCGCGAGGGCCGGGGCCGACGATGCCCGCCGTCGCGATCGCTGGTTTCTGCTGGCGTGGGCGGGGACGCTGTTCCTGTTCTTCTCGATCTCGGATGCGAAGCAGTCGAAGTACCTGCTGCCGCTCTACCCCGCGCTCGCGATCGGCGTCGGGTTGCTCTGGACCGAGCTCGACGAGGCGCGGGCGCGCCTCCGCCACGCGCGGTGGCTGGTCTCCGCGCCGATCGTCGCGATCGGCGTCCTCCTCGCGATCCTCGGGCTCGGGCTCGTCGGCGGCGGCGGCGCGTCGCTCGCCGGGTCGCTCGATGGGCTCCGGCCACCCGCGCCCGAGATCGTCCGATCGCTCGCGGGCGTCGCGATCGGCCTCGGCGTCGCGCTCCTCGCCAGCGGCGTCGCGACCCTCGTCCTGCTCGGACGCGGACGGGCCGACCGGGCGCTCGCCGTCCCGGCCGCCGCGGTCGCGGTGGGCGCGATCGTCCTCGCGGGCGCCGTCGCCCCCGCGATCGACCCCTGGAAGAGCGCGCGCACCGTCTGCGACCGGCTCGCCGAGCACGCTCCGCCGGACGCCCCCCTCGCGATCGTCGGGATCGGATGGGTGCAGCACGGCGACTACATCCACTACGGCGGGCGGCCGGTCGTGACCTGGCGCGACGCGTGGGGCGAGGGCGACGAGGTCGCCGGCGTCCTCGCCTACCTCGCCCGCGACGAGCGGGTCTTCGTCCTCTCGCGCGTGGGCACGTTCGAGCAGCTCCACGCCCTGCCCGATCGGCCTCCGATGGTCGAGCTCTTCCGCGCCCGCAAGGGGAGCAAGACGCTCGTCGTCTTCAGCAACCGCCCCTGAACGAGAGCTCGCTCACCTCTCCTCGGGCGGGTCGACCTCCTCGTCGAGCGCCTCGAGGACGTCCATCGCGCTGACGACGCCGACGAGCGCGCCCGCTCGATCGATCACGAAGAGCCGGTGCACTCCCCGGCGGCGCATCAGCCGGATCACCGCGGCGACGCCGGCGTCCGGAGTGACCGAGTAGACGTCCTCGGCCATCGCGGCCGAGACCGGCTCGTTCGCGCGCGGCTCATCGGGACACCACCGCTTGTCCTCCTCGCTGACGTCGAGGTGGGCGTGCTGCCAGAAGTCGGTCACCGGGAGGATGCCGGCGGTCGGCGGTCGGTACTTGCGCGTGATGTCGGCCCGCGAGAGGACGCCGGTCGGGCGGCCGGAGCCGTCGACGACCGCGACCGCGCTGATCCGGTTCTTCACGAGTACCGAGACGGCGTGCTCGATCGTGTCGACGTCGAGGACGACGATCGGAGCCGGCGTCATCAGATCATGAGCCGTCAGATCCCAGAAGGTCCGTCGTTCGGTGGCGTGTGTCATCGTTCCTCCTCCGTTCCCGGCGCCATCCACGGCGGCGCTCGGACCGGTGACTCGCACGGTTCGTACCGGGCAAGCGAGAGGCTAACGGGCGAAACCACAAGGCCTCGCGACGCCGATGCCGCCCTGATCGCCGCGCGAGAACTCCCGCATCGCGAGAGTTCCCGCACCCCCGCATCTCGGAAAGCCTGGACCTGCCCGCCCCCTCCGGTGGCATATCAACTGCTGGACACCCGTCATGACGAGTCCTTCCGAGCCCGACGCCGGCGCGGCGCCTCGCCTCCCCGCCGCTCCGTTCCCGCGCCTCCTCCTCCGCGCGGTCCGCCTCCGCTGCGTCGTCTGCGGGACTGGGCGACTGTTCCGCGGCATCTTCCGGATGCCGCCGGCGTGCGACGGCTGCGGTTACGTCTTCCAGCGGACCGACGGCGGCGGCTACTTCCTCGGCTCGATCTACTTCAACTACATCATGAGCACGGTCGTCGCGGGGATCGTCCTCGTCGTCCTGATGCCGTACAGGCCGTCAATGGAGACGCAGGGACTCGCCCTCTTCATCGCCCTGGGCGGGTTCTCGCTCTGGTTCCACCGCTACGCCCGCGCTCTGTTCATGGCGCTCGATGTCGCCCTCGACCCGCCCGCGACCACGCGCGGGCCTGACGGAGAGACGCGCGTCATCGGGGTCTGAGCGCGGTCGGCCTTGGCGAGAGGCGTCGGCATCCCCTAGGATGCCGCGCCCTCAGCGCGGAGCCCGCCCCCCATGACCACCCCGCCGACGACCACACCGACGACGACGACGACCAACACCACCACCGCCGAGACGGGCGGCCCGCCCCTCGACCGAGGCGAGCTCGCGGCCACCCTCGGACGCGTCCGCGCCTTCACCGAGGCGCTCGCGCGGCCGCTCGCGCCCGAGGACCAGGTCGTCCAGACGATGCCCGACGTCAGCCCGACGAAGTGGCACCTCGCCCACACGAGCTGGTTCTTCGAGACGTTCGTCCTCCCGAGCGCCGACCCCGCCTACGAGGCGTTCGACCCCGCCTACGCGACGCTCTTCAACTCCTACTACAACGGCGTCGGCGAGCAGTGGCCGCGCCCGCGCCGCGGGCTGCTGTCGCGCCCGACCGTCGCGGAGATCCTCGGCTACCGGCGCCACGTCGACGACGCCCTCGAGCGACTCCTCGCGTCCGGCCCCGAGGCGGCGGTGCGGTCGGTCGCCCCGATCATCGAGCTCGGGATCAACCACGAGGAGCAGCATCAGGAGCTGCTCCTCACCGACTGCAAGCACGTCCTCGGGAGCAACCCGCTCCTGCCGACCTACCGCGAGACGGCCGTCCCCACCTCGAGCGCCGCCCCCGCGCTCCGCTGGGTCGACTTCGATGAGGGCCCCCGGGCGATCGGCCACGACGACCGCCGCGCGTTCGCCTTCGACAACGAGCGGCCGCGCCACGAGCAGCTCCTCCGCCCGTTCGCGCTCGCGAGCCGGCCGGCGACCTGCGGCGAGTGGCTCGCCTTCATCGACGACGGCGGCTACGACCGCCCGGAGCTCTGGCTCGCGGACGGCTGGACGTTCAAGAACGAGGCGGGCTGGCGCGCGCCGCTCCACTGGCACGAGCGCGACGGGGACTGGGTCGTCTTCACCCTCGGCGGCCCGCGGCCCCTCGACCTCGACGCGCCGGTCGCCCACGTCAGCCTCTACGAGGCGGACGCGTTCGCGAGCTGGAGCGACGCCCGCCTGCCGGCCGAGGCCGAGCTCGAGACGGCGGCGCTGGCGGTGATCGACGCCTCCGGCGGACCGGCCGCGGCCCTCGCCGCCGCCAACCTCGTCGAGCGCGACGCCCTCCACCCGAGCGCGGCGTGGAGCGCCGACGACGAAGCGCCGGCCGGGCTCCATCGGGTGCTCGGCGACGTGTGGGAGTGGACGAGCTCGCCGTACGCGCCCTACCCCGGGTTCCGGCCGTTCGCGGGCGCGCTGGGCGAGTACAACGGCAAGTTCATGTGCAACCAGCTCGTCCTGCGCGGCGGGAGCTGCCTCACGAGCGCGCGCCACCTCCGGCCGACCTACCGGAACTTCTTCTATCCGAAGGACCGCTGGCAGATGACCGGCGTCCGCCTCGCCCGCGACCCGCGCTAGCGCGAATCGAGCGGGACCGTCCAGATCCGGTCGCCCTTCAGCGATCCCATGAAGAGCTCGCCCTCGTGCTCGGCGACGCCGGTCACGATCGCGACGGTCTGCCCGCTCGGATCCTGGAGCGTCCGGATCAGCCCGCCGTCCTCGTCGAGCGCGAAGACGCAGCCGTGGCGGGCCGGCTTCGGCCAGGTGAAGCGCGGCAGCCGCACGACCATCTTCCGCAGGAACGGCCGCGGCGCGAGGAAGTCGCCCGCCGCGTTGCGGACGGTGTAGAGGGCGACCCAGAAGGCGCCCTCGCCGTCGTGGCTGACGTTGTCGATGTAGCCGGGGGCGTCGTCGAGGAAGAGATCGGAGGTGCCCGCCTTCTCTCCCGTCAGCCAGACCCGCTGAATCCGGAAGCGGTAGGTCTCGGCGACGACCACGAAGCTCTCGTCCGACGAGAGAGCGACGCCGTTCGCGAAGTAGAGCCCGTCGAGGAGCACCTCGGTCTCGCCGCTCGCCGGGTCGTGGCGCAGGAGCCGCCCGTGGGGGCGCCCCTCGAACAGGTCGAGGAAGTAGTCGGCGACGCCGAACTTGCTGCTCGCGTCGCTGAAGTAGATCCGGCCGTCGGCGGCGACGTCGACGTTGTTCGTGAAGGCGAACGGGACGCCGGCCGCCTCGGTCGCGAGCACCGTGATCGCCCCGTCGGCGAGGGCCACGCGGAGGAGCCCCTTCACCGCGTCGGCGACGATGAGGTCGCCCGACGCCTCGAACGCGATCCCGAGCGGACGTCCCCCCGTGTCGGCCACGGTGGTCAGCGTCCCGTCGCGCCCGACCCGCACGACCCGGCCGTCCTCGAGGCCCGAGTAGATCGTCCCGTCCGAGGCGACCGCCACCTCCTCGGGCCCGGGGAGCTCCCCGGCGGCGATGGAGGTCGCCGCGGCGAGCGCCTCGTTCGGCGCCCACGCCCCCTCGAGCGGCGTCGGCTCGGGCGGATCCCAGGCGATCGGGTCGACCGGGACCGGCCAGGTGAGGAGGTAGAGCATCACCGCGCCGACGACGCCGATGGCGACCCAGAGGAGCGGGCGTCTCCCCTTCGGCGAGGATGCGGCGTCGGCCGGTGTCGACTCAGGCGTGGTGGCGGGCTCGGTCATCGTCGGCTCCTCGAGGGCCTCTCCGGGAGGCGGGGCGGCGAGGCCGGCCATCCTAGAGCGGACGGCCCGATCGGCAAGCCTCGCCCCGAGTTGGACGCGTGGACTTCTCTCCGGAGATGGGCTACCGTGGCCCGCTCGACCCCCGCGAACCCGCCCGGGAGGCCCTCCATGCGCCGACTCGCGCCCGTCTCCTCGCTCGCGCTCACCCTCGTCATCATTGCTGGATGCTCATCATCTCCGGACCGCCGAGAGGGGCGCCGCGAGGGGACGGCCGAGGCGACCTCCGACTCCGGCCCGGCCCCCGCGCCGGCTCCGGCTCCGGCTCCGGCCGCGGCGTCGGCCGGCTCGGGCGGCGGCGCCGAGGCCGACGCCGACCGACCGCTCTACGATCGCCTCGGCGGCAAGCCGGCGATCGAGGCGGTCGTCGACGGGTTGCTCGGCCGCTCGACGAAGAACCCGAAGATCGCCGCGCGCTTCGACGGCGCGAACGTCCCGCGCCTGCGCGAGCAGCTCATCCGGCAGATCGTCGCGGCGACGGGCGGCCCGATCGGCTACGACGGCCTCGACATGAAGACGGCGCATCGCGGGATGCGGATCACGAACGACGAGTTCGACGCCCTCGGCGGCGACCTCGCCGCCGTCCTTCGAGGCGCGGGCGTCGCGAAGCGAGAGACGGACGAGCTCCTCGCGATCATCGAGTCCACCCGGAAGGACGTCGTCGGCTTCCCGCCGACCACCGACGACCTGCTCGAGCAGGTGATCACCCGCCTCGACGCGATCGAGCGGCGCCTCGACGACATCGCCGACCGCGGCCTCGCCGGGCCGGCCGCCGGCGGAGGGCCCGCGCCGACGCCCGAGCCGATCGTGATCCCGGATGAGCCGACGATCGCGATGGACCCGTTCAGCGATTGCGAGGTGAAGAGCGGCGACGAGCTCGTCGAGCGCTACAAGAGCCGCGCCGACGCGCCGGGGGGCTACGACCGGCCCGATCTCCTCGGGCGTCGCCTCCGGCAGACGCGCTTCCTGAACGACCGCGGCGCCGTGATCGACGTCCGCGACCTCCAGGGGAAGAAGCGGGTCGTGATCGTGATCCTGCGCGGCTTCCGCGGTCGGGTCTGCATCCACTGCTCCGCCCAGACCCTCGCGTACAGCGAGAGCGTCGCGGAGCTGGCGAAGCGAGACGCCGAGGTCGTCGTCGTCTACCCGGGGCCCGCCGAGACGATCCCGACCTTCCTCGCGGCCACCAAGCAGCTCCGCGAGGGCTACGAGCCGCCGTTCCCCCTCGCCCTCGACGTCGACCTCTCGGCCGTGCGCCGCTTCCGGATCGAGGCGAGCCTGGCGATGCCGACGACCGTCGTCCTCGACCGCGCCGGCGTCGTCCGCTACGCCTACGTCGGGAAGCAGCCGGCCGACCGCCCGAGCGTCCGCGAGATCCTCGAGGTGCTGGACGCGATGCCATGAGCATCGACGACGAGCGGACCGAGCTCATCAGCAGTCACGGCGACGACGCGCGCCGCCCGGCGAGCGACCCCGGCGACGTCGAGGACGGCGCGCCGACGATGCGCCTGGGGCGCGCCCGCCCGGAGATCCCCGAGGTCGAGCTCGACGAGGAGATCGGCCGCGGCGGGATGGGCGTCGTCTACAGCGGCCGCCAGTCGTTCGTCGACCGCAAGGTCGCCGTCAAGGTGCTGACGATCGGGACCGAGGGGAGCAAGCCGCGGATCATCCGCGAGCACCACGACCGGTTCCGACGCGAGGCGAAGATCCTCGCGAACCTGAGCCACGAGAACATCGTCGCGTGCTACGGCGGCGGCGTGACGACCGATGAGCGCTGCTACCTCATCATGGAGCTGATCGAGGGGCCGAACCTGCGCGGCTTCATCCGGCAGAACGGCGCGCTCGAGGAGCGACACGCCCTCGCGATGGTGCGCGACCTGGCGAAGGCGCTCGCCTACGCCCAGGCCGACTTCAAGATCATCCACCGCGACGTGAAGTGCGAGAACGTCCTCCTCCAGGAGATCGCGCCGCGCACGGCCGTCGATCCGTTTCCGTTCCGACCGAAGCTGACCGACCTCGGCCTCGCGCGCCCGGAGAAGAAGGTGACCAGCGGCGACATGTCGGTCACCGAGCCAGGAGCGCTCGTCGGGACGCCGATGACGATGGCGCCCGAGCAGTACGACGACCCAGACAACATCGACTTCCGCGCCGACGTGTACGGGCTCGGGTGCGTCCTGTTCCAGGCGCTCACCAGCGAGACGCCGTTCCAGCAGACGAGCGTCGGCAGCCTCCTCAAAGAGAAGCTCATGGGCGAGACGCCCGACCCGCGGAAGCTCCGGGGCGAGGTGAGCGACGGGACCGCCCAGCTCGTCCGCGACATGCTCGCGAGCGGCCGCGACGAACGGCCGGCGAGCTGGTCGGCGGTGATCGAACGGTGCGAGGCGCTCCACGCGGCCGCCGACCCGACCGCGAAGACCGTCCGGGCCGCGCCGGGCGACCTGCCCGACGCGCCGCTGCCCGAGCCGACCGCCCCGCGCCCGCCGGCGGCGCCGACCGCGCCGGAGCGGCCGGCCGTCACCGAGACCTCGGTCGAGGCGCCGCCGATCGACGGAGGCGGCGACTCCCCGATCGGCCTGATCGCCGCCGTCGTCGCGATCGCGCTGCTCGCGGCGGTCGGGACGTGGGTCGCCGGACAGATGCGCGATCCCGTCGACGGCGTCGGCGGCCCGGACGCGATCGCCGGCGGGTCCGGAACGGTGACCGGAAGCGAGAGCCCGCCGAACGACGGCGACGACGACGATGACGACCCAGGCGACGACGACGACGGCCCGCCGCCGCCCCCGCCCGAGATCCCCCGTCGCGTGTCCTACGGCCGGGTCGTGAACCTGCTCGCCACGCCCGGCGGCCCGATGACCGGGTGGACGCCCGACCCGGCGGGGAACGAGGCGAGCTGGGGCCCGTCGGAGGAGGCGACCGGCGCGCTCGACGCCAACGGCGAGGGCGCCATCTGGAGGAAGATCGACGCGGAGACGTTCCGGCTCGACGCGCGGGTGCTCCTGAAGCTCGCCGGCAAGGTGCGCCTGAAGGAGCTCGGCCTGCTCGTCGACCTCGAGAGCGGCGACACGGCCGGCTTGATCCTCCAGAACACCGCGGGCACCCCGCTCGCCTGGCCATGCCGGTTCACCGGCCGGCCGCTCCCCACCGAGGCGCGCGAGCTGCAGCTCGCGACCGACGCGCCCGAGCGGATCGAGGAGGACGCCGACGAGATCCTGATCTCGATCATCGTCCAGGACGGCGCCGTCTACCCGCAGGTCGACGATGGCGAGACGCGAACCTTCCCGCCGCTGCTGCTCGGGTCGAAGCCGGTCGGGATCTCGCTGCTGGTGAGCGGGGACGTGACCGAGAGCATCCGGGTGATCGGGATGACGCTGCGGCAGCCGTAGCGCCGGGCCGAGGCACGGGCGCGGGCGCGGGCGCGGGCGCGGGCGCGGGCGCGGGCGCGGGCACGGGCGCGGGCACGGGTACGGGCACGGGTCGGTAGCGAGCCGATCGCGGGACGCAATGGGTCGTTCGGCGGCCGCTTTCTCGCCGTAACCTCCTGGGCTGACGACATCTCGCCCGTCCTGCCACACTTTGGCACTCGCCGTGCGCTCTGACGGGCGAACCCACGCCGTCAGGAGCTCGTCATGGCCGCCCTCTTCCCCCGCCTTCCCCGCTGGTCGATCGCCATCCTCACCGCCCTCGTGGCGGTCGGCGGCTTCCTGGCGAACGCTCTCGACATCGAGCCGCGGACGACCTACCCCGATCCGGTCGTCGTTGCGATCGACTACGGTCCGGCGGCGGACGAGGTAGGTCGCCAGCGCGACGAGGTCGAGGTCGCCCACCGCCACGGCATGACCGTCCTCGACGCGCTCCAGCACGCCGCCGACGTCTCGCTGACCGAGGATGACCCGCTCCATCCCGACGCCATTGATGCGATCAACGGCGTCCGGACCGACCTCGAGCAGAGCCGCTTTTGGGTGTTCTCCGTCGACGGCGAGCACGCCACCGACGCGGCGGACCTCCTCGTCCTCGAGCCGGGCCAGAAGATCACGTGGGAGTACGTCGTCCCCGACGTCACCGTCGTCATCGACTACGGCGCCGACGCCGGCCTCTCCGCCCGGGCGATACGCGAGGTGCAGATCCCGTTCGTCGACGGGATGAACGCGCTCGACGCGCTCCAGGCCGCCGCGAACGTCGAGCTCACCCAGGTCGACCCGAGCCATCCCGCCGCCGTCGATGCGGTCGACGGCGTCCGGACCGACCTCGAGGCGAGCCGCTTCTGGGTCTACGAGGTGAACGGCCGCGCCGCAATGGTCATGGCGCAGGACTTCGAGCTCGGCGCCGGCTTCGAGGTGCGCTGGGAGTACATGGTCCCGCCCGTCACCGTGACGATCGACTACGGCGCCGAGGTCGGCCTCTCGAGCCTCGCCAAGCGCACCGCGGAGGTCCCCTTCACCGACGGGATGACGGCGCTCGACGCCGTCCAGGCGGTCGCCGACGTCGCCCTCACCCGGATCGACCCGCGCCACCCGGCGGCCGTCGACGCGGTCGACGGCGTGAAGACCGACCTCGAGGCGAGCCGCTTCTGGGTCTACGACGTGAACGGCCAGATGGCCGAGGTCATGGCGCAGGAGAACGTCCTTCGCCCCGGCTACTCGGTCGACTGGAAGTACATCACGCCGAACGTGACCGTGGTCATCGACTACGGCCCGATGAGCGAGGGGCCGTTCCCGCGGGCGAACCGGACCGAGCAGATCGCGTTCGCCGACGGCATCACCGCCCTCGCCGCCCTCCGACAGGTCGCCCAGGTCGAGCTCACCCAGGTCGACCCGAACCACCCGATGGCCGTCGACGCGGTCGACGGCGTGCGGACCGACCTCGAGCGAGGCCGCTTCTGGGTCTACGAGGTCAACGGCCAGATCGTCGAGGTCATGGCGCAGGACAGCGTCCTGAAGCCCGGCTTCGAGGTGCGCTGGAGCTACCAGAGCTTCGCCGACCAGCCGGCCGACGACGCGGCCGCCGAGGCCGAGGCCGACGTCGAGGCCGCCGAGCGGATCGCGTCGAACGCGGCGGCCGAGGCGGCCGGCGAGCGGATCACCCTTCCGCCCGCGCGGATCGACACCGGACGGAGCGCGCTCGGCTTCGTCGACGCGATCGACTCGGCGGGAGGCGAGAACTAGAATCGGCCATCATGATCACGCTCCACAACGCCGAGTCGCTCGTCGACGGGGCGGACGTCCGGTTCGACTGCCCCGCCTGCGGCAAGGCGGACAGCCAGGGGTTGCTCGGCGAGCAGGTCGACGCCGTCAAGCTCCTCTACCTGATCCCGCTCTTCCGCCTGCGCGCCACCGCCGTGAAGTGCGGCGAGTGCGAGGCGAACATCGCCTGCCTCGCCCCGTCGCAGGCGGCGGTGCAGATGACGCCCGACGAGCTCGCGAAGAACCTCCGCTGGGGCGCCTCGGGCGCGGCGAAGATCGCGACGCTGATCGCGTTCTTCACCTGCCTGATCCCGTTCGTCGGGCTCGTCACGAGCGGCGTCGCGGCCGTCATGACGCGCGGCACCCGCGGATGGCCGGGAGCGCTCACCATGCTCTCGACCATCCTGGCGATCACGATCAGCCTGTGCGTCGGCCTCGTGATGGTGCTGCCGAGCTGAGGCTCACCACTTCGGCCGCTCGCACTGCCCCGGGATCAGGAACAGGTCGACGAGCTGGCCGATCAGGAACAGGCCGCCGGTGAAGAGCCAGATCAGGCCGGTCACCCAGCGTCCGCTGTAGAAGCGGTGCACCCCGGCGAAGCCGAAGAACACGAGGAGCCAGAGCAGGTAGGCGGTTCCGGGGTTGGGCTTCTCGGAGCTCATGGACGCACCTCGGTTCGGGCAGGAGCGCGCGCGCATTCGGAGGCGGCGCGCTCGGGTCTCGACGGCGTTCGGATGGGTGGCCTGGGCCCTGAGTAGCATCGAGCCGGGCCGCTCTGCAAGCGATTCTCTCGGGATCGCGCGGCGGCTCGAGGGCCGAGCCACCGGTTGAGACGCGATCCGGCCCGCTCAGTCACGCTCTCCGAGGCGCGCCGCGGCCCACGCGGCCGCCCGGCGGGTCGGGGCGTAGGCGCTCTCGGCGGCAGCCGCGCGGAGCCCGCCGACATCGGCCGCGTCGCCGACGCGCGCCAACGCGCTCGCCGCCCACGCGCCGGTCGGACCGTCGCGGTGCCGCTCGAGGGCGCGGCGGAGGATCGGGCGAAGGTCGGCCAGCTCGAGGAGGCCGACCAGGGTGACGACGCGGCCGAGCCGCGTGGCGTCGTCGGCGGCCGCGGCGTCGGCCTCCGCCGAGAGCGCCTCCTCGACCAGCGCCGGCTCCTCCCGGGCGAGGGCGTGGATCGCGACGAGCGCCGCGACCTTGGCGAGCGGGCGGTCGGCGGCGCCGACGAGCTTCCGGAAGCTCTCCTCGACGAGCGGCCGGAAGACGAGGCGGGGATCGACGAAGGCCGGATCCTCGACGGCCGGCGGAGCGAACGCGGCGAGGAGCTCCTCGATCAGCAGCCGCGGCTCGGTCTCCTCGACCTTCTCGAGCTGGCGCCGCAGCTCGGCCAGGATGGCGCGCGGCCGGTTCGCCGCGAGATGCTCGAGCGCCGCGAGGCTCGCCCGGCGCACCGGGTAGGCGTCGTCGTCGAGCCGGGCGACGAGCGCGTCGACCCGGGCGCGCGTCGCCTCGTCGAGGTCGGCCGGCCCCGCGACGAGGGACGGAACGAAGGGGCGGTCGTTGATCCGGAGCTCGGCCAGCACGCCCATCGGGCCGCCCGTGTTACGAACCTCGATCGCGAGCACCTGCTCGGCGCCGGGGCGAAGCCACGGAACGAGGTCGACGACGCGCGCCGCCCCGCGCATCCCCCAGCCGCTCTGGCTCCACGTGAGGAGCGGCTCGCCATCGATCCAGAGCTCGCCGACGTCATCGAGGGCGACGAGGAGCTCGGCCCGCTCGATCCGGTCGGGCGCCCGGAAGCGCGCCCGGAGGAGGCAGGCCGACTGGTCATCGCCCGCCCAGATCCACCGGGCGGCGCTCTCGATTCCGAGGATGTTCTCTGCACCGTAGTGCGCGCCGTACTGAAGCGGCGAGAACGGCGACGGGACGGCGGTCGCCCAGGAGGAGTCGTCGAGCTCGGGCGCCTGGAACTCCCGGGCCGTGTTCGCGTCGCGTCCGCGGAAGCTGCCGTCCCCGCTCGCGATGACGACGCTCGCCGGGCCGGGACCCGTCGGCGGAGGAGCGGGCGGATCGCCGGCGCGCGCGGCGGTCCCGGCAACCAGCGAGAGGGCGGCGGCGACGAGGAGGCGAGTGGGGGCTTGGGTCACGAGGCGGCTCCGCCGGACATCATCATTGCATCAGACGCCCGACGGAGGAGGAAGGTTCCCGATCAGTCCTCGCGCGCGGAGGCCTCGAGGACGAGGCGGTTGGTGACGGCCACGGCCGAGAGGCCCTGGACGCGATAGCCGGTGTCGCGGAAGACCCGCTCGACGAGCTCGTCGGGGTCGCCGATCAGGCCGAGCGCCAGGAGGTCCCAGGTGACGACCCCGTCGACCGCGACGGACGTGAGGAGCCGCCCGTCCGGCCCGAAGCAGACGTCGTCGAGCCAGCTCCCGCTCGGGCTCCCCCGGAACGCGACGAGCTCGGACCGCGTCTCGACGCTGTACACCCGGACCTTGCCGTCCATCCCGGCGGACGCGATGAGCTGGCCGGTCGGGTCGAACTCGACCGTCCGGGGGGGGGCGCGGCCGTCGCCGGGGAGGACCGCCACCAGCGCTCCCTCTCGCTCGACGTCGAGCAGCCGGAGCGCCTCCCGCTGAGCGATCACGAGGAGGCGACCGTCGGGGCTCCAGTCGAGCGTGAACGACGCGCTCTCGAGCATCACCTCGAGCTCGGTCTCGCCTGTGTCCACCGCGACGACGCGCACGAGCCCCGACAGGTCGGCGATCGCGACGCGCCTCCCCTCGGGCCCCCAGGCGACGCCGACCGCCTCGCGCTCGAAGCCATCGATGACGCGGATCTCCTGGCCGGCCGCGTCGACCACGCGGACGGTGCGGTCGTGGCTCGCGCTGGCGAGGCGGGTCCCGTCGGGGCTCCAGGCGAGCTCGAGGCTCATCTTCGCGTGCTGGCTCGTCGCGACCTCCTCGCCGCTCCGGGCATCCCAGATCCGGACCGCCCCATCGTTTCCGCAGCTCGCGAGGAGGCGACCGTCGGGATGCCACTCGAGGTCGTTCACCTCGGTGCGGCGCGACTCGAGCCGGATGGGCTCCGGCTGGCCGCCGCCGCGCGGCTCGAAGACGAGGATCGACCCGTCGAGGTGGGCGATCGCGAGGCGCTTCCCGTCCGGCGCCCAGGCGGCGGCGCCGCTCGCGCCGCCGCCGAGGGCGAACCGCCCGCGGTCGCCGAGGGCCGCGCGCACGACCCGGATGCCGCCCTCGGCGTCGCCGGCGGCGAGGCGGTGTCCGTCCGCGCTCCAGGCGAGGGCCGTGATGCCCCCCTCGCCCGAGGCGAGGGCGGGGATCGTCATCGTCTCGCCCGAGTCGACCCGCCAGACGCGGACGCGCCCGTCCTTGCTCGCGCTCGCCAGGCGCCCGTCGGGGCTCCAGGCGAGCGCCGTCAGCTCGGCGTCGTGCCCGCGAAGGACCAGGCGCGCCGAGCCGGACGCGACGTCCCAGATCCGGATCGCCTCGCGCTGGCCGTCGCGCCCGACGCCGGCGCCGGTCGCGATCGACTTCCCGTCGGCGCTCCAGGCGAGAGCCGAGCCGCTGCTCCGCGCCTCGCGGGCGGGGACCGTCATGAATGCCTCGGTGCGGCGGGGCGGCTCGAGCCGCGTCTCGATCTCGCCGGCCGCGACGTTCCAGATCTGGAGCCCGCCGTCGGCGCCGCCGAGCGCGAACCGGGAGCTGTCGGGGCTCCACGCGACGCCGCGGGTGAACGCGAACAGCCCCTTCAGCTCGCCGACCTGCTCGAAGCGCCCCCGCTCGACGTGCCAGACGCGGAGCTGCGGCTCGCGCGAGACGCTGACGAGATGCGAGGCGCTCGGGCTCCACGAGAGCCGATCGACCGAGCGGTCGTGCGCGACGAGCTCGCCGCGAACCTGGAGGACCTCCCGATCGGCGCCCTTCGCGCCCATCCGAAGAACGCGGATTCCGCCGGCCTCGTCGCCGACCGCGAGGAGCGCGCCGTTCGGACTCCACGCGACCGATCGCCGCGGCGTCCCCCCGGACCTCCGCGCGATGACGTCGCCGGTCGACGCATCCCAGACGCGGACCGTGCCATCGTTACTCGCGCTCACGAGGTGCCGCCCGCTCCCCTCGAAGCCGAGCGCGGTGATCGCGTCGCCGTGCCCGTCGGAGCCGCCGCGCGGCGCGCCCGAGGCGGCATCGCGGAGGCGAAGCCGATGGTCGGCGCCGATCGTCGCGGCGAGCACGGCGCCGTCAGCGTCCCCCCCGAGCGCGACGGCGCGCACCGCTCCCGCATGCCCGGCGACGACGCGCGGCCGCTCGAGGTCCCCATCGAGGTCCGCGAGCAGGGCCGCGCCGTCCTCGAGCCCGGCGACGAGAAACCGCCCGGAGGGATCGGACGCGACGGATCGGGCCGACCGGTCGCCGAGGTCGGCGCGAAGATCGCCGCGGCCGTCGACGAGCCGGACACCCGCGGTGCCAGCGATCGCAATGAGGGAGCCGCTCCGGCCGAGCACGGCCAGGCCCTGAACGGCGCCCTGGACGGAGAGCAACGGCTCGGGCTCCGACGTGGCCGGCGGCCCCGCGGGAGACGGGATCGCCGCCGTCCAGACGACGCCATCGTCGCCGCCGGCGACGATGCGATCCGCATCGAGGAACGCGACCGCGCGCGTCGGCCCCGAGCCAGTTCGAGCGAGGCGGACGAGCTCGTCGCCGCCGACCGCGTCGAGGACGACGACGCTGCCGTCGGAGACGGCGGCGGCCACGTGCGTCCCGTCCGGACTCCACCCGAGCGCGAGCGGGGCCGCGCCGGGCACCGGCACGGCGATCACCGCCTCGACGCCGCGCGCGACGTCCCAGACGCGGAGCGTCCCGTCGTGACCGACCGAGGCGAGGCGCGCGCCGTCGGGCGCCCACGCGACGCCGGCGACCTCGCGGAGGTGTCCGTTGAGAACCCCGCGCTCCTCGCCCGAGGCGAGGTCGAAGATGCGCACCGAGCCGTCGTCCTCGCCGACCGCGAGGCGCTCGCCGTCCCGGTCGATCGCGACGGCGCCCCCCTTCAGGCGGCGGGGCGCCGCCCACTGCAATGGAAGGAGCCGACCGAGGACCGCGGCCAGCCCGGCGCGCGCCTCGCGCGACGAGCGCGCGGCGCGGCTCGCCGCCGCGAAGCAGGCGGCGGCCGGCGCGTCCTCGAACGCGCTCGCGTGACGGTGCGCCTTCTCGACGAGCGCGCGGGCGAGGAGCTCGTCCTTCGCCGCGCTCGCCGCGCGCTCGGCGAGCGCCGCGCGGCGAGCCTCGCGCTCGGCGAGGCGGGCGCGCTCGCTCTCGTCGCGCGCCCGCGCTCCCTCGCGCTCGGCGGCGCGGCGCCCGTCCTCCGCCTCGGCGAGGGCGGCCCGGATGGTCCGCGCCGCGTCGACCTCGCGCGTGACGACGACGGCGAGGAGCGCGACCACCACGAGCGCGGCGAGCGAGCCGAAGAGCGCGAGCGCCCGGTGTCGCCGAATCCAGCGGCCGAGCCGCTCGCGCGCCCCGAGCGGCCGCGCATGGATCGCGACGCCCTCGAGGAAGCGCTGGAGATCGTCGGCGAGATCGGCCGCCGCGAGGTAGCGCCGGTCGGGCTCCTTCTCGAGGCACTTGAGGGCGATCCGCTCGAGGTCGGGATGGATCGACGCGTCGACGCGACGGAGCGGCTCGGGGTCCGCCGACGCGACCCTCTGCAGGACGGCGAGCATCGTCTCGGCCTGAAACGGCGGCCGGCCGGCCAGGAGGAAGTAGAGGACGCCGCCGAGGCCGTAGACGTCGCTGCACGGGCCGACGGCGTCGCGATCGCCGCGCGCCTGCTCGGGGGCGACGTAGAGCGGGGTGCCGACGAGCGCGCCGGTCTTGGTGAGCTGACTGTCGGCGCCCTCGCCGCCGTAGTCCGCCGCGAGGCCGAAGTCCATCAGATGGGGATGGCCGTCGTCGCCGAGGAGGACGTTCTGCGGCTTCACGTCGCGATGGAGGATCCCGTTGTCGTGCGCGTGCTGGAGCGCGCGGGCGAGCTCGCAGACGTGGCCAACCGCATCGCGCGGCGGAAGGCGCTCGTCGCGGGTCGCGTCATCGAGGGTCTGCCCGCGGACGTAGTCCATCACGAGGTAGGGGCGACCGCCCGCATCGCCCACCTCGTGGAGGGCGACGATCGCGCGATGGCGCAGCTTCGCGACGGCCCGCGCCTCGCGGCGGAAGCGGTCGAGGCGGGCGGGGCTGCCGCCGGGGTCGAGGATCATCTTGATCGCGACGTCACGGGTCAGCTCGGGATCCCAGGCCCGGTAGACGACGCCCATGCCGCCGCGGCCGAGCTCGCCGACGACGACGTAGCGCCCGACCCGGATCGCGTTCGGCGAGGCGAGCGCCTGCTGAACCTCGGGAGGGGGGCCCGCCGCGCCGCCGGCCGCTTCCCGGAAGCGCCGGGACGAAGCGCCCGGGTCCGGCATCGGAGAGGCGGCCGGATGCGTATCGCCCGGGCCGAGCAGACCCCGCGCCGCGAGAACCTGCGCGAGACGCGCGCGCCCCCCGGAGCGCCCGACCTCGGCGACGGCGGCGGCGAGGTGCGCGGGAGCGACGCGCCCCGACGAAGCGAGCTGCTCGGCGAGCGCCCGATCGGAAGTCGAGAGGTGGGTCAGTCCATCCACGCCGCCACGATGGCAGCCGAACGCCCGCCCCCGCAACAGTCCCCCTCCCCCAACCCCCTCCCCACCAAAGCGTTCAGCCCCAAGGGGTCAGGTCCAGTATTTTGATCAATAGGTCGCCACCAACAGGTCGCCATCAGTAGGTCGCGGTAAATATAAAAATACTGGACCTGACCCCTTGCCTCTCTTTTGCCGAACACTCTTGGGGTTACGCCAACGGGGCGGTCTTCGGTCCGTAGATGGGTGTATGGGACTCTCCCCGAGGGCGCTGGGACGCACGCGCGACGCAACGGCGGCGGGTCGGCGCGGCCGTTTTCGTCGAGAGACGGCGCGGCTTCGGCCGGACTGGGCTCAAACCCATGCTATGCTGGGTGTTGCCGCATGGAGCGGAAGATCGACCAAGTCGGCGGATGGTTCCGTTGACGCGCCCGGTCCAAGGGGAAACGAGCTGACCGTGGACCCCCAGGTTCCAGACGCCGCCGAGGAGGCGGCGCTCGTCTCGGCCGCCCAGGAGGGCGACGAGGCCGCGGTCACCAGGATCGTGAGCCTCCATGCGGACTCGGTCTACAGAATTGCGCGCGGGATCGTCGGCGGAGACGCCGATGCCGAAGACGTCGTCCAGGACGCCTTCGTTCGGGCGCTGCGTGCTCTGCCTCGCTTCCGCGGCGACGCCCAGCTCGGCACCTGGCTCCACCGGATCACTGTCAACACCGCGCTCCACCACCTCGAGCGCCGCCGCTCCGAGACGACGCGTCGTCACGGCGCCGCCGAGCAGCAGCAGAGCGTTCCCCTCCCATCTCCCGCTGCCCCCGACGACGCGATCGAGCGCCGCGAGCTCCGCGACGCCGTCCGCGACATGCTCGACGAGCTCCCGCCCGAGCAGCGCGCCGTCGTCGTCCTCCGCGAGCTCGAAGGCCTCACCGCTCGCGAGACGGCCGCGATCCTCGAATGTCCCGTCCCGACGGTCGACTCCCGCCTCGTCCGGGCCCGCGCGCGGATGCGCGAGCTCTGGCAGAGGTTCGACCCAGCCCGCGACTGACCTCCCAGAGCTGATGCGATGACCGATCGAATCGACTGTGACCACCTCGAGCACGTCGACGACTGCGCCGCGTGCCGCGCTCGCCGCGAGGCCGACGACCGCGTCGCCGCCGCCCTCCGGGCCGCCTTCCCACGCGACGGCGCGCCGGGCGACCTCGTCGCCCGCGTGACCGCCGCCGCGCTCGCCGCCGCCCGCGACGTCGGCGCCGACCCGCAGATCGCCTACTGGACCGAGGCCGGGCGCCAGGCGCGCCGCTGGCTCGCCGTCGCCGCCGCGGCGCTCATCGTCTCCTCGCTGTGGGCGGTGATCGCGCTGCGCCGCGATCCGAGCATGGAGCGGGCGGCTCCGGTCGAGGTCAGCGCCGCCGCCGCCGCCCGGGCGCTCGACCTCGCCGCCTCCCACCTCGACGCGGATACCCTGGCCGACGCCTCGACCCTCGACGCCGACACAATGGCCGCGCTGACCTTCGTCGGCCTCTCTGGCCCCGACGACGGAGAGGACCGATGACCCCCAAGCGCCTCGTCGCCCTCGCCTGCGGTCTCAACCTCCTCACCGGCGTCGCGATCGGCGTGGTGATCGATCGTCAGCTCGGCCAGCGGGCCGAGGCCGCCGCGACGGCCGGCTCCGGGACCGGGTCCTCCGCCGCCACCTCGCCCCCGACGCCCGATGCCGGCGCCTCGCGCCCGTCGTTCCGCGGCGGACCGGGCGGCCCGGGCGGGAGCGCGCGCTTCCTCTCGATGATCGCCAAGGAGCTCGAGCTCACCGAGGAGCAGATCGCCGCCACGAACGCGATCTTCGAGCGACGCCGCAGCAGCTTCGAGGCCGCGTTCGCGAAGGTCCGCCCGGAGCTCGAGCGGCTCCGCGAGGAGGGCGAGGCCGAGTTCGAGGCGCTCCTGACCGACGTGCAGCGCACGAAGATGGCCGACATGAAGGAGCGCTGGGAGAAGTCGCGCGCCGAGTCGCACGCCCGGCGCGAGAAGCGCCGCGCCCACCGCTCGCAGATCGCGGTCGGCGCCGCGCTCGGCGGCCCGGGCGCCGCGGCGCTCCGCCCCCTCCCGCCGCGCCGTCGCGGCGGACGCGACGGACGCGACGGCTTCCGCGGCCCCTTCGGCGGTGGCCGCGACGGCGCCGACCGCCCTTCGCGGGACGGCAAGGACGACCGGAACACGACCGGATCAAAGGACTGATCCGGCCAACTCAGGATGCTTCGCCGTGTTGGCGAGGTCGAACTCGAAAGACGACCGAGGAGATTCGGTAATGAAGCGCCCCGCTTGGATGATCGTTCCCCTTCTGGTGGCCAGTGTGATCCTGCTCCCCACGACCGTCGCGCACGCCCAGGACGGCGGCGACGACCCCGCTCCCCAGCCCCGTGACGATGACGAGCCCCAGGACACGCCGCGACGCGGCTTCGGCGGCGGCGGCGGCCCGTTCGGCGGGATGCAGCGGGCGCTCGACGGGCTCAAGGACGAGCTCGGCCTCGACGACGAGCAGATGCAGAAGCTCGCCGACAAGGGCGACGGCTATCGCCAGGAGATGATGGAGGCCTTCGGCCGCATGCGCGAGGAGGGCTTCCCCGACCGCGAGACGATCCAGAAGCAGATGGAGGAGTTCCGCGGCCGCGTCAACGAGGACATCCGCGGCGTCCTCACCGACGAGCAGAAGGCGAAGTTCGACAAGCTCCTCGAGGAGAACGGCGGCCAGATGCCGTTCGGCGGCGGGCGCGGCTTCGGCGACGGCAACGGCACCCGGGAGCGGGGCGGCGAAGGCCGCAATCGCAACCGGCGTCGCGGCCCGAGCAAGGAAGACCGGCTCAAGAGGATCCGTGACGCGCTCATCCTCAGCGAGGAAGAGGCCGAGGTGATCATGCCGATCATCGAGAAGATCATCGACGCGCAGATCGCGCTTCAGCGGACCGTGCCCGAGCAGCGACGCGAGCTCGAGGGCTTCCTCAAGAGCGGCGCCGACGAGGAGGCCATCACGGCCCGCCTCGCCGACTTCCGCAACGCCCGCAAGGCAGCGCGCGACACCCTCGAGGGCGCTCAGGGCGAGCTGCTCGAGCTCCTCACCCTCGAGCAGGAGGCGAAGTGCGTCGCCCTCGGAGTCCTCGACTAGGCGAGCCTCGAAGAACGACCAGGACGCGGGCGGCCGTCGGACACCGGCGGCCGCCCGAGCGTCGAACCCCCAACCCACCAGACGAGAGAACGAAGCAGACCACCCAGACGATGCGTATCGGCGAGATCCTACTCGAGCGCGCGGCGATCACCCCCGAGGCCCTGGCCCAGGGGCTCGCCGACCAGAACAAGCCCGCCGAACGCCTCGGCGAGGCGCTCGTTCGCCTCGGCCTCGTCGCGGAGCGCGACGTCGCCGCGGCGCTCGCCGAGCAGACCGGCCTCGAGACGATCGACCTCTCCGAGACGCGCCCCGAGCCGAAGGCGCTCAAGGAGGTGCCGATCAAGATCGTCCTCGACGCGGAGGTCGTTCCGATCGCGCGTCACAACGGGACGATCACCGTCGCCCTCGCCGACCCGTTCGCGGTCGAGCGGATCGACGAGATCCGCCTCCTGACCGGCTGCACGGTCGAGCCGGTGATCGCGACGCCGACCGACATCCGCGAGGCGCTCCGCCGCCACTACGGCCTCGGCGCCGAGTCGCTCGATCGGGCGACCCAGGAGATCCCCTCGTTCGCCCTCCTCGAGGACGAGGACGCGAGCGAGGAGAACGCCCTCGAGATGGCCGAGGACGCGGCCCTGGTTCAGTTCGTGAACCAGCTGCTCCTCGAGGCCGTCCGCGACCGCGCGAGCGACGTCCACGTCGAGCCCGCCGAGCACGAGCTCCGGATCCGCAACCGGATCGACGGCGTCCTCCACGACGTGAGCGTCCCGCCCCAGATCAAGCGCTTCCAGGCGGCGATCACCAGCCGGCTCAAGATCATGGCCGAGCTCGACATCGCCGAGAAGCGACTGCCGCAGGACGGCCGGATCAAGCTCCGGGCCGAGGGGCGCGAGGTCGACGTCCGCGTCTCGATCATCCCGACTCTCTTCGGCGAGAGCGTCGTCCTGCGCCTCCTCGACCGCGAGGGCGAGATGATCCGCCTGACCGACATCGGGATGGCCGGCGACACCCTCGAGACCTACCGCGAGATCATGTCGGTCCCCTACGGGATCTTCCTCGTGACGGGCCCGACCGGCTCCGGCAAGACGACGAGCCTCTACGCCGGGATGAGCGAGCTCGACCACAGCGAGCGCAAGATCATCACGATCGAGGACCCGGTCGAGTACCGCCTCCCCGGCGCGAGCCAGATCAACGTCCGGAGCAAGATCGGCCTGAGCTTCGCCGCCGGCCTCCGTTCGATACTCCGTCACGACCCCGACATCGTGATGGTCGGCGAGATCCGCGACCGCGAGACGGCCGAGATCGCCATCCAGGCGGCCCTGACTGGCCACCTCGTCCTCTCGACCCTGCACACGAACGACGCGGCGAGCTCGATCACGCGCCTCGTCGACATGGGCGTCGAGCCGTATCTCGTCGCCTCGACGGTCGAGGGCGTGATGGCCCAGCGCCTCGTCCGGAAGGTCTGCCCGAGCTGCGTCGAGGAGCACCGCGTCGACGACGACGAGCTCGCCCACCGGATCCTCCACAACATGGGCGTCGAGGACATCGAGGTGATCCGTCGCGGCAAGGGCTGCGACGACTGCCGCGGCACCGGCTACCGCGGCCGGATCGGAATCTTCGAGCTCTTCCCCCTCGACGATGAGGCGCGCGAGATCACCCTCGTCCGGGCCTCGGCCGAGAAGCTCCGCCAGTACGCCCGCGAGCACGGGATCCGGGCGCTCCGCGAGGACGGCATCCGCCTCGTCCGCGACGGCCGGACGACACCGGAGGAAGTCCTCCGCGTGGCGGGGAGGGCGTAGACGATGCCAACGTTCACCTACCGCGCCCGCAAGCTCACCGGCGAGCCCGCCGACGGCACCCTCGTCGCCGACGACGAGAAGGCCGCCCTGGCCGTCCTCGACGGGATGGGCCTCTTCCCGATCGAGGTCAAGGACGGCTCGCGGAGCAAGACCGGCACCTTCACGGCGACCGCGAACGTCGGCGCCAACGCCAACGGCGGCGCCAAGGCGGTCGCGCCGTCGGCGGACGACATCGGTCGCCCGAACGCCGCCGACATCACCCGGATGATGCGACAGCTCGCCGACCTCCTCCGGGCCGGCGTCCCCCTGATCGGCGCCCTCGAGGTGATCGAGAAGGGCGGCCGGGGCGAGGATGACGCGATCTGGGACAAGGAGGGCAAGGGAGCTCTCCGGGTGGCCGCCCTCATCACCGACGTCCGCCGCGAGGTCTCGAGCGGGTCGTCGCTCGCCGACGCCCTCGGCCAGCACCCCGACTGCTTCGCGTCGACGATGGTCGGCGTCGTCCGCGCGGGCGAGGCGGGCGGCTTCCTCGACGAGGCGCTCCAGCGCGTCGCCGCGTTCGCCGAGCGCGAGCAGGCGCTCAAGCGCCGCGTCCGCGCGGCGCTGATCTACCCGGCGCTCCTCGCGACCGTCGGAACGGCGAGCGTGATCTTCCTGATCGCCTGGGTCGTGCCGCGGTTCACCTCGATGTACACGGACATGGGCGGCGACCTGCCAATCCCGACCCAGATCCTGGTCGCGATCAGCGACGGCATCCGCGACTACTGGTATCTCATCCTCGGCGCGGCCGGCCTCGTCGCCGCCGGGATCTGGCAGACGTTCCAGACCGAGAAGGGGCGGACGGCCGTCGACGCGCTCCTGCTGCGGATCCCGCTCCTGCGAGGGGTGATCGGCCGGGCCGCCCTCAGCCGGTTCACCTCGACGCTCGGGATGCTGCTCAAGAGCGGCGTGCCGATCCTCGGCGCCCTCGAGATCGCCCGCGACGCGTGCGGCAACCGGGTCTTCGCGGCCGCGGTCGCCGACACGATGCCGCGCGTCCGCGAGGGTCAGGACCTCGCCAAGCCGCTCGGCGCGACCCGGCTCTTCCCGGCGACCGCGATCACGACGATCTCGGTCGGGCAGGAGAGCGGCCTCCTCGCCGACGCCCTCATCGATCTCGGCGAGCGCGCGGACGAGGAGATCGACCACGCCCTGCGCCTCTTCCTCGGGATCCTCGAGCCCGCGCTGATCGTCAGCATGGCCGGCGTCGTCTTCTTCATCGTGCTCGCGGCGCTCCTGCCCGTGTTCACCCTCAACTCGATGATCAAGTGATCGGCTCGACTCGAGACCCAGAGACCGATCGAAAGGTAGATCCGATGCTCAGCTACGGAACGAAGACGAAGAGGGCGAGACGCCGCGAGGCGGGCTTCACCCTGATCGAGCTCCTCCTCGTCGTCATCATCATTGGCACCCTCGCCGCGATCGTCGGCCCCCGTCTGATCGGCTCCGCCGACGACGCCGAGATCGCCGCCACGAACGCGCAGATCAACCAGCACTTCAACACGGCGCTGGCCGCCTACCGCCTCCACGCCGGGGCGTTCCCGTCGACCGAGCAGGGCCTCGAGGCGCTCCGGGCCTCGCCGACCGGCGACCCCGAGCCGCGCGACTGGAAGGGTCCGTATCTCCAGCGGCCGGTCCCGACCGACCCGTGGGGCAACGAGTACGTCTACCGCAACCCCGGCACGAACAACCCCGACTACGACCTCTTCAGCTCCGGCCCCGACGGCCGCGAGGGCACCGAGGACGACATCACCAACTGGGAGTAGAGGCCGCGAAGCGCGCCCCTGCGAACGACCGACGAACGCCATGACCGCCATCATCCGACCGACCTCTCCGCGCCGCGCCCCCCGGGGGCGGCGCCACGCCTCGAGGGGATTCACCCTCCTCGAGCTGATCGCCGTCTTGGTGATCATCGGGATCGTCGTCGGCATGGTCGGGCCGCGCCTCTTCGACTCCGCCGACGGCGTCCGCCTCGACGGCGACGCGCGGCTGATCCACGCCCTCTCCCGGCGCGCCCGGACCATCGCGATCACCGAGGGGGTCGGGTGCCGCCTGATCATCGAGACCGAGGTCGGCGCCGTCCGGATCGAGCGCGATCCCAACCCGCTCGCCAGCGCCGAGGAGGCGCAGCTCGTCCTGATCCCCGGCCGCGACGAGGCCGGCCTCCTCTCGGAGCTGACCGTCGTCGTCGGCGCGGTCGTCGGCTCCGCGATCGAGGCGCCCACCCTCGACGGCGGCTACGAGGCGGTCGACGACATCGACGCGCTCCTCGGCTCGACCCTCGGCGGGATGAGCACGAACGACGACGGGATCGACTCGATCGCGGTCGCGTTCCGGCCCGACGGGACGGCCGACGAGGCCCGCATCGACATCGGCGGGATCGTCGACGGCCTCGCCCCCGAGGCGGGGACGTGGTCGCTTCTGGTGCACGGCGCGACCGGGCAGGCCCGGCTCGTCCCGACGAACGCGCTCGACGAGCTCGTCGAGGGGCTCCGATGAGCGCACGCCGCCGATCGATCCGCCGACCGGGCAACCGTCGCGATCAGGGCCTCACCCTGATCGAGGTGCTCATCGCGGTCGTCGTGCTCACCGCCGGCATCGTCGTCGTCGCCTCCGGCCTCACCACCGCCCTCCGGGCGGAGTCCTGGGCCGAGGACGAGGCGCGGGCGGCGACCGTCGCGGGCGCGATCCTCGCGCGGATGGAGGCGGGCGAGCTCCCGATCGAGGAGACCTCGGGAGACGTGGCGAGCGACTTCCCCGACGATGTCCCGTGGCAGCGCTACGACCTCGACGCCGACACGCAGGAGCGGACGCCGGTCACCGGCGACCTCCTCTACGAGATCACGATGGCGACGACCGACCTCGAGGACTTCGAGGAGGTGACCGTCACCATCGCCTGGACCGACGGACCGACCCAGCGGACCCTCTCGGTCGTGCGGCTCTTCAACGTCTGGGAGGAGGCCGACGCGGCCGCGGCGGAGGAGGAGACGCCGTGATGACCTCCCTCCGATCTCGCCGGCGAGCCGGCGCCCGCGGCTTCACCCTGATCGAGCTCCTCCTCGCGATCTCGATCATGATGATCGCGTTCGTCGCGATCGGCGGAACGCTCCGCGGCGCGGACCGCGCCCGCGAGGCGCTCGACGAGCGCGCCGAGCGCCGCGCCCTCGCCCGCAGCGTGCTGCGACGGATCGAGGCCGACCTCCGCGCGATCGTCCCGCCCGACGGCGTCTACGCCTCGGGGATCACGACGACCGAGGACGTCACCGGCGACGGCGACACCGTCGTCACGTTTGCGATCATGCCGGGCGCCCTCCGCTTCGGCGACGAGCGCGCGTTCGCCCACGGGGCGCTCCCGCTCGTCACCTGGTCGGTCGACGTCGACGACGAGACCGAGGAGGCCGGCCTCGTTCGCAAGGTCGCGTTCGTGCGCGACTCGATCTCGTTCGAGTTCGAGGACGAGCCCGACGAGGCGCTCGCGACCGTCGAGGTGATCAGCCCCGAGGTCGCCTCCATCACGTTCCAGTTCTACGACGGCGCCGAGTGGCAGGAGGTCTGGGACTCGGCCAGCCAGGACGGCCTCCCCCAGGCGATCCGCGTCGTCCTCGCGATGGAGGTCGACCCCGACGGCGCCTCCAAGCTCGGCCTCGCCGCCGACGAGACGCTCTACACCGATGTCAGCCTCATCGTCGCCCTCCCGGCCGGACGCCCCGCCGAGCCGCTCTTCGAGACCGAAGGCGGGGGAGGCGAAGGCGGAGCCGCCGGCGCCGAGGGTGGCGGGCAGGCCGGTGGTCAGGGCGGCGGCCAGCAGGGTGGCGGTCAGCAGAGCGGCGGTCAGCAGGGCGGAGGTGGACGATGAGCGCCTCGCGCCGACACCGCCGAGACCGGGGTCGACGGGGCATCGCCCTCATCGTCGTCCTCTGGCTCCTGGTGATCCTCGCGCTCCTCACCGTCTCGCTCGCGACCGACGCGCGGACCGAGATGCTGATCTCGACGCGCACGACCGACGAGCTCCGGGTGCGGGCGATCTGCGACTCGGCCGTCGAGCGGGCGATCGCCCAGATCCGCGCCGAGGAGCTCCAGGAGATCCCGAGCTTCGAGCTCCTCAGCGCGTGGCGCGACGACGAGGACGCCTTCCGCGGCGTCCCGCTCGACCACGGTCGCTTCTGGGTCGTCTTCGGCGAGGCCGACCCCGGCGACGGCCGGGAGGTCCGCTGGGGCGCGCGCGACGAGACCGGTCGGCTCGACATAAACGTCGCGAGCCGCGACCAGCTCCTCGCCCTCGAGCTCCTCGACGAGGAGATCGTCGATGCGATCATCGACTGGCGCGACGGGGACGACGAGATCAGCGAGAACGGCGCCGAGGTCGACTACTACGGCACCCTCGATCCGCCCTACCGGCCGAAGAACGGCCCGATCGAGAGCCTCGAGGAGCTCCTCCTCGTCCGCGACCTCACCGAGGCCGTCCTCTGGGGCGAGGACCGCAACCGGAACGGGCTCCTCGACCCGTCCGAGGACGACGGCGACCAGAGCTTCCCGCCCGACGACGGCGACGGCGAGCTCGACCGCGGCCTGGCCGACTTCATCACCCTGTTCACCCGCACGCCGGACGTGAACGCGGCCGGCGAGGCGCGCCTCGACGCGAACGGCGGCGACCAGAACGAGATCGAGACGCGGCTCACCGACGCCGGGCTCGACGGGGCCGCCCTCGAGGCCGTCCTCGACCGCCTCGACGGCGGGCAGCCCATCACCTCGATCGGCGAGCTCGCGATCCTGCCCGAGGTCGACGAGACGGCGTTCGCGATCATCCACGACGAGCTGACGGTCCGGGGCGGCGGCCAGATGCTGCCCGGCCTGATCAACGTGAACACCGCACCGCGGCAAGTGATCGCCGGGATCCCCGTCGCGGGCGAGGGCGAGCCGCTCGACGACTCGGAGATCGACGCGATCCTCTCGGGGCGCGCCTCGGGCGACGGCTCGCTCGAGAGCCCGGCGTGGCTCCTGCGCGTCCTGCCGCCCGAACGACTCGCCGAGATCATCGACTCGGTCACCACGCGCTCGTGGCAGTTCATGATCCACGCCGTCGCCCGCCTCGACGATCGCCCGGTGATGCGCCGGGTCGAGGTGCTCGTCGACCGGAGCTACCAGCCCTACCGCGTCTACTACGAGCGCGACATCACCTCGCTCGGCTTCCCCCTCCCGGAAGCCGTCGCCGAGGGCGAGGAAGTGCGATGAGCGAGTCCCGAAGGAAGCGAGCGCACCGCTAGCCATGTCCAAGGTCAAGAGACGCTACTCCGTAGACCTCCGCCACCGCGTCGTCACCCTCGCGGCGGCGACGAACGCCGGCGCCGTCGCTCTCACGAGCGAGCGACGCGTCGAGGCGGAAGGCGAGGCCGGCCGCGAGGATCAAGCCGTGCGGGCGGCCATGGTCGGCGCGATCCGCAAGCTCGCCGCCGACTCGGGCCTCCGCGGTCGCGACGTCGCGGTCGCGCTCCCGCGCGCCGACGTCGTCTGCCGCCACATCGTCCTCCCCGACGTCCCCGCGGCCGAGCTCGCCGAGCTCGTCCGCCTCCAGGCCGGGCGCGTCCTGCCGTTCCCGATCGACCAGGTCTCGATGAGCCACGCGGTCCTCGGCCCGGCCGAGGCGGGCGGCGTCGAGGTGCTCCTGGCCGCCGCGCGGCGCGGCACGGTCACCGGCATCGTCTCGATGATCGAGGACGCGGGCCTCAAGGTCGGCAGCGTCACCATCCGGCCGCTCCCCGCCGTCCGCTCGCTCCTCCGCGCCGAGGCGAGCGCGTCCGAGGGCACGATCGTCCTCGCCGACATCGATGAGCGCAGCACCGAGATCGCCGTCGTCTCGAAGGGACGGCTCGTCGCGTCGCGCTCGGCCTCGCTCGGGATCGGCGCCGAGGGAGAGGTGCCCGAGCGCTGGGAGGCGCGGCTCGCCGGAGAGATCACCCGGACCGTCACGTCGTGGTCCGGCGACGCCAAGCTGGATCGGCTCTGGGTCCACGGCCCGGGCAGCCGAAACGAGACCGCCGTCGCGCGCCTCGGCAAGCGCCTCGAGGTCCCCGTCGCCGCCTTCTCCGCGGCGAAGAAGGGGCCCGCCCAGGAGGCCGCGAGCGTCGTGGGGCTGGTCGGCGACGACGAGGCCGGCATCCCCTGGCTCGACCTGGCCGCCGTCGCGCCGACCCGCCGCGCCCGCAGCCTCCGGCGCAACCGCGCTGTCCTCGCGGTCGTCGCCGCGATCGGCCTCGTCGCCGCCGCGGCCAGCGGCTACCAGAGCCTCCTCGAGCGCGAGCGCACCGTCGAGCAGCTCCAGACCGAGCTCGCCGCCGCGGCGCCCGCCGTCGAGGAGTACAACGAGCTCTTCGGCAAGCACCTCGCGGTCGAGGCGTGGGAGAAGCGACGCGCGGTGCCGATCGAGGCGATCCTCGCCGTCACCGAGGCACGCCCCGAGAAGGCCTACTTCACTCGCTTCACGCTCGGGACCAACGGCCGCCTGCGCCTCGTCGGCCGGGCGAAGGACGAGCGCGTCGTCCAGGAGATGCTCGCCAACCTCGACGCGTCGCCGATCATCGTCAGCACCTCGTTCGAGTCGTTCGTCCGCCACGACAGCAAGGACGGCGGCGGCGAGTTCAACGTCAGCGCCATGCTCCGGGAGGAGATGCCGTGAACCGCTCCCCCCGCGAGCTCGCCCTCGGCGCCGGCGCGATCCTCGTCGCGGCGCTCTTCCTCGGCGATCGCTACGTCGTCGGCCCGCTCCTCGACCGCTGGAGTACGGCCACGACCGCCGAGCGCGACGCCCGCAACACCCTCACCCAGGCCGACATGATGGGGCTTCAGCTCCCCGTCCTTCGCGGCGACTGGGACGAGACCCGCAAGCGTCTCCGCGCCGGCGAGGGCGATCCGGCCCAGACGCTGATCGGTCACATCCAGGAGGCCTGCAAGGCCGCCGGCGTCACCGCGCGCGACGTCCGTTCGATCACCACCGAGGGACGCGGCGAGATCCGCGAGCTGATCTTCGAGATGAAGGCGGAGACCAAGCTCGAGCAGCTCACGAAGCTCCTCTTCGAGCTCGCCAACCTCGAGCGGCCGGTCCGGGTCGCCTCGCTGTCGGTCCGCACCGACCCGCGGCGCAAGGGCGAGCTCAACGTCGACCTTCGCCTCGCCGCCCTGATCCTCGTCGAGCTCGAGAAGGAGCAGTCCTAGATGCGTGCCCCCAGAGGCCTGACCGTCCTCGTCCTCGTCCTCGCGCTCGCCCTCGTCGCGACGCCGTTCGTCGCGGCCGTCGCCGACGATGATCCGCGCGAGACGGCCCGTGCGGACGCTCCGCCGGGCGACGCGGACGGCAAGGACGCGACCCCGTCGACGATCGCGACCTCCGACGAGCCGAAGAAGGACGCCCCGCCGGCCGACGCCCCGGAGACGAAGAAGCCCGTCGCCGAGAAGAAGCCCGACGCCGACGAGCCGACGAAGGAGGAGAAGCCGGCCGACCCGAAGACCGACGCCGCCGGGTCGGCCGCGGGCGAAGGGAAGACCGACGACGAAGCCGGCGAGTCGGAGGGCGCGGAGGACGCGGACGCCGCGACCGACGACGCCGAGCGCGCCGCGAAGCTGGCCGAGAAGAAGGCCGAGCTCGAGGCGGAGCGTCGCGCGAAGGAGGAGGCGAAGGCGGCCAAGGCGGCGAAGGACGCCGCCTTCGCGCGCTACAAGAAGATCTTCGCGTCCGACGACGACATGTTCCGGATCCGCTCGTTCAAGGACCGCCCCGTCCGCAAGCCGGTCGTGCGCCGGGAGACCCCGAAGCCGGTCGACCGCGGCCCGCCGCCTCCCCCGCGGACGACCGTGATCCTCACCGGCATCTTCCAGGCCGACGAGGAGTTCGAGGGCGTCTTCGAGGACAAGAGGGGCGGCGTGATCGCCTTCGTCACCTCCGGCACGATCTTCGGATCCCGCAAGGTGACCGGGCTCGACGCCGACACCGTGACGATCGCCAAGGCCGACGGAACCGACGAGAAGGCCCTCCGGATCGGCGACTCCCTCGACGACCTCGCGAGCGCCCTCCAGGGCGCCCTCAAGAAGCCCGAGGAGCTCGGCGCCGGCGGGACCCAGGTCGACTCCGAGCGCGTCCTGAGCATCAAGGAGCGGCTCCGCGCGCGCCGCGCAGCCCAGATGGGCAAGGACAAGGGCAAGGGCGACGAGGACGAGAGCGCCAAGAAGGAAGAGAAGCGGGCGGCCAAGGAGGAACGGCGGGCCGCCAAGGACGAACGGCGCAAGACGAACGACGAAAAGACGGATGGATCGCCGGGTGGCGACCGGTCCAACGGCGAGAAGACGAACGACGACCACGAGCTCGAAGCCACGCCGACCGGCGATTCACCGGCGGCCGACGACGGGAACGAAGAACGATGAGAAGTCTTGACGTGCGAACCCGAGCGCTGGCGATCCTCGTGGGCATCGCCATCCTGGCCCCGGCCGCGACGAGCCTGGCCCAGGAGGCGCCGCCGCCGGCCGACGAGATCGATCTCGAGGAGCGAAAGATCTCGTTCCAGTTCGAGAAGGCCCGGATCGACAGCGTCCTCGCCTACCTGAGCCGACAGACGGGCGTCACCTTCCTCCGGGAGGCGACGGTCACCGGCGAGTTCACCGCCGTCGCGGCGAGCGAGATCACCGTCGGCGAGGCGCTCGAGCTGCTCCGGAGCTGGCTCCGCCCGAAGGGGCTGACGATCCACCGGGTCGGCAAGACGGTCAAGATCGTCACCTTCGAGCAGGCGAAGAAGCGCGGCCTCCCGGTCGAGTTCGGCGCCGACCCCGACATCATGCGGGCGACCGACGAGACGGTCACCCAGGTGATGCCGCTCAAGCACGTTCGGGCGAGCCAGATCCAGAACGAGCTCAAGGGGCTCCTCAGCGCCGACGGCAACATGCTCGCGAACGAGACGAGCAACACCCTCATCGTCACCGACACGACCGCCAACATCCGACGGCTCGCGCAGATCCTGCGCGCCCTCGACCAGGCGGTCGCCACGGTCATGCAGGTCCGCGTCTTCCCCCTCGCGAACGCCGACGCCCAGGAGATCGCCGCGGCGCTCAACGCGGTCTTCGACGGCGCCAACAACGCGGCCGCCCAGAACGCGAACCGGGGCGGCGGGAACCAGCGCGGTCGCGGCGGACGGGGCGGTCGAGGCGGCCGCGGCGGCGGCGGCGG
Organism: Planctomycetota bacterium; assembly: GCA_029260755.1. Lineage (GTDB taxonomy): Bacteria > Planctomycetota > J058 > J058 > JAJDCQ01 > JAJDCQ01. The sequence continues at coordinate 44,908 of JAJDCQ010000202.1, read as the reverse complement.
CGGCCCGATGCAGTTCTTCATGCAGATGATGGGCGGCGGCGAAGACGGCGGCGCCGGCGCCGGCGCGGTCAGCATCACGCCGGACCCGCGAACGAACGCGGTCATCGTGGCGGCGAGCGCCGACCAGATGAAGCTGATCGAGCAGCTCATCGACGAGCTCGACCGGGCGCCCCAGGCGATGATCTCCGAGATCAAGATCTACCCGCTCGTGAACGCCGATGCCGCCGAGCTCAAGACGGCGATCGAGGAGCTGCTCGAGGAGGACCAGCAGACCACCCAGAACACCCGAGGTGGACGCGGCGGACGCGGCGGCGGACGCGGCGGCTTCCAGGCGATGATGCAGCAGATGGCGAATCAGTCGGCCCAGACGAACGAGCGCTACGCCGCCAAGGCGAAGATCACCGTCGACGAGCGGACGAACTCGCTGATCGTGAGCGCGCCGCCGGCGCAGCTCAAGCTGATCGACCAGCTCGTCGCCGAGCTCGACCGGGACCCGACCGAGAAGGACGGGATCCTCGTCTATCCTCTCGAGCACGCCGAGTCGACCGAGGTCGCCACGATCCTCAACGACATCCTCCAGGGCGAGAGCGGGCTCAACCAGAACAACAACAACCGCAACAACCAGAACAACCGCAATAACCGCAACAACCGAAACAACCGCAACAACCCGCTCGCCCCGCAGGCCAACTCCGAAGGAGGCGGCGTCGGCGAGCTCGTCGGCTCGGTCCGGGTCGTCGCCGACGAGGCGGCGAACTCGGTCGTCGTGGCGACGAACCCGAAGAACTTCCCGCGCGTCCGGGAGCTCCTCGAGCAGCTCGACCGGCCACGCCGCGAGGTGCTGATCGAGTGCCTCATCGCCGAGATCACGATGACCGACCGCGACGAGCTCGGCGTCCAGTGGCAGGCGGCCTTCAAGGGAAGCGCCGAGGGCGACAACGCCGGCAGCCAGACGGTCGGCCCCGACTTCGGCCTCGACGCCCTGAACCAGGGCGTCACCTACACGACCGCGAGCGAGCACCTGACCGCGCTCGTCCGGGCGCTCAAGACCGAGGGGCGCCTCGAGGTCCTCTCCTCGCCGAAGATCCTCGTCCTCGACAACGAGTCGGCCGAGATCAGCGTCGGCGACGAGGTCCCGTTCGTGACGAACACCCGGATCACGAACAACGGCGAGCAGATCAACACGATCCAGTACCGCAACATCGGGATCATTCTCCAGGTCACCCCGAGCATCAACGACGCCGGCTACGTCCGGATGCAGATCCACCCCGAGGTGAGCCAGATCCGGCCCGAGGCTGAAGGCGTCCAGATCAGCGAGGGCGTCATCTCGCCAGTCTTCGCGAAGAACTTCGCCGACACCGTCATCACGATCCGGAACGGGCAGACGGCCGTGATCGGCGGCCTGATGAGCAACTCCGAGTCGGTCACCAAGAAGAAGATCCCGTTCCTCGGCGACATCCCGCTCCTCGGGAAGCTCTTCGGATCGAGCGACGAGGAGATCAGGAAGACCGAGCTCGTCGTCTTCATCACGCCGCGGGTCGTCGAGAACGACCTCGCCCTGGCGAAGCTCTCGAGCGAGACCGAGGCCCAGTTCACGATGATCCCCGAGACGGTCGTCGCCCAGGAGATCGAGCGCTGGACGCGCGGCTTCGACGAGGAGTCCTGGAAGGCCAAGTACAACATGGGCACCGTCCTCCTCGAGCACGGTCGCTCCAAGGAGGCGGTCGTCGAGCTGTCGGCGGCGGCCACCGCGGATCCGACCAACGGCAACTGCTGGTTCAACCTCGGCCTCGCGCACGCCGAGGTCGGAAACTTCGGAGCCGCGACCCAAGCGTTCTACAGCGCCGCGGCGATCGACCCGAACGACCCCGACTGTCGCTACAACCTCGGAGCCTCGCTCTGGCGGATCGGCGACTTCACCGGAGCCCGCCGCGAGCTGCACGCGGCGACGATCCTGAACCCGAGCCACGAGGCCGCGAAGCAATGGCTCACCCTCGCGAACGCAGAGGTCGGCGCTCGCTCGAGCAGCGCCGGCGGGAGCGGCACCGCCGCGCCGAGGTCGCCGACGACGAGCGGCGAGCCCCTGCGGATGCGGATCGTGCCGAGCGGAGACGATCGATGAGCGAGCCGACCAAGACCCTCCGCCCGACGAGACGAGGGCGGCCGACGCTCGCGCTCGTCGCGGCGCTGCTCATCCCGCTCGCGCTCGCCGGCTGCGAGTCGACGCCCGAGAAGGGTGACGACGAGGCGGCCGCCGTGCCGGAGGCGGACCGGACGCCTCCGACGCCCGAGCGCGACCGGACGATCGACGCGCCCCCGTTCACGCGCCCCAAGGCGAAGGAACGCCCGGGACGGACGGGCAACGACTAGCCCGGCTAGCCTGCCTGGGTGGGGTAGCGTCCGTCCGGACTCGATGGCGCCGAGCTCGATGGCGCCGAGAGGCGGGCGGTTGATCCCCGACGGAGATCGGGCTGCCTCGAAGATCCTCGGTGTCTCCGTGCCTCCGTGGTGACATCCCTCGCCGAAGGCGAGCCGCCGGGGCTAGCCGCCGCCGCCCGCCTTCCGCCGATACTCCGTAGCGTCCCCGCGCGCCCGGAGCGACTCCTGGGGCCGCCCGAGCTTCTCGAGGATCATCGCGCGGTCGGCGTGAAGGCTGGAGATCCTCCCCAGACGCTCGACCGCCGCCTGGCCCGAGCCCGACGACTCGGCCATCTCGATCCGAAGGGCCTCGTCGATGGCGACGAGCGCCTCATCGGCGCGTCCGTGGCGCAGGTGGTGACGCGCCCCCGTCGTCAGCAATCGGAAGCTCGGCGGCATGCCGCCCTCGTAGTAGTCGACCGCCCGCCCGAGCCGCGCCATCGGGCGCGACGTCAGCTCGACCCCGACGGCGACGATCTCCTCCGGCGACGGCGTCGGCGTCGGATCACCCGGATCCGGGCCGCCGCAGCACCCGGGCGAGGGGAGCGCGACGAGACGCTCGGCGGTCAGGGCCAGCACCTCGGAGATCCCGTACTCGCGGTTCGACGGCCAGGGCAGCATCGCCCCGCGCTCGCGGATCCCGGCGAAGCGGTCGGCGACGACTCGCTGGAGACGCGCGGCCTCGAGCGCGAGTCGGGCGCCGCGACGGACGACCGCGGCCGGAACGTGATCGCCGCGCCGTCGATCGATCAGCACCGCGGCGAGCCGCTCGGCCGAGTAGGGTCGTCGCTCCGCCTCGGGCCGGGCGAGCTCGCGCTCCCAGGAGCGCTCGAACAGGGCCTGCCCCTCGTCGATGCGGTCCTGCCGGACGAGGAGGAGCCCGGCCAGCGCCTCGTGCCACGCGGCCGCGCCGCCCCCCTCGACGGCGCCGCGGGCCAGCCGGGCGACGGCGTCGTCGTTCGCGCCGCCGGGCTGGAGGAGCGCGGCGACGAAGAGGAGCCGGCCCGGGTCCCGACCGCTCACCGGGCGCGCCATCTCCTCGCGCCCGATCAACAGGAGCTGCTCGACGCCGAACACCTCGCCGGCGAGGTGACCGAGCATGTCGTAGTGGACCGGCCAGCCCGCGTGCGCCTCGAGGACCGAGCCGAGGAGCAGCAGCGCCCGCGCCTCCTCCTCCGAGGGGCGATCGAGGGCGGCGCTCGCGAGGGTGTCGACGCCCGCGGCGCTCTGGAGGCCGGCGAGGAGCTCGATCGGGATGGGCGCGTCGGCCCCCGGGGTCCGGGCGAGAGTCCCGGCGAGCGGGCGGGCGTCGTCGAGACGCCGCTCGCGGACCGCGTCGAGGAACCGCTCGAGGGCGTGGTGGCGGAGCTCGCGCGGCCATCGATCGGCGACGACGGCGTGCTCGCGAAACGCGCGGACGTAGCAGTCGAGGGCGGCGTCCCGGTCGGGCGTCTCGCTGACGAGGAGCCGCTCGGCCCGCCGGACGAGGAGGCGACCGCGGCCGGCGGCATCGAGTCCCGGCGCGCGGAGGAGGACGACGAACGCACCCTCGAGGCCGGGCGGGTCGAGCTCGCCGCGCGCGATCGCGGCCGCCAGCTCCCCGGCGAGGGTGGGCGGGGGCGGCGCGGAGGGGAGCGCCCCCCAGAGGACCGCGGCGACCGCGTCGAGCCGGCCGTGCGCCCGGAACACCCGGAGCGTCCGGGCGAGGGCGGGTCGATCGATCTCCCCACCGGGCCGGACGACGAGGGCGAGCTCCCGCCCGGCGGCGCCGCCGCCTTCCCCCTCCGCCACGATCCGCGCAGCGATGGCGAGCGCCCGCGCGCGAACATGCGTCCGACGCTCGCCGGCGAACGAGCTCACGAGCGCCTCGAGCTCCTCCCTCTCCTCGCCGGTCAGCGACCGCTCGGAGAGCGCGGCCTCGAGCTCGACGACGCGCTCGATCGGGTCGGCCCGGAACCAGACGATCGGAAGGACGGCCGCGGCGACGAGGGTCACGGCGACCGCCGCGGCGAGCGCGCCCATGCGGCCACCGCGCGACCGGGGCAGGAGGCGACGGCCCACGACGGAGGCCACCGGCGTCTCGACCGGCTCTCCGCGGAGGAACCGCTCGAGGTCGTCGGCGAGCTCGCCGGCGGTCGCGAACCGCGCCTCGATCCGCTTCGCCAGGCAGCGGAGGGTGATCGCGTCGATCGCGGGCGGAGTCGCCGGAGCGAGTCGGCTCGGCGGGGTCCGCTCGCCCCGGACGACCTCGGCGAGCATGCCGACGGCCGAGGTCCCCTCGACGGGCGCGCGACCGGTGAGGCAGGCGTAGAGAACGCCCCCGAGCCCGTACACGTCCGTCGGCGGCCCGACCGCGAGCGCGACGACCGGACGATCCGGCCCGCCGGCCGTCGGGCGACTCACCTGCTCGGGCGCCATGAACGCCGGCGTCCCGAGGCACTCGCCCGTCTTCGTCAGCTCGGCGGCGAAGACGTCGTAGGCGAGGCCGAAGTCGACGACCCTCGGCGCGCCCGCGCGATCGATCAGGACGTTGCCCGGCTTGAGGTCGCGATGCACGACTCCGCAGCGGTGGGCGTGATCGATCGCCCGCGCGATCGAGGCGACGAGGCGGACGGCCTCATCGACGGGGAGGACGCCGCCCGTGTCGAGGCGCTGGTCGAGCGAGATGCCATCGACGAGCTCCATCGCGCACCAGGGGATGCCGCGATCGAAGCCGCTGCTGTGGACCCGGACCAGGCTGGGATGGTCGTCGATCCGGGCGAGCACCTCGACCTCGCGCCGGAAGCGGGCGAGCGCGCGCTCATCGATCGAGACCGGTCCGACGCGGAGGATCTTGAGGGCGTGCTTCGCCCCGGTCACGCCGTGACGCGCGACGAACACGGCTCCCATCCCCCCGCGACCGAGGAGGGACCCGACGACGTAGGGACCGAGGCTCGTCCCCGGAGTCGGTAGCCCGCCGAGACCGGGCATGCGCGTCCTCCGGCCGATCATGGCGGAAGCCGACGAGCCCCGCAAAGTCGGTCGTCCAGGATCTCCCACGACGCGCCGCGCCACGTTGTGTCTCGGACGGTCTCGTCGGTTCGACTCAGGACCGCCGATCGGCGACACATCGGCCCGGACGTGACGGCCCCTTCCCGGAATCCGCAATCGATATGAGTCAAAAGGCTTACGAGATCTCGAGTGGCGAACCGACGGGGCGAGCCGCCCCCGAAGAGCGCGGCGAGCGTCCCCATCGGTCTGGCCCCGGCTTTGCGAAACAGTCGGGCGGAGAGTTCGAGAGGAGAGCTGGAATCATGGAAGCCGTCCGGATCACCCAGAGCAGCACCGACCCCGTCACGAGCCTCGACCCCGCCGACCGCACCGCCATGTGGGAGCTCTTCGAGCGCCACTACGACGGCGTCGATCGCGAGCAGTTCCAGGCCGACCTCGAGTCGAAGCAGCACGTCATCCGGATGTTCGACCAGAACGGACAGATCCGGGGCTTCAGCACCATCCAGTTGATGTACGACGACCGCGACGGCGAGCGGACGGTCACGCTCTTCAGCGGCGACACCGTCGTCGACTCGTCCTGCTGGGGCCAGAAGCGTCTCCAGAGCGAGTTCACCCGGTTCCTCGTCCGGACCAAGCTCACCCACCCGCGTCACCGCGTCTTCTGGTTCCTGATCTCGAAGGGCTTCAAGACCTACCTCCTCATGCGGAACAACTTCACCTGCTTCCCGAACCACGAGCGCGAGACGCCGTCCGACGTGAAGGCCGTCCTCGACCGCGTCGCGTCGATCAAGTATCCGGACGACTACGACCCGAAGCGCGGCGTGATCGAGTTCGAGGAGTGCCACGGCAAGGTCAAGACGCGCTACGCCCACGTCACCATGTCCGACATGGCGAACCCCGACATCCGCTTCTTCACCCGGGCGAACCCCGGCTACGCGAAGGGCGACGAGCTCTGCTGCCTCGCCGAGCTCCGCTTCTCGGAGATCGCCGGAGCGCTCTTCAAGTACGCCGTGAAGAAGCCGCTCGAGCGGATCGGCCGCCGCGCCGCCGCCCTCGCCGCGCGCCTCCGTCCGGCGCCGACCACGATCGACGCGATCCCGCAGCCGCTCCTCGAGAGTCAAATCTCCTGAACCCGCTGCGGTAGACTTGCGGCATGCTCAGGCGGCCGCTCCTCTACGCCATCAACCTCGCGTATCGAACCGGGCTCCGGCCCGCCTGGACCCGCTTCCTCCGGGCGGCGAACGACCCGGCCGGCGCGCAGGCGGCCCTCCTCGCCCGCCTTCTCGGGAGCGCCAGCGCGACGGCCTTCGGGCGCGACCACGGCCTCGGCCGCGTCCGGACCCTCGCCGACTACCAGGACGCGGTGCCGGTGCGCGGCTACGACGAGCACGCCCCGTGGATCGACCGGATCCGCGCCGGCGAGCCCGACGTCCTGTTCCCGGGGATGCCGAAGGCGTTCGAGAAGTCGAGCGGGAGCACCCGCGCCTCGAAGTACATTCCCTACTCGGCCGCCCTCCTCGACGAGTTCTCCGCGGCGACCGGACCTTGGCTCCACGACACGTTCCGGCGCCGCCCGGCGCTGCTCGGCGGGAGCTCCTACTGGTCGATCTCGCCGACCGCGCGCGAGCGCGAGGTCACCGACGGCGGGACCCGGGTCGGCTTCGAGGACGACACCGAGTACTTCCCCCCGGTCGTCCGGCGCCTCCTCCGGGTGCTGCTCCCGGTCCCGTCGGCCGTGGCGCGCCTGCCGGATCTCGAGACGTGCCGCTACGCGACCCTCTGCTACCTCCTCGCCGACCCGGAGCTGCGCTTCGTCTCGGTCTGGAGCCCGAGCTTCCTGACCCTTCTCCTGGCCGCGGCCGTCGAGCACCGCGACGCCCTCGCCGACGACCTCGCCGCCGGGACGATCACCCCACCGACCGGTCCGATCGCGCCGGGCCTCCTCGCGCCGCCGCCCGCGGCGCCACGCCGGGCGGCGATGGTCCGACGCGCCCTCGGCCATGCGCCGGCGCCCGACCTCCGCCGGATCTGGCCACGACTGACCCTGCTCTCGTGCTGGACCGACGCCGCCGCCCGCCGCTTCCTGCCTGGGATGCGGCGCCTCCTCCCGGACGACCTCGAGATCCAGGGCAAAGGCCTGCTCGCGACCGAGGGCGTCGTGAGCTTCCCGCTCGTCGGCCACCGCGGCGCCGTCCTCGCCGTCGCCAGCCACGTCATCGAGCTCGCGCCCGCGGGCGACCCCGACGCGCGCCCCGTCCCGCCCCACCAGGCCGAGCCCGGCGGGCGCTACGTCCCGCTCCTCTCGACCGGCGGAGGCCTCTACCGCTACCGCCTCGGCGACGAGGTCGAGATCATCGGGCGGTTCCGCGAGGCGCCGCTCTGCCGCTTCGTCGGCAAGCGCGACGGCGGAAGCGACCTGGCCGGCGAGAAGCTCTCGACCGGCCGCGTCGGGGAGGTGCTCGAGGCCGCCCTGAGCACCGTCGGCCTCGAGCCCGCGTTCTGCATGCTCACCCCGCGCTGGGGCGAGCCGCCGCGCTACGTCCTCTGGGTCGAGGCCGACGCTCCCGAGGCGAGCCTCGAGCGGCTGGCCGCCGCGGTAGACGCCGGCCTCCGAGCGGGCCACCACTACGAGATCTGCCGATCGATCGGTCAGCTCGGCCCGATCGAGGCCGCTCGGGTCGAGGACGGCGCCGGGCGCTACGAGCGGGCGCTCGTCGCTCAGGGGATGAAGGCCGGCGACATCAAGCCGACGCCGCTCCACGCGGGTCTGTTCTGGGACGAGGCGTTCGGCGGAACCTCCTGGTAGCTGGTAGTAGTAGGAGCGGGTCGTGGTATCGGCTCGCCTGCGGCGAGCAGATGTAACCACGGAGACACGGAGGCACGGAGAGGCTACCGAGCACGCCTCATCTCCACGAGGCCGGGCCGATGAGGGGATCGCTCGTTCCTTCCCGCCAGCAAGGGCATCGAGAACCCTGAATCACGAGACGCCACACGGGATCAGCGACTCCGCGTCACCCGGAGCTCCTCCGTGTCTCCGTGCCTCCGTGGTTTCGTCCTCTTCGCCGAAGGCGAAGCCGGCTGCTCGTTGTCGGCCTCCTCGCGCATCGGCGACAATGAAGGCCGGCCGGCCCGGGAACGGGGGATCAGAGGCGATGGCGAACGGAACCAACGGCGGGAACGGCGCGAACGGCTCCGGCGCGTCGATGCGCGAGAGCTGCGGCACGCTCAAGGACTGGTGGTACGTCGCGTGCCTGGCGTCGGACCTCGGCCGGCGTCCGATCGGCCGGACGATCCTCGAGGAGAACCTCGTCATCTTCCGAGACGAGTCCGGCAAGCCGCACTGCCTCCTCGACCGGTGTTTGCACCGCAACGCCCAGCTCTCCGAGGGCTTCGTCGCCGGCGGCTGCCTCGTCTGCCCCTACCACGGCTGGACCTACGAGCCGGACGGACAGTGCGTCCGGATCCCGACCGAGGGCCCCGACACGTTCGTCCGCCCCCACAAGACGCTGCCCGCCTTTCCGGTGCGCGAGCAGCAGGGACTGATCTGGGTCTACATGGGCGATCCGGCGGCGATCCGCAACGACCCGTTCGAGTTCCCCCGCTGGGGTGAGCAGGGGTGGGAGAGCTACTACATGGTGACGCCGTTCGAGAACGACGTCACCAACTGCGTCGAGAACTTCATGGACGTGCCCCACACGGTCACCGTCCATGCCGGTTGGTTCCGGAGTGAGCGTCAGACGAAGGTCGCTGCATCGGTCGAACGGACCGACGACAGCGTCCTCGTCACCTACCACCAGGAGAAGGACAAGATCGGCTTCAGCCAGATGATCCTCAACCCGAGCGGCGAGCCGATGAAGCACACCGACAAGTTCTACATGCCCAACATGACCCGGGTCGACTACGACTTCGGCACGAGCCGCTCGTTCATCATCACGAGCCAGTGCACGCCGGTCGGCCCCTTCGAGACGATGGTCTACACGGCGATCACCTACCGCCTCGGCCGCTGGGTGCTCAACAAGCTCGGCCGGTTCGTCCTCCCGCCCTACACCCGCAAGGTCATCCAGCAGGACGTCGAGATCATGGCGAACCAGGGCCGCTCGCTGCGGCGCTACGGCGCCGACTTCATGAACGCCGAGGCGGACCTCCTCCACCAGTACATCGAGAGCCTGCGCGACTGGGCCGCCGCCGGCGAGGTGGGGCCGCGCCCCACGCCGGCGAGCGGCGAGATCACGTTCTACATCTGATCCGCCCGCCATTGACCCCGACCTCCTCCATCCCCCGACCCGGGCAGCGCCTCGGCCGCTACCTCCTCCTCGAGGAGCTCGGACGCGGCGGGATGGGCGCCGTCTTCCGGGCCCGCCACGCCGAGACCGGCGCGGTCCACGCCGTCAAGGTGATCCTCGCCGGGACCGGCGGGGCCTACCCCGAGGACATCGCCCGCTTCCGCCGCGAGGCCGAGCTCCTCGCCCGCGTCCCGCCGCACCCGAACGTGATCGGGATCCACGCGATCGAGTCCGACCGGGGCATCCCCCACTGCGCGATGGACCTGGCCGAGGGCGAGCCGCTCGACCGGATCATCGCCCGCGGCCCGCTGCCCCCCGAGAGGGCCGCGCGGATCGTCACCGGGGCGGCGCGCGGGATCGCCCACGTCCACCGCGCCGGCGTCCTCCACCGCGACCTCAAGCCGGCGAACCTCATCGTCGCCCCCGACGGCACCCCGCGCATCCTCGATTTCGGCCTCGCGACCGACCCGGCCCTGAGCCGCCTCACCCTCACCGGCGAGGTCCTCGGCACGCCGTCGTTCATGGCGCCGGAGCAGGTCGATCCGAACGTCGCCGGCGCCGGGATCGGCGAGGCGACCGACGTCTACGGCCTCGGCGCGATCCTCTACGCAACGCTCACCGGACGGCCGCCGATCCTCGCCGTCGGCTCCGCCCTCGAGGTCTTCCAGAGCGTCCTGGGGCGGGACCCGACCCCGCCGAGCTCACTGCGCGAGACGCCGCTGCCCCTCGAGGCCGTCTGCCTGCGGGCCCTCGCGAAGTCACCGACCGACCGCTACCTCGGCGCGGACGCCTTCGGCGACGACCTCGACCGCTGGATGCGCGGCGAGCTCGTGCTCGCCCGCCGACCGGGAGCGGTCGCCCGCCTCGGGCGGCGCGTGGCGCCGGCCCGCCGCCCGCTGGCCATCGCTCTGGCGGTGCTCGCGGTCCTCGCGTCCCTCGGGATCGCGGGCACCGCGATCTCTCGCCGCCGCGCCCGTCAGAACCGGCTCGCCGCCCTCGAGAGCCGGATCCAGGATGGCCTCTCCGACCTGCGCGCCGGCCGCCACGAGAGGATCCGCGCCCTGGGCGACCTCGGCCAGGAGCTCGAGGCGCTCGGCCCGACGCCCACGCAAACCGCCGAGCGCTGCCAGCTCCTCATCGGCGCCTCGCGCGCGCTGGCCGGGGACGCGGAGGCGTCGGTCAGCGCCTGGGCTGCCGCGTCCGAGGCGGATCGGACGGACCTCCTCGAGCTCCTCGTCGCGGCGCGACGCCCCGAGGCGCTCGTCGAGCTCGCGAAGCGCCTCGAGGCCGACCCGATCGGGCGCGAGAGCCTGCTCCGGCACGTCGCCAAGGCGACGAACCCCGAGGTCGCCAGGGCGCTCCTCGAGCGGCACGAAGAGCTCGATCCGTCGAGCCGCGTCCTCGACGACCTGGTCGCGAGCGCGGAGCTGAGCAAGGAGCCACGAGACCGCGCCCTCGCGGCCGAGGCGTTGACCCGACGCCTCCTCCTCGGTCTCCTCGCCCTCCCCAGGCCGCTTCCCAGGGACTGGTCCGGACCTCGCGAGGAGATCGACCAGGTCATCGAGCGGCTCGCAGCCGTCATCACCGCGGACGAGCGTCTCCGCCCGATGAGCAGCGAGGCCCAGCGCCGCCTCTTCGAGCTCCGCCTGCGAACGAATCCCGGCAAGCCGGTCTACCGAGCGATCGCGCAGGTCGCGGCGCCGATCTTCGAGGTGGCCGACCTCGCCGCCCGCGCCGAGCTCGAGGTGGAGCTCATGTCGGTCGTCCTCGCGCCGCTCCCCGATGACCCCGGCCAGGAAGACATTGAACGTCCCTACCGCCAGGCGCTCTTCCTCCAGCTCGTGGCGGGCGTGCCCGACGGAGTGGAGAGTATCCACTCCCACTGCGGGCCGACCGGCAGCGAGCGGCGGGCGAGCGTCCTGGCGACGGTCGCCCGCCTCGCGAACGACGCCGACGTCGATCTCGTCGAGCGGTTCTGCCACGCGACGGCCCTCGCGACCTCCGCGACCGACGCGGCCTTGACCGAGCGCCTCCGACGCCGACCCGACTCGCCGGACCAGCCCGCCCCGGGAGACTACCGCGCGGGCTTGCTCCAGCAGTGGGCCGTGTTCGAGTCGGTCCTCGGCGCCAGGGCCGAGGGCCCGGAGCTTCCGCCGTGGGTGATCGCCGAGCTCGCGTTCCGGATCGGGGCCAGCGAGCTCGACGAGAACGGCACCTCGCCCCGCCCACCCGAGGGCGGCCCCGGGACCTGGTCGGAGCTCGTCGACGAGCTCCTCCGGGACGCGTGGGGACGGGAGCAGCGGCGCCCTCGAGCGCGCCGTCGCTTCGCCGTCTACCACCGTCGCGCCGTCTGGATGGCCCGGATCCGGCCCGACGACCCCGAGACCCCGGGCGTCCTCCGCGAGGCGCTCCGGACCATCGAGACGGTCGCCTCCGAGTCCCTCTTCGAGAACCGGCCGAAGACCCTCGTCCACGCGATCGCGATCTTCATCCTGGGCCAGCTCGCCAAGGCAAAGCCCTGCCAGGAAGGAGAGCCCCGGCACGATTCGCTCACCGACCTGATCCGCGAGATTCGCCGGATCCAGCCTTATCGCGTGATCGTGTGGCAGACCGAGGCGCGCCACGCCGTCGTCCACGCGGACCTCGAGGCGCTCGCCGCGCTCGAGACGCGGGGACTCCGGCCGGGCGACGATCCGGCCGGCAGGCGCGTCGTCGCCCACTACCGCCTGGCGGCCGCCTGCGCGGTCGCGGTCATTGATGGCCGGAGGCGGCAGGCCGTCGCCTCGGGGCGCCTCGCCGCGCTCGACCTGATTCGGGCCCGGCCGCCCGAGCTTCGTCACACCAACTGGACGGCGCTCGGCCGTCTCTGGACCGACACCGGCGAGGCGCGACTCTCGATCGAGTGCTTTCGTCACGCACTCGCCCTCCTCCCTCCGAAGGCGCCGAGCGCGACGATCCAGCTCATGTACGCGCTGGCGAGCCTGGCGCGACGTCGCGACGCCCCGCCGGCCGCCGCCGACCTCCTCGATCGCGTCGCCAGGAGGCTCGACGCCCTCGGCAACGAGCGCGAGGCCGAGATCGCTCGCGGCCACGCCGCGAAGCTCCGGGACCGCGACGCCCCCGACCCGCCCGAGGACGAGGACGAGCGAGAACGAGAGAGGGAGGGCGACCGATGACGACCGCCCTGCCCCGCCCCGGCGAGCGCCTCGGCCAGTACATCCTCCTCGATGAGCTCGGACGCGGAGGCATGGGCGCCGTCTTCCGGGCCCGGCACGCGGAGACCGGGGCGATCCGCGCCGTCAAGGTCATCCTCGCCCTGGGAGCCGGCGGTCCCGACCGGGAGGAGCTCGAGCGCTTCCGGCGCGAGGCGGAGCTCCTCGCGCGGGTCCGCCCGCATCCGAACCTCGTCCAGGTGCACTCGATCGAGGTCGACCGCGGCATCCTCCACTCCGCGATGGACCTCGCCGAGGGCGAGCCGCTCGACCGATCGATCGCGCGCGGACCGCTCGACCCCACCGGCGCCGCCCGGATCGTCGCCGGCGCCGCCCGCGGGATCGCCCACGTCCATCGCGCCGGGGTGCTCCACCGCGACCTCAAGCCGGCGAACGTGGTGATCGCCCCGGACGGCACCCCGCGCATCCTCGACTTCGGGCTCGCCACCGACCCGGCGATGACGCGCCTCACCGCGACCGGTGAGATCGTCGGAACGCCGGCGTTCATGGCGCCCGAGCAGGTCGACCCGACGCTCGCCGGCGCCGAGGTCGGCGAGCGCACCGACGTCTACGGCCTCGGCGCCCTCCTCTACGCGGCGCTCGCCGGCCGACCTCCGATCGAGGGCGGCCTCACGCCGATCGAGACGCTCCGCCGCGTCCTCGCCACCGAGCCATCACCGCCCAGCACCGTCCGTGAGGACGCGGTGCCCACCGGCCTGGAGGCCGTCTGCCACCGAGCGATCGCGAAGCGCCCGGACGACCGCTACCCCTCGGCGGACGCGCTGGCCGACGACCTCGAGCGCTGGCTCCGGAACGAGCCCCTCGACGCGCTGACCGGAGCCGCGCCGAGCGAGCGACGCCTCGTCGGCGCGCTCGCGGCCCTGCTCCTCGCCGTCGCGATCGTGGCGGGCGTCGTCTGGATTACCTGGCCGCGCCGCTCACCCGCCGAGCGACTCGCCGCCGTGCACGCGCGGGCGCTCACCGGCGACCGCGATGCGCTCGCCGAGGCCGCGGCCCTCGATGCGCGTCTCGTCGAGCTCGGCGTCCGAGACGCGAGCCTGCGCCGGCGCAGCCGGCTCCTCGCCGCGCTGCACCAGGCGATCTCCGGCGATCCGGCCGAGACCGACCGCGTGTCCGAGGTCGCCAGACTGGCCCGGGTCGACGACGGCGACCGCACCAACGCGCTCGAGACGCTCGCCCGGCTCGGCGAGACGCCGTCGCTGCGCGCGATCCTCGGGCAGCTCCCGCCTGCGAAGGACCGCGCGTCGCCCGAGGCGATCCGGCATCTGGCCCGCGAGATCGCCGGCGCGTCCGTCGAGCCGGAGGACCTCCCCTTCACTCATCGTGTCGTCCGCGCGCTGGGACAGCTCGACGCGCCCGAGACCAACCCGGACGACGTCGATCTCCGAAGACGCATCCAGCTGCGCCAGCTCGAGCGGCTCCTCCCCGAGGACGCGACCCCCTTCGCGCGAGACCTCGAGCTCCGCGAGCTCCGGCGAGTCGTCGTCGAGCTGACGGACCTGCTCGACCCGACCTCGACGGAGCCGCCGGAGGAGCTCGCGCCCGAGGCCAGCGCGCGGCTGACCGCGCTGATCCACGTCGCCCCCGCCCGCGGCGCCGAGCCCGACCTCTCCGAGCTCCTCCGACTCGCCTCGAGGCTGCTCACCGGGCCGGCGCGCGAGGCGCTCGTCGAGCAGCTCGGGCGGGACCGCAACACCGAGATGTCCGTGGGCAAGCGCGAGCGGGGCTATCTCCACGGCGTCTTCCTTCAGCTCGTCGCCGGCAGTCCCAACGGCATCGAGAGCCTCCTGGCGCTCGACGACCGAGTCGTCGCGGAGAGCGAGACGGAGGAGTCTTCGAGCCTCGAGTGGATCCGGAACGAGCTGCTCCCTCACCGCCAGGCCAGCCTCGCGGAGCGGTTCTGCCACGCGGCGACCCTGTGGCGAGCGCGGTACGATGAGCTCATCAAGACCACCAAGATGCACTGGGCGTGGCGGCGTTCCGTCCTGAGCCAGTGGCCGACGCTCGAGGCCGTCCTGAACGCCGAGGCGGCCGGCGATCCGGTCCCGGCCTGGGTGCTCGCCGAGACCGCCTACGCGATGAAGGACTGCCTCTGGGAGTTCGCCGACGAGCCGGACCTCCCCGATCCCCCTCCAATCGATGGCGTCGCGGCGGAGAGCTGGACCGCCTGGATCCTGGTCGCTCTCGAGCGCGCCTGGGACCGCAACCTCCTCGAGACGCCCCGACATCTCGACCCGTTCTGCCGGCGAGCGCAGGTCCTCGGATTCCGGGATCCGCCCGACCCCGCGGACGCCCCCGTGTTCATCCGAGCCCTCGAGGCCTTCCCCGCGACCATCGACCTGATCGAGAGTCGCCAGCGGAAGACGGCCCACGCGGCGTCGAGCCACCTCCGCAGGCGCATGCGCGGGCCGGCGACGTGCGCCGACGACCCGCAGCTCTGCCAGGACACGCGAGCCGTCCTCGATCGGATGGAGGCCGTGAGGATCGAGCCGTGGGTCGTCTGGGAGGTCGCCTCGCAGCACGCGGCGGCCCACCGGGACCCCCGCGCCCTGGCGGCCCTCTCGGCGATCGGCGAGGCGACCGACTTCGACGAACCGATCCGCTCCGACCAGGCCGAGCGCCGGCGCACGATCGAGGATTACCGGTTCCTCGCGCGGGTCGCCCGACGGGTCATCGACGGGCAGGTCGACCAGGCGGCCGACGCGATCCGCTCGGACCCGCACGCCGAGCAACTCGGACCGGAGGACTGGTCGGCGCTGGTCCGGCTCTGGCGCGATGTCGCCGAGCGCGACGACCTCGGGGGCGTCGACCTCACCCCGCTCATCGGCGCGTGCGAGGCGAGGCTCGCGGAGAACGACGACGACCGATGAGCCGGCCGTCCGAGAGCCCGAAGCCCGAGCCCCGCCTCGCCCGCCCCGAGGACGGCGCCGCCCTGTGCGAGCTCTTCGCGCGGGTGACGATGGACGCCGACCTCCGCCTCGCCGTCGAGCGCGACCCCGACTTCTTCGCCCTCTACGACCTCCAGGAGGTGGAGCGGCGAGTCTGGATCGCGGACGTCGGCGGCTCCATCGAGGGCATCGCCGCCCTCCTCGGCCGCGACGGCTGGCTCGAGGGCTCCCGCTGCCGCGTCGGCTACGCCGGCGACCTCCGGTTCGGTGAGGCGCTCCGGGGCGGGTTCTTCCTCGGCCGGATGTTCGGCGAGATCTTCGGCGACGCGTGCGACGCGTTCGGGTGCGAGGCGATGCTCACCGCCGTGATCGACAGCAACCGCCTCGCGAAGGCGGCGCTCGTCCGGCGGACGCGGCGCTTCCCCGACAAGCCGGTCTACCGGCCGCTCCGGAGCTTCCACATCCTGAACATCCAGATGACGACGCGCGGGCGTCCGCGGCCGACCGACCTCACCGTCCGCCGGGCGACCGAGGACGACGTGGCCGCCATCGCCGCCCGGCTCGAGGAGGACCACCGCGCCCGCCCGTTCGGCTACTGCTTCGACGAGGCGCTCCTGCGAAAGCGACTCGCTCGCTGGCCCGGCCTGACGATCGACAGCTTCTACGTCGCGCACGACGGCGCCGGCCGTCTCCGCGGCGTCGCCGCCCCCTGGGACGCCGGCCCGGTGAAGCGGTTCCGGGTGCTGGCGTACGAGGGCCGGATGCGCTGGATCAAGCGCGCCTTCAACCTCGGCGCCTTCTTCGCGCGGTTCCCGCCGCTGCCGCCGCCCGGCGGTCTGTTCCGCTACGTCTATCTGACCCACGTCTCGATCGCGGAAGACGACCCCGCGACGATGGCGGCGCTCCTCGACCGGATCTACCATGATCTCCACGGCAGCGGGCGCCATTTCATCTGCGCCTACGTCGAGCGGGACGACCCGCTCGCCCCGGCGTTCGCCCGCTACCGGACGACGGCTCTCCCGGCCACCCTCTACGTCATGAGTCGACCCGGGAGCCGGTGGAACGACCTCGATTTGGGGCCGGGACGTCCGGGCTTCGAGATGGCGCTCGTCTAGCCAGGACGCCGGAACGCACGCCAAGGAGGAGGAGAATCCGATGGGGCTCGGCGACCTCTGGAATCGCGTCCGCGGCGTGGGCAACCTGACCAAGGACTGGACCCGCGACACGCGCATGAAGCTCGCGATCGACTTCGACGCCCTCTCGTTCTGCGGCGTCAAGCTCGGCGAGCCGATCGAGCTTCTCTCGAGCCTCGGACCGAGCGGGAACGCTCATCAGGAGGATGCGAGCATCTTCGACTACCCCGACCGCGGCTTCGCGGTCGGCGCCGCCGACGGCAAGCTCGTCGACATCACGGCGTTCGTGACCAAGGACGCGAAGCGCCGCCCGTTCGGCGGGGAGTTCCTCAAGAGCGGCGAGGCGATCAAGCTCACCCCCGAGACGCCCGCGGACGAGATCCGGTCGATCTTCGGCGAGCCGACCGGCCGCGCCGCCGGCGACACCGGCGAGTCGATCCTCTTCTACGGCCGCAAGGTCGCCGAGTGGGTCTTCTCCTGGGAGGGGAAGCTCCTCGTCTCGGTCGAGCTCCTCCGCCAGCTCGAGTACACCGATGCATCGGGCCGCCCGAAGAAGGGGTCGTCGTGAAGCGAGGCCGCGTCGCGCTCGCCTTCGCCCTGTCGCTCCTCGCGGCCGCCGCCTCGCCCGACCGCGCCGGCGCCGATCGTCCCGTCCTCGAGGACGGCGTCTCCGCGTCCGACTACAACGCGGCCGGGATCGCGATCAACAAGGCGCTGAAGTCGTTCGGCACCGCCTTCGCGTCCGGCGACCCCGCCGCGGCGGAGCTGCTCCTCGACGCCGAGTTCGGCGCCGGGCGGCCGGTCCCGTCGATCGTCCAGCGCGAGGCCGACGAGAGGCACGGCGTCCGGATCTGGCGCTGGGAGGCCGGGCCGTCGCTCGGGACCGACCGGGAGGCGGCCCAGAAGCTCCTCGTCGACTGGCGGGCGCGGTTCGCGTCGCTCGAGATGACGCTCTTCAAGCTCCACTTCCTCGATCGGCTCGAGGCCGACGGGACGGCGACCGCGCGGTTCCGGTTCGAGCTGCTCGGCCGGACGACCGAGGGCGAGGTCCGGAGCGAGCGCGGGATGTTCCGGGGTCGGTTCGCCCGGCACGAGAAGAGCCGCGAGCTTCTCACGATCGAGCTCATCGAGGGCGAGACCGTCGTCGGCCCGGGCGACCACTTCGTCGAGACCGCCCGCGCGCGCGGGATCGACTTCGTCGATCACGCCGACGGGCGCTTCCTCCCGCCATCGCAGGTGCTCCGCGACCAGGCGATCCGTCACGCGGTCGGCGGCGTGAACGCGGCTGACGTCGACGGCGACGGCGACGACGACCTCTTCCTCCTCAGCGGCGAGGAGCCGCGCCTCTTCATCAATGACGGGACGGGCCGGTTCGAGGACCACACCGAGGCGGCCGGGCTGACCGGGCTCCGCCACGCGACGGCGGCCATCTTCGGCGACCTCGACGAGGACGGCGACCGCGACCTCTACGTCGGCTTCTTCTACGGCCGCAATCGCCTCTTCCGGAACGACGGGGCGGGGCGCTTCTCCGACGTCACCGACGAGAGCGGCCTTCCGCCCGACGACATGACGAGCGCCCTCGCCCTCGCCGACCTCGACGGCGACGGACACCTCGACCTCTACGTCGGCCGCTTCCTCGACGCGAAGACGCGGATCCCGGACATGATCCACTACAGCCGCAACGGCGCGCCGAACCGGCTCTACCTCGGCAACGGCGACCTGACCTTCCGCGACGTCTCCGAGGCGAGCGGCGCCGACGACGTCGGGCTCACCCTCGGGATCGCGATCGCCGACTACGACGGCGACGGCGACCAGGACGTCTACCTCGCGAACGACTTCGGCCGGAACCTCCTCCTGCGCAACCGCGGCGACGCGACCTTCGACGACGTGGCGAAGGAGTCGGGAGCGATGGCCGTCTCGGCCGGGATGGCCGCGAGCTTCGGCGACTACGACGGCGACGGCCTCCTCGACCTCTACGTCAGCAGCATCCGGAGCAACCAGCGCTGGTTCAGCCAGGGCGTCAACATCCGCTTCTACATCCTCAACATCGTCCAGAGCGCGCGCCGCCCGCGCCTCCAGGAGGTCTTCCTCGACCTCCGGAAGCACCTCGGCGACCGCTGGGAGGACGTCGGCAACTTCATGCTCGGCGGCAACTGGCTCCTCCGGAACCGGGGCGACGGCACCTTCGAGGACGTCAGCGACGCGGCGAACGCGCGCCCGCAGGGATGGTACTGGAGCTCGGGCTTCATCGACGTCGACAACGACGGCTGGCTCGACCTCCTCGCCGCGAACGGATGGATCACCAACCCGCTCACGGCGGACTTGTGACTGCCGTTCGCCGAGGGCGCGGTCGCGTCCGAGACCAGCATCGACGAGGAGGCGATCTACACCGACGCGTTCCTGGGCGACCGGAGCTGGAACGGCCGGGAGCGGAACCACTTCCTCTGGAACCGAGGTGACGGACGCTTCGTCGAGGCGGGCACCGCGTTCGGCCTCGACCAGATCCTCGACGCCCGCGGCGCCGGCCTCGCGGACTTCGACGGGGACGGCGACGTCGACATCGTCCTGAACAACTACCGCAAGAACACCACCTTCCACGAGAACCGGCTCGGCCAGGGGCAAGGCTCGGTCTCGCTCCACCTCGTCGGGACCAAGGCGAACCGCGACGCGATCGGCGCCGTCGTGACCGCCCGGATCGGCGACCGGAAGCTCGTCCGACTCGTCTCGGCCGGCAACGGCTACCTCAGCCAGTTCTCGCTCGAGCAGGTCATCGGGATCGGCGACGCCGAACGAGTCGACGAGCTCCTCGTCCGCTGGCCGCTCCCCGGCGGCGCCCTCGAGAGCTTCGGGCCGGTCGAGGCCGGGCGCCGGCTCACCCTGATCGAGGGCGAGGGCGAGCTCCGGGAGCTGCCCCCGGTCCGCCGCGCGCCGACGCCGCCCGCCCGACCGGGCGGTCGACGTCGCGCGACCGACGACGGCGCGGAGGTGGACGCCGCGCCGGCGCCCCGGCCGACGCCGCCATCGATCGCGATCCCGTTCATCATCTTCGCGACGGGGCCGACGCTGCTCGCGATGTGGCTGGCGGTGCGCTCGAGCACGTCTGAGTGACCGTCGCCGGGCCCGCGTCCTCCCCGGGGCTCGCCAACCCGGCGCTGCTTCCCCTGCGGCACCCGCTCGTCTCCGTCGCCGTCGTCGTCGCCGTCACCGCCCTCGCGGTCGCCCCGATCGCCTTCGGGCGGCGCCTGACCGCCCTGACCGGCCGTCCCGTCGGCCTCAGGATGGACTTCCGCGCCGAGAAGCTCTTCCCCGCCCGCGACCCGCGCCTGGCGATCCACGACGCGTTCGCCGACGACTTCGGCCGCGGCGACCGGACGGCGCTGATCCTGCTCCGGAGCCCGGGCGTCCTCGAGCGGGCCTCGATGGAGCGGATCCACCGGATCACCGAGGACCTTCGCGCCCACCCGCTCGCCGACCGCGACCGGGTCAGCTCCCTCAGCCACGTCACCTACGTTCGAGCGGAGGACGACTGGCTCCGGGTCGAGCCGCTCTTCGACGCGGAGCGGGTCGCGTCGGGCGAGGCCGCCTGGGCGCCCGCCGCGATGGCCGACGGGCTCCTCGATCATCCCCTCTACGAGAACCGGATCATCGGTCGCGACGCCGACATCGCCGCGTTCGTCGTCCCCCTCGACCCGCGCTCGGACACGCCGAGGAACCGCAACGCGTTCGCCGCGTGGCTGCACGACTACTTCGCCGCGGAGGTGCAGGAGGGAGAGGAGGTCCACCTCGACGGGATCATCATCACCCGGCACGAGGTGCTGCAGCTCATGACGCGGGACAGCCGGACCTACTACCCGGTCGCGGCCATCATGCTCCTGGTGATCCTCGCCATCGTCTTCCGGAGCGTCCTCGTCGCCGCGATCACCACCGTCGTCGTCATCCTGGCGGCCGTCTGGACGGTCGGGCTCATGGCCGCCGCCGACATCCCCCTCAACCTGATCTCCACGGCGATCCCGGTGCTGATCGTCGTCGCGGGCGTCGGCGACGCGGTCCACCTCCTCGCCCGTCACGGGCAGCTGATCGCGTCCGGCCTCGCGCCGCGGGCCGCCCTCTTCGAGGCCGTCTCCGAGGTGAGCACGGCGTGCCTCCTGACGAGCGTGACGACGGCGGCCGGCTTCCTCTCGCTCGCGATCAGCGATGTCGAGGTGATCCGGGAGTTCGGCATCCCCGTCGGGTTCGGGATCATGGCCGCCTACGCGGTCACGTTTCTGCTCCTCGGGCCGATCCTCCTGGTGGTGCGCCCGCCCGCCGCCTCGCCCCACGGGCGGACGGGGCTCGCCCACCGGTTCGCCGCGTGGATCTGGCGGCTCGTCGATGGACACGCGCCCCGGGTGATCGCCGGCGCGCTTCTGCTGACCCTCGCGGCGGCGGCGACCCTCCCGCTGGTCCGGATCGAGTCCCGGATGCTCGGCGACTTCGGACCCGAGTCGCGCCTCGTCCGGACCCGCACCTTCACCGAGGAGCACTTCGGCGGAGTCAGCGCCCTCGAGCTCGTCGTCCGCGTGCCGCGCAGCGGCTCGGTCGTCGCCGGCGGGCCGACCGCGAGCGCGACGGCCATCCGCGGCGCGGGTCGCACGATCGACGACGAGGTCCTCGCGGCGGTCGACCGCGTCGTCTCGAAGATGCGCGGCGACGCGTTCCGGGAGCGAGGCGTCCTCTACGTCCTGTCCGTGACCGACTACCTGAAGGATATGAACCACATCTTCGCCGAGCGGGCGCCGGGGAGCTTCCGCCTCCCGCCGTCGCGCGACGCCTCGGCGCAGTTCCTCCTCCTCTACGAGAGCGCGACCCCTTCGGACCCGACGACCGACTTCATCACGCCGAGCCGCGACGCCGTCCGCGTCCAGGTCCGGATCCGGAATCTCTGGACGCCGGAGTTCTTCGCCCTCGCCGACGCGATTCACGATGAGGCCCGCCGCGAGGTGCCCGCCGGGCTGGATGTCCAGGTGACCGGCTGGACGCTGATGATCCAGGCGATCCACGAGTCGCTCGCCCACAACCTCCTGGCGAGCCTCGTGATCGCCCTCGCGGTGATCTTCGGCGCCGTCCTCCTCGTGACCAGGAGCCTCCGCCTCTCGCTCCTGAGCCTGATCCCGAACCTCCTCCCGCTCCTGCTCCTCCTCGCGACGATGGCGCTCCTCGGGATCCGGCTCCGGATGGTGACGAGCGTGCTCTTCTGCGTGGTGTTCGGAATCGCGGTCGACGACACCCTCCACTTCGTCGCCGCGCTCCATCAACGACGCGCCCTCGGCGGGCGCGAGGCGGTCCGGGCCGCGGTCCACGAGACCGGCGCCGCGCTCGTCCTGACGACCGTGATCCTGTCGGCCGGCTTCGGCGTGCTCCTCCTCTCGACGATCATGGCGAACCGGCTCTTCGGGGCGCTGTCCGGATTGACCCTGATCTTCGCGCTGCTCGCCGACCTGCTCCTGCTCCCGGCCCTCGTCCTCCGCCTCGGAGGACTCGGGCCGCCGACGCCCGTGGCCGACGCGAAGGCGACCGGGGACCCGACGTGAGCGCGCCCGCGCCCCACGACCCACCGACCGCCGCGGCGCCGCCCCGTGAGGACGCGGCGACCTCGTCGGCCCGCGGCGCCCTCCGCCGCATGCTCGTCGGGCTGCTCGTCTCGCTCGGCCTGAGCGTCGCCGCCGTCGTCCTGATCGCGAGGTTCGTCCCCGACTTCACCGAGAGCCAGCGGGTCGACCTGCGCGCCGACCAGCTCGCCATCGCCTTCGGGCTGATGGTCGCCATGTGGATCGTCGACGCGCTCCGCTACCGCTGGCTCGCCCGAGGCATGGACCTCGAGATCGGCCTCGGCCGCGGCCTCGAGCTCTCGTTCCTGTTCCACACGGCCGTCTTCCTGACGCCGGGCTCGTCCGGCGGGCAGCCCGCCCTGATCTGGTATCTCCTCCGGCGCGGCGTCCCCGGCGACAAGGCGGGCGCGATCGCGATCTGCAAGCCTGTCCTCGCGATCTCGATCACGACGGCGGCGGCCGCGGTCGCGCTCCTGACCGTGCCCGAGCTCCCGCCCGGGCTCTCGACGCTGCTGTGGCCGGTCTTCGGCGTCTTCGCGGCGCTCGCCACCCTGCTCGGGCTGCTGCTGGTGTTCCCCGCCGGGACGGCGCGGGGCCTCGTGACCGTCCTCGCGCCCCTCCGGGTGATTCCCCGGATCGGCCGGCCGTTCCGGGACGGGCGCGCCGTCGATGCGATCGAGCGTACCTCGCGGACGATCGCGGACCTCCGCCGTCAGGGCCCGGTCTTCCTCCTCGCGAACCTCTTCATCACGCTCGTCTGGTACGCGATCGGGCTGGCGCTGATGGCCATCGTGGTGACGGCCGTCGGCGGCGAGCAGGGCGTCACCGCGACCCTGATGGGCCAGCTCGCGATCTTCCGCGCGATCGCGATCTTCAGCCCGACGCCCGGCGCGGCCGGGATCGCCGAGGGCGGGATCTTCTGGTTCTTCCGGGCCGAGCACGCGGTCGCGATCATGGCCGCCTACCGCGTATTCTTCTTCTACATCGAGATCGCGATCGGCCTCATCCTGATCGTTCGAGAGCTCCTCCGGAGCCCGGCGAGCCCGCCAGGCTCCGAGCCGGAGACGAGCAACGCGTGACCCGCCCCATCGCCACGTTCGACGAGACGAACGAGGTCTTCCACGACCGCGCCCTCTTCGAGCGCGAGATGGAGGTGCTCTTCCGCCGCGGCTGGACGTTCGCGGGCACCTGGGACCGCCTGCCCGGGCCCGACACCTGGTTCGTGACCGAGAGCTGGGGGCGGAGCGTCCTCGTCACCCGGGACGCCGACGGCGCGCTCGGCGCGTTCGTGAACGCGTGCACCCATCGCGGGACGCGCCTCTGCCCGGGCGACGCGGCCGGCAGCGGCCGCCTCCAGTGCCCCTACCACGGCTGGGTCTTCGGCTGCGACGGGCGCCTCATCGGCGCGTCGCGGCGCGCCGGGCTGCCCGACTTCGACGACGCCGACCTCGGCCTCGTGCCGCTCGCCGTCGAGCGCGTCGGCGCCTTCATCTTCGTGCACGGCGACCCGGCGACGGCGCCGCCCGTCCGCGCGTGGCTCGGCGAGAAGGCCGCGACCCTCGAGGAGATGACCGAGACGGCCTCGAGCCCGCTCTTCACGATGCGCATGCCGATCAAGGGGAACTGGAAGCTCGTCGTGTCGGGCGCGATCGAGGACTACCACGTCCCCTTCGTCCACGGGGGGAGTCTCGACCCGAAGCGCGAGAGCGCGGCCGTCCCGTCGCTCGCCGTGAACGGCCACAGCTCGTTCATCACGCCGGCGCCGGCGCCGTGGGTGCTGCGCGCCGCGATCCGTGTGATCAGCAAGAAGCCGCCGCACCCCCACCTCGACAACCACCTGATCTTCCCGAGCTTCCTCCTCGTCCGGATCCTCGGGGTGCTCCACGTCACCTCCTTCGTGCCGGTGGCGCCCGACCTCACGATCCGGGTGAGCCGCCTCTACGACCAGTCGCCGCGCCGGCGCCTCTGGAACCCGGTCGAGATGCTGCGCCGCACCCTCGCGTTCCTCTCGCGCCCCGGCGTCCGGAAGGTCTTCCGCGAGGACCGCGACATCGTCGAGGAGGCGCAGGTCGGGACGCTCGCGGGGAGGAGGATGCGCCGCGGCCCGGCCCACGCCGAGGAGGCGCGCGTCGAGCACTTCCTCGGCGAGGTGAGGACGCGCCTCGAGGCGGCCGAGGCGGGTCGCGATGCGACGACGACCCCCGCGGACGACGCGGGTCAGTAGTCCTCGTCGACCTGCGCGGTCGCCCAGACCTCGCGGAACTTCGCCTGGACGAACGGCGCGAGCCGCTCCGCGTAGTCGACGGGCAGAGCGTTCGCCCGGATGAGCTCCATGACGTCGACGATGTCCTGGAGCCGGTGCGCCGCCGTCATCCCGCTCGCCAGCTTCAGCTCGAGCAAGACCGGGAGGCGAAGCACCGGCAACGCCTCCCCATCGGTCGTCTCGGTGACGTCCGGATCCCCGGGGTCGGGAAACACGACGTCCTTGGGCTCTCCGTCGCCCGGAAAGTCGCCCGCGATGAGCACGTCGATCGGCACGTTCTCGATCGTGTCCCGGATCCCTCGACTGCCCTCGAACTTCTCGACCCACCCGCGCCCGAGCCAGGCCGCCTTGAACTTCGCCAGGCCCTCGGCGGTCATGAGGACGTCGACATCCCTGGTCGTGCGGACGTGCCCGTGGGCGTTCGCGGCGAGCGCCCCGGCCACCGCGAACGGAACCTCGAGGTCGGCGAGGGTACGGGCGAGTCGGATCGCCGCCCGGTGAATCGGGGAGTCACCCATGAAGTACTCTCCGGCACGACGGAGCACCTCGGAGATCGGGACCTTCATGGCCTCATGATAGCAGACGCTCGGGCCCCGCGCGGACGAGGTCGGGATCGAGCGCCCGCATCTCCGCGGCGAACGCGTTGGCCAGGGCCGGGTCGGGGCGTGTCTGGTGGAGGACGACGCAGAGCTCGTCGCCGTGTCCGATCACGCCGAGAGCGGCGTTGCGGGTGTGCTTCACGGCCGGGTGGGCGGTGACCCGCGCGATCCGCTCGCCGAGCGGGCCGGGGAACGGGCGTGTCCCACCGAACGTGACGATCTCGGTCTGGATCCGCTCGGTCAGCAGCGCCCCGAACGCGGCGGCGAGGGCGCGCTTGCCCGCGAACGGGATCGCGCCGGCGACCGGCCCCGCGAAGAGCCGCGCGAACGGGGCGAGCGCGCCGCGCTGGTGATCGGCCGTCGCCTGCAGCGCCCGGGCGGCGAGGGTCGCGGCGAGGAGCTCCGCGACCGACGTCGTCGAGGTCACATCGAGCGGCGCCAGGACGCTTCCGCAGCAGTTGAACGCGGAGAAGACCGAGAAGAGCTCGCGCACGTTGAGCGGCAGCATCAGGTTCACGCGCAACGGCTCGCGACGCGCCGCTCCCCGGCCGCGCGAGGCGCGCCACGCGCCGAGGGCGCGGGCGTAGCCGGCGACGACCAGATCGCCCGGGCCCGCCCCGACGACGAGCCGTCCGGCGACCTCACGCGCCCGGGCGAGGTCGAGGACGACCAGCAGCGGCGTCCGCCGCCGCGGCCCGAGGAGCCGGGGAAGCTCGCCGTAGCGGACGGCCCGCGGCGGCGCGGGCCGAGGAGCCGGCGGGCCGTCGGCGAGGCGCCGGAGCGGGTCGTCGACCGCGAGCCGAGGCAGCCGCCGCGGCTCCAGACCGAACGCCCGCGCGAGCGTCTGCTCGGCGAAGAGGATCAGACCGAGCCCGTCGGTCAGGCTGTGGTGCACCTCCCAGACGACCTGGGCGCCCTCGACGCGCACCCGGAGCGGCGGCTCGCGGTCGAGCCGGAAGCGGCGCCCGA
The DNA here is from genome assembly GCA_029260755.1 of Planctomycetota bacterium. Lineage (GTDB taxonomy): Bacteria > Planctomycetota > J058 > J058 > JAJDCQ01 > JAJDCQ01. The sequence continues at coordinate 18,546 of JAJDCQ010000202.1, read as the reverse complement.
TGTCGGCGAATCCCGCCCGGGCCCGGGGCCGGCGCCCGGGGCGCCAGCGCGCCCGGGCGAGGCCGGCCTCGATCACCCAGCCGAAGTGCGGCAGCGCCTCGCACGCGCCGGCGAGGGCGGCATCGAGCGTCGCGACGTCGAGCGGCTCCCGCAGCGTCGTCGACCCGACGAAGTTGTACGGCGTCGCCGGCGACTCCGAGAGGAGGAACACCCACGAGAGGACGTGGAGCGGCACGCGGTCGGGTCCGTCGGCCGCCCGTTTGCGCATCTCGGAGAAGCTCCGCTACTCTCCATCGACATGGGCGGACACCACGCCGACGCTCTGATCGAGACGCCCCGGGCGACGTTCCACCCGGGCACGATCGAGCTCGACCCGCGCCGGCTGCCCACCTGGGCGCTCGCCCATCCCGACGCCTCCGCCAAGATGGCCGAGCTCGCCACCTCGTTCCACCCGGACCGCCACGCCCAGGTCCGCGCGGTGCTCCGCTGGGCGAGCGACCAGGGCCAGGCCCTCGTCGTCGGGCCGATGGACGGCGACTACGACATCCAGCTTCCCCAGGTCCACCTCAACCTCGGGCTGCCGATGATGGGCGAGCGGTTCGCGCCGTACGGCTACCTCCACCTCGTCCTGCACGACTTCACCCACCACTTCCTCGGCCAGGTCCACGTCGAGCAGGCCGACCTCGCGAGCGATCGCATCGACGCGACCCGCAAGCGGATCCACCAGGCCGCCATGCTCGGCGAGCTGACGGCCACGTTCTCGACGGTCAGCCGGATCATCAGCGACTACTCCAACTGGCGCGCCGAGGCGAAGGGCGAGGGGCGGCCGGGCCAGTTCGGCGGGTTCTTCTCGTTCGCGCGCGATGAGCGGGCGGTCTGCCGCGGCTGGAAGGCGTTCTACACCGGCGGCCGCGACTACCGGGAGTTCCTCGAGGCCGAGATGCGACGCGAGGTCATCCTCGACTTCCGCCGCGCCGGCGACTGGCTCGTGTGGCCCTCGTTCGCCCACCTCCTCGGCGCGCGGGGCGACCGCCTCCGCGACGCGCTCTTCCGGATGGAGGCGGCCCTGATCCCGCGCGTCGCACCACGCCTGCTGACCTGGGCCTACTGGAACCGATCGGTCTACTCGGTCGCCGACTTCCAGAGCGGCTGCCGGGCGCTCGTCGACCGCTACACGACCCCGTGGCACGTCGCCTGGCAGAGAGACTTCGACGACGGCGACCCGTTCGAGACGGTCATCGACCGGTGCCGGCAGACCTTCCGCGGCCTGGTCCTGCGCGACTACGGCTTCTTCGACCGCGCGCCGAACGACCTGGGCCCACACGGCTACCGCTGCAACGTCCGCCGGCAGCAGGCGAAGATGCTCGCGCGCAAGCTCTACGAGCTCCGCCACGAGATCGAACGACGGGGCGCGGCGACGATCTTCCACGGCGACGCCGGCCACGCGCGCGCCTGGACGAACGCGATCGACGCGGTCGCCGCCATCTGTCGACGGCTGTGGAGCGAGCTGCACACCGAGGACGCCATCGACCGCTACGAGGAGCTCGTCACCGCGCGGACCGGCCTGATCGAGCGGTGGCGGCGCGACCGCGACCGCTTCGCGCTTCCCGAGGACCGCCGCGATTTCCTCGAGAACCCGAATCGCTTCCTCTTCGACCCCGGCGTCCGCGACGCCAACATGAAGCCGAAGCGACATCCGACCCCGGTCGAGCGAGCGGCCGCCCGACGTCGCCTGGTCGAGCTCATCCGCGGGAAGCCGGTCGACGAGCAGGTCCGCGGGTGGACCCGGGAGATCTTCGCCGAGATCGACGTGGACGCCCTCTTCGACGAGGCCGAGCGCCGCGGCATCCCGACCGTCAGCCGCCCCCGAGCGCCAGCCCGACCGGCCGCCGACCGGGTCGTGAGCTGACGCGGTGCTCGACGGCGAGACCCTCCGGATCGCCCTCGAGGAGGACCGCGAGAGCGTCTCCGAGGCGAGCGGCGTCCGGTTCGGGCGCTACCGCCTCGATCGCGAGCTCGGCCGGGGCGGCATGGGGATCGTCTACCAGGCGCGCGACCCCGACGATCGCGTCGTCGCGCTGAAGGTCTCCCTCGCGGGGCGCGATCACGACGCGCGGTCCCGAGCCGACCGGCGGGCGCGCTTCGAGCGCGAGGCGAAGCGACTCGCCGAGCTCGATCACTCCTCGATCCCGAGCGTCCACGACTTCGGCGAGCAGGACGGGCTCCTCTTCCTCGCGTGCGACCTGCTCGAGGGGCCGAGCCTCCACCGGGCGATCGCCGACGGGATCACCCTCGAGGCGGCCGCGGCGGCCGTCCGCGACGCAGCCCTCGCCACCCAGCACGCCCACGACCTGGGCATCCTCCACCGCGACATCAAGCCCGACAACATCATCGTGACCGAGGACCGGGCCTACCTCGTCGACTTCGGCCTCGCCAAGGCGGTCGACGGAAGCGAGCAAGGCCTCACCCGCACCGGCCAGCTCGTCGGCACATTCGCGTTCCTCGCCCCGGAGCAGATCGACCCGGTCCGCTGGGGCGAGGTCGGGCCGGCGACCGACGTCCGGGCGCTCGGGGCTTGCATCGTGTTCGCGATCACCCGGGCGCCGCCGTTCCCGGGGAGAGCCCCGCGCGAGCTGATGCGGCAGATCATCGCCGCCGACCCGGCGCGCCTGCGCGACCTCGCCCCCGGCGTCCCCGACGCGATCGACCTCCTCTGCGCCCGGGCGCTGGCCCGCGACCCATCCGACCGACCGAAGGACGCCGCCGAGGTCGCCGCCTTCCTCGACGGCTGGCTCGACGCCGGGGCGCCCGGCGCGGACGAGGTCCGCCGAAACGCGGACGCGAAGACCAAGCGGCTGCCGCCCGGCCGCCCGTGGCGAGGCTCGAAGAAAGAACGCCCCGCCCCCGACGCCGCGAAGAAGGCCGCGCTCCCGCCGAGCGCCGCGCACCTGGATGTCGGCGCCGAGGAGCCGGCTCCGACCGCGCCGGTCGGACCGGTCAGCGCCGCGCACTTCGACCTCGGCGCCACCCGTCGCCCTCCCGCCGAGCCCCGGTCGGCGGATCTCCCCGTCCCGCCCGATCCGCCCGCTCCGTCTGCTCCGCCCGAGCTGCCCAAGCCGCCCGTCGGGGCCCGGCCGGAACGTCCTCGTCCGGTCGCGCGTCGTCGGATCTCCGCGCGCATCACGAGCGCGCCGAATGCTGCGGCTCCCGGCGCCGTTCGTCGGAGAGCGCTCCTGGCCGCGGTGGCGACGATGACCGCGCTGATCCTCACGATCACCCTAGCCGCCCTCCTCGCGACCGATCGCGGTCGCGACTTCACCGCCCGGTTCCGAGCCCCGACCCACGCCGAGGAGCGGGCGCGCCTCGTCCGCCTCGAGGACGGCGCCCTCGCCGGCGACGCCGAGGTCCTCGCGCTCCTCGTGGCGATCGCCGGGGACAGCGGAGAGACGCCAACCCTCCGATCGGGCGCCCTCGACCTCCTCCGACGGACCCGCGCTCCGAGCATCGCCGCCGAGCTCACGCCCCTCGCGGCCGACGAGTCCGACGAGGTTCGCAAGGCCGCGGTCTACGCCCTGGTCGCGTGCGGCGGCGCCGAGGCGAAACCCCTCATCGACGGCGCCGAGATGCTCGACGCGGATCCGAGGGCGATCGACGCGCTCGCCGCGGTCGCCCGCGACCGCTACGGCCTCTGGACCCCCGACGAACGCGTCCGGGTCTGCCGAAGGCTGGGCCGGCGGCCCCGGTCGGCCCGCGGGAGCCTCGACGAGCTCCTCGCCGTCGTCGCGGACGCGCAGGACCACGCGGAGGTCCGCTGCGCCGCCGTCGACGCGGCCGACGCGATCGATCCCGACGCAGCCCTCGAGCCGCTCATCGAGTGCCTCCGCCGCGAGACGGAGGCGAGCGTCGCCCGCAAGATCATCATGCACGTCGAGCGCCGCCGCGAGCTCGCCGTGAACGTCACCGCGGCGCTCGTCGCCGAAGGGCGCACCGAGCTCGCCTGGACGCTCGCCCAGCTCGCCCGCGCCGAGGATGCGGCGCTCGCCCGACTGCTGCGTCGAGACCTCCCGATCCGGGCCGCCGTGCTCGATGAGCTCGCCACGGCCGAGCTCCCGCCCGCGGCGCTCGCCGACGCGGTCGATCGCGCCCTCTCGGATGTGCGGGCGCACGACCTCGACGACGCGGAGCTCGCCGCCCGCCTCGCGCGCGGCGCGAAGTGGTTCGGCGCCTCGCTCGCCCACGGCGAGGCGCTCGCCGGGAGGCTCCGACTGCTCGCCGAGCAGGGGCCGGTCACCGCGCTCCGGACGCGAGACTTCGAAGACGTCCCGTCGTCACGAACATCGATCGAGGTCGGGAACGCGACGGGAGCGATCGTGACCATCGCGCTCGTCGCCTCCGACCGCGAGCGGCGCAGCCTCGCGTTCGAGCTCGAGCCTTGGGCCAAGGTGATCCAGAATCTCGATCCAGGCGCCTACAGCGTGATCGTCACGCGGCCGTTCGACACGACGCGCGTGGGGGTCGAGGCCGGCCGCGTCCTGATCGAGCCCCGTCGCCGCATCGGGATTCTCATCCGGTGAGCGCGGCCGCGCGGATCGGCCCGTACGAGCTCCGCGGCGAGATCGGCCGCGGCGGCGCCGGCGTCGTCTACGCGGGCTGGGACCCACGCCTCCAGCGCGACGTCGCCGTCAAGGTGCTCCGCGCCCCGAACGCGAGCGACGCTCAGCTCCGGCGGTTCGCCCGCGAGGCGCGCTCGCTCGCGAAGGTCCGGCACCCGAACGTGGTCGCGGTCCACGAGGTCGGCCATGAGCAAGGGCGGCCCTACATCGTGATGGACCGCGTGCGGGGGGAGTCGCTCCAGGCGCGGATCGATCGCGATGGTCCGCTCGCGCCTCGCGAGGCCGCCGCCGTCTGCGCGCGGCTCGCCCGCGCCCTCGAGGCGGCCCACGGCGAGTCGGTCGTGCATCGCGACGTGAAGCCCGACAACGTGATCGTCGGCGCCGACGGCGCGCCGCTCTTGACCGACTTCGGCCTGGCGAAGGACCTCGACGACCCGACCGCGTCGATCTCGCTCGATGGGCGCTTCATCGGCACGCCTGGATTCGCGGCGCCCGAGCAGACGAGGGGCTCGGAGGCCATCGGGGCGGCCGTCGACGTCTACGGCCTCGGTGCGACCCTGTTCGCGATGGTCACGGGCGTCGCGCCGTTTTCGGGCGAGTCGCTGATCGAGATCATCCTCGCGACGTCCCGGACGCCGGCAACGCCACCGTCGAGTCTCCGCGCCGGCGTCGGCCCCGACATCGACGCCGTCTGCCTCTGCTGCCTCGAGAAGGACCCGGCCCGTCGGTTCGGTTCGGTCGGCGAGCTCGCCGAGGCGCTCGAGCGCGTCGCCCGCGGCGACCGGCCGGACGTTCCGGCCAGCCGGGCCTCCGACCCGCCGGCGCCCGGACGCCGATCACGCGCCCCGATCCTGCTGAGCGCCCTCGCGGCGCTCCTCGCCGCGGTCGCGATCGGGCTCGCGACCACCCTCGTCAGCCGCTCTCGTCGGTGGGCCGATCACGAGCGCGCGATGCTCGACCGCATCGCAACCCTCGAGCGCGCCGAGCAGGATCGCCTCGCGGCGAACGCACGCGACCCGGAGCGCCTCCGCGCAGCGCTCGAGCGCGGCGATCTCCTCTACGGCCAGGGTGATCTCGCGGAGGCCCGCGCCGCGTTCGAGGAGGCGCTTCTCATCGACGCCGACTCGCCCGGCGCGCTGATCGGCCGCGGAAACGTCCGGACGAGCGTCGGCGACACCTCCGGGGCGCTCGCCGACTTCGACCGCGCCCTCGTCCTCGCCCCGGACGACGCGCGCGCCTGGACGAACCGGGCCGCCGTCCGCTACACGACCCAGGACTACGAGGGCGCCGAGTCCGACGCGAGCCGCGCCCTCGCCCTCGAGCCCGGACGAGGCCGGGCCTGGCACAACCGCTCCCTCGCACGGCGCGCCCTCGCTCGGCTCGAGGAGGCGGAGGCCGACGCGACGCGCGCAGTCGAGCTGCTGCCCGAGGCGGTGGACGCCTGGAGCCACCGCGGCCTGATCCGGCTGCTCCGCGAGGACAACGACGGAGCCGACGCGGACTCGCGGCGCGCCCTCGAGCTCGACCCGCGATTCGTCGAGGCGCTCGTCACGAAGGCGCACGTCCTGCGTCGAAGGGTTCAGCGCGCCGAGGCGCTCGCCGTCCTCGACTTCGCCCTCGAGGTCGACCCCAGGTCGTTCGACGCGCTGATCGTGCGCGCGCAGTTCCGCGAGGACGCCGGGTTGATCGGCGCGGCGATCGAGGACCTCGAGAGGGCGAACGCGCTCTCCCCCTCGCCGAACCCGCTCCACCGCCTGGCGCTCCTTCTGCATCAGGGCGACCGTTCGAAGGACGCGCTCGGCCACCTCGACCGCGCCCTCGAGCTGGCGCCCGGCCACGCCCCGGCCCTGAGTCTCCGTGCGACCGTTCGATACTCCCTCGGCGACATCCAAGGGTCGATCGAGGATCTCGACCGGTTCCTCGAGGTTCTCCCCGACGACGCGCCGCGGTGGGCGCAGCGCGGGATCGCCAGACGCCGGCTCGGCGACCTCGAAGGAGCGATCGCCGACCTCGACGAAGCCCTTCGTCGGGACGGAGACGATGCGAACGGGTGGAGGATTCGAGCGGAGTGCCGCGAGGAGACCGGAGACATCGCCGGCGCCGTCGCGGACTACGAGACGATGCGGACGCGCTGGCCGGGGACGCCGGCCGCCATCTACGCGGGCCGCGAGATCGAACGTCTCCGCGAGCTCGACGCCGCGCGCGGAGGAAGCTAGCCGAAGCCTAGCCGCGCTCGAGCTCGCCCTTGGTGAAGAGCCTGTCCTCGAGCCCCGGGGCGATGTCGCGCTCGGAGTAGCGCATGAGCGTCTGACTGCCGCGGACGAAGTCCTCCATGATCGCCTTGTGGAAGCGCCACTTCCCCTCGACCTCGCGCCAGTCGCCGTTGTCGAGGCGCTTCACCTTGCGGTCGCGGTCATCCCAGAACTCGACCCGGATCGGGAGGTAGTGGTCCTTCCGGACCCAGATCACGCGCCTGGCGTACGCGCTCTCCTTCTTCCGCTTCTCGCTGCTCGGCTGCGCCTCGACGACCCAGCACGCCTGCCCGAGGAGCTCCTCGCTCCGGAGGAGCTTGTACGCGTTCTGGCTGAGCTCCTCGGTCCGCATGTCCTCGTAGGTGAAGTCGGTGCCGGCGAAGCGCTCGCTCTTGCTCCCGCTCGCGATGCGACGCGTCTTGCGGAGCGCCGGGAGGAAGAGCCACTGGTCCTCGTCCTCGCCGCGCTCGATCGTGAGCAGCCCGGTGCCCTTGATGTCGGCGGGCGCGACGAAGCGGACGAGGAGCTTGTCGTCGTCGCCGCCCTCGACGTTCGCGAACCACATCGTGACCTTGCGCTTGCGCGGCGTGCGACCCTTGCCCTGGATGATCATCTCGGCGCTCGCCTTCTCGTCCGACGCCTTGTGATCGCGGTTGACGTGCTCCATGATCTCGAGGCCGGTCGGCTCGGCGGCCGCCCGGGCGGGCGTCGCCGTGCCGCCCGCGCCGAGCGCGGTCGCGGCGGCGACGAACACGGCGAGCCCTACGGTCACGATCACGGTCCCGAGCGAGCGCATGGCCCCTCCCTTGTCAGGCGCCCTGGCGACGTGCTTCCCTGACGGACAGGATAACCCCGTGACTGCGTCCGTCGAAAGCCCACCGGCCCGCCCGTCGGCCGCCCACGTCGCTTTGCTCGCCCTCGCGGGCGGCGTCCTCGCCGCCGCGTCGGTGTGGCACTACCTCCACCAGGCCGACGAGCGCCGCGTCGGGGGCGCGATCTCGCTTCCGAAGCAGCTCTGGCTGTCGTTCTGCCTCTTCGCCTGGTTCATCCTGCCGCTCTTCCTCGCGACCGACCGCCGGATCGGTCGTGCGCCACGGATCGTCCTCGGGGCGTTCGCCGCCTGCATGTGGGCGCGCGCCGTCGCGCAGGTCATCGTGATGTACATCCTCAATGACTGGCGGGTCGCCTACGGGGTCAGCCACGACGCCGTCAGCATCGTCCTCCTCGGCGGCCTGAGCGTCGCCTACCGCCGGCGGCTGAGCTCCTCGGAGTCGACGCCGCTCGGCCGGTGGACGCTCGCCCTCCTCGGCGTGATCGTGCTGACCTTGATCCTCGAGATCGGCTACGCCGTGTCCTTCCACCAGGCGGTGCAGGGGCGGACCCACGGGGAGGACGCCGTCTGGTTCGCGCCCGCCGGCGACCCCCGGTTCGCGCGGATCAACCTCCTGACGGCCATCTTCGACGCGCCCCTCTACCTGTTCGTCGGCGCCTTCCTCCTCCGCTGGTCCGCGCCCGCCTCGGCGCCCGCCGACGACGGGAGCCCGGCCCCGTGATCGACCGCCTCCTGACCCTGTCGGCGCGCCGCCCGGCGCTCGCCCTCGGCCTCCTCGCCGCGGTCACGATCGCGCTCGCGATCGCGGCGGCCGTCGGGACGGAGACCCGCTTCGAGATCGAGGACTTCTTCCCCGCCGAGGGCGAGGAGCGCGCGACCTACGAGCGCACGCGCTCCCTCTTCGGCCGCGACGACCGGACCGCGGTCGTCGTCCTCGAGGCGGAGCGCGAGCTCGGCGTCGCCGAGCTCGGAACGATCGCGGCGCTGACCGGTCGACTGCGCGACCGCGAGGAGCTCGAGGAGGTCATCTCGCCGACGAGCGCCTTCATCGTCGTCCGGCGCGACGACGACCGGCTCTGGCTCGAGCGGGCGATCCCGGCGAGCGGCCCGACGCCCGAGCGGGTCGCGCGCGTGATGGAGACGTTCTCGAAGCCGCCGTATCTGAACTCGATCGTCTCCGAGGACCGGCGCGTCGCCGTCGTCGGGTGCGTCCTCCGCGAGGACCGCACGTCGTTCCCCGACCGCCGCGCCCTCCGCGACGCGCTCGAAGTCGAGCGCCCGGCGCTCGAGGCCGCCGGCTTCCGGGTCCGGATCGCGGGCTACCCGATCCAGCGAGTGGTCCTCGTCGAGACGGTCGGCCGCGACACGCGCCTGATCTTCCCGCTCGTCGTCGTCGCCATCCTCATCGTCCTCGCCGTCACCCTTCGGCGGCCGATCCCGACGGTCGCCCCGCTCGTCGTGGTGCTCATCGCGACCGTCTGGACCCTCGGCCTCATGGCCGTGACCGGCCTCGCGGTGACGGTCGTCACCCTCGCGACCCTCGTCATGGTGGCGGTCGTCAGCGTCGCCGACAGCGTCCACGTCCTGGCCCGCTTCGCCGAGCTCCGCGCGCTCGGACGAGCCCCGAACGAGGCCGTCCGGGCGACCCTCGAGGAGCTCGGCCGCCCGCTGTTCCTCACCAGCCTCACGACCGCCGTCGTCTTCGCCACCCAGATGCTGACCGGCATCCCGCTCGTCGCCGGCTTCGGCCTCCAGGTCGCGCTCGGCGTCGCCGCCGCGTGGCTCGCGACCATGCTCTTCGTCCCGCCAGCCCTCGTCCTCGGCACGGCCGTCGCGGCCCGGCTCGGCCGGGCGGAGCTCCTCGTCGGCGGAGCGCCGAAGGAGGTCGAGGGGGGCTGGAGCACCCGAGCGGTGCTGGCGGTCGATCGTCTCGTGGTCGGACGCCCGGCCGTCGTGGTCGCCGGATTCGCGGCGCTCGTCCTCCTGGCGATCATCCCGCTGCGGATGGTGCGGGTGAACTCGCCGTTCCTGTCGGACCTCGACCCCGATCACCCGCTCCGCGAGACGAGCACGTTCCTGAACGACCGGATGGGCGGCGTGATCCCGGTCGACGTCATCATCGAGCCGCCGCCCGAGACGGCCGACGACCCGATGGCGCCCTACCGCCGGAAGCGGATCGACCGGGTCGCCTCGTTCGTCCAGCGGCTGCGCGCCGACGACGACATCATCCGTGTGTCGAGCGCGGTCGACGTCCTCCAGCAGATGGGACGCCTCCTCGAGAAGGTGCCGAGGGAGGAGCGGACCGGGCTCATGCCGACGGCCCTCCTCGTGGCGCAGGACGAGGTGCGCCGCTGGGTCCACGACGGCGAAGACGTGATGCGGGTGCACCTCTTCATCCGCGACGTCGACACCGACGACGCGTTCCGGCTGTTCGGGAGAATCCGCGACGCCTACGAGCTCGAGCTCGGCGAGTCGAGCGAGGGTCGAATCACCGGTCAGGGATACCTCGGTCAGCTCGTCAACCAGAGGATGGTCGAGCACTTCGGCACCGGGTTCGCCCTGGCGATCCTGGCCGTCTGCGCGATCGTCGCCGTCGCCTTCCGGTCGTTGCGGATCGCGGTGATCGCCCTGGCCCCGAACCTCTTCCCCGTCGTCATGGTGGCCGCCACGATGGGCGTGCTCGGGATCGACCTCAACTACACCGCCGCCCTCGTCCTGAGCGTCGTGTTCGGCCTCGCCGTCGACGACAGCATCCACTACCTGGCGTCCTACCGGGAGCTCCGGCGTCACCACGAGGACCCGGTCGGCGAGACGACCCGCCGCACGGCGGCCGGCCTCGTCCTCACCTCGCTCGTCCTGGCGACCGGCTTCATCGTGATGGGCGCGAGCGAGTTCCTCGCGAACCGGGTGCTCGGGCTGCTCCTGGCCCTGACGGCAGGCTTCGCCCTGGCGGGCGACCTCCTCCTCCTGCCGGCGCTCCTCCGACTCTCCGACGCGCACGCGCGCCCCTCCGTCGCGCGCCCGGGCAGCCGCCGGTAGACTGGCCGCCGCCCAACTTCGAGGTCCACCGATCCGGCGAGGCGAGACGATGGCCAAGACCCCGAGCGTCCCCCCGGAAGCGCTCGCGCTCTACGAGAAGCTCGTCGCGAGCAACCCCGAGGTCGACCGCAAGGGCGCCGCCACGCCCTACACCTCCCGGAACGGCCACATGTTCAGCTTCCTCACCAGGACCGGGACGCTGGCGCTCCGTCTGCCCGAGGACGAGCGCGAGGCGTTCCTGAAGAAGCACCGGAGCAAGCTCTGCGTGCAGCACGGCGTCGTGATGAAGGAGTACGTCGAGGTGCCGGCGAGCCTCCTGAAGAGGACCGATGCCCTGAAGCCGTGGTTCGACCTGAGCTGGAGCTACGTCGGTTCCCTGAAGCCGAAGCCGACGACGCGGAAGAAGAAGGCGACGGGCAAGGCGAAGGGCGCGAAGAAGAAGGCCGCGGCGAAGGCCAGGGCGAAGGCCAAGCGTCCCGCGAAGAAGAAGAACAAGAGCCGCTGAGATGTCGGTCCTCGCCGTCGTGACCAAGGCCGAGGAGGCCGCCCCGATCGTCCGGTGGGCGGCCCGATTCGCCCGGGCCCGCGACGCGCGCCTGGTCGTCCTCCATCCGTCCCGCGGAAGCAAGCCCGGCGAGTCCGAACGGCTCTCGCTTCACGACCCGAGCGACGACCACGCCGTCCGCAACGCGGTCCGCGTTGCGATCAAGGAGACCCTCGATCGACTCGACGGCGCGCAGCCGGCTCCCGCGGCATGGACCGGTGACGGCCCGAGCCCGGAGGGCGAGGCGCCCGCCGACGTGGACGCCGCGGCGCCCCCCGAAGCCGAGGACGAAGCCGCGACCGGGGCCGGGACCGAAGCCAAGCCCGTGACGGAGCCCGAGACCGGGCCCGAGGCCCAGGCCGAGCCCCAGACGGAGGCGGCGCCCGAAGCCGGCAAGGACGAGGACGTCGCGCCCGAGTTCATCGAGCTCCGTCGGGTCGTCCACATCGACATCCACGACGCCATTCTCGCCGAGCGACGGGCGCTGGGAAGCAACCTCCTCGTCATCGGCGCCCATCACGACGTCAAGGACGAGGACGCAGGGGCGAGCCTCTCGTTCCGGCTGCTCGACGAGGCCATCTGCGACACGCTCCTGCTCCGGGCCGGCGGGGACAGCGGCCTGGCCGGCGAGCGGATCCTCGTCCCCGTCTCGGGCGGACCGCACGCGCAGGTCGCCCTCAAGCTCGGCGCCGACATGACCGAGCGCGACGGCGGCCGGGTCCACCCGCTCTACGTCGAGCCGGCGATCGGCGACGAGAACGATGCCGAGAACGACGCCCTGTGGGTCGGCCTCAACGAGGTGCACCGCCTCGTCGCGCGGGCGGGGGTGAACCCCGACGCTCCGCACGTCGACCCGCTCGTCGTGCTCGCCAACCGGCCGCTGGCCGGGATCGCCCGGGCGGCGGAGCAGGGCTGGGACCTCATGCTCCTCGGCGCGAGCGATCGCGGCGCGGTGAGGCGCGCCCTCTTCGGCACGGTGCCCGACCGCTTCCTGCGCGGCCGCGAGGCGTTCGCCGTCGGCGTCCTCCGTCGCAAGCGACCGATCACGTTCCGGATCTGGCGCCGACTCCGTGAGTACTACGAGCGGCGCGCCCCGCAGCTCGACCCGGCCGCCCGCCGCGAGCTCTTCCAGCGCCTCCAGCGGGGGTCCCGCTTCGACGTCGACTTCATGACCCTGATCGGCCTGGCGACCGCGATCGCCGCGTTCGGGCTGCTCCTCGACTCGGGCGCGGTGGTCATCGGCGCGATGCTCGTCGCCCCGCTCATGACGCCCATCATCGCCGTCGGCCTCGCGATCGTGCAGGGCAACCTGCCCCTGGTGCTGGAGGCGTCGCAGACGATCGCCAAGGGCTTCCTCCTCGCCCTCGCCATCGGCGCCGGGACCGGCCTCGTCTTCGGCTACGTCACCCCCGGCTCCGAGCTGACCGCGCAGCTCCTCGCGCGCGGAAGCCCGAGCGAGCTCGACCTGGTCGTCGCGTTCATCTCGGGGGTGGCCGCCGGCTACGCCCTCGCCCGCCCGGACCTCTCGAGCGCCCTGCCCGGCGTGGCGATCGCGGCCGCCCTCGTCCCGCCGATCGCGACGGTCGGGATCGCCGCGGCGAAGGGCGACTGGACGACGGCATCGGGGGCCGCGCTCCTCTTCTCGATGAACGTCTTCGCGATCATCCTCGCGGCCGCCTTCGTCTTCACCCTCCTCGGGCTCCGCGGCGGCAAGGCGAGGCCCGGTCAGGTGTGGGTACGCCGGACGATCGTCGCGCTGACGCTGCTCCTGTGCTCGGTCGCCACGGTGAGCGTCGTGCTCCGGCGCCTCGAGACACGGCGTGGGGCGGCCTTCCCGATCAGCGACGGGCTTCGCGACGAGATCGCCTCCGAGGTCCGAAGCTGGCCCGGCCTGACGCTCCTGAGCATCAGGAGCGCGACGGCCAAGGAGGCGCACGACATCGAGGTGGTGGTCGTGACCGTCGGCGTCGAGCCGCCCGACGAGCTGGCCGAGCGGATCGCCGGCCTCGCATCGCAACGCTACGGGCTCGACGAGCCGATCGACGTGCGCCTCATCACGATCGGGAGCGACGCCATGACCCGCGCGACCGGGATCGGCGATCGCGGCGACTAGCCCGGAGCGACCTCGGGCGTCGCCGGATCGCCGAGCAGGGCGCGCGCCACCGCGAGGCCGATCCACGCCGCGAGGACTCCCGCGACCAGATTGCCGGCGACGTAGCCGAGCGCGCGGCCGGCGGCGCCCTGCTCGAGGAGCGCGATCGTCTCGACGCTGAAGGTGGAGAACGTGGTGAAGCCTCCGAGGAAGCCGACGGTGAGGGCGAGCTTCACCGCCCGCGGCAGCGAGGCGTTCACGAGGACGAGATGCACGAGGAAGCCGAGGAGGAGGCAGCCGGCGACGTTGACGATCAGGGTTCCCCAGGGGAAGTCGTCGCCGAACCGGCCGCGCGTCCAGACGGAGATCCCGTACCGGCAGACCGTTCCGAGACCGCCGGCCAGCCCGAGGATCAGAAGATCGCGCATCCTTCGCCTCCACGCAGGATGCCCGGACCCGAGCGCGCTGCGAGGTTGCTAGCATGAAGCCACCCCGCCACCGGCGCAACCCATGACGACCACCGCCATCCAGATCGCGATCACCCTCCTCGCGCCGCCGGCGGTCGCGTGGCTGGTCACGCGGTCACGCGTCGCGAAGGTGGTCGGATCGGTCGTCCTCTGCTACGCGGTCGGCGTGATCGTCGGCAACGTCGGGCTGCCGATCGACGCGGACGCGGGCAAGCTGACGGCCGGCCTGGCCGTCGTCGTCGCGATCCCGCTCCTCCTCCTCTCGGCCGACGTGCGCGGCTGGCTCCGGCTGGCTCCGAGCGCGCTCATCTCGTTCGCGCTGTGCATCGTCGTCGTCTGCGGGTGGGCGCTCGGCGCCGGCTGGCTCTTCTCGGAGCGTGTCGAGCGGTCGGCCGAGGTCGCCGGGATGCTCGTCGGCACCTACACCGGCGGGGCGGCGAACATGGCCGCCATCGGCGAGGCGCTCGGGGTCGAGAACGACGTCCTGATCGCCACCAACGCGGCGGACCTGGTCATCGGCACCGTCTATCTCGTCTTCCTACTGAGCGTGGCGCCGCGGGTCTACGGAGCGTTCCTGCGTCCGTTCCAGGCGCCGGATGGGGACGCCGAGTCGTCGACGGCGACGACCACGGAAGAGCCGCTCGAGCCCCCGCCGGCGTTCCGGCGCCCGAAGCCGCGCCACGTCGGCGCGGCGCTCGGCCTGACGGCCGTCTGCGTGGCGGTCGGGGCGGGCGTCGGCGCGCTCGTGCCCGAGGGGGCGAGCGACGCGGTCACCATCCTCGGCGTCACGACGGCCGCGATCGCGATGAGCTTTCAGCCGAGGATCCGGTCCATCCCCGGCACCTACGCGGCGGGCCAGCTCGTCCTCCTCGTCTTCTGCACCGCGATCGGAACGCTCGCCGACCTCCGCCAGCTCTTCGGCGCGGCGCCCGACATCCTGGCCCTGACGAGCGTCGTCGTGCTCGGGTCGATCGGCACTCACGCCCTCGCCTGCGCGGCGCTCCGGATCGACCGCGACACGTTCGTGATCACCAACGTGGCGGCCCTCTACGGGCCGGCGTTCGTGCCGCCGGTGGCGGATCGCCTACGCAACCCGGCCGTGACCCTCTCGGGGATCGCGATGGGGCTCGCCGGCTACGCCGTCGGAAACTACCTGGGCATCGGCGTTGGCCTGCTGCTACGGTCGACGGGCTGAGACCTCGAGAGCGAGCAAGGAGCGACGAGCATGGCTGAAGGCGGCGGTGGCGGAAAGTGGATCGCGATCATCCTGGGTTGCCTGGGAGTGATCCTCCTGGCGATCGCGCTCGCGTGCGGCGGCGTGTTCTACGGCGCGTTCTGGGCGGCCGGGAAGGCGGCCGAGTTCGCCAAGGCGATGGAGCGGTTCGCCCAGCGCCAGCAGCAGATCCAGGCGCGCTACGTCGGCCTCGAGGGGGCGTTTCCGTTCGAGGAGCCGGCCGAGGCGGCCGTCTCCGCCGAGCGGCTCGACGCCTACCTCGAGATCCGCGCGGACGTCGATTCCGCCGCCCGGAGCAACCGCCTCCTGAAGGCGGAGATCGACGGCCAGAAGACCGACCCGAGTATCGGTGAGGTCTTCGAGCTCTTCGACCACCTCGCGACGCTGGCCGAGACTCACATTGCGCAGCTCGAGAAGCACGAGATGTCGAAGAGCGAGTACGACTACATCACGCGCGCCGTCTACGCGACCTGGCGCGAGGAGCGGCCGCACGTGAATCTCCCGCCGGTCGGCGCGCTGAGCGAGGAGACGGTCGCGCTCCTCGAGGCGCGGGCCGACCAGATCGAGGCGCTCGGCGGCAGCTCCCTCGACGGCCTCCTCATGCGCAGCGTCGAGGAGCCCGACTGGACCGAGCTCGAGTCGGAGGTCGACGCGTCCGGCCCCACGCCCCTCGACGAGCCCGAGGAAGAGTGAGACGGTTCGGGCGGACGACCGAAGAGCCCCCCGAAGAAGAGACCCGAAGGAGAGTCCGATGCCTGCGAAGTCCCTGTCGTTCCCGAACGAGTCGAGCGAGTACCGGACGGCCCGGAACGAGCTCCTCGCCGCCGAGTCCGACCTCCGGGCCGCCATCGAGAAGGTCGCCGCCCAGCGCCGGGCGCTCCCGCTCGGGGGACGGGTGAAGGAGGACTACCCGTTCACGAGGGCCGGCGCCGGCGCCGCCCCGGAGCCGGTGAAGCTCTCGGAGCTCTTCGGCGACAAGGACACCCTGTTCATCTACGGTTTCATGTTCGGCCCGAAAATGGAGAAGGCGTGCCCGATGTGCACCTCGTTCCTCGACGGCCTGAACGGCAACGCCCACCACCTCCGCGACCGGATCGCCCTCGCCGTCTCGGCCCGCTCCCCCATCGAGCGGATCGCGGCGTTCGGCGAGGGGCGCGGCTGGAGCCGGCTGCCGCTCGTGTCATCGGCGGAGAACGACTACCAGAGCGACTACTTCGCCGAGGAAGACGACGGCTCGCAGTGGCCAATGGCGAACGTCTTCGAGAAGCGCGACGACGGGATCTTCCACACCTGGGGCACCGAGCTCCTCTGGGCGGACACCGGACAGGCGCGACACATGGACCTCATGTGGCCGCTCTGGAACGTGCTCGACGTCACGCCCGGCGGTCGAGGCGAGAGCTGGTACCCGAGCCTCTCCTACGGCGACGCCTGACGCCGACGCGGCGGGATCCACCGAGCGGCGGGCGCGATCGCCAGCCACCGCGGAGCCCCGGCCCGACCTAACCCGAAGAGAGACAACTACCAGCTCCGAGGCACGCGGCGTGCGACTCACCCCGCGTCCCGAACGCGCCGCCCCGGAGCACCCCATGATCGAGCTCATCGGAGAGTCGCTCAACCCAGGCCCCACCGGGGGTCTCGACGTCCGCTCGTCGGAGGACCGCCACGGCCTCGGCGCCTCGTTCTGGGTCGGCTTCGCCCTCGCGGTCCTCGCCATCGGCGCCGTCCACGCCCTGATCTTCACCTACGCCGCGTCGCTCACCCTCACCGCCGCCGCCACCGCCGCCTTCATCACGCTCGTGTATCTCCTGTGCGGCTACTGGCTCCACCCCGAGCCGGACATGAGCAGCCTCGGATGGGCAGGCGGCCTGATCGACCACCCGTTCCGCTACTCCGACGACATCAACCGCTCCCTCCTCCTCTTCAAGGTCGCGCTGTGGCCGGGACGCCGCATCGCCGAGGGGATCGTGGCGGTCACGTTCGGGCTGAGCCAGCCCCGGCGTCGCCGCCGGCGTCGTCGAAGCAGCCGCTCGAAGCTCGGATCCAGCCGCCGCCGGCGCGCCCGCGCGGCGTGATCGGGACTCTCCGGGGTGACACCTGAAGCTCTCCGGAAGGACACGTGAACGCCTGCGCCCGGCCAAATGTGACGGCCCCATCTGGACTTGGCTCACCGCGACGCTCATGATCGAGCGCCGAAAGCGGGCCGTAGACGACGATGCAACCGCCACGAGACACGGGTCGGAGCCGACCCGGCGATCGTGGCGTTCACGTGATGCCATCCATGCTCGATCGACGACTCCGAGACCTCGAACGCCGCTGGCGCGAGACCGGCACCGACGAAGACTGGGAGGTCTTCCGCGCGGCGTCGCTTCGAGACCGACCGAGCCCGTACGTCCTCGTCCGCTCACTCTGGACACGGTTCGACGCCCAGAACTACGTCCGCGCGCGGGCTGGCTTCGACCACCTGCTCGCCACCGAGCCCCGGCCCCTCCTCATTGACGTCCGCAGCCTCGACGTCTTCACCGACCTGTGGCCGCCCTGCGTCGGCCCGATGGTCGTTGCCGAAGACTGGGACGCTCTCTGCGGCCGCTGGGCCCTCGTCGGCACGAAGCCGAAGCCCCTCGGGATTCAGCTTCACCTCGAAATCGATGTCATCCGAAGCGTCCGCGCCTGCCCGGTCGACGGATCCTCCGTCGACCTCGAACGCGGGTTCTGCACCGGCTGCGGTCCGCTGGAGCTGATCGAGTGGGGACCACGGACCCCCGTCGACCCGGACACGTTCGTTCCTCCCCGTGAAGACTTCATGCGCTTTCCGCCGGATCTCGATTTCGAGCGACGGCGGCTTCACCGCTGGCTCCGAAGGGTGTCCCGCGGCCCGGCTCCGCCGCGTGCCTGGGGGGTCCGGTACGCACTCCAGACCCTCATGACGGCGGGACGTCTCTCGGCCGAGAGCGCGGACGCCCTCGACGCGCTCCTCCGCCAGGCACGAGCAGACGCCGACACGCCGAGCGCGGGCCACGAGGTCGCTCGGCGGCGGCGCGAGCTCCAGGATCTCGCCGCCGACGCCCTGCGAATGCTGCGAGAGACCGGACGCGAGAACCCATGAACGTCCGCGCGATCCGCCGCTCGAGCTCGTCGCCATCGCTCGAGCTCGACTCCATCGGGAATCAGCCCTCGACAACGCCAATGTGATGACGTGACGGCGCGGGCGCCGACCGCGAGGCGCGAGTCGATCCGACACGCGCATCGTGTCGTCCGCGTGACGCGGCCCAGGTTCGATCGACGACTTCGCGACCCCGCGCGCCCCTCACGCGAGCGCGCGCCGGGGGCGGTCCGCCCTAGGAGACTGTTGCAGAATGAGCGTGAAGCGACGACTCGTCGCAGGCTCCTCGCCGTCGCTTCACTCGCGGCGTCTCGCCGGACATCGCCGCGCAGGCCTTCGTTCCGCGGCCTCGCGAACGCCAAACGGGTTCCCT
>JAJDCQ010000201.1 GCA_029260755.1 Planctomycetota bacterium | reverse complement strand
CTCACCCAGCGGCCTGGCGTACCCATCGGCCCAAAACGCGGTTCAGCCCCACGGGGTCTGGTCCAGTATTTTTACCATTTGCGGCCCCAAATGGTAAAAATACTGGACCTGACCCCTGTGTGCGTAAGCCCTTCTGGTTAGCGGGTTTCCCGTGTTTCGATGACGGAGCCTGTCAACGCTCGGCGCCGCTCGAACGGACGACGGTCCAGGCGCCCTCGCGACACGCGAGCTCGACGTCCCCGACGACCCCCTCGACGTCGTAGGCGATGCGGATCGACGCCGCCTCGTCGCGGACATCGAGAGCGGTCACCTCGATGAAGGCCTCGATCCTCCGGGCCCGGATCTCCTCGGCGGTGAGGAACAGGACCGGCTGCCCGTGCATCACGAGCGTCGGCGGCCGCGCGAAGAAGCGGTTCCGCAGGATCACCAGCGGGACCCGCCCCGCCGCCTCGGGGTGGAGGAAGCCCTGAAGCCACGGGCGCTCGAGGGTCAGCGAGACGACTCGCGCGAGGGTCGGCGCGCCGACCCTCGGCGGGGCGTCGACCGGCCACGCGGTGTGATTCTCGTCGCCGTCGCCGCCGACGCACACGACGAATCGGGCCCCCTCGGTGAAGAGGACCGGATTGAGCCGAGCCTCCGCGTGATCGACGAGCGAGCTGCCAGCGACGAGGAGATGACCGACCCGGATCCGCGCCTTGGTCCCCGGAGAGCGGCCACCGAGCGTCTCGATCACCTCGTAGGTGACCTCCTGCTCGGTCGCGATGACGCCGCACCAGGCGCCCGGGCTCTCATGAACCTCGACGACGCGCCCGACCACCACCCAGTCCGAGCTCAGCACCGCCTTGGCTCGCCGTTCGGCGTCGTCCGCCACCGCAGGCGCCGACGAGAGAAGACTGATCGAGATGGCAAGGAAGGGAACGAAGCGAGTCATCAGGTCACTCTCCAGGTGGGTCGCGACCGCTTGGACCAAGACCGAAGACCCCAGGTTCCCGAAGCTGCGCGAGAGCCCATCGTAAGCTTCTGGTACAAAGGTGGTTAATCGCCAAGGGGTCAGGTCCAGTATTTTTACCATTTGCGGCCGCAAATGGTAAAAATACTGGACCTGACCCCTACGTGCGTAAGTCCTTCTGGTTCAGGGATTGAGGAGTGCCTCTTGATCGGGCTTCGGGTGGTCGTGACGGCTGCTTTCGTTCTTCTTTCCTTCTTCGGGTCGGGCTGCGCGATCTTCGGGGGACGGGGTGAGGCGGAGCTCGAGCCTCACGATGCCGCGCATGTCGTCGGGTCGATCGCGCTCTCGTCGGCGCGGCGTGAGATTGCGTTCGCGACGATCGGTGAGCTCGAGCCGGTGGTCGGGTTCCTGGACCTCGATGACGGAACAGCCGTCGAGCCGTACCCGGTCGGTCTCGACTCGCTCGACCGGATCGTGCTCCTCGCGGCGTCGCCCGACGGGGCGTTGCTCGCGATCGCCTCGGAGGCTGGCCGCGTCGAGGTCATCGACGGCGATCGCGCGCCGGTGGCGATGCTCGCGGTCCCCGGCGGCGGCGTCGAGCTGCTCGAGGACTCCGGCTCGGTCCGGCGCGGACGACGCCGGCTCACCGTCCGCGATCTCGCGTGGGCTCCCGACGGGCAGCGCCTCGCCGTCTCGGTCACGCGATCCGATCAGGCCGAGGTCGTGATCCTCCCGCGCGCCGGGGGCGCCGCGCGCGTCCTCCATGCGGGCCCCTACGGCGGCCCGAGGATCGCGTTCTCGCCCGACGGGTCGCGGCTGTTCGCGGCCGGCGAGGATGCCACCCTCCGCGCGTTCGACGTCGCGAGCGGTGAGCTCGTCTGGTCGGCGCCGACCGACTGGGCGGCGGTGCGCTCCCACATGACGGCGATTGCCGTCGCCCCCGACGGCGAGTCGCTCTTCGTCGCCGGCAGCGACGTCTGGCTCGCCGGCCACGCCGCGGCCGACGGCGCGCTCCTCTGGAAGACCGCGCTGCCCGGCTCGGGCATCGACATCGGCTTCGCCCACGGCGGCGCGGCCCTCGCCGTGCTTCGCGAGCGCTACGTCGGCGCCGGCGACACCAAGACGGTCGAGGCGAGCCTCGTGTTCGTCGATCCGGCCACCGGCGCGGTGCGCGAGGGCGCGGTCGAGCTCGACGCCGAGCCGATCGGGCTCGAGGTCGTCCCCGATGGCGACCGGGCCGTCGTCGCGTTCGGTCGGTTCGTCCAGGTCGTCGCCGTGCCCGCGACGGCGAGCGACTAGGCAGGCGCAGGCGCGCTCTACGGGAGCACGACCTGGACCGTCGCGACCTTCCCGGCGTCGACGATCGCGTCGGTCACCGCCTCGCCCGGACCCTCGCCGCGTCGGACGCGGATCAGATAGGCGCTCGGGGTGAGCTGCTCGCGCCGGAAGAGGCCGCGGCCGTCGGTCGTCTTCGGCGCGCCGAAGAAGAGGTCGGTCGTCGTCGAGGGGATCGCGACCGTGCCGAGCGGCTCGACCTCGACGACGGCGCCCTCGACCGGCTGCCCGGCGACGTCGATCACCGCGACCTCGACGCTGCCGCCCTCGAACAGGATCACCTCGACCGGCCGGTCGTCGGGGGCGAGCACCTCGGTCAGCGCGGGCGCGAACCCGTCGGCGGTGACGACGATCGTGTGGCGGCCCGACTCGAGCCCGCGGATGCGGACGATCCCGTCGGCTCCCGACACCTGGCTGTACATCTCCTCCCAGTCGGGGAGCGCGTCGCGGTTCGACGCCTGGGCGCGGGCGGCCGGGATCGGGAGGCCCTCGGCGTCGATGACGCGGACGAGCGCCGCGGCGCCGCGCGTGACGGCGAGGTCGCCGAGCTGGATCTCCTCGCCGGGCGTGACCGTGACCGGACCGGCCACGGCGGGAACGTAGCCCTTGCCCGAGACGTAGAGCGAGAGGGTGCGGTTCGCGCCGGCATCGATCGTCGTGGCGCCCTCGGCGCCGCTCTGGCCCCAGCCGCTCGAGCTCTCGATCAGCTCCTCGAGCGAGAGGCTGCCGGCGTCGACGCCGGTCTCGAGGAGGAAGACGCTCAGCCCCGCCACGCCGGCGCCGCTCGCCGCGTCGACGATGCGGACGTGCACCTTGCCCGAGGAGAAGACGATGTCGACCTGCTCGACGGGTCCCGGGCCGATCTCGATCTCGGGGCCGCTCGAGCCGTTGTTGATGAAGGCCCGGTAGCGACCGGGGATCACGTTGTCGGCGGAGAACGCGCCGGCGTCGTCGGTCTGGAGCATGACCGGGTTGATCCACATGTCCTTCGGCTTCAGGAGCTGGAGCATCGCGTTCGCGATCGGCTCGCCCGCCGCCGAGCGGGCCGTCCCCTCGATCCGGATCCCCTCCTCGAACGAGAAGTCGACGGTGACCGTCTCGTCGGCGCGCACCACGGCGGTCGCCATCTTCATCTGCGGCATCCGCGCGGCCTGCTGCACCTCCTGGATCTCGTCGGCCGAGAGCTCGCGCCCCTCGGCCTGGGCCTCCTGGTAGGCGGCCATCGTCGGGTTCCACTGGAGCATGAGCCGGTACTGCCCCTCGGCGAGGCCGCTGATCTCGTAGCTGCCCTCGTCGTCGGGCTGGGCGTAGCGCATCGTTCCGGCTCCCATCATCATTCCGCTGCCGGTCATCGCCGTGATCGTCGCGGAGCCCGTGCTGGGCTTCGCGCCCCCCGGTCCGGTGACCTGGCCGACGATCCGTCCGCCGGCGGCGAGCTCGATCACCAGCCCGTCCTCGCCGCCCGCCTCGGGCAGCGTCACCCGCGCCTTGCCCGGCGCGTAGTCGGGATGCTTGACCCGGACGAGGGTGAGGCCCGGGCCGAGGTGCTCGAGGAGGAAGGTGCCGTCGGCGGCCGTCGCCGTCGCGCGGCGGGCCGGGCCCATGGCGTTGCCCCAGGCGGCCTGCTGCGCGGCGGCGGCCTCGGCGGCCTCTGCAGCCTCGGCCGACGCGGCGGCGAGCTCGTCCGCTTCGCCCTCGCTCGGGGCGGCGGCGCTCGCCTCGACCTCGACCGCGGCCGTCTGGTACTGGGCGGCCATGTCCTCCTGGGCCGCGATCTGCATCTCGGCCATCATCGCCTCCATGGGGTTCGACGACCCATCGACGCTGACCGCGACGACGCGCGCGTTCGCGACGGGGCGGTTCTGGGCGTCGACGACGCGGCCGGCCAGGTAGACGCCGGCGTCCAGCTCGAGGACGAGGCCGGTGCGCTCGTCGTTCTCGCCGAGGCTGATCGGGTCGGATGTCGCGGGCGCGTGGCGCTCGCTTCGCGCCCGCACCTCGTAGCGACCGGGGGCGAGGCCCTTCAGGGTGAAGGCGCCCGCCGCGTCGGTCATCGCGGTCGACTGCTGCTGCGCCATCCCGAACCACTGCTGCGTCGCCGACTCCTCATTCTCGCCCTCGCCGGGCGGCGGTGTCACGACGGCCGCGATGACCGGCACGTCCGGCACCGGCGCGCCGGTCGCGCGGTCGAGGACGACGCCGGCGATCGACGCGCCCGCGCCCAGCACGATCTCGACGCCGGTCGCGCCGGCCGGGATCCCCTCGACGGTCGCCTGGAGCGCGGTGCCGCCGGCCTGCCAGTGCTGCACGTTGATGCGGTAGGTGGCGTCCTCCTTGACCGGCGCCAGGACGAACTCGCCCTTCGCGTCGGTCATCGAGGTCGCCCAGCCGTCGGCGGACATCGCGTTCGCATCGACGAACGCGTAGACGGTGACGGACGCGACGGGCTGGCCGTCCTCGTCGACGACCCGCCCGGTGATGCGGGGTCCGGTGGCGGGCTCGGGGACGGCGAGCTCCGCGACGGCCGGCGGCGCCGGGAGCTCGGCGGCCTCGGCCTCGGGCTCGGAGGCGGGCTCGGGCTCGGGCGCGGCGGCGATCGCCGGGGGGGCGGCGGCGCTCGGAGGGGTGACCGGCGGCGACGGGAGCGGGGAGCGCTCGACCGTCTCGGGGCCGCGGACGACCGGCCCGCGTCGCGCCGGCTCGTCGCCTCCCCAGAAGACGAACATCGCCAGGACCAACAGGACGAGGATGCCGGCGATCGCGCCCGTCGCGATCGCGGAGCGGGAGTCGTCGTAGCTCATGCAGATCCCCCGGGCGCCCCCCGGCGCCGGCGCTGAGTGAGGCGAGCGAAACGAGCCCGCCGGCTCCGGAGAGCCGGCGGGTTCACGTGCAAGAGGAGGTTTTCGTCTGGTTAGCCGGCCTCGGCCATGATCCGGAGGATCGGGGTGACCGGCTGGGCGCGCTCGGCGGCGTCGGCGGCGGGCGTCTTCGTCTTTGCCTTCGTCGTCCTGGCCTTCGACGTCTTCGCGGTCCGGCTCTGCCGGGCCTTCTTGGGCGCCTCGGCCGTGAGGTCGATCTCGGCCTCGTCGGTCTCGACGATCGGCAGCCCGGCGCTCGCGTCGGTGCCGGCCCGCTCGTAGGCCTCGCGGAACGCCTTGCGCGCCCGGTAGAGCTTGCCGCGCACCCGCGGCCGGCTCAGGTCGACCGCCGCGCCGATCTCGTCGTAGGAGAGCTCGTCGACCGTCTTGAGGAGCAGGATCTCGCGCTGCTCGGCGGTGAGGGCGGAGAGCGCCTCCTCGATCTGGCTGCGCATCTCGCCGCGCCCGATCTCGTGGTCGGGGTCGACGACGCCGCGGAGCTGGGTCCGCGCGACGACCTCGTGGGGATCGACCCGCCGCTCGCGCTCGATGCTGCGCTGCCGGCTGCGGCAGGCGTTGACCGTGATCCGGAAGATCCAGGTCGAGAGCTTCGCGTCGCCGCGGAAGAGGTGGAGCTTGCGGAAGACCTGCAGGAAGACCTCCTGCATGACGTCCTCGGCCAGGTGCTGGTCGCCGAGGAGCTTGAGCGCCAGGCCGTAGACGCGGTCGCGATACTGGCCGTGGAGCTGGAAGTAGGCGACGCCATCTCGCTGGCGCAGGCGGGCGACGAGCTCGGCGTCGCCGTCCTCGATCACCTGATCGGTCTGCCGCGCGGGGGCGGCGACCGGCTTGCCGTCGCCGACGAGCTTCTGCGCGGTGACCTGGGTCTTGCTGGCGTTCTGGTTGATCCTCATGTCCTCACCCCCTTGTGCGGCGTTTCCTCGTTCGTCCGTTCCGGGCGCGAGCCGGAGTGCGTCCTGCGTTCGCTCTCGGTCGGGTCTTCGAATCGACGTTCTATCCTTCGTGTCCAAGGCTGCGGTCGGCGATCCGCCGGGCCCCTAGCGCAAGGCTCGTTCCGTTCGCCGAACGGAATCGAAGAGCCGCGTAAAGGTCTGTGAAATAAGGGCCGCCTGGATGTGCGGGGGCCGCACGCCGGGCTCGAGACGCCAGGTGGTGCGGGGGGCGCACCGGCGAAACGCCACAGTGTTCGGCGGGCGAACGCTTCGGCGGCGCTGGGGTTGGGAGCGATGACGCATCGCGACGCCGCCCCGATGGCGCGGACGCCGGAGCCGGGCGACGGGCGAGCGGCGCCAGGATGCGCCGGGCTGAAAGGCTCTTTCGGTGGGGGTGCAAGATCCTTGCGGCGGAGCTGCGCGCGCCCGGCGAGTCCGTACATGCAACGAGGCGCCCCGAAGGGCGCCTCGCCGTGTCCGCTCGGTGCGCGTTCGCGCGCCGCGGGCTACTTACTTCGGCTTGATCTTCGAGCTCGCCTCGAGGAGGAAGTTGAGGAGCAGGTTCTGCAGGACGAACTCGTCGTCGCTGTCGTTCTGCTTGCCGAAGTGACTCATGACGTGGAGCACGCGGCCGCCGGCGCCCGCCTTCGAGCCGGCGCCCGTGGTGACCCGACCGCCGCGCCCGCCCGTGCCCTGGGGAACGAACGTGATGGCGACCGACTCGTCGCCGAGCGGGTTGCCCTTGCTGTCCTTGGTCTGGTCGCGGAGCTTCTTGCTGACGAGCAGGGTCGTGACGCCCTTCTTGTCGACCACGCGGATCGAGGGGCTCTCGTCGTCGACCTTCCACTCGTACTCGCGGGCGTTCTCGGTGCCCTCGAACCCGGCGGCGGGCGGATCGACGCGCGTCGTGTCGTCGCCACCATCGCCGGGCTCGGGCGCCGGCGGGGCGGGCTGCCGGAAGACGCCGCGCATGTAGGGGTGGCTCGTCGCGCCGCGGGCCGGGTAGGTGTCGACGACCTGGTCCTTGAGCGACTTGCCGACCTGCACCTGCTTCGGGAACGCCTTCGCCTGGAACTCGACGAGCGCCCAGTCCTCGCTGAAGATGAACCCGCCGCGGCGGGCGAAGTCGGCGAGCGCCTGGACCGACTTGTCCGTCAGGCGATGACTGTAGAGCTCGTGCTTGTCGCAGCCGGTGCACTGCATGAGGCGATTGTTCTTTCCGCCGCCCGGCTTGCACGTCTTGCAGATGCAGTGGTCGTTCATCTGGGTGCAGTTGATGATCACCGCGACGATCCCGTCGAGGGTGACGATCCCCTTGTTGAAGTCCTCCTTCGTCTCGACCTTGTGCTCGACCTGCATCTGCTCGAGCATCCGCTCGACGTGATCGAAGTTGCACGCCTCGCCGCCGTAGAGGCACTCGCCGGCCTTGAGGACGAGGATCTTGTCGGTGAGCTTCTTCAGCTCCTCGAGCTCGGTGTGCCGGGTCGGGTCGAGGTCGTCGGTGACGGTGCCCGTGCCGCCGGAGTGCCGCTCCTCGGCGCCGGAGAGGCCGTTCGCCCGCTCGACCTCCCACCACTTCGCCCAGTCGGTCGCGTTGCCCATGTCGGCGCCGGTCACGCCGCGGAGCGCCCGGTCGATCCGCCGGGTGAGGTCGTTCGGCTTCTTCTCCTTCTGGTAGGCCGCGATGAGCGCGTCGACGCTCTCGACGCTCTTGATCCCGGCGATCCGATCGACCGCGAGGAGCTGCAGGTCGAACGGCGCCTTGTCGAGGATCCGCGCGAGCAACGGGATCGCGCTCCGGTTGACGTTGTCCTGGAGCGCGAAGACGAGGTCGCGGGTGAACGGCGACTTCTTCTGCTTGATGACGAAGTCGCCGAGCTCCTCGAGCGCCGCCGGGTTGTGGAACAGCGCGGCCACGCGGATGAGGCGCCAGTAGAGGCGGTCCTCGCCGGGAGGAATCTTCGACGCCAGCTTGATCACGATCATCATCGCGGTCTGGGCGTCCTCGCCGGACAACGCGTGGAGCTCGTCGCCGACGGCGTCGATCTTCTCGAGGTCGCGCGACTTGACGGCGTCCTTGAGGGCGTTCTCCGCCTTGCGCTTGTCGAACGAGGCGTCGTCGGCCTGGGCGACCGGCGCGGCCGCGGCGAGGACCGCGAGCGCGACGCCGACGAGAATCGTCAGGGCGGCGAGCGCGGGACGGCGATGGGTGATCTTGTCGAGCATGGTGGGCCTCCGGGTGGGCACCCTTCCGCTTGGTAGGTCATTGAGGACTTACTCATTGACCATTGAGAAGACGACCGCGTCGAGCCTCGTCCTGCGGGTGGAAGCGGATTCAAGGGTCCGTTTTACCGTTTGGAGACAAACGACGCCATGATCGGCCGCGGTTCGGGGCCCCCGTGGCTCGCCGGATGGGCCGCCTCGGGTTTTCCCCGGGAGTCGCCATCGTTTCGTCAAGTATCTCGCGCTCAAGCGTTTGTCGTGAGAATTCCGACGAGTAGCATAGTTCTGTAGATGGGGAGGAACCCGGCTCGTCTAACCCGCGAGTCTCGGTCTGAGCGACGCAGGGGGTCGCCAGGTCGAAGGAGCTGGGGACAGGGTGCCGCGCTGCGGTGTGGCGCCTGATGAGGGGCCTTGACAAAGCCCGGACCGAACATAGAATACGCGGCTTATTCCATTCGTGGAGGGGGATAACCTCACCCGTTGGAGGGGGTCGGGAGCTCAGAAGCGAACGCTTCGAGGCTCTCCTCCCGACGAGCCGCAACGGCCTGTCGTCGCCGCGAAGTGCAGTTTCGCGGCGTTCGACGGGGAGGAAGGGAAGGGACGCACCGCACGCCTCCCGCGACGCCGCACGCGTCACGGACCTCGGCGAAGCCGGACGCGGTCGCCCCAAACAGGGAATCAGCAGGACAACGCGGAAGTCGATCGGGTCGTTCATCTGGTCGAGTCGTGTCGGTCCTGGACAGAGCAATCCCCGCCGCTCTGCCAGGTATCGTCCGACGCGACTCCACGGTGAACTCCGGAAGCGGCGTAGCTTCGGCTTCGCTGCCGAGGGGCCTGATCGTGAGGGGCGCAGGGGCGCCTCTCGTTTCCGCGGCAGCCCGAGGTGAGCAGAGGTCGCCCGACGTCGATTGGCTTCCCGTGTCCTAGGACGCGTCGAGGTCGAACGGAGTTGAGCGGCTCACCAAGAGCTGGTGAGACGCGACTCACCCGGGATTCGGGGAGCCGCAGCCGCCGGAGCCGGCGGCACTCATGGGACTTTTCATTGAGGCGGGTGGAGGAATGTCAATGAGACGGGTCACATGGGGAGCCACCATTGCCGTGCTCCTTATGCTCGCTGCTGTCGGTTGCAATGACGATGGCGACGACATCAACATCGTAGAAGAGTTTACGACGGACAACTTCCCTGGGAACCAGATCCAGGACACGAACGTCGCCGATGACGAGCGCGCGTTCAGCATCAACGGTCAGGATTTCCTGATCGGCTCGCTCAAGTGCCACCCGAACGGCGGGACCGGCGCGGGCATCGTGACCTTCGGCACGCAGGACGGCGGCGAGTTCCATCTCTGGGCCTCCGCCTACGCCGCCGGCCGGTTCACGACTCCCGTCGAGCTTCTCGGTGACGACATCGACATCACCGACGCCCCGCAGTTCCAGGGTGTCGTGGTCGGTTTCTTCAACACCCAGACGTTCAACGAGAGCAACGACAACGTCACGAACCAGAACATCCGGAACCGCTTCGGCGACGCCGTGATCCTCTGGACCCGTCGTGACTTCACGGTCGTGAGCGACGGCAACGTCGGCGTCCAGGACGGCGACGACGTCGCCGGCCAGAACGACCGCCTCTACTACAGCTACTTCAACGCGGACCTCGTCCTCGACCAGTTCGCGGTCGCCAACCTCCGCGGCGTCAACGAGATCTTCCAGAACGGGTTCTCGGAGCAGGCGGACATCCTCGACGTCCTCGACGAGGGCATCGACGTCCGCAACGTCCGCGGCGGCGAGAACGGCACCGACGCCAGCGCCGAAGATGTGATCTCCATGGGCATCATCTCGGACGGCCTCTGCGGCTGCGCCGAGTTCAGCGGCGACACGAACGGCCTGCTCGGCGCCAACCTCACCAACAGTGGCGACCAGGGCGCGGACTACACCTGGGGCGACAACGTGACCCACATGGTCGCGGTGTGGACCCAGATCGACGACGCTGACAGCGGCGCGATCGGTGTCGATGAGGGCGATGACGGCACCGACAACCCGGCCGACCAGCGCGGCTTCTTCGCGATCCTCGACCTCGAGACCGCGATCTTCGGCGCGGCCACCGACGACGGCGCGTTCCTCGCCGGCGCCGACGGCGCCGAGGGCGACACGGACGGTGGGGCCCGCGGCCTCGGAACGGTCGCGATCGTGGGCGTCGACGAGACGCTCGTCGAGCTCCAGGGCTTCCTCGTCGAGAGCAGCACGCTCATCAACCGTTATAGCGACGTCGAAGATGAGGTTGGCGTCGGCGTCGAGGACTTCGCCCTCAACGCCGCGAGCGTCGTCCTCGTTCAGGAGAACGCTCAGGATCTCGACGATCATAACGCCGAGGTCGGTGAGGGTCACAGCGCGCTCGACACCAACCTCGAGGGTACGAGCAACGCGGGCAACGCCGGCAATAATGCTGACTTCGCCAACGACGCGCTCACGATCGAGGAGTGCTTCGGCGTCGACAACGGCCTCGACGCGGCGTTCGTCTACTTCGTCTCGCGCGTCGACACGGCGGGCATCGCGGACGTCAACGACTCCGATCTCTTCGCGAACCGCTTCCCGGCCGACCTGAACGACTTCGTTCAGAACCTCGACCAGGCGCAGCTCAGCGACGACAACACCGACGCGGCCGGCGGGGCGAACGTCATCGAGGACACCGTCCTCGTCGAGGTGAACCGGACCGGCGACTACATGGGCGTTCTCTTCCAGCAGCCCGCCACCGACGTCGAGGACAACGGCAACAACGTCGCCCTCCGCGGCAACGTGGTGTTCGACGGCCTCAACGATCTCGTGCGCGGCGTGGCCGGCGGTCAGGTCACCGACCCCGAGCTGATCAGCACGATGGACGACGTCGACAACGACAACGTCCTCGACGTGGCGTTCCAGAACGACCTCGGCTTCATCTGCGGCATCCAGTCGGACGCCGACCGGATGGGCTTCATCTTCGCTCAGGAAGAGGACGAGGGCGGTCTCGACGACAACGAGGAGTTGCACGCCTCGGGTCTCGACGTCTTCGGCCTCGACGCCGACGGCGCGCCGTTCGCGGCGGCCAACGACGTCATCATCGACGCGGCGTTCATCGACGGCGAGTTCGAGATCGACGGGCTCGGCGGCTTCGGCGAGGGCCGGGCTGGCGCCCAGGCGATCGACGGCGGCTTCGACGGCCTCCTCTTCGTCGTCCACACCCGGGACACCGACATCGACGACATCGGATCCGGCAACCTCCTCTTCGCGAGCGAGGTCGACGTGTTCGACGGTGGCGGCGTCCAGGAGCAGGATGTCATGAGCAGCGCGAATGGCCTGGACGGCACTCGCGAGGCGCTCGGCCTCCTCGACCTCGACGCGACCCCGACCCCGCGCGTGATCGGCAACGGCAACGCGGCGGCCCAGGACATCCACATCCTCTCGGTCGAGGAGCGTGGTGACGAGCCGCTCGGCGGTGGGTTCGGAACCGCGGCGCTGGTGCACCGGGCCTACAACGCCCGGGACATCAACGACCTGGTCCTCTTCGAGAATCAGTTCAACCCGAACCTCGACGAGAACCAGTTCGAGATCGACACCCACGAGCACGACAACGTGTTCTTCGCGAACTTCACCGGCACGCTGAACAACACCTACGGTGTGTTCTTCGAGCAGGACGGCCACATCTTCTACAACGAGTTCACGAACAACAACTGGATCATCGAGAACGGCGACATCGAGCCGCAGCTGTTCGACAACGCCTCCGCGCAGAACCCCGAGTTCGAGGACATCTGCACCGAGGCTTGCACCTGCGACAACCTCGGTGGCGTGCTCGGCTGGTTCAGCGACGAAGGTGGAAGCCAGACCCCGGACGACGACCGTCGTCTCTACGTCCGCGTCCGGAACGGCTCCGGCACGAACGGTGACGCGAGCAACGGGCAGAGCAACGGTGGCTAGCGCCTAGCACCAGTTATTCAGAGAAGTACCGCGGAGGGGAGAGGCTAGCGCTTCTCCCCTCCGTTTTCATTGGCCATGCCCAGGCGGACGCGGCGGAGGCGCTTGCGGACGTGGCTGGCCCGTCGTCCCGAAGACTCGAGGGCGAGAAACCGCTCGTAGTCGGCGGCGGCGCCCGGGAGGTCGCCGAGCCGCTCGCGGATCTGGCCCCGATTGGCATGGACCGCGGGCTCATCCGGGAGAGACTGCAACGCGAGGGTGAGCTCGGCGTCGGCCGCCCGAAGCTCGTGGCGGGCTGCGAGGATGAGCCCCTTGTGATGATGTGCGTCTCCAAGGCGCTTGCGAGCAGCCGCGTCGGAGACGCCGGGCCCAAAGGTGATCGTCCGATCTTCCGAGGTCGTCTGATCGCGTGGCGCTGGACTCGCCCGCGGGTCCGCGATGACACGGTCGAAGTCTGCCATCGCCTCGTCGAGTTGTCCGAGCTCGACGTGAGCGAGGGCGCGCAAGATGCGCGCGGAAGCGTGGTCCTCCTCGGCCTCGAGGGCTTCGGTGAGCGCGCGAATGGCCTCGTCGTGCCGACGAAGCCCATGGAGCGCCTTGCCCCGAGCATGCATGACCATCGGGCTGTGGTGGCCACGCTCGATCAGGTCGTCGATGTCCTCGAGCGCGCTTCCGAAGCGACCGAGCCGATTGCGGAGGATCGCGCGGTTCAGCCGCAGGTTCGTGGCTCCGGGAAACAGCATGACTCCCCTGTCGTGAGCGTCGGATGCCTCGATCACCCTTCCGAGCTGTTCGAGGGCGATCGGACGCGCTTGGTGAGCCTCGAGCTTGTAGGGGTCGATTTCGAGCGCCCTGTCCGCGTCCTCGAGCGCGTCCTTCGGGCGTCCAAGAAACAGGCGAACCCGGGCGCGCGCACTCAATGCCGTCGCGAACGTCGGGTTGAGGTGAAGCGAGCGTGTGTACAAGTCGTCGGCGATCTGCAGCTCGCCACGTTCTTCCGCAATGAGCGCGCGTGCAGCAAGCCCGCCCCACGTCTCCGGGGCGAGCTTCGCAGCGTGCTTGTAATCGGCTAGGGCGGCGCCAATGTCATCCAGGACTCCGAGCTCGACGTCGGCGCGCTGCCGGTACGCCTCCGGGAGACTTGGCGCCAGGCGGATGGCCTCGCTGTAACTCTGGACGGCGCGCCGCCCCATCGAGGTCGCTTCCGATCGACTGCTCGTCCGGGATGCGAGCGTGTAGTACGCGGTACCCCGCCTCAACCACGCCCGCTCGTGGGTCGGATCGATCTCGATCGCCTTCGTCACGAGGGCGATCACCGTCTCCGCGTCCGAACCCGGCGGGATCGCGGCGAGGATCGCTTCCGCCCGCGCCCTCCGCTCCGCCCGCGCATCCGCTTCCCGCACGCGCTCCCGGACGGTCTCGAGCGCCGCCCCCCCGTCGACCCCGCCCGCCTCCAGCACGGCGAGCGCCTCGCGCGGCGACTCCTCGAGGAGCGCCTTCGCCTGCTCGATCGCCTCCGCCCGCTGCCTTCGTCCGGCGACCCAGCCCGCCGCGAGCACGCTCGATCCGGCCACGCCCGCGATAATCAGCGCGACCGCCAGCTTTGCCCGATGCCGCTTCGCCGTCCGCCACGCCCGCCCCGCCGGCGACACCGGCCGGGCCAGGATCGGCTCGCCTCCGAGCCACCGGGCCAGGTCCGAGGCCAGCTCGCTCGCGCTTCGGTATCTCGCGGCGGGGCTCTTCTCGAGGCACTTCAGGCAGATGGTGTCGAGGTCTCGCGCGATCGCGGCGTCGATCGTGCTCGGGGCGGGCGGCACCTCGGAGACGATCCTCGCGTAGATCTCGAGGGGGTTGGCGCTGCTGGCGAGGAAGGGGAGCTTCCCGGTCAGGCACTCGTAGAGGATC
>JAJDCQ010000021.1 GCA_029260755.1 Planctomycetota bacterium | reverse complement strand
CGGCGCCGCCCCCGCCGCGGTGGACCCGACGGGGTCAGGGCTCGGACCTTCCCACCACGGCCACTAATGCCAATACCCGAGACCTGACCCCTTCGGGGTTTGACTCCTTCGGTTCGGCTCGGGTGGGTCCGACTCGGGGCGGAGGACGGGGCGTCACGTGGATCGTGGTTTGGCGTAAGTCCTTGGTGGGGCTGGATTGGCGATGTTGCGCCGGCGCTTCGATCGGCTTGGCATGGCGACTGCGAAGGGGTGGGCCGACGACGGGCCGCACGGTCGCGGCCCTCGGAACCACGAGATCGAAGACGAACAGGAGATCGCCATGAAGGCCCCGCTCACCACCCTCGCCGCCGCCCTCGCCCTGACCCTCGTCGGCGCCGTCGCCGCGCCCGCCACCACCGAGGCCGGAGATGGTTTCCGCTTCCGGGTCGGCTTCGGCGGCCACCACCGGAGCAGCCGTCGCGTCGTTCAGCGGGTGGGCCACGGGCATCGCGGCCAGGTGCGGGTCTTCCGCTTCCGTCACTGCGACCGCTGCGTCCCGACCGTCGAGACCGTCTATCAGCGCGTGCCAGCCGTCTACGAGACCCGGCGCGTTCACGTCGGCTACCGCCACGGCGAGCCCGTCTTCCGGCTTCGCCGCGTCCTCGTCCGCCGCGCCCACCGGGCGCCCGTCCTCGTGACGCACTTCCGTTGCCGGGGCTGAGCCGAGCGCAACGCGTCATTTGGAACCCTCGCCTCTTCCTGTCAGTCTAGAAGGGGGGGGGGAGGGGTTCCGGGTGACCGAGCGAGCTCGGGGACGCCGCGATGACCTCCACACCCGACTCGACGGTCAAGCGCCGCGACGATCTCCGCCTTGGCGAGATCCTCCGCGAGAACGGCACCCTCTCCGACTCGCGTCTGAACGAGGCGCTCGCCGAGCAGGCGCGTCTCCGGACGGACGGCGACAAGGTCCGGCTCGGCGACATCCTCATCCGTCTCGGCCTGTGCAGCTTCGAGCAGGTGAGCGCGGCGATCTCCGTTCAGGGGGCCCGGCCCGCCGATCCCTCGGCGGAGCCTTCGAGACCGAAGGCCGCGGTCGGACCGCACGGGACGATCGTCGAGGGTCCGTCCGCCTCCCGGGAGACGATCTCCTCCTCTTCGCCGAGCGAGTCGTCGTCATCATCGGCGGTCGCGCGGATGCCGCCCGAGGTCGCCGCCATCGCGACCGACCCCAAGCGCTGCTTCGGAAAGTACGTCCTCCTCGAGGAGCTCGGGCGCGGCGGGATGGGCGTCGTCCACAAGGCGTGGGACGGCGTCCTCGGCCGGATCGTCGCGCTGAAGCGGCTCCGGACCGACGGCGTCGATGACACCGAGACCGCGCGCTTCATCCGCGAGGCGCAGACGGCGGCGTCCCTCAATCACCCCGGCATCGTCCCGGTGTGGGAGCTCGGCGAGGAGGACGGCGAGTTCTTCATCGCGATGAAGTTCATCGAGGGCGAGGCGCTCAACCGCAAGCGCCTCCCCTGGAAGAAGGCGTGCACGATCGCCCGCAATGTGGCCCTCGCCCTCGCCTACGCGCACGATCAGGGGATCGTTCACCGCGACGTCAAGCCTCACAACATCATCCTCGAGCCCGGCGGGCATCCCTACCTCGGCGACTTTGGCCTCGCCCGATCGATGCGGGGGCACAGCACCATCACCCAGACGGGGTTCGTCGTGGGTACCCCCGCCTACATGCCGCCGGAGCAGGCGTGCGGCGAGACGGCGCACGTCGGCAAGCGGAGCGATGTCTACGGCCTCGGCGCGACGCTCTACGAGCTGGTCACGGGCCATCCGCCGTTCGTGCGGAGCACGCCGGTGGCGACGCTCCGGGCCGTCGTCGAGGAGGACACGATCGCTCCGACGAGCCTCGTCTCCGATCTCCCGCCGGACGTCGAGACGATCATCTTCAAGGCGATGGAGAAGAACCCGGCCCACCGCTACCGGAACGCGAAGGCGATGGCGGACGACCTCGCCCGCGCCTGCCGGCAGGAGCGGATCCACGCGAGGCCTCGGTCGCTCGTCACCCGGATCTCCCGCGCCCTCGACCGGCAGAAGCTGCTCGCGTGGTCCGCCGGGCTGGCGCTCGCCGCGGTCGTCCTGGCCGGGCTGCTCCTCGGCTGGCAGGCGCTCGACGCCTCGGCCCGCGTCGACGCGTACCGGATCAAGGGCGAGGGGGCGTTCGCGAGCGGGCGCTGGTCGGAGGCGCGCGAGTGGTACGGGCGCGCGTTCGAGCTCGCCCCGTCCGACGGCGCGATCTCCGAGCGGCTGCGCGCCTGCGACGAGCGGATCCGCGGCCAGGAGGAGGCGCGGGCGCGCCTCCTCGCCGAGAGCGCGACCGAGGAGACGGCCGCGGCCGAGGCGCGCCAGCGCCAGGGCGAGCTCCGCGAGCAGATCAAGCCGCTCGTGGACCGCGGTCGGCAGATCGTCGAGCAGGCGAGCCGCGATCTCTACCGTCCCGGAGCCGACCTGGTCCGCACGCGGGCGCAGCTCGCCGACGCGATCGCGGTCCTCGACGAGGCCGAGGACCTCTTCGACGGAGACCACGAGGTCCCCTACTGGCGCGCGCGCGCCCGGGCGTTGCAGCTCGACTGGACCGGCGCGATCGCCGACTACGACCTCGCCCTCGAGCGTCGCCCGGACTTCGGGGCGGCGCTGCTCGAGCGGGGCAAGATCGCCCTGTCCCGCGCCATCGAGGAGCTCCTCCACATGGGATGGCAGCTCGGGCCGACGGCCGAGGCGCGCGTCGATCCCTGGCTCGAGGCGGGGGCGCGCGACCTCCGCGCCGCCCTCGAGGCTGGCGGCGTCGAGAACGAGGACTACGCCGAGGCCCTCCTCGCCTTCGCCGAGCGGCGCCTGCCCGAGTGCATCGCCGCGTGCGACCGGGTGATCGAGGCCGAGCCGAGCCGCGAGGAGCCCTGGCGTCTGCGCGCCGACGCGCGTCACTTCGCCGCCGGCGATGGTCCGGGCGCGACGGCTCAGTACGAGGCGGCGATCGCCGACTACGACCGCGCGATCGCGCTCCGCGCGAACTACTACGAAGCGCTCATCATGCGCGGCTACGAGCGTCAGATCGTGGGCGACTTCCCCGGCGCGCGGGAGGACTACGACCGCGCCCTCGCCCTCCGTCCGGGCGATCCGCTCGGGCTCTGGTTCCGGGCCGCCTGGCACCTCAAGCAGGCCGAGGGTCGGGACGCCGGTCGCCGGCGCGAGCATCTCGAGCGGGCGATCGACCTCCTCGGCCGGGGGATCGAGGTCCGGCCCGACTCGTTCATCCTCCGCATGAACCGGGCGATGGCGCTCGGCAACACGGGCCAGCTCGACGCGGCGGTCGCCGACGTCACCCGCGCGCTCGAGCTCAACCCCGACCACCACCACGGGTGGTACCTCAAGGGATCGATCGAGGCGCAGCAGGGCGACCAGGACGTCGAGGCGCTCGTGTCGCTGGAGCGCGCGCTCGAGATCAACCCGGGCTTCGCGTCGGCCTGGTTCAACAAGGGCGTCATCCACCGGCGACGTGGCGAGATCGACGACGCGATCGATGCCCTCCGGAACGCGCTCGGCGCGGGGCATCCGGAAGAGCCGCTGATCCGTCGCCTCCTCGCGGAGCTGGCGGCCGGATCGGGCGGGAGCTGACGAACGAGGCGTCGGGGCCGTCGCGCGCCCTTCAGCGCCGCTTTCGCCCGCCGGGCGGCGGCGGCTTCGCCGTCCGCGGATCCTCGGGCCAGTCGTGCTTCGGGTACTTCCGCTTCAGCTCGCGCCGGATCGCCGGGTAGTGCCGCTCCCAGAAGCCGGCGAGGTCGGTCGTGATCTGCACCGGTCGCTGGTTCGGCGCGAGGAGATGGAGCACGAGCGGCTCGGCGCCGGCCCGCGGCCCGTCGGTCATCCCGAAGAAGTCCTGCAGGCGCGAGGACGCCCACGGCGGCTTCCCGGGCTCGTAGCGGACACGCAGACGCCGTCCGCCCGGCAGGACGACCGTCTCGGGCGTGACGTGGTCGAGGCGCGCGAGCGCCGCGCCGAGCCGACCGCGGAGGACGCCGACGAGGTCGGCCTCGAGGAGCTGCTCGAAGCTGCTCCGCCCGGCGCAGAGCTGCGCGAGAGCCTCGCGGGCGTCGTCGAGGCCGAGCGGCGGGATCGACGGGTCGGCTTCGCGCGCGAGCGCCGCGCGTTCGATGAGCTGGGCGAGGGCGTCGCCCTCGCAGAACGCCTCGGGGCCGGCGGCGAGCGCCTCCTTCGCGAGGCGTCGCTCGATCGCCTCGGCCGCCGCGTCGCCGCGGGCAACCTGCTCGTCGAGGACGAGGGCGCCGTAGACGAGGCGCTCGGTCGCGGTGGCGCGGCGGCGCCTGCAGTCCCAGGCGACCTCGATGTCGTCGCGGACGCCGTCGCCCACGTCGAACAGCCAGTCGGGGTCGATCGCGCTCGCGGTTCGGCAGATCACGTCGCCGCCGGCGCCGCCCGGCCCGCGCCGGCTCCGGTGCGCGTCGAGGACCAGCAACCACTCGGCGTCCGCGACGACGCTCTCGCGACCGAGGGTCGCCGCCGTGCCGTCGGCGACCGTCAGCCCGGGCGACCCGGCGGAGCGACGCCGGGCGACGCGGTCGGGGAACCCCGCGAGGAGGGCGCGGGCGAGCGCCTCGTCGGCGTCGTCGGCGGGCTCGTGGATCGGCTCGCCCGCGTCCGGTCGGGCGAGCCGCTCGATCTGCGCCCGCACCCGATCGACCGAGCGGGCCGCGTCCGCGCCGAGGCCGACCTCGCGCGTCGCCCGCGGCGCAAAGCGGGCGCGGCGCGCGTCCTCGAGCAGCGTGGCGAGCGCGATGACGTCGGAGCGGGCGTCGCCGGCCGCGGCGCGCCAGGCCGCCTCGGCCCGGGCGTCGTCGCCGCGGCCGGTCCGCGGCGCCCGCCGGCGCAGGTCGCGCTCCGAGAGGAGCGCCGCGGCCGTCGCGACGAGCTGCGGCGCGCCGAGGTCGACGCCCGCGACGACGACGCGGGCGAGCCGCGGCGGGAGCGGGAAGCCGAGCATCCGCCGCCCGATCGGCGTCGGCGCGCCGGCCGCGTCGACCGCGCCGAGCCGGCGGAGCAGGGTCGTGGCCGCGGTCAATGCCGCCGGCGGCGGCGGGTCGAGCCACCGCACCGTCCGCGGGTCGGCCACGCCGAGTGCGGCCAGGAGGAGCGCCGGCTCGGCGAGGTCGAGGCGGGCGACCTCGGGCGGGGTCGCCGCGGGGCGGCCGTCGTGGTCCCGGGCCGTGTAGAGGCGGACGCACCGCCCCGGACCGAGGCGCCCCGCGCGGCCGGCGCGCTGGGCGGCCGACGCGCGGCTGATCGGCGCCACCTCGAGCTCGCGGACGCCCGACCACGGATCGTCGACCGCCCGGCGTTCGAGGCCGGCGTCGACGACCGCCGTCACCCCCTCGACGGTGACCGAGCTCTCGGCGACGTTCGTCGCCAGGATCACCTTTTTCCGCGGCCCGGGCCGAACCGCCCGGTCCTGCTCGGCGAGGGGCAGCGATCCATGGAGCGGGACGACGTCGAGCCCGCGCCGCCGGGCGAGCTCCGCGCACGCGTTGGTCGCCCGACGGATCTCGGCCGCGCCGGGCAGGAAGACGAGGACGTCCCCGGTCGGTTCCGGCGCATCGTGGATGGCGTCGACGGCCCGCGCCACGCGACGCTCGATCGCGTCGACCTCGAGGCGCGCCTCGTGCTCGACGTCGACCGGGAAGGCGCGCCCTGGAACCTGCGCGACCGGCGCCTCGAGGAAGGCGCCGATGCGCTCTGCCTCGAGCGTCGCGCTCATCACGATCAGGGCGAGGTCGGGGCGGCGCGCGCGGCGGAGCTCCAGCAGCAGCGCCAGGGCGACGTCGGTCTCGAGGTGCCGCTCGTGGAACTCGTCGAGGACGACGGCCGCGATGCCGGGAAGGGTCGGCTCCCGGACGAGTCGGCGGAGGAGGATCCCCTCGGTGACGTAGAGCACGCGCGTCCGCGGCCCGCGCTTGCTCTCGTGGCGGACCTGCCAGCCGACCCGGCCGCCCGGCTCCTCGCCGAGCGTCCGCGCGACGTGGCGCGCGGCGAGGCGCGCCGCGAGCCGGCGCGGCTCGAGCACGATCACCGCCCCGGCATCGTCGGGGAGCGCGTCGGCGATCGCCGGCGGGAGGCGCGTCGTCTTGCCGGCGCCGGGCTCGGCCTGCAGGACGAGGAGACGCTCCCGCCGGGCGGTCTCGACCAGGTGGGGGAGGTGGTCGTCGATGGGCAGGGGCGTCACGTGATGAGGATGTCACCGCCGAGACACGGAGGCACGGAGGAGACGCGCAGGATCCACCTGCTCCGTCTCGGCCGACCTCGACTCGAGCGCTCGATGCCGCGTCCCGTCCGGACGCGACGGCGCCGACCGGTGCGCCCTTCCTCCTCGACGGAGATCGGGCGCCCTCGAAGGTCCTCCGGGTCTCCGAGTCTCCGTGGTGCCATCCTCATCGCGAAGCGCCGCCTCCTACGAACCCGGGGGGCGGCGTCCGAGGGTGAACAGCGAGCCGACCTCGTGCTTCCAGGTCCGCTCCTGCCCGGCCGCGAGGGGCGGGTGGAGCCGCTGCTGATCGACCACCTCGAGGCCGGCCGCCTCGAAGGCGGCCCGCCAGCCGGCCGCGTCGAGGAGGGTCATCGGCACGCCGAGCTCGTCGGGCCAGCCGTGGCTCTCGGGGTTCTCGGCGTAGTAGTCGACGACGCACGCGACCGGCGCGCCCGGCTTGAGCAGGTCGCGGATCGCGGCGAGCGGGGCGCCGATGTCGGCCTCGTAGTAGAGACACTCCATCGTGAAGACGGCGTCGAAGCTCGCGGACGGGAGCTCGGCGCCGGGCAGCCGCGCGAGCTCGAACCGGACGTTCTCGAGCTCGACGGTCGCCGCGTGCTCCCGCGCCCGCTCGATCATCCCGGCGGCGATGTCGATCCCGACCGCTTCGCCGCGCGGGAGGTGCTCGGCGGCCCAGCGGACCGTGTAGCCGTTGCCGCAGCCGACGTCGAGGTAGCGACCGTCGGCGGGCAGGGGCAGGAGCCGGTCGAACGCCTGCCGGGCGACCGGACCGTGGCCGCGCTCCATCCCCTCGGCCCGGCCGCGTCGAGCCCAGTCGTCGAAGCACCGGGCGACCGCCTCGGTGTGTGCGTCCGCGCGCTCCATCCTCACCTCCTCGTCGCTCCCCTCGGCGGGAGCGGGCCCGCATCCTAGGGGCGAGCGTCCGACCGGTCGAGGCGCTACCGCCCCCCGGGAGCCGCCACGCGGAGTCGGTTGTCGACGCCGACGACGTCGAGCCCCTGCACCCGCAAGCCCGTCTGGGCCGCGAATCGCTCGACGAGGTCGGCCGGATCGGCGGCGAGGAGCTGCCCGACGTCCCAGAGGGCCACGCCGAGGAGGCCGCTCGCGCCGCTGAGGAGGCGGGTTCCGTCCGGGCTCCACGACACGCCGTTCACCGGATGCTCGTGGAGCCCGGAGAGGACGATCGCCTCCTCGTAGCGCTCCATGCTCCAGATGCGGATCGAGGTCTCGTGACCGGCGCTCGCCAGCCATCGGCCATCGGGGCTGAAGGCCAGGCTGTGGATCTCGTCGAGATGGCCGCGGAGCGTGGCGAGCCGGTGGTATCGCTCGCCGTCGAGGATCACGATGTCGCGCTCGGAGGCGCCGACCGCGATCCGGCTCCCGTCGCGGCTCCACGCCGCGGCCCAGGAGTGGCCGACGCCCTCGTCGCGGTGGAGCTGCTCGCCCGTCTCGGCGTCGAAGACGAAGGCGCCCTCGTAGCTCATCGTGGCGAGGAGGCGCCGCCCGTCGGGGCTCCAGGCGATCGCCGCCGGCGCGAACTTCAACCCCTCGAGCTTGCCGACGGTCTTCAGGGTCGGCTCCTCGCCGCTCGCGTCGAGGAAGAGCACCTCTCTCCGGTTCGGCACGACGGCGAGCCGCCCGCCGTCGGGACGCCACGCGATCTCCTTGAGCTCCTTCTTGCCGCCGACCGGACGCGCGGCGAGCTCCTCGCCTCCGGGCGTCCAGAGCTTGACGGACGCGTGGTTCGTCGACGCGATGCGCTCGCCGTCGGGCGACCACTCGGTTCGTCTCGCCAGCCCGCCGCCGCTCCACGAGGCCTCGTAGGGCTCCTCGGCGCCCGACTCGGGCGTCGGCGCGATGCGGACGCTCCCGTCGAAGCACCCGATCACGAACCGCCGCCCATCGGGGGCGAAGCAGAGGCCGCTCACGCCCGCCATCGTCATCAACTGCTGGCGCCCCTCCTCGCTCGGCCCCGCGGCGCGGACGATCACTCGCCCGCTCGCGTCGGCGATCGCGAGCCGCCCCGACGCGGCGAACCGCACGTCGTTCGGGGAGATCCGCGGCCGGTAGATGTCGGCCACCTCGCGTCGGATCACGTTCCAGATCCGCACCGTCCGGTCCTGGGCGCTGGAGGCGAGGAAGCCGCCGGTCGAGTCGAACGCGACCGAGCCGATCCCGCTGGAGTGACCGTCGAGCTCGCCCTTGGCCTCGAGCGACTCGGCGTCGTAGAGGATGATCTTGCCGTCGTTCCCGCCGACCGCGATCACGTGGCCGCGCGGGCTCCAGTCGAGGTCCCACGAGGTTCGCTTCTTCCCGAGCTCCACCTCCTTCACCTCGCCGGTCTCGAGGACGCGAACGCGCAGCTTGCGGTCGTGCCCGGCCGTCGCGATGCGTGTCCCGTCGGGGCTCCAGTCGAGCGCGTCGACCATGCCGAGCGAGCCGTGCTCGGCGAGCTTCTCGCCGGTCTCCGCATCCCAGATCTTGAGGAAGCTGTCGCGCCCGGCGCTCGCGATCCGGCTCCCGTCGGGGCTCCAGGCCACCTCGTAGACCGGCCGGCGGGCCACGTTCTCGGTCTCGTGGGCGAGGACGAGGAGCTCCTCGCCGGTCTCGGCGTCCCAGACCCGGACCGTCCCGTCGTCGGCCGACGAGGCGATCCTCCCCCCGTCGGGGCTCCAGTCGACCTCGTCGATCCAGGCCTCGTGGCCCCGGAGGACCAGGAGCTGCTCGCCGCTCTCGGCGTCCCAGATCCGCAAGGTGAGGTCCGACCCGCCGGTCACGAGGCGCGCATCGTCGGGCCGCCACGCGACGCACGAGGCGCCCCGCGACGCCCCCCACGTTCCGCGCCGATCCGGATCGGGGACGCCGTGCCCGATCGAGACGAGCCTCGGCTCGCCCGACGCGCGGTCGACGACGCGCAGGTCGCCGTCCGCCGCGGTCGAGGCGAGCTCCTCGCCTCCCGGTCCCCAGCGGAGGTCGGAGACGGCCGCGTCGTGACGGACGAGCACCGCGGCGCGCCCGGCATCGCCCGCGAAGTCGGCCACGAAGACGGCCCCGGCGGCGTCCCCCGCCGCGAGCGCCCCGTCGCCCGACCAGGCGAGCGCCCCGATCGCCCCGCGAAGGCCGTCGATGCCGCCGACCCGCAGCCCCGTCTCGGGCTCGATCACGACGAGCTCCGCCGGCGCGTCCGCCTCGCCGTCGAATCCGATCGCCAGCCGCTTGCCATCGCCCGACCAGGCGATCGCGGTGACGGCGCGCGCGAGCTCCTCGTGGACGATCGAGCCCTCCTGGCCATCGGCGTCGACCGAAGCGATGCGCACCACGCCATCGGCCCCGCCGCTCGCGACGCGACGGCCGGTCGGATCGAGGGCGAGCGCGCCGACCCGGCCCCCGTGGGACACCGCGACGCGCTGCAAGACCGGCGTCGCTCGGCGCGCGTCCCAGACACGGACGCCCCCATCCGCGCAGCCGGTGACGATCCGGGTCCCGTCCCCGCTCCACGCGACGGCCGAGACGCCGCCCTCGTGACCGTGCACCACGGCGAGCTCGCGCCGCGCGGGCACGTCCCAGATCCGAAGGCTCGCGTCGTCCGACCCGGTGGCCACGCGCGTGCCGTCGGGGCTCCAGGCGAGGCCACGGACTCGACTGTGATGCCCGCGGAACGTCGCGACCGCGCGGCCGCTCCTCGCATCCCAGAGGTCGACGCCGCCGCGCGACCGCCCCGTCGCCAGGAGTCGACCGTCGGGGCTCCAGGCGACGGCGAGCGCGTCCCGCCACGGGCCGATCCACTCGATCCGGCGCAGCTGCGCGATCCCCTCCGCGACCGTCCCGCGCGCCGTGCCGTTCTCGACGAACGTGAGGCTGTGGGCGGCGAGGACGGCGGCCTCGTCCCAGCGCTCCTCGGCGGCGAGGCGGGCGGCGCGCTCCGCGAGGGCGCGGCCGAGGAGCTCGTCCTTCGCCTGGCTCTCGGCCTCGGCGCGCGCGCGCAGGGACGACTCGAGCCGCGCCGCGTCCGCGCTCCGGCGCTCCGCCTCGACCGCCCGGGCGCGCTCCTGCTCGAAGCGGTCGCGCTCGGCGCGGATCGTCTGGTAGCTCCAGACGGCGCCGACCAGCCCGGCGACGGCGGCGCCCGAGACGGCCAGGAGCGAGACGGCGATCGCGGCCGACAGGGCGGGGCGTCGACGCGCCCAGCGCATCATCCGCTCGCGTCGCCCGAGCGGCCGGGCCCGGATCGCCTCGCCCGCCAGGAACCGGTCGAGCTCGGCGGCGACCGCGGCGGCGCTCTCGTAGCGGCGCGCCGGCGCCTTCTCCATGCACTTCAGGGTGATCGTCTCGAGGTCCGGATGGACGCTCGGCTGGATCTGTCGGAGCGGGCGGGGGTCCTCCTCGTGGACCCGTCGGAGCACCTCGAGGATCGTGTCACCCGCGAACGGCGGGCGTCCGACGAGGGCGTGATAGAGGACCGCGCCGAGGGCGTAGACGTCGGTCGTCGGTCCGATCGCCCCGCGGTCGCCCGACGCCTGCTCCGGGCTGACGTAGGCGGGCGTGCCGACGAGCTGGCCGCTCAGGGTGATGCGGTCCGACGCGTCGAGATCGAGGGCGAGGCCGAAGTCGGACAGGCGCGGCTCGCCCTCGCCGTCGATCAGGACGTTCGCCGGCTTCACGTCGCGATGGACGATCCCCTGGGCGTGCGCGTGATCGAGGGCGCGGGCGACCTTCGCGACGAGCTCGACGACGCGGCGGGCGGGCCACGCGCCGCCCTCGAGCACCTCGTCGAGGGTTCGCCCCTCGACGAAGTCCATCACGATGAACGGCTTGCCCTCGTGCTCGCCGACCTCGTGGATCCCGACGATCCCCGGGTGCCGCAGCCGGGCGGCGGCGCGCGCCTCGCGGGCGAACCGCTCGCGCGCGCTCGTGCCGGCCCGGCCGGTCTCGAGGATCATCTTGATGGCGACCGGGCGGCGCAGAGCCGGATCGAAACCGCGGACGACGACGCCCATCCCGCCTCGGCCGAGCTCGTCGAGGACGACGTAGCGCCCGACCCGCGGCCGACCGACGTGCGCCTCGGGAGGTGGCGCGACCGTCCCCGAGTCCGCCCCGACGACGCCGCGCGGCAGCGGCGAGCCGGCCGGAGCGGGCGAGAGCGGCGCGCGCCGCGGCGCCGATCGAGGCGCGCCGGCCGACGGGCCCCCCGCGGTGTCCGACGCCGGGGCGTCGTGCAACGGTCGACCGATGGGCCGGCCCGGCTCCGGAGACGGCTGGGTCATGGGGGCATCATGACAGCGAGCGGACGGATCCGCCGCTCACCG
This sequence comes from Planctomycetota bacterium, assembly GCA_029260755.1. GTDB lineage: Bacteria > Planctomycetota > J058 > J058 > JAJDCQ01 > JAJDCQ01. Next base: position 237,761 of record JAJDCQ010000021.1, on the reverse strand, counting down.
GCGTCTCACCAGCGACGCGCTGGTGGTCAGCGACCCTCGTCGGGCGCGGTCTCCCGGAGCAGGCGCCCGAGCACGCCCGGAGCGGCGGCGCGGTCGACGCGCAGCCGCGCGGCGCGCGTCCGTCCCCGCTCGATCTGCGCTCCGGCAGCGCGCAGCTCGGCCTCGTCGGCCTCCTCGACGATGCGGAAGTAGAAGACCGACGGGGCCGGAGCGACCGCCTCGACCTCGACCAGGCGAGCGGCCCCGAGGCTGGCGGCGAGGTCCGCCGGCGCGATCGACTCGATCGGGGTCACCCCGTCGATCCGGACGATCGGGCCGACGCGGGTCACGGTCTGCACGAACCCCGCGGCGGCGTCGTTCGCGCGGGGCCAGCCCGGTCCATTGCCGAGCACGACGAAGTAGTGAAGGGCGGCGGCCTCGGGCTCGCGCTCGGCGAGCGCCTGCCCGAGCGCCAGATGCGCGACGTCGCGCGCGTCGGAGTCGTCGGCCTCGGCCATCAGCCCGAGCGACTCGATCGCGGCCGCCTCGGTGCCCGCGAGGCCGGCCCGCGTCTGCGCGAGGGACTCGAGGAGCTCGCCCTGCGCGACCGCGCTCCGGAGCCGGAGGACCACCGCGGGATCGACGTCATCGGCGCCCTCGACCGCGTCGAGCTCCGCGACGAGGAGCCGCACCCGCTCGAGATACGCGCGCGTCTCGGGCTCACGGGCCGCGTAGAGCAACATCTCCGTCCGCTCGTCGAGGCGCGAGGCGCTCGCGAGCGTCGCCGTCCGGAAGAGGGCGAGGTTCGCGCCCGGATCGTCGTCGCGGAGCTCCGCGATCCCGCGCGCGACCGGGTCGACGAGCGCCGTGTGGACGGCGAGCTCGGTGCGAACCGCGTCCGTGTCGATGGCGGACCCCGCGACGATCGTCGCCGTCGCGGCCGCTCCCTCGCCGGCGGGGAAGGGCGCGAGGACCCCCGACATCCCCGTCGCCGTCTCCGCCTGCGGCGACCCGGCCGCCGTGACGATCGGATCGGTCGAGCGCGTGACCGTCTCGGCGCCGGTGACCGCCGTCACCGTCTCGGGCGCGTCGGAGCCGGTCGAGGTCCGCGCGATCGACCGACGGCCCGACGCTCCGCCGACGCCCGCCGAGAGCGCCGCGAGCAGGGCGAGGACGACGGCGGCCGCGACCGCGACGGCCGCGATCCAGCTCGAGCTCCCCCGCGCCGGACGGGCTGGCGACGCGGCGGCGACCGGCGCCGGAATCGAGACGCTCGGCGCCGGAGCGCTCGCCCCATCGGCGGTCGCGGCGACCGCGGCCGTGACGGTGCGCTCGATCAGGGCGGAGGAGACCGCGACCTCGCCAACCGTCGAAGGCGCGACGAGGTCGACGCCGAGGAGCGCCTCCTCGGCGCGGAGGAGCCCGTCGAGCTCCTCGACGCACGCGGCGCATCCGGCGACGTGATGCTCGACCTCGGCCGCGTCGCGCGCGGCGAGGTCGTCGTCGATCAAGCGCGACAGTCGGTCGCGCACATCCGCGCACGTCCGCGGCGGCCGTCCCTGGGAACCCACCATCACGATCGATCCTCTCGAAGATAGGGCTCCATCAGCGCCCGGAACCGCGCCCGGCCGCGCGCGAGGCGCGAGCTGAGCGTCTTGACGGTGCAGCCGCACGCGGCCGCCGCCGCGTCGTACGAGAGCCCCTCGACCGCGCAGCGCCGCAACGCGCTCCGGTAGGGCTCCTCGATCTGCGCGAGCGCCCCCTCGATCCGCGCGGCCAGCTCGGCGCGCGAGGCCCGCGCCGACGGGTCGTCGGCTCCGCCGCTCCCAGGCCCACCGCGTCCCGCCTGGGCGACGATCTCGCTCGTCGCATCCGCCTCGGTCGTCCGACGGCGGAGATGCTTGATCGCGAGGTTGCGCGCGATCGTGGTGATCCACGGGCGCGCCGAGCGGCCGGGCCGGTAGCCGCCCGCGTTCCGGAACACCCGCAGGAACGTCTCCTGGACGAGGTCCTCGGCCACGGCGCGGTCGCGCGTGATCCGGAAGGCGACGGCGAGAACGCCGTCGGCGTGCCGCGCCATCAGGTCGCGGAGCGCCTCGGCGGATCCGGCGGCGAGCGCCGTCATCGTCAGGTCGTCGGCGGACGCCTGGGCGCACGCGTCGTCCTCCGTCGGGGTGGGCGCTGAGGCGACCTCCCCGTCGGACGGGGAGACGGCGCCCGCCGGCGGGACCGGGTCCCGCGGCCGTGGCTCCACCGCTCCTTGCGCCTTCGTGCCGGCGATCATGCCGTCTCTTCCCGGAGTCTCCTCGCCCACTCCTACCCTCGAGCCGCCGGGACACTCCCGACTTTCTTTCTTCGGGAGGAGTCGGCGCGGCCGCCGGTAGACAGAGGCGAGACCGCCGTCGAAGCCCTTTCGACGAGAGACGTTCCGAGAAAGGAATCCCCCACCATGAGAACGCTCATCCATCATCAGTTGACCGCCGCCGCGCTCGCCGCCGCGGTGATCGCCCCGGCCCTGCTCGCCCCGAGTCTCACCCGCGCCGACGAGGCCTGCAAGGCCGTCGAACCGATCACGGAGTCCGTCGAGGCGCCGGGGTGCGCCTGCCCGCCCGAACGCCACGACACGGTGATCGACTGGCACGCCGACCCGAGCGAGGCGGCCCGGCTCGCCCGCGAGCGGGGCAAGCTCCTCCTGGTCATGCATCTGTCGGGCGAGCTGCCCGACGCGGGGCTCACCTGAAACAACGCCCAGGCGTTCCGGGTCGGAGCGCTCAAGGATTCCCGCGTCGGCGCGCTCGCCGCGCAGCGGTTCGTCGCCACCTTCCGCAAGCTCGGCACGTTCACCGTCATCCGCGACGGGTCGGGCAACGCGGTCGCCAAGCTCGGCGGCAACGTCGCCACCTACGTCTGCACGCCGGACGGCGAGGTGATCCACGCGGTCGCCGGCAACGTGTCGAGCGACGCCCTCGCCAGCGAGCTGCACTGGGCGCTGAAGCTCGCCGACCGGATCGAGCGCGACGGCGGCGACGACGCGGACGCGCGGCGCGCGATCGCGGTCGAGGCGCACGGGACGCGCCGCGCCCTCGTCGCCGCCGGGACCGGCTGCGTCCGGGTCGAGACCGTGTCCGTGCGTCCGACCATCATCTCCGGCATTGCCGTCGATCTCGAGCGACCGACCATCGACTCCGAGCCGGCCATCATCCGGACCGTCCTCGGGCCGCAGCCGGCCGTCATCACCCGCCTGCCGGCGACGTCGCTCGGACTCATCGCCGCGATCCCGACGGCGAACGTCCACGACTACCTGACCGAGCACCCCCTCGCGCCGCTCGACGAGGTCGGCCCGTGGGTGTGGCAGAACGTCCTCGGCGAGGCCGTCTCCGACGCGCCGGTCGCGGTCCAGGAGATCCCCGCGCTCGAGCCCGGGATCCGCTGCGGCATCGGCGCCCTCACGACGGTGACGATCGATGTCCCCGACGCTCAGGAGCTCGAGGTGCTCCGGGGCCATCTCGAGAAGCTGATCCAGCAGGTCGAGGTCCCGACCGGCTCCTAGCCCGCATAGGGGCTATCAAGCTCGTTCAGGTCCGATGGGCTCGCCTTCGGCGAGCAGATGTCACCACGGAGGCACGGTGACACGGAGGAGCGGCTGCGTGCGCCGCATCCCGGCTCGCACTTGCCGACCGGCTCCAGGGATGGCTCCCTCTCGGTTTCGGTCACGCGAGGCGACGGGAACCAAGAAGGAGCGGACGGTTCGGTCCGTGACCTGGCGCCATCCGAAGCTGCTCCGTGCCTCCGTGCCTCCGTGGTTCCATCTCTTCATCGACCTGAGCGAAGCTGATCGCCCCCCTCCTCCCGCGGCCCCGGAAAGCCGAAGACGAGTCCGGGGGAAGCGCCCGTCGCCCACACCGCACCCGAACGCGCCCTGATCGGCTGGTGGCGCCGCACGGGGTTGCGGAGTGTAATGGCGACGGCGGGACCAGGGTCCCCCCCGACGGAGCCATGGGACGCGATACCGACTGGCCAACGAAGCCGACCCCGGCGGGCGACGCCCTGCCGATCCACACCGTTGGCGGGCTCGAGACCGACGCCGGCCGCCACGCCACCCTCCTGATCCAGCAGGCGGGCTCGCGGATCGCCAGCGAGGACGAGACCGCCTTCCAGGTGGTCGTCGAGAGCAAGCTCGGCGACGTGACGCTCCCCTGCCTCACCCAGCTCCCCGACGGGAGCCACAAGGTCTTCGTCAGCCACGCGGGCGCCTGGGACGACGGCGACGTGGCGCGGCTGCTCGAGTGGGTGACGCAGGTCCGGGCCTCGCACGCGGTCTTCGACGCCGTCATCGAGCTGATCCACGACGCCGAGCCGCCGGTCGAGGTCGCCGACATCATCGGCAGCGCGCCGCGCTCGATCCTGCCGCTCCTGGCGCGGCCCGACCTCTCCGAGGATCCGACCGCCAACGCCGAGCTCCTCGCGACGCTGGTGCGCGACGTCTTCGAGGTGAAGCTCGGCTGGAACCGGGACGGGCTCAAGCAGCTCGAGGCGATCGCCCGCGACCAGATCGGCCCCGTGCCCGACGCGTTCGCGCTGCGCGAGCCGCTCGTCCAGCTCATCGGCAGCTTCGTCGGCGAGGTGCTCGTGCGGCAGGTCGACGGGGCGAGCTGGGCGGACGCGTCCCCCGACGGGCCGCCGTGGGCGAAGCTCGTCCGGATCGACACGCGCGGCCTCAAGCCGACGCGACGCGCGGCGAAGTTCCTCGCCAGGCCCGGCGCCGCGAAGGGGCTCGTCGAGCTGCTCGACACGGCCACCAGGCCAGGCGCCGGCGGCGACAGCGACGTCGACGGCGGCGAGCGGTCCGCCGAGGCCGTGGCTCGCTCGTCCGACCGGCAGCCCGCGGCGGCCACCGGCGCGAGCGACGCGCCGATCGTCTCCTCGGTCGCCGCGAGCCGCGACCCGGGCCAGGGGGAGATCTCGGCGAACGGCCGCCGCCGGATCTACCGGATCCTCTGCCGCCTGGCCTACTGCGACGGAGACGTCGACCCGAGCGAGCGGGCGCGCCTCGAGCACTACCGCGGCCGCTTCGGGCTCGATCAGAAGGAGGCGGTCATCCTCGAGGCGGAGGCGGCCCACGGAAACCGCCTCCAGCTCGGGCGGGCGCACGCTGAGCGCGACCTCCTCATCCAGGCGATGGCCGACATCGTGGCCGCCGACGGCCGCCTCGATCAGGCGGAGGAGAAGCGCCTCCGCGAGATCAGCGGCCACCTCGGGATCAACCCCGAGGAGATGATCGGCTGGCTCCGCGCCGCCCTCGAGGCGCGCTCCTAGCTCCGCCGCAGAGATCAGGGCGCCGTCGTCCCCCGAGCGTCGCCCTTCTCCGCGAGCGCCTCGAGGATCAGGTCGACGCTCGTGCGCCGGCGACCGTCCTCGAGCATGACCCCTCCCTCGCTTCGCGGCATCCCGTCGGGCCCGACGCTCGCGCGCCACGAGAGGCCGACGATGCCCCACGCGCCGAGGGGACGAACCTCGCCTGGATCGCTCTCGCCGTCGGCGTCGAGGTCGCGCCAGATCGCGAGCCCGCGCGCCTCGGCACCGCGAACCCAGCCGTCGCCGTCGACGTCGAGAACGCGCAGCGCCTGGTAGCCGTTCTCCCAGAACATCCAGAACGTGACGTTGCCGAACATCTGCAGCCCCGACCGGATGTCGCCCCGCCCCCGCGGGTCCCAGACGAGCCACCCGGCGTCCGACCGCAGCCATCGCCAGGTGCGCCGGTGGCCGGAGCCGTCGAGGTCGAATCGCACCCGGGCCTGGGGATCGACCAGGCGCTCGGGCGCGAGCGCGTCGGTGAGCGGGATCGCGATCGGCGTGACCGCCCGCGGCGCCGCCTCGACCTCGGCCTTCTTCTTCTTCAGGGCGGCGATCTCGGCCGCGTCCTTCTTCGCATCGAGAAGGGGGATGAGATAGCCGACCGCCTCGACGGTGATGAGCGGGTCCATCGCGCCCCGCACCTCCATCCCGTGGGCGACGTCGACCGCCTTGCGGTAGGCCTCGATGGCCGCCTCCCTCTCCCCGCTCTGGTCGAGGCACCAGGCGTGGCCGAGGAGACCGACCGGCTGCTTCGGGAAGTCGGCGACGAGCTTCGCGTACAGCCCGACCGCCGTCGCGAGGTGCTCCTTCGCCTTCTTCCGCTTCGCGGCGTCGTCGGTCGGCTTCACCTCGAACGGGATCGCCCGCGGCTCGTAGCCGAACCACGCCCGCCCGTCGCTCTTGCGCGCCTGGCAGGTCTCCGACTTCAGGGCGTAGGTCATCGCGTGCGCCCGGGCGAGGGCGAGGCGATACCAGAAGTTCTTCGGCTCCGCCTTGGCGAGCTTCTCGCAGCTCGCGATGACGCGATCGACCGGCACCTCCTCGGCCTCGACCTGCATGTACTCGGCCCGCGCGGTCGTCGCCATCGACACCACCGCGGCGAGCAGCACGGCTCCGCCGAGCCGCGCGCTCCATCGGGACTTCGTCATCATCATCTCCTCGCCGCGCTTCCGGCGCTTCCTCATGGAGTCCGGCGCGCCGGCTCCGGCCGGAGCGCTTCGAGAATCACGTCGACGCTGGCGCGGCTCCGCCCGTCGCGGAGAAGGACGCCGTCCTCGCTCACCGGCATGCCGTCGACCTCGCCGGTCGCCGCGCAGCGCAGCCCGACGATGCCCCACGCCGCGAGCGGGGCCACCTCGCCCGGATCGCTCACCCCGTCGACGTCGAGGTCGCGCCAGATCGCGAGCCCGGCCGCCTCCTCACCGCGGATCCACCCGTCGCCGTCGTCGTCGAGGCTGGCGAGCGCCTGATAGCCGTCACGCCAGAACATCCAGAACGTGACGTTGCCGAACATCTGCAGCCCGGAGCGGATCTCACCGCGGCGCCGCGGATCCCAGACGAGCCAGCCGGCGTCGGCGCGGAGCCAGCGCCAGGTCTTCTTCTCGCCCGAGCCGTCGAGGTCGAACGCGACGCGCGCGCGCGGCTCGACGAGCTCCGAGGGCGCGAGGCCGTCGACGAGCGGGATCGCGATCGGGGTGACCTTGCGGGGGAGCGCCTCGATCTCCGCCTTCTTCGCGGTCAGCGCCGCGATCTCGGCGGCGTCCTTCTTCGGATCGAGGAGCGGGACGAGGTAGCCGACCGCCTCGGCGGTCACCGCCTTACCCATCGGCCGCCCCTTCGACTCGGCGGCGTGGGCGTCGGCGATGAGCGCGCGGTAGGCGGCGACCGCCGCCTCGCGGTCGCCGCGCTGCTCGAGACACCAGGCGTGGCCGAGCCGCGCGACGTGGAAGTCAGGGAGCTCCTTCACGAGCGCCGCGTAGACCTCGATCGCCCGATCGAGATACCCGCGCGCCAGCTTCTCGACGGCCTCGTCGTCGCCGGCCGGCTTCGCCTCGAACGGGATCGCGTCGGGCGTGTAGCCGAACCACGGCGTGCCGCCGCCCTTGCCCTTCTCGACGGTGCAGGGATCGCCCCGTCGCGCGAACGCCATCGCAAGCACCCGGGCGAGGGCGAGCCGCACGTAGCGGTCGGCGGGGCTCGCCTTCACCAGCCTCTCGCAGTTGGCGATCGCCCGCTCGACGGGCACCTCCTCGGTGTCGACCCGGGCGTACTTCGCCTCGGCGACGCCCGGCCCGGCGACGCCGAGGATCAGACCGATGACGAGCAACGACACGACGCGCGATCTCATGGCGACCTCACTCTCTCGCGGATGCGGGTCATTGATAGCGCGAGACCGCCGTCGACGGCCACCGGCCGCTCGGGTCCACGCCACCGATCGGCGGCCGCGCGGCGACCGTCAGCGGCTCTGGATCGCGCCCATCTCGTCGCGATCTCGCTGGGCCGCCTCCGGGTCGCCGAGCGACTCGTGAACCTTGATCCGGACCGTGAGGACGGCGAGCAGCAGCGCCTTCTGATGGTAGTCCGGTCGCTCCTGGACGATCTGGCGCTGCCTCTCGATGGCGGCGGTCGCCACCTCGAGGGCGAGCTGCGAGCGTCGATGGCCATGGTGATGCACGGCCATCAAGCTGAGCACCTCGACCTTCTTGTCGTTCTTCGCCTCGATCGCGTTGAAGACCTCGGCGCCCGGTCGCTCGAGCGCGGCGAGGGCCGCCTCGATGAGCTCGTCGGCCGTCGGCGACTCCGTGCAGCACCGCTTCTTGCCGCGCATCGCGACCCGCCGCGAGACGTCGGCGAGGAGGTCGGCGATGTTGCGGTCGCGCACGTGCACCCAGGGCGGGTAGCCGCCGGCCTCGCCCATCGCGTCCTTCCAGACGTCGACGTCGCGCTGGACCTGGGCCGCCTCGAGGGCGAGCGCCCCGGCGCGGAGCGGGTCGTAGGCCTCCTGGATGTCGCCGAGGGAGCACTTCAGGATCAGCTCGGCGAGCCCCTCGGGGATCGTGGCCCAGCGGCGCTCGGGCGGCAGAAGGCGGTCGAGGGCGAGCGCGCGCTCGAGGTGGTCGAGCGCGAGCGCCCGCTCGTCGACCCCGGAGTAGAGACGACCGAGGTGGGCGTGGAACCACCTCGAGTCGAGGCCGGTCTCGGCGGCCGCGTCGATCAGTCGGCGGACGTCGGTGGCGTCGACGGAGGAGTAGGCGAGGAGCGCCGCCCAGGTGAGGAGCCGGGCCGCGCAGCGGCGATCGGCCGGGCGGCGCGCCTCGTCGAACCCCATCGCGAGGAGCTTCTCCGCGGGAAACGTCGGAAAGACGACGACGACGCGCTCGGCGTGCACCGACGCCGCACCGAGGATCTCCGCGAGCGGTCGAACCTCGACGAGCATCTCCGCCTCGCGCACGCTCGGCGAGTGGGTCGTCCAGGTGACCGCGGTGGCCCGCTGGATCCGTGCGCACAGGTCCGCCGACGGGAGCTCTTGGTCGCCGAGGTCCATGCGCGCGACGAGGTCCGAGACCGCCCGCGCCGGCACGGCCTCGCCCGCCTCCCGGAGATCGAGGAAGCGCTCGATCGCGAAGCGACCGAAGCCAACCGGGACGCGCTCGCGAGCGACCGTGACTCCGTGGTCGGCGAGCGCCTCGACGAAGAGCGCCAGCGCGTCCTCGCGCGCCGCGGCGTCGTCCGGGGAGTCCGCGAGCCGACGGAGCCCCGCCCCGACGAGGAGCGTCCCGCGTTGGGAGTCGGAGAGCCCGGGCGCGACGACGAGCGCTCGCAGCGCGTGCTCGGCCGTGGGCGGCGGCGGCGCGCCCGGCTGGCCGGCGGCGATGGCGGCGGCCAGCCTGGCCGCGAGGACGGGATCGGACGCGGACACGACCGGCTCGGCCCGGTGGAGGGCGGCGTCGACGGCGCGCCAGTGACCGCGCTCGGCGAAGGCCGCGACCGCGGCCCCGTGAAGCTCGGCGTCGACCTGGCCACCGGTCCGGAGGTCCACCGCGAGCGCGTCGAGCGCGCCGGCTCCGACCTCGGACCCTTCGAGGATGTCGGCGATCGCCGAGAGCGCCCGGGCCCGGCGCGCCACCTCGGGCGCGAGGGATCCGGCGCGACCCGCCTCGGCGAGCCGCGCGACCTCCGCGGAGGCCTCACCGTCGAGGCGCCCCTGCCGGACGAGCGAGCGGACGACCCGGTCTATCCGACGATCGGCCGGCTCGACGAAGAGCTGCGACCCTCCGCGCCAGAGCAGCGCGGCGAGGGCGGCCGTCACGGCCGCGACGACGATCGCGGCGGCGACCCGGCTCGAGCGACCGCGAAGCCGCGCCCACCTCGGAACGATGCGGCTCCAGCTCGCCGCGTCCCGCGAGGCGAGGACCGGCTCGCCGGCGAGCCAGCGCTCGAGGTCCTCGGCGAGCGCGATCGCGCTCTCGTAGCGATCGGCCGGAAGACGGGCGAGGGCTCGGAGGCAGACTGCGGCGAGCGGCTCGGGCACCGTCGGCGCGTGCCGTCGCGGCGAGTCGGGGGAGCCCGCCAGGATCCGCATCACGAGCGCGACCGGCGACTCGGCCAGGAAGGGCGGTCGGCCGGCGAGGCACGCGTAGAGGATCCCGCCCAGACCGTAGACGTCGGTCCGCGGCGTGATCCCGTCCTCTCCGGCCTCGTCGCCGCTCCCCCGACTGACCTGCTCGGGGGCCATGAACGCGGGCGTCCCGACGCACTCGCCGGTTCGCGTCAGCGTCTCGGCGAACACGTCGTAGGCGATGCCGAAGTCGATCAATCGCGGGCGCCCGCTCGCATCGATCAGGACGTTCTCGAGCTTGAGGTCGCGATGGACGATCCCGTGCGCGTGGACGTGCCCGAGGGCGCGGGCGAGGTCGGCGACGAGCCGCGCGGCCGCGTTTGGCGGGAGGGCTCGTCCGGAGAGTCGCCGCGAGAGCGGCTCGCCATCGACGAGGTCCATGGCGCACCACGGCACGCCCTGCTGCACGCCGGCCGCGTGAACCCGGACGATGTTCTCGTGGGGCGCGATCTGGGCGAGCACCTCCGCCTCGCGCCGGAAGCGCGCGAGCGCGCGCTGCGCCTCCTTCGGCACCGCGTGGAGGACCTTGACGGCGTGGACCGTTCCGGTCGAGGCGTGCCGCGCCTCGAAGACGGCGCCCATGCCGCCCGAGCCGATCACCCGCCCGAGGAGATACGGGCCGAGGCGCCTCCCGGAGAGCCGAGCGGCCCCCGGGGGACGCGGGATGGACTGGTCGTCGGTCGGCGGCATCGCCCCTCCGGGCTCATGGTGATCCCGGGGAGCAGCGATCTCAAGGAGGACGACCTGGGAGTTGCTAGCGGACGCGCGCGCCGATCGCGAAGCCGAACCGGCCCGCGCCGCTCCACTCGACCGTGCGGGTGAACGCGAGGTCGGTGCTGCTCGGCGCGCCGCCCTGGTCGGGGCCGCCGTCGGTCGCCTGGCCCTGGAGGGTCGCGGCGTGGCCGGCGTCGGCGTAGTGGAGCGCCGCCTCGACGATGCGTCCGGAGTCCGGGTCGGTCCGCGTCATCCGCAGGACGGTCCCGTCGTCGATCGCGGCGAGCCCGGCGTGGCCGGTCGTGACGATGCCGGCGAGGTCGGGGGTGAAGCCGCCGCGGAGATAGAGCGTGCTGATGGCGGCGTCGAGGTCGTAGACGACCTCGAGCTGATCGGCGCCGTCGGCGAGGGTGACCGTCTTCTCGATCAGCCCGTCGCTGCTCCGGAGCCGGACCGTCGCGACGCCGCCGGCCGGGGCGGGGAGGTCGACGGCGTAGACGTCGTTGACGTAGCCGTTGGTGTCGACGCCGGCCGCCCACCAGTCCTTGAGGAGACTGTTCCGGAGAGCGTTCCCGTTGGTGTCGCCCTCCCAGCCGGCCTCGGACGAGTCGCCGGCGCCGGTCACCGGGGCGCTCCCGGCGACGAAGACGGCCTCGCCGGTCGCCGCATCGCGGGCGAAGAGGGCGAGGAGGCGACCGCCGTCGCGCTCGAGGACCGCGTAGACCCGGTCGTTGCGCAGCACCCACTCGTCCTCGCCGTCGAGGTCGAGGTCTGCCGCCTCGGCGACCGCGCTCGGCGAGGGCGCGCCGGCCGCCCAGCGCGCGGCGGCGGCGATGACGGCCGCCTCCCCGGCGTGGGTCGCGTAGCCATACGCGGTCATCGAGAAGTAGTCGCGGGTGACGTCGGGGTTCAACCAGTCGCCGGTCGCGGGGTCGCGCCGGGTGTCGTGGTTGTCCTCCTGATGCCACGCGTAGTGATGGGCGGCGTTGCTGTAGGCGAGGAGCGCCAGGTCGCGCGTCCGGCCGGCGGGCGCCGCCTGGATCGCGCGGAAGACGTCGGCGAGGAGCGTCCCGTCGGCGTGGAGGATCCCGATCTCGCGGCTGAACTGCCGGCCGCCGCCGTGGCGGATCGTCGGGGTGTGGAAGCGGAAGGTCTCCTCGAAGGTGTGGCCGAAGACCCAGTTGTCGTAGGTGTCCTCGGAGGCGTGGAGGATCCACTTGTGGGCCTGATTCGGCAGGATCATCCCGTTGCCCCGGTCGATCGGGGTGAGCCCGCGCCGGGCGAGGTGCTCGAGCGTCGTCACCTCGACCCACGGGTGGTTCGCGATCCAGCCGATGACCCGCTCCCACTGATCGGGCCGGTCGGTCGCGCCGTTCGGTCCGGGTCGGCCGGCCAGCTCGTCCCAGTGGGCGGTGACGACGACGGCGCGCTCGGCGTCGGGCTGGAGCGCCTCGGCGAGCAGCCGCCGGCGAAGCCCGAGGGAGGGGCCGCCGTCGTGACCGGCGAGGAGCTCGGCCTGGGCCGTCTCGTCGATCGCGAAGAGGTCGAGCCCGCTCCAGCGGTTCACCTTGTTGCCGGCGGCGGCCGCCTCGGCCGCGCCGAGCCACGTCCGGAGATGGGTGTCCTGGTCGACGACGGCGTGGGTGTAGCCGGTCGGGGTGCCGTCGTGGAAGGTGAGGATGTCGGGGATCGAGAGGCCGCGGACGATTCGCTCGGGGATCCAGAAGACCTGCGACGCGCCGAGCTTCTTGTGATCGCCATAGACCGCGCGGAGAACGTTTCGCCCGACCCGGATCATCTCGGAGTTGCCCGGCTTGCCGCTGCCGTTCTCGAAGTAGGGGAGCGGGTGGTCGCTGAAGACCGTGCCGGTGAGCGCGCCCTCGCCGTTGGTCGGGTCGCCGTCGAGGAAGTCGCGGATCAGGCCGTTCAGCCCCGGTCCGTCGCGGTCGGGGTCGACGTCGGCGGCCCACTCCATCTCGGCGGCGAACGAGCCCGAGAGCGCGAGGGTCACCGGGACGCCGAACGCGCGGTGGGTCTCGAGGAGACGCCGGTAGCCCGACGGGCGCCCCTCGGGCGTCCGGGCGGCGAGGTTGTGGATCCGGTCCTTGATCGCGTGGACCCGCTCGGCCGTCGTCGCCGCCTCGACGACCGGGGCGAGGAGGGCGGGGTGGTCGATCTTCGCGCGGCTCGAGATCGCCTCGTCGAGGACGCCGTCTGCGAGATCCACCTCGGTCGCCGCGTCGGCGAGCGCGTTCTGCCCGTCCTTCGTCGTGTAGACCTGGAGCGAGAGCGCGCTCCGACCGTCCCAGCCGACGCCGCGCAGGAGCGAGGTCGCGAAGCCGACCTCGACGCCGTCGAGGTCGGCGCGGAAGTGCGCCCCCGCGAAGAGCTGCGGGCTCGCGGACGAGGAGCCGAGCTCGGCCCAGCTCGCGTCGAGCGCCCGCCACGAGGTCCCGTCGTAGAGGAGGAGGGCCAGCTCCCACGGGTGGGCGGTCCGCCCGGCGACGAAGTCGGGGATGAAGCTCTGGCCGTTGCCGGAGCCTGGGTCGACATCGATGAGGATGCCGAGGTTGAGGTCGCCGCCCTCGGAGCCGAAGCCCAGGTCGAGGAGGTCGACGCGGAAGTAGGCGAAGTCCGGCGTGATCCGCGAGTAGACGGCGAGCAGGTCGCGGGCCGCGTCGGCGCCGTCCGCGAGGTTGCCGCCCGCGTCGCCGGCCGCGTCGAGCGCGCGGACGTCGCGGATGTCCCAGTCGCGGAAGATCTCGTGGACGTCGAGGCCGCCGCTCTGGCCGAGGACCGGCCCCTCCCCGATCGTGATCGGCCGCCCGATCGGCCCGGTCCCGATCGTGATCGGCGGGGTCGGCGGATTCACGACCGGCGGGTTGGTCGGCGTGACCGGCTGGGTGACGGTCTGCGCGGCGGCGTCGCTCGTGACGGTCAGCGCGACCGCGACGGCGAGGGCCGAGACGAGAGTGGCGCTCGATCGCATGGCTTCTCCCCTTCCAGGAACCGAACCTCGGCGACGGCCGCGACGGCTCGGTTCAGCAGAGGTGTCCCGCGCGCGTGAGACCGGACACCCCTCCCTCGCGGGGAGGCCGAGACGAGGCGGTGCGATCGGAGGAGCCAGGAGGGCTCGCCTGCGGGCAGGCCGACGACGTATCATGCGCCGCCATGTCCCCGGAGCCCTCCCCCGATCCGGCCGAGTGGTCCGAGGCCGAGCTCGTCATCGCCTGCGCCGACCGCCGGGCGGGAAGCTGGGAGGAGCTCCTCGAGCGCTACGAGCGGCTTCTCCACTTCGTCTGCCGGCGGAGCCTGCGGGCCCGCCAGATGCCGTCGGACCGCGACGACGTCGAGGAGGCGGTGGCGCAGGTCCTCGCCCTCCTCGTCGCCGATGATGGACGCGTCCTCCGGAGCTTCCGCGGCGACAGCAAGCTCTCGACCTGGCTCGCGGTCATCGCCACCCGCCGGGTCGCCCGGATCGGGCGGAAGCGGCGGATCCGGTCGGTCTCGATCGACGCCCTCACCGAGGACCAGACGACGCACCTCGCCGCCGACGCCGGCGTCGAGTCGAGCGACGACGAGCGACCCGACGCGGGGGCGCTGATCCGGGCGATGGAGCAGCTCTCCGAGCGCGACCGGAGGCTCCTCCAGATGGCGTTCCTCGACGACCGGACCTACCGCGACATCGCGGACGCGATCGGGGTCGCCGAGGGGAGCATCGGCCAGTACCTCTTCCGGGCGAAGAAGCGCCTCCGCAAGATCATGGAAGGTAAGAAGTAAGCGATGACGTCTACGAGCTGGCGCAGCAACGTGACGCACCGCGCAGCAAGTCGCTCGCCGAGCTGGAGAAAGGTCTGTCCTGATCGGGCCGCGCTGGCCACCTCTCTCCTGACGGGAAGTCGAGCGCCGCGCCGGATCGAGCGCGGACGGGATCAGGAGAGGGTTTGACCGTGGACTGTCCAGCCGAGTCCACCATCGAGACGTTCCTCGACGGCGAGCTCGCCGGAGATGCGGCGCGCGAGCTGCGCGACCATCTCGGCGAGTGCACCCGCTGCACCGGCATCGCCGCCGAGCTCGAAGTCGTCGCCGACGCGGTCCGCCACGGCGCGATCGGCTCGACCGACGCCGCCTGCCCCGACGACGAGCAGCTCGCGGCGTTCGTCGACGGCGCCGGCAAGCGCTCGGCCCGCAAGCTCATCGACGCCCACCTCGAGACGTGCGCGGTCTGCCGCGACGCGATCGAGCTCCTCCGCGAGCTCCAGGGCGAGCACGCCGACCTGAAGGTCGCCGCCGACGCAGCGAACGGCGACGCCCTCGCCGGCGTCGGCGCGCGCGAGCGTCTCCTCGCCTCGGTCGGGGTTGCCAGGCGCAAGCCCGCCGACGAGGCCGCCAAGAACGACAGCAAGACGATCGCGCGGCCCCGCACCGGCAAGCACGCCCGTCGGAGCGCGACGAAGATAGCGGCGCGGCGGCGAGGCGAGCGCGAGCGGCTGATGATCGTCGGCCTTCTCGGCGGCGCGATCGCCGTGGCCGCGGCGGTGATCCTGGTCGTCATGGCCGAGCGGATCGATGGTCCGAGCGTCGACACGGGCAACCCCGCGGTCGCCGGACGTCCCGACGACGGCGGAAACGGTGGCGTCGGCGGAAGCGAGCGCCCCGACCGTCCCGACGATGCCGGCGGCTCGACCACGCCCGAGGCCGGCGCCGGCCGCACCACGCCCGACGCGGGCGGCGGCGGCGAGACGCGCGACCCGATCGACCCGACCGGAACCGGCGGCTCCCCCGACGCGGGCGGCGCCGGCACCGGCGGCGGCACGACCGGCGACGGCGGGACGTCCGAGCCCGAGGCCGGGACGCCCGAGCGCCCCGACGCCGGCGACCCGGATGCGGGCGAGACGCGCCCCGAGGTGCCGGCGCCCGCACCCCGCGGGATCGTCGTCGCCCGCGCCAGCGGTCTGAAGGTCCGCCGCGGCGACGCGTCGGCCGCCGAGCCGCTCGCGACCGGCGACCGGGTCGGCCCCGATGACGCGATCGTCACCCGCGGCGGCGCCGGCTACCTCGCCCTCGCCCGCGGCGGCGACGCCGTCCCCGAGGGAGAGATCGCGCCGGTCGAGATGTTCATGGACGCATCGAGCGTCATCGGCCTCACCATCGAGGAGAGCGGCGCGCTCCTGTGCCGCCTCGAGGACGGCGGCCTGCTCGTAGACATCGCCCAGCCCGCCGCCGGACGGCCGAGCAAGCCGCTCGCCCTCGAGACCCGCGGCGTGCGCCTGACCGCCGAGGGGACGCGCTTCGCCGTCCGGGCCGCCGGCCGCGCCGAGCTGCGCCTCGCGGTCGAGGAGGGTCGGCTCCGGATGGAGCTCGACGACGGCGCCCCGCCGCGCGTGATCGCCTCGGGCGAGGGCGCGCGAGTGCGCGCCGGCAAGGTGACGCCGGGCGAAGGCGGCGCCGCGGGCGTGACGGCCCTCGCCGGACGCGGCGCCGAGCTCGAGGATCGGGTGCGCACCGACCGGGCCCGCGAGGCGGGTCGCCGCTTCCCGTCGGCGTTCGCACGGACGCTCGCCGCCGAGGCCATCACGGGCATCCTCGCCGGTGAACGCACGCTGGCGCCCACGGACGCGGCGCGCCTCCTCATCGCCATCCGCGAGGGCCGGGTCGAGCTCGACGACGCCGCGCTCGCCGGCCTCCGGACGCCCCTCGAGGCGCTCGTCCGCGACGAGGCCGACGCGCTCGGCGCGACCGGGCGGACGAGCGGTGGCGTCTCGATCGGCGCGCTCGCCTTGGCGCTCGGCCCCGACGCGACCGGCGACCTGTTCGCCGCCGCGCTCGGCCGCAAGGCCGACGCGAAGGCCGCGGCCGCGCTCGCCGCCGGCATGACGCCGCTCGAGATCCTCGACGCGGTCCGGGCATCGAAGAGCCTCGGACGCAACGAGGCGAAGCTGTCCCGGGCGGCCGTCGGCAAGATGGTCGAGAGCCTCCTGCGGCGACAGGCGACGGACGGTCCCGAGCTCGAGCTCGCGAAGACGGTCGACGTCGGCGCGGCCGGCTTCTCGGTTCCGGCCGCGGTTCGACGCGGCGACGCCGCCCGCACGGCGGCCCACCACCAGAGCGCCCGCGGCTTCGGCGCGCCCCAGGAGACGGCGGCCGCCGTCGCGGCGCTCGCCCTCCTCGCCGCCGACCTCGACGCCCGCGGCGCCGCGGCCGAGACGCTCGCCGCCGCCCTCCGCGACGGAGCGGGCGCGCTCGCCACGGCGCTCGCCGACGAGGCGACCGCGTGGGACGCCGCCGCCCTCGCCACGACGGCGCTCGCCCACGGCGCCGCCCGCATCGGCGCCGGCGCGTTCGAGGGAGACCTGGCCACGAGGGGGCTCGAGCTGCTCGACAGCCGCGCCGACGCGCCGACCCAGACCGCGTGCCTCGCCCTGTTCGCGCGGCTCGACGCGCAGCCGGCCCGCGACGACGCGCCCGGCGTCATCGTCGTCCGACGCGGCGGCGAGCTCGAGGTCAGCTTCGTCTTCGTGCCCGCGAAGCGGACCAAGACCGTCGCGCTCGTCGGCACGTTCACCGAGTGGGACGCGCGGCCGATCCGGATGGCCCGCCACCCCGACCGCCGCGGCGCGTTCGTCGCGACCCTGCGCCTGCCCGCCGGACGCCACACCTACAAGTTCGTCGTCGACGGAGCGAAGGAGTGGGTCTCCGACCCGCACAACCCGCTCCGCGAGGACGACCAGTTCGGCGGCGCCAACTCGGTCCTCCTCCTGCCGTCGCGGTAGCCGCGCCAGCGCCGCGCGACGAGCGAGGTGGCTCAGCGAGCGGTGGCGATCAGCGCCCGCGTCTCATCGACGAGCGCGGCGACCGCCGTCGCGGGACCGACCCAGGGCGCATCGAGCCCCGCGCCCGGCGCCGGCACCGGAGCCGACGCGGCCAGCCCGCCGAGACCGCCGACGTAGGCGCCGAGATGTCCCTCCGCGCCGCGGAGCTCCTCGGCGGCGCGGAGCGTCCCGGCCGCGTCGAACGCGAGGAGCACCTGGACCGACTCCTCGCCCGGGCCGTCGACCTCGATCGGCCGGACCCAGCCGACGCGCCCACCCGCGGCGTCGAGCGCCTCGAACAGACCGCGCGCACGGCCGGCGACGCGGACGACGCGGACGCGCGCCGCCGCGGGGAGGATCGTCCGGATCCGGTCGAGGAACGGATCGCGCCCGTGACCTGCCCCGGCGAGCCCGCCCAGGCCGACCGCGGCCCGTCGGTCGGCGCCGAGGTGTCGGAACTCGAGGTAGCGCTCGGCGAGGCGCCGGACGACCTTGCGCGTGAGGCCGGCGAAGAAGTGAAACTCGTAGCCGAGCTGCCCGAGCGGGTCATCGACGAGCGCCGGGGGCGGACCGGGGCGGGCGCGGTGGCCGGCGATGACCCGGCCGCGCTTGTCGACCAGGAACGCCCGCGGCGTCGACGACTCGGCGAGCCGCCACCCGATCCAGGCGCGGGTCGAGACGGCGTGCACGATCGGGAAGCGGAGGTGGTAGGTCCGGGCGAAGCGCTCGACGACCGACGCCTCGGCGCCCGACGCGCCGAGGACGCCGAGGCCGCGCGGCCCGAGGCCGACGTGGAGCGTCCGCCACTCCTCGTTCAGGCGGTCGCGGTGGTCGCGCTTGCCGATCGCCGTGCGGTTGATCGCGTAGCCGAACTTCTCCTCGTAGCCGTCGGGGTCGAGGAAGATGACGAGCGCGGGGGCGCCGCGGAGCGAGGCGAGCGAGTAGCCGCGGCCATCCTGCGCGACGCCGGAGAGCGGCGGCGCGAGCGGCGCCTCGGGGCTCGGGCGGTCGAGGGCGGGGAGGAGCCCCATCGTCGAGGCCGCCGCTTCGAGGCGCGTATCCGCGGCGGCGGCGGCGGCCGTCTGATCGCGCGCGCCGGTGACGAGGCGGCGCGTCTCCCAGGCGGCGCCGGCGGCGACCGCGACGACGACGAGGGCGAGCAGCCATCGGGTCATCGGCCATCCTCCCCGGCGCAGGGGACGACGTCGGCGCGGTCGTAGCCGACCTCCCAGGCCTCGCGCGGGCGCGGCATGCTCGGCTCGACGCGCTCGATCAGCAGGCGCGTCTCGACGACCGCGTCGTGGATCGCGCGGGCGGTCGTCGAGCTGCCGGCGTAGCGACGGACGTCGACCGGACGCAGGCCGCGCCGGACGACGTCGTCGAGGCGCGCCGCGGTGAAGACGAGGGCGGTCTCCTCCGCCCAGCGAAGGCCGACGAGCTGGCTCGCGAACGGCGCGGCGTCGACCGGCTCGCTCGCCGTCGGCAGGGCGACGACGGCGCGCACGGTGCCGTCCCCATCGAGCACGACGAGCACGATCGGCGACTCGCACGCGTGGCAACCGGGGGTGGGCGGATGGGCGGCGCGGACCCAGCCGACGGTCTGGCCGGCGGGGCCGACGGCGCGGAAGAGGCCGCGATGGGCGCCGGCGATCGGCTCCGACAGCAGGTCGGCGGCATCGAGCTGCCGGGCCACATCGTCGCGCCAGCCATCGAAGGCGACGAGCTCGAGGTAGAGGGGGTCGAACGTGGCGACGACGTCGGCCGCCCGCTCCGGTCGGAACGGGAAGCGATCCGGGCCGTCGAGCGCGTCGGGCGCGTCCCGACGAGGCGGAGCGCCGGCGCGAAGACGGCCGCGCTTGCCGACGACGACGAGGTGCGGCCAGCTCTCGGGCGAGGCGAGGCCGAGCGCCCGCGAGACGGCGGGCTCGAGCGAGTGCAGGACCGGAACGGAGGCGAGCGCCGAGCGCGCGGCGAGGAGCAAGCGAGCGGCCGCCAGGTCCCCATCGATCGCGACGGCGACGTTCAGGCCGGCGCGGCCGAGGTCACCATGAAGCGCGAGGGCGACCTCGAGAACGCGAGCGCTCGCATCGTCGCGCGGGGCGCCCGAAGCATCGACCGCGACGAACGCGAGGACGACGACGCCGCCCCGGTACCCCGAGAGGACGAAGTCCGATCCCGAGGCGGTGGGAGCGGCGAGAGGCGGCGCGACGACCCGACCCGCCTCGGCGAGCGGGACGACGTCGAGCGAGCCGATCAGATGCTCGACGTGGAGGATCCGCGCCTCGGTATCGTCGAGGTGTCGGCGCCACGCCTCCCGGAACCACGAAAGGGTGAGAAAGGCCGAGTAGGCGGCCACCGTCACAGAGATCAGAAGAAGGATGCGTCGCCGTGGCAAGATCCCGGATCCCCGGCCCTGGCCGGCTCCAAACCACCACCGAATCGAACGATGCGCATTCTAGCCGAGAACGACCCGACCCGGCGAGCGCCCCACCGCAGCGGGGCCCCGCATCGCTTGAAACACCTGCAGCGATTGGTATAGTGTTGCGCTCGAAGTCATTTGAGGCGGCGTAGCTCAGTTGGTTAGAGCGAGGGATTCATAAGCCCTAGGTCGTAGGTTCGAGTCCTACCGCCGCTATCATCGAGACGCGAATCGCAGGCTGGATGCTGCACCGCGTCCCGAGAAGCAGACAATCTTTCCCCGGTAGCTCAATTGGTAGAGTGGGTGGCTGTTAACCACTAGGTTGCTGGTTCGAGTCCAGCCCGGGGAGACAAGCAGGGGTCGGAGAGAACACTTTCTCTCCGGCCCCTTTCTCTTTCTGCGCCAGGGCAATGCGCTCGGCCGACGCCTTCCCGTAGAGGGAGAGGGTCATGTAGCTCGCGCTCATCCGGGCCTCATCCACGAGGTAGCGCAGCAGCTCCTGCTGCTCATGCTGCGCGAGCTGCTCGAAGAGGGCGTCGAACGTCTGGAGCGCCTTCTGGAGGTCGGTCGCGGAAAGCGAATTGGTCCGCAGCTCGGCGTAGCTCGCTTCGAGGAGCGCGACCTCGCTCTCGGTCTGGGCCTTCTCGGTTCGGATCGCGGCGAGCTTTGGCTCCAAGAACTCGCGGCGTTGGTCGTCGGGGAGGGCCAGCGCGAGCTGGAGGTAGCCGTCCGCCTGCGTCTGTAGCTTGGCGAGCTTGGCCTGCCGCTCGCGGAGGCGCCGCAGCACCTCGCCGACCTCGTTGTGGAGGGCGCCCGTCGCCGTCTCCACGATCTCCTCGACGATCCCAATGTGCTCACCGAGATAGTGCAGCCGTTCGAGGACGAGCTTCTCGACCTCGCGTGCTGGGATCGACCGCCGCAGCTTGCAGCTCTTGGGCGCGCGACGGCTGTGACGGTAGTAATAGTGGACCTCGCCGGACTGGCTTGTGCCCCAAGAGGGCTCCAATGTGGTGCCACACTCGTCGCACACCAGGATGCCCTTGAGCACCCAGTTATGGCGCGTTGGGGTTGCGATGCTCCGCTTCGTCCGCGCGTTCTCGGCGCGGATCTTCTGCACGCGCTCGAACTGCTCCGGCGCGATGATCGCCTCCCACACGCCCTGCACGACGCGGTAGCGGTCGCGCTCACTCAGCGCGGACTGGTCCTTCCCCTTCTTCTTCTTGTTCACCTCGCGCAGGCCCGCAAAGGTCGCGTTATTGAGCATGTTCGCGACGGCGTTGATCGTCCAAGGCCGGCCGCCCTTCGCATGCCCCCGCCTGCTCGTGTACGACTTCGTGCGGTAGCCCTTCTCGTTGAGCGCATCGGCGACCTTCGTGTCCGAAGCCATCTCCTCGTAGAGGTCGAAGGCGAGCCGAACGATCGCGGCCTCCTGCTCGTTGATGCACGGGCGGGTCTTCTCGTCCGGGTTCGGGTCGTAACCGAGAAGGCGACAGCCGCCGTTGTACAGGCCGCGTTCTGCACGCGCCCGCATGTTCTCGGAGGTGCGCACCGATGTAAGCTCGCGCTCAAATTGCGCGAGAGCGACGCAGACCGTAACGAGGAGCTTTCCGTGCGGCGTCGTGGTGTCGAACTGCTGCTTGAGGCTCACGAGGCCGCAGCCGTGCTGATCGAGGAACTCGGCGAACTTGAGGAAGTCGAGGACCGAGCGGCTCAGACGGGACAGCTCGGTCACGATGAGGACGTTGATCCTGCCCGCCTCGATGTCGGAGATGGCCTCCTCGATGTCCTTTCGCCTGAGCGTCTTACCCGAGACTCCCTCTGGGACGGTGTAGGTCTTCACCTCCTCGACCACGACGCCAGACGCCCGCCGCGTCTCGATGTAGGTGCGTAGACGCTGGAGCTGGGACTTTAGGCTGCCCTCTGGATCTCGTGCCTGGCCGTCGGTCGAGACCCTCGTGAGCAGACCGCACCTCAGAGTCGTTCCATCCGTCGCCACGTCGTTCCTCCTGCCTCAGTCTACTGATGCTGGACGCTCGTTAGGACCGCCACTCTTCAAACGCAGTCGGCGATACGCCGACGCGAGGAGTCGGATGAGGCCCGTCCGCCGGTCATCGAGTGACTTGCGATTCGAGCCAGTCTTGGGGCCGTCCGCATCCCGTGCGCGCTCTTCGCCAAGGTCGCCGTGCGCGCCTTCCAAGGTTGCGTCCTCGGACTCGAACTCGGACTCGGGCGAGGGTGGGGGCGTCTGGTCGGTTGGCTTGGCAGCGGCGTCCTCGCCTTGCCTACCGCGACGCTTCCTCTTCTCGTTGTCTGGGTTTTGCACAACCGGCCTCCCGGCGCCCCACCACCCAGCGCGCGAACGCGCGACGAGGGCGTGGGGCGGCCTACAGGCGCCGGGAGCGGCGGACGATGCGTCCGCAGAGCGGCCAGCAGGAGCGCGGTCATGCTCACGTCCTCCGTGTGCGGTGAAGAGCTGGCGCGCCTCGACACAGCCTGCTCCAAGGCGATCCGGTGCAGATGAGCGGCCTTCGGGCACGGCTGGGGCAGTTCGACGTCCTTGAGTACCTTCATCGAATCGGTCATGTCGTGGCTCCTACTCCCCCCGGTTATACCCAGCATCCGAGTGCGTCGGCGCGCCCGCTCCTTCGACCCCACGGCCGACGGCCCTTCCAACTCACGTCGCGCACGTAAGTCCTTTTGCGGAGGCCGACGCAGACAAATCTACGGGACTTACGGAGCAAGGGAAAAAACCCGCTGGGCCGCTCTGGGCCCGCCGGTGGATTGACCGATCCGATGACTCGCTCGATGGACTCGCGCCCCTTGTCCCATGAAAGCCGTGCGCGCGGAGAGTGCTAACGTTCTCGTCCATCAGCACTACGCCGACGCGGTTGATTGTCGCGCGGGACATCGCCACGCGCTCACGAACGTGATCCGTAGACTCCGTGGCCAGCGCCGGCCGCTGGAGGCACGAGTGGTCGTGAGCCCGGTCTCGGCCAAGTGCGCCCGTCGCGTTCGCCCACCGTCAGCGCCCAGCGCAGCGCGGCATTCGGATGACAGGCTCCTTGAGCTACCGAGGTCACGCGATGCAAGCGGATTAGCCCTGGCCGCGCTCGTGTGCCCACATCTGACACGGCGCCGATGGATCATCCCGCCGGAGTGTGCACCGATGAGCGGATTCACGATCGCACAGAAGGAACTGGCGAAGCTGCCCTACGTGAAGCTCGACGAGCTTCAGGGCCGCGTGCCGTTCCTGCTGTCGGTGTGGGACGACACGGCTTCTCGCTTCCGAATGTGGCTGCCCAACACGAAGGGCGGCCTGATGGAGATGAAGGCCGGAGGGGAGCCTGCCGAGGCCGACTACCTCGGCCGCGTCGCCGAATCCGAAACCGATCTCGACATCCCGTTCCTCGACTTCATGCACAAGCGCGCGTGCTGGCCGCGGGTGCGCCATTGGATCAGCAGCCTGCGTGACGACATCCACAACCTCGCCGCGTCCCTCGCCAAGATCGAGCACTTCTTCGAGTGCAGCGAAGGAGGGGACGACGCCAAGCACATCCCCGGCGTTTCCCGCTTCGTGGTCACCGAGGTCGAGTACATCTTCGTCGTGTGTCGTAGTCTCTTCGACATCCTCCAAGAGATCGTGGCCCGGCTCTGGCAGACCATCCGGCTTCACGACGAGACCGCGAACAGTCGGAAGCGCGCACTGAAGAAGTCATTCCGACCGATGGTGCTCTCCGGCCGCGAGGAGTTGATCACCGCGGCGCAGCTCATCGAGAAGTTCGCACTCCCAGAGCAGCTCGCGCGCTTCTACTGCGACGCCGGTCCGTTCTTCCGCGAGCTGATGCACTACCGAGACAGCGTCATCCACGGAGGCGGACGGGACGGCGTCGACCTCGTCCTCGCAACGCCCCGCGGCTTCGGCGTCTTCAAGCCCTTCCGCGCGTTCGAGTCCTTCGGCATCTGGAAGCCTGACGACGACTACAACGAGAACGTCGTGGCATTGCAGCGCGCGGTCGCGTTCGCGGTGTGGCGGACGATCGAGACCTGCAACGAGTTCGCTGCCGCCGTCAGCCGGACCATCGAGTTTCCGCCCGACATGGCGCCCGAGTATCGCCTGTTCGTTCGGGGCTACCATACCGACGCGCTCATCCGGGCGCGGCGGGTCTACGAGGGCGGGAACGCCTGGCTGCGCGACCCGGCGTTGGCCGCTGACCCCGCTCCGTCGGAGGAGTAACGCCGTGAGCACGCGCTGTCGCCACTGCCAAGCTGATCTCGCCGGAGTCCCACGCGGACCATGCCCGAGTTGTGGCGGCGAAGGCCGAGCACACGAGGTCTCCGTCTCGATCTCGTCCCCGCCTGCCGGGCTCGCCTTGGAGGTCCAAGCGGTTGCGTCCGTCGTGCGGCACTGGTCCACGCTCTTGGAGTCGGCCGAGCGGCACTTTGGGAACGGTGACTTCGGAGTGGCCGTGATCCTCGCGAGCACGGCATGCGAGGTGGTCGCAAGCCGGGCCATCGCCAAGGGCTTCGCGTCGAAGAACGTCCCGGAGTTGGAGAAGCCAGTCCGCGCGTTGATGCTCTCGTGCTCGCTCAGCAACGAGCGAGTCCGACGTGTCTATTCGGCGCTGACCGGCGACGACCTGGCCGCCGCGCTGGGGCCGGCGTGGAAGGGCTTCACCGACCTCGTTCAGCTTCGCAACCGGACGGCGCACGCAGGCAAGCGGATTGCAGCGGCCGAAGCTCGCCAGGGCCTCGATGCCGCCGCGGCTGTGGTCGCGCAGGTTGAGCGGCACAACGGCCTCCAGGGGGATCAGGTTGCCGCCCATCGCACGATCGAGTCCACGGATGGGGCGAGCGGGTCATAGCGCGCCAAGACGATCGTCACGTGGGCCGTGATGGGCGCGTCCTGCACACCGGAACCCCCGAACAGTGCTCGGCGCGCCAGAGAGCGCGAGAGATGCTTCGATCTGTGTGAGCGGGCTCCTGCACGGGCGTCTACCATCGAGCGACTGAACGCTCTCGCTCGATCGGCTCTAGGAGAAGCGGATGGCGGATAGGCGCGGCCCAAGGGTCACTGGACCTAGCTCGATCGTGAAGGCGCTCCGGTACGAGCTAACAGACGCGACCGAGCAGCACCAGATCGACGCAACGGAGGCGGCACTTCGTCGGCTCGTCGAGTTGCTCTACGAGGTGAGCATGCAGGGTGAGGAAGGCCGCTTCCCCCGGTTCCTTGTCCACATCCGAGTCGGGTTCGAGGCGGACAACTCGCTCGATATGGGGTTCGACAAGCCCCTTCCTCTCTCCGTCGAATCGCTGCGCAAGCTCGCACCAGCGGTGCCTCCGCGACCGTTCGCTCTCGTTGTCCGAGGTCGAAAGGGACGGCGTCTCGAAGCGCTCGGCTTCGAGCGTGTCGAGAGCACGCGGATGATCCTCACGGAGGAGCCCTCCTTCAGCAGAACCGGAACCCGATCGGGGCTCTTCCTCTCCGTGTCCGGGCCGGGCGAACTCACAGTGAGTGACTTGCGGGTTGGGCGACGCGCAATCCTCCGACTCCGAGGCTTGCGCCTCTACTCCGACGTCCCCGATGTGACCGAGACCGCGACGTTCAGCCAGATCATTGGCAACGCGATGAGCTGGGCAACGAAGAGGAAACTGCCGTTTCAGGCGGAGGAGCCACAGAGGTTTCGGCAAGTCGTCCAAGACGCGCTTGCGATCCTCCTTGGCCGCGCGGCGGAAGCGGCCCACGGAGCAGCGTTTCTGGTTCTCGATGACGAACTAGACGGCCGAGACATCGATGGCGAACTCGCACTTGGTCACCGACTTCGACCTAGCCCGCGCTTGGCGCACTGCGCCTGGCGACTCCTTCGGACGCCCCCCAGATCAGAGGAACAACGGTCGAGGTTACATCGCGAAGCGCAGGCGATCGACGACTTCGTCGAGTTGGTGTTCAGGCTCTCTCAGACGGACGGCTGCGTTGTGCTCGACCAGTCGCTTCAGCCCGTGGGGTTCGCTACGGAGATCCTCTCACACTCCGACTCAGGCATTGCGTGGAGGGAGGTGGCGCCGAGGTATCCGTTGACTGACTTGGGCCCGTTTGACCCGCGTCAATTTGGAACACGGCACCGCTCCGCTGGCCGTGTGTGTGCCCGGCTTCGCGGCACTCGGGCGTTGGTTGTCTCTCAGGATGGCGACATTCGAGCGTATGAGAATCTGGGCGAGGGTCGCGTGGGCATCTGCGGCCCGCTTGGTCTGTTTCCGCGGCACTCGCCGCCGACGCGCACCTAGTCCGAGTGGCTCCGAAGTGACGCCAGATGCTACGCGGTCTCGGTCGCCAGCGACTCGAATGCGAGCTTGTAGTTGAAGATCAGCTTCTCCTCCGAGTCGGTGAACTTGCTGCGCTTCAGACGCGCCAGGGTTTCCTCCTGAAGGGCGTCCGGGATGCCCGACGCGCGCAAGACCTCGGTGGCATCGGCAACGATGTCTCGAAAGGACACGGAGCCCCGGAAGTCCTCGTAGGCGGCCTCGTGTCCCGCGATCCCCTTGTTTCGGGCGAGTCGTGCCTGAACTGAGTAATGCAGCACCTTGCTCACGGGAACCGGGAGGCCGTGCTTGTCTAGGTGCTTCTTCACCACCGAGCCGACGGCGATGGCGCGGGCTCCGTCCTTCGCCACGAGCTGCACTTCGTCGACGAGGAGCGCGTGCCACCGCGCGTAGCGCTTCTTCCTCGCCTCTCCCGCCTTCTTCACGAGCATGGCCCCCTTCGACATGTCGGTGAGGTGGAACGCCCGCCTTTCGCGACAGAGGTAGTTCCGCGCGCAGTAGTGGAGGATGAAGTCCCCGATCGAATACAAGAAGTTGCGAAACCCGTCTTGGAGTTGGGCCCGCGCTTCCTCAATGGACGCCCAGTGACCGAAAGAAGGCTCCATGCAGATCAGGACGAAGTCCACCGGTCTCGTCGGCGCCACGTTGGGGACGTAGAGGTCGCCGTCGGACTCGGCGAGCTGCGCCATGCGAGACTCCAGCACCTCGTAGGCACGCCGGAAGGCATCGGCGTCGGACCTGCCTGGAGCCGTGCCAGCAGTCTCCGGCACGGAGCAGGTTGTCTCTGTGGGAGCCGGGGCGTCAGGGTGCTCTGCCTGCATCGCCTTCTTGATGTCGTCAGGCCACTCGATCATCTCCAGTGACTTCAGCTCCTCTGACCAGCCATCGAGCCACCAAGGCCAGTCCACGCGATGTTCTTGCAGCCGGAACCAGAGCATCCCGATGAACCCCAGGAGCGCCGCCCCTTCGCTGTGTTCCTCCACTCGGAGCACGCGGAAAGGGGGACTCCACCAGTTCCCGTCGTGGTTCGGGAAGAGCAGGAATCGATCTCGTACGTAGACTACGGGAAAGTCGAATCGATGCCGTCCGGTCTCCTTTGCCCGCTCTCGGACGATGTCCCATGCCGCTTCAATCCACACGCCGAGACTTGAGCTATCCCACGCATAGAGCCCGTGGAATGTCTGTCCGCCCGAGGAGGCCATCTCGTTGAGGAGCTTCCTGCACGCATCCTTGAGGCGCGAGCCAGAAAGCTCCGACTTGACCTCAATTGCCGCTGCCGTGGCCTCGGCGTCCACGACGACGAGATCGCCGGCCTCGAAGAGCAGCGGCGACTTCGCCGGGTCGTAGACCAGCACGTCCTGTTGGGGCGACGTCCTGTTCGGGGAAGCGATGAACCCCGTCCCGACTCGAAACCTCGCTGGCAGGAAGCGACGCAGGATCGTCCGCAGGAAGTACTCGTGCGCCCGCCCGATCTCACCGGCATGGTTGGCGAAGTGGTTGAGGGTCTGGAACTGGGCGTCCAGCTCGGCCGCGTATCGGTCGGCAAGCTCTCGCATCCCCTGAACGTTGTCACGCTTCCCCTCTCGACTCATCAGCTCCTCCCGTCGGTGGCCGAGACTTCTGCGGTTGGCTCGCCGCATAGCCGAAGCCGCACCTCCTTCAGGAGGGCCCTCGCCTCTGCAAGCCCGGTCAGCATCGGCCGTATCCGCGCTATCGCGCGCTGAAGCTGGCGGCTCGCCGACTCCGTCGCCTCCACGAGCTGATTGAGTTCTTGTAGGATCTCGTGTGGATTGCTCGCGAAGGACGAGGTCGGTTCCGGCGCTGGCTCCGGTTGCCGATCCGGGTGGAGCGTGCGGAGGATCGACGACCGCTGCTTGCGCACCGCGGTCTCGCGACGTTGCTCGGGCGTCGGCGGTCGACCATCGAGGTAGGCCGCAACGAGGTCCGGCTCTATGAGCAGCAGGGCTCTGATGCTGTGAGTTCTGACCTCGAATCCGACCCGACGAGTGACCTCTTCGGCGAGAAGGCGAAGGCGTGGCGATCTGTGGGCAGGACTCGGTACCAGGTCGGCGAGAGTCAACCCCTGCTCCCGTGCTACCTCCGCCATCGCAAGGCGCCACCGATGCGCCTCCGCGTAGACGGCTTCGCGACTCCGACCACGGTTTCGGTGCGGGCGAACGCTCTGGTCAACGCGCCGACGCGACCCCGTCCTGCTCCGACTGCCGCGTCGCTTCTTTGCCACGGTTGCCTCTGCTCTTCGTTGGTTGAGCAGACGGTAGGCTCGCCTTGGGTCTCGCGCAAGCCGCGCATGAGGGGCCATGCCGCCCGTCAGCGCTGACGAGGATTCCGCGTGTCGCCGCCCAACCCGATCGCCTCTAGGACGTCCGCCCGCCGGACACGTACGCGCCCGCTACCCGCGACGTGGGTCCGTCCGGCCCGCAGTCGCCCACTGGCGATCCAACGCCGGAGCGTCCGTGGGGTCACGCCCGCCAGGGCCGCCGCCTCGTCCGCGGAGAGGATCGCATCGGCGTCGGCGACGGGACGGGGCTCCCGGAGCCCCAGCTCGTCGGCCAAGCGCGCGGCTACCCGTCGCGCTAGCACCTCGACCAGGTCCACGTCGTCGTCGCCCGGCGCGGGGCGGTAGATGACCCGGATCTCAACCTCACCGCCACGGGCCGCGATCTTGTTGCTGCTCGTCCGCACTTTGGTCCTCCTTCCGATGCCTCCAGTCGCCCGCGGGAGCGGGCGTTCCTGGCTGCGTGCGATCTCGATCTCCTACGTGCCCGTCTGAGCCGACGGCAGACGGGTATAACGAAGGCAGACCTTGTAGGGGCAGCGCGGTTGGAGGGTGCGCGTAGGCGCGTAACGTCCTCTGCGGTGACCCGGCCTAAAGCCCACCGTTCCGCGGTCCGCACGACGCGGAGCGGTTGCCTTACTGCCCACCGGGCAACACCGGACTTCGGTGCCCCCAAAGGCATGGCAAGGCAGGGCATGGCGAGGCAAGGCATGGCAAGGTGCAGGCCCCGCGGACTTTCGAGTTCGTGGGGCCTGCTGTTCCCAGGCCCGCTCGGGCGGCGCCAGCCACACTTCTTGGCGCCGAGGGATGCACCGGGCTCGCCCGGCTCCGCGACGAGAGACGCATCATGAAGGCGCGCGGAGGCTACCGGCTGAACGATTCCGATTCCCGATTCCCCCCTCCCTAAGGGCGGACGGGAACCGGAATCGGGAACCCCTCGATTTCCGTGATCACGATCCCCTCAAAGATCGAGATCGCACTCAGCTCGCTCGCCCGTCGCCGTACCCGTCGGACGGGAGCGGGCTCCATGTCATCGTCAACGTCCCGCCGTTCCCGGTGGCGGTCGTCGGCGCCTTGCAGGGCGTGCGGCGCCACACCCGCACGAGTGGAGGTGACGTCTCGATCGTGCTCTCTGACATCACCAACCCCATCGCGTTCATCGACTCGCTCTGGACTGGGGCGGCGTGCCAGCCGGTGTAGCCCAAGCGACGAAGGCGAGGCTGGGACGCCCTCCCCGCCTCGTCGGAATCGGCCTGGCGGCCCCTCCGTGCTACACCAGGCTGAGTCGTCGGTGGCCGACGCGGCGCGGCTGGAGCGCGTGGTGGCGGCCGACGGGCACGCGGACGACAATTGGCCGGTCGGCTTGACGGAACGAAGGGGGAGTCGTGCGCGAGGGCGGAGGCAGGGACCACGAGCCCCACCTGCTGACGAGCCTGAAGGAGTCCATGATCAACGAGACCCGTTGCGAGTTCGGTCCGTTCCACCTCAGCGAGCGCGACTACACCAAGATCCAGTTCGAGCAACCGATTGGGCCACCGGGAACGTACTGTGACTGAGCGTCGCGACGAATTGCTTGAGCAGGCAGAGAGCTTGCAGAACTTGTTGATCTCTCGCGCGACCGGTGGGATCGAGAGCGACGCCGAGTATCGCCGGCTCCGCGAGATTCTCGCGGGAGCGTCGGATCTGAAGGAACATGTTCCGCGCTTTGTCCGAACGTGCCGCAACCTCGGTCAGTTTTGGGCGTTCATCAAGCCGCGTTTCGAGAAGTATGCGGAGCGTCGGGAGTTCCTCTTGAACGAGTTTCGGCCCCTTCTCGAAGCCCTAGAGGGTGGTCCGCCTCGCGCGGCCTCCAGGCCTGCGTCCAATCCTGAGGCCCATGACGCAGAGACTGGAGCCGACACTATCGATGGAGAGCCGTCTATCGCCACCGGACACCTTGAGTTCCAGAAGCGGTTAGGGGAGGGGGCCGCTGGGGAGGTCTGGCTCGCACGCGACACGCTGTTGGGTCGCGAGGTCGCCGTGAAGTTCATCAAGCCTGCGATGCAGCAGGTGTGTGACGCGCTCGGTCACGCTAAGGCGCTTGCTCGCGTCAACCACCCTAGCGTAGCCACGGTTCACGAACTAGCCGAGGTCGCGCACCCTGAGACTGGTGAGGACGCGGACGCCGTGGTCATGGAGTACGTCGATGGTCGCACTCTCGACGACGTTCTCGCTGGTGGGCTGAACGACGCGGCAGAAATCCGCAGAATCGGCGAGGCACTGCTGGGTGGACTTGAAGCGATCCACGCGAATGGTCTCACGCACCTCGACTTTCACGAGGGGAACATCCTGGTAGGTCTGGATGGAATCGTAAAGATCATCGACATCCAATACATCGGCAGCTTGGCACTTCTGTCCACTCAGCGAGAAGGCCTGCGCGTTCAGTGCGACTTCATGCAGCTATACCGCGTTCTTCTCCGGCTCTTGGATGCAGCGCAGCGCGGCAAGGGCGTTATCCAAGACCTGTGGACGAGAAACGTGTTCGACTTCGTCGAAATCCGTAGCGCGTTCGAGGGAGCATTCGCCTCCGACACTGAGGGCGCGGAGGGCGCTCCCGCTGCGCCTGGCGCCATCGGAGTCGAAAGGTCTCGCTATGCAGAGGCGACGCTGCGCCGCCGGCTGGACCAACTGGACGAGATCGAGACCGTCGTGGTGAGCCGCGTTCGGCATGATCCCAAATGGGAAGAGCCCAACCGCCTTTACCTCGGCGACCTCCAAGCTGTCTTGCGGGAGCGGGGCGAGCCCGAGAGCATGCAAGACCCGTTGATTCAGAACTTGGCCGGACTCGGCCTCATCTCGCCCGTCGCGGCAATCGAATCCGGCGATCCTCTAGGGGAGTATTTCTTCGTAACCGAGTCGGGCCGAGCCTTCGTCGACTACCTTCGTAGGGATCCAGGTCAGCCTGAGGAGGAGACCTGAGGTTCACAATTGGCCGTGCCACGCCCAGGGCCGGACCCCCTCGGCGCTGGCCCCGCCTGCTCGGCCCATGCCCACTCACAGCGAAGGTCCGGGCTGCGTTTGAGGCCGCCGACGTCACGCTCCCCGAAGACGGAGTCGAGACGAAGACGGGGTGTCAACGGCGGTCTGAATCCGCGTGATTCCGGCGGTTGGTTCGGCGGCGAGGATCCGCGTCCGCGCCGGGCGACGGCGACCTGGACCTGGTTCCACGTGGCTCTGGTTCCCTCGTCGTAGACGAACGGTGGCTCTGGTTCTTGATGGGCAGCCGTTCCGCGAGAAGATGCACGCGATGAAGACCGACACCGATCGCCTCTTCCTATGCGCGCGATGTAGAGCGCAGGCTCGCATCTGCCGGACCTGTGACCGCGGCCAGCGGTACTGCTCGGAGTCGTGTCGAGACGCCGCTCGACGCGAGAGCGTCCGCGAGGCAGCTCGACGCTACCAGCAGACCGCGCGAGGGAGAGCGAAGGCAGCTACGCGTCAGCGTGCGCGTCGAGAGCGACTTCGAGGGAGCGAGCGCGAAGTTCGTGGCGATGTCACGCATCATCGTCCTTCGCCTCGACGCATCGTCGCCGCCGTTGCTCCGCGCGGACCGCAGGATCCGAGAAGCGGCTGCGCGAAGTGTGACCACGAGGGCGGCGCGTTTCTGCGGCTCGGATTCGTCAAGCGCCGGCCACGACGGCGCTTCGTTCGCGACACTCTGTTCCGCTCCAGCCAGACCGCCATCGCGGGTGCGGGTTCTCACCGCCGACTTGAACGCCGAAATCCCGCGGATTCACGCCGCCGCTAACACGGGGTGGATCTTGAGGCAGCGGCAGCCGAAGGCCGTGCTCTCCCACGAGGTCGAGCTGGAGCAGTTCGAGTAGCCGGCGGGCGGGGCAGCCAAGCGACGGCTCCAGGCCAGTCCATCGCCCGAGCGCGCGGACGCCCTCGCTCTAGTACCCGTCCATGAACAGCACCATCTCAACTCCGCGTACGGACCATGGCGCCGTTCCGCCATCGGGCTCCGCCATCACCGAGCCGCTCTCGTTGAGGCGGTCCCGAACGGATGCGACCAGCTCGCTTCCCGCGAACTGTGCGTCCCAGCGCCCGTAGCCCGACGGCCAGCGCAGCAACAACGAGCGGGGCCTGGTTCCTCCCCGCCCACTGACGGTGCCAACGCCTGGGAACAGTACGCGGGGGTCTCGACGCTCGGCGCGGTGCAGCAGCTCGTCGAGCCGAAACGTCACGGCGGTCGCGACGCGGCTATCCCAGATGACCTGGGGGACGACCCCCTCCGCCTCGCTTTCGAGGTGGGCGGTCGCGAAGGCCGCCACCTTCGTCCAGCCCGAGTTCATCGGCGCGCCCGCGTGCTCGCGTCCAGTGAGGGCGCTACGGAAGACAGCCGCGACCGTCGCCGGGGCGGGCTTCGGCTGCGGGACTCCACCCCAAGAGAAGACCGCTTGGGCGAACGCTACCGCCCCGCGGCCGTCCGCTTCGCTCCAATCGTCGTCGCCGAGGGCGTCCGCGAGCCTCTTTGCCTCCGCAAGGAGCGGGGCAAGGGTGCGTGCAGTCTGCGCGAAGCCCACGGCCGGTGTCGGCCAGAAGTAGGCGGCGAGCCGCGAGCCCCACCCAACTACTGGCGGGCCGAACGACTTGCGCCGGTACCGCGGCTGGAAGGGCTCCCGCTCGATCCACTCGACGAGTACGCGGACGAAGTCGGCGCGGGTCTGGCTGGGCGAGGATGCCGGGGCGGTGGCCAGCGGACGCGGTGCGGGCTCCGTGATCTCCAGCCCAAGCAGCTCGGCGCGTCCGTCTGTCTCGGCCTCGACGTCGGCATCGATGAGCGCGCACGCGACGAGGAGCTGGCGCTCCCGCTCCTGCTCGGGCAGCTCGTCCCAGGCCGCGAGGGCTGCGGATGAAAGGCGGGCCGCCTTGACCGTACGGCCCGATGCCGTCCGCGTCTCGTCGTCCTGCACAACGTCGCCGTTCGCGGCCATGAACTGCCCGGTCGCCTGCATCGTGTTCCGGTAGGACGGCGGCGCGAGCAGTCGGAGGAGGACGTCGAGGGAGAGGGCGCGGTCGGCCGAAAGCTGCTGCGCGAGGGTGCAGCGACGGTGGTGCCTCGGGAGGGCCAACGTCCGCCAGTCAGCGGGCCCGCCAGCGAACGCGTCGACGATCACGCGCCACACCGCGACAAAGAGCGGCGTGGCGACGGTGTGGTCGCGTCCGGCGTGAGGGAGGCGGATGTGGGCGGGTGGCATGGCGGGCCTCCGAGCGCGACACGCTACCTCAGCAGCGCGGCGGGGCGCCATGTGTGGCCGGGCGTGGCCGATCTTGCGCTCGCAAACGTCCTACTTACGTCGATCGGCACGGAAGAAGGGGACTTACGGCATCGAGTTTGAGAAACCAATGTCTAGGGTCCGGCCTTGCTCCCTCGCTCTGCGCTCGATGCCCCTCACGCGGTACGCAGGAAGTGCTCCTGCTGCGCGGTGCAGGCGCTCGTGCTGACCTCTGTGGCCGGCGATCGGCAGAATCGTACAAGGCCCGCTTCTTCGTTCGCTACGCCGGCAGGAAGCGTGCCAGATCAGCCCTCAGCCCCTGCAAGGTCTCCTCAGCCGCGGTGAGCATCTCCCGAGCACAGGGCAAGCAGTACCCCTTAGTGCCCATCCCGTGCCGGACTTCGAGGACGACCTCGCCCTTCTTGATCTGGTGCCCCTTCTTGTTGTGGTGGCAGGGTCGGAGTCTCTTGGCCAGCTTCACCTCCGAGGAGACGACTAGCTGCTTTCTTCTAGCCACGGAAGCCTCCTATCCATCGTTGGGCTTCAGCTCGTCCGCAAGCTGGTCCACGATGTCGTCGATGGTGTCGTGCGCCTTCTTGCATTCTTCCTCGGTGAGAAGGTCACGCTCTTGGGCGCTGATGCCCAGCGACTCATTGACCTTGGACTTCACGAGGATGATAGCTGTCGTGAGGTTGTTCTGCGCCCCGGCACCCGTGCGCCTCTTCGACAACTCGCGTCCAACGACGCTCAGACCGAGTTGGCGGACGAGCTGACTCGCTGCCGACTTCTCTCTCTCGTTGAGTCGAAGCCTCGCCTGCTTGCGAGCCTCTTGGGGGCTGACGGGGATCGCGGTGAACGTGCCTCTCGATGTGGCCTTCGCGCTAGCCTCCGTGAGTCGGTTGACCAACTCGTCCCTGCCCACACCAAGAGCCGCAAAGTCGAGCCCCCGTAGGTCCATCGTCCGAATCAAGTCGTCGACCTGTGCTTCGCTGATCTCGGTAAGGAAGCGTTCCTGAACGAAGAACTCGATCGTCTCTTGGAGGACGGTCATGTCGGGCGTGAAGCGACGACGAGGCGAAGAGCCATCGCCATCACTCTGCGGGTCAAGACTGCCGTGGGCCATGGACTCGAAGAACTCTTGATCGTCCTCGTCCAGCTTTCGCAGATCCTTCCACCAGCGGTCGACGTTCAGCCCGACGTGAGAGACCACGTATCCTCGATTGTCGGGGTGGCCAGGCGCGTCCTGCTTAAGCACCCGCATGATCCGCCCAACGAACTGGATGTACGGAACTAGATGCCTGAACGGTCGAAAAATCGCCGCGACGCTCAGTCTTGGAAAGTCTGCGCCCTCTCCCAGCATCATCACCTGGACGATGGCGTCGAGGCTGCCGTCCTCCAACTCCCTCTTCACGCGCGCCTGCTCGGCCTTGTCCATCTCGTTAAAGAGGACCGCAGCGTGAAGACCACGTTCCGAGTAGAGAGAGCGGACCCGCTTCGCATGGTCAACGCCGCAGGCCACACCGATGATCTGGTGCCTCTCGGTCCCCCGTTCGCGCAGCTCCCTCATGCACTGGATGGACGCGTCCACGATGCTCACGTTGCATTCGTCGGAGAGGGCAATTCCCCTGCTGAACCAGTCCTCCTCTCGGAGTTCTGCTACCTCTGCGAGGCTGTGCTTCTTCTCCTCGCCCTTGTAGACGAAAGTGATCTCCGTGGGCTCAAGTCGCCTAGACGCTAGATCCTTCACATAGCCCTCTCGGATAGCGTCGGCAATCGGGAATCGATAGATGCGCTTCCCCTCGACGGGATGGCCATCGGCCCGGATTGGCGTCGCGGTGTAGCTGAGCCTTCGGGCACGCGGGAAGCGCTCGAAGATCGTCCGGTATGAGCCTGTGATGTTGTGATGTCCCTCGTCCACGAGGATGAGATCAAAGTAGTCGGCGGCGAAGTGTTCGATACGGTCCGAGTTTCCGACGAGTCGTTGGTAGTTGGCCACGACCACGTCGGCGGTGTCCGTGTCTTGATCCGTCGCACCGTCCGATAGCTCGGCAACGACCGGGGCGGCGCCGTTGGCGAAGACCCCGGTCTTTCTCCAGAAGCTCTCAGGTTTGGCGTAGTCCAGCTTCGCAGCCAGGTTCTCGCGGATGGTGACGTTTGGAGCCAAGACCAGGACACGGCTAGAAGAGAGGCCGAAGGGAGCCAACGACATCGCCCCGGTCTTACCGCAGCCAACGGGTAGCTGGATGATTGCCGGCTCGCCGCTGTCCTTGAAGTGCGCGAGCGACTCCTCGTAGGAAAGAACCTGGGGCTTCCGCAGCTTCGTGTTTCCTCGGATGCGCGGCGCAGCGGTGGGGATTCGAGAGCTATGGGCCTCGGCGAGCGGTTTCTGGAACTCACGTTCAATGTACGCGTTGAGCTTCTCCGACAGACCCAGTCTCAGCACCCGCCGGAGAACACGGCCCGCCTCGCCGCGTCGGCGTGTGTCGAGGAGACAACTCGCCTGGCTCATCACGTTCCGGGCGGCAATCTCGGGCTTGCCAGCTTCGATCCAGTGCTCGGCCAGAAGCCCCTCCAAGAAGGCCACCTGGTTGGCGAGAGACCGCACCTTGGTTCTACTGGCCGTCGCTTTCTTGAGCGCGAGAAGAGTGAGGAGCAGCTCATTCTTCTTCGCGAGGATCTCGCGAATGTCCACCCCTAGCCCTCCTGCTCGAAGAACCAGAGGTAGGACTTGCGGTCTTCGTAGTTGGCGACGCACACGAAGCCCGAGTTCTTGTAAGGGTTCTCC
Organism: Planctomycetota bacterium; assembly: GCA_029260755.1. Lineage (GTDB taxonomy): Bacteria > Planctomycetota > J058 > J058 > JAJDCQ01 > JAJDCQ01. The sequence continues at coordinate 201,207 of JAJDCQ010000021.1, read as the reverse complement.
AAGAGCTGGCGAGCCTTCTCGTCTCTTAGGGTCTCCAGATTCCCCGCCTGTTGACCACTGACTTCAAGCATACGAACCTCCCCGATCCAGTAGTCTGCCCTGTCGCCCCGCCGCGTCACCTCGGTGATCTGGAGACCGGCTCGCTCGTGCAGGAGTACGCATGCCAATCCAAGACTCGCGTACTCCGTGAGGTCGGGCTCTTGGTAGGTCTTCACCGTCTGATTGAAGTCCTTCTCCAACCCCTCCCACGCGAGGTCGAGCTGCCTCTCGATGTCGTTTCCGCCCTGCGGTCGAAACGAGTCGGAGAAAACCTGATTCCCGTCCCTGTAGCGCTTGGATCTCAGCAGCCGCCGGATTAGGGGCGAGCGCCAATCGGCCGCGCGGATCTCCGCATGGTTTTCATGCAGGCGCGCAACGTCTACTTGCTTCGGCTCGACCGTCTTGCCCATCGCTTGCCTCCCCTATAGGTAGTGTTCCGGCCGACGGTGCGCACCAGCCCATCAAGCGCGAACGCGACTGAAGCGCTTGGCTGAAGCTCCACTCGCGGTGCCAGGTCACCGCGGCGGCGAAGGAAGGAACGTCGCGGCGGTGATCCGGCGCTGCGGATCAGCTCGCCTGCCGCGGGAACTGGCCGCTCGTGCTCTGTTGCCAGATGTGCGTGTACGCGCGCCTGGCCGCCGCGTCCTTCTCCTCGGACGTGTAGGGCGGCGTCGGGAGGAGGCGGTAAACCTCGTCCAGAATGAAGACTTCGACGTCCGCCTGCGTCTTCGCCTTCTGCGTCCACTTGTCGAGGGGCTCGATGAGCCGGGTCAGCTCGGCCAGTAGGTGCCGGCTCGCGCCCTTCAGCTCCTCGCGCTCGGCCGTCGTCAGGGACTCCTTCTTCAGGAGGTCGAAGAGCGCGAGTTCCTCTTCACTCAGCCCCTCCTCGACCGCGCGTCGCTGCTCGGCGTCCAGACCCTCGACCAGCTCAAGGAGTCTTGCGAACGTCTCCTCGATCGTGACGCGGTCCTTCTCCCGGTTGTAGTCCGCGACGATCTCTGAGTAGCGCCGGTAATAGTCCATGCGAAGCGGGTTCTGCTGGACCATCTGGGCGAGCTTCTGCTCGACCAAGGTGCGGATGTCTTGGATCGCAGTCGCCTTTCGCTTCGCCTTCGTCGCGAACTCGTCGCGGAGCTTGACCAGGTCGATCTTGCTCAGGTCAAAGACTCGGCGTTCGTCCTGTTCCTCTGGCGCCGCGGCGTGCGCCCGAATCGCCTCGTTCACGATCCGATGCAGCTCTTTGAGGACTGCGGTCACGTCCGCGGTGTCCCTCCGCTCGGTGAGCTTCTTATAGATAGCCTCGATGTTGTCGTGGCGCTCGGCGTAGGTGAACGCCGAGGGTTCCACCACGAGCGCCTTGAATCGCGTGAACACCACCCTGGCGAGGATCTCGAAACGCCGCTTCGACTCGTCGTCGGTGTAGACCGCCTCTACCGCGTCGGCCAAGCCCTGGATGCGCGTGAACCCTTGCGCCCCTATGAACCGCGCCGCGTCGAACCCTAGCTTCATGAGGAGCCCCTCGGTCTCCTCGATCGCTTCAAGGAGCGCCGCCACGCGTGTTTCGAGGGGGGCGACAATGTCCTGGTCGCCAGCGCCGTCATCCCCGAGCGCGTACTGCGCGAGCGCCGCTCGCAGGCTCTTGAGCATCCCGTTGTAGTCCACGATGAGACCGAAGTCTTTGCCCGGATAAACGCGATTCGCTCGGGCGATGGCCTGCATGAGCGTGTGCGCCTTCATCGGCTTGTCGATGTAGAGCGTCGAGAGGGACTCCACGTCGAACCCGGTGAGCCACATCGCGCACACGATCGCGATTCGGAACGGGTGCTCGGGGCTCTTGAACGCCGACTCCACGTCGATGCGCTTGCCGTCCGGCGTCTCGAAGCCCTGCTTGATCCGCTCACGGTGCGGGATGATGTCGAAGTTCCACTTCTTGAAGTCAGCGACCTCGTTCTGCGCCTCACTGATGATGATCTGGAGGATGGTCTCCTCAATCCACTTCGCCTGCGCTTCGAGCTGTTCGCGCCGCTCGGCGTCGGGTTCGGCGGGAACCGCGGCCCGGAGGCTGGCGACCTTCGCCTGCCAGAGCGGAAGGATGTGTTGGTACATGCGCGCGCAGGTGAGCTTGTCCACGCACACGAGCATCGCCTTACCCGACTCCCACCGCTTCGTGCTGTAATCCACGAAGTCGCGGGCGATCTTGTCGAGTCGATCGTCCGCGGTGATGACCTCGTAGTCCTTCCCTAGTAGCCGCTCCAAGTGCGCGGCCTGATCGGGGTCGAGGTCGGCCTCCTCGATCGCGGAGGCGATGCGGTCGTTGAGGTCGAGCCGTGCGATGCCGAGCTTCTCGCCACGGTTCTCGTAGACGAGCTTGACCGTCGAGCCATCCTCCTCCGACCGCTTGAAGTCGTAGCGGGACACGTACGTTCCGAAGATCCGCTTTGTGAGGTTATCGTGTTTGAACAGGGGTGTGCCCGTGAAGCCGATGAACGAGGCGTTTGGCAGCGCGTTCCGCATGTTCCGGGCGAGCCTCCCCGCCTGCGTTCGGTGGGCCTCGTCGGAGATCACGATGATGTCGTCGCGCGTGCTATAGGGCTCGTGCGGGTTCACGTTCTTGTTGAACTTGTGGATGAGGCTGAAGACGAAGCGGTGATTCTCCTTGAGGCGGCGCTCAAGGTCTTTCCCACTCGCCGCGCGCGGCGTGTGTTGGTCGGCAATGCCGCACCCCACGAAAGTCCTGTATATCTGCGTGTCGAGGTCGTTCCGATCGGTCATGAGGACGAACGTGAAGTTCCCCGGAATGGTCCGCCGCACCTTCTCCGCGAAGAACGCCATCGAATAGCTCTTGCCGCTGCCCTGCGTGTGCCAGAAAACGCCGAGCTTGCCGAGATCGGGGTGGACGGACTCCACGAGCTGGACCTTCGTCGGCTCGGTCTTGCGCGCGAGTGCCTCCATGTCGGCGTCGCAGGCTTGCTCACGGCGAACTTCAGCGACGCGGTACTTAAGCCGCGCGCCGGGCGGGAACTCCTTCTTCAGCTCTTCCTGGCGCAGGACCGACGCCACAGCACGGTTTACGCCGAGCACCTGTTGATTCCTCGCGATCACCTTCCGCGTCGCGCCAGGCTTGCTGGCGTCGAACACGACGAAGTTCTCAACGAGGTCGAGCAGGCGGTCCTTCGCGAGCATTCCATTGAGGAGCACCTCGGTGTCGAGGCTCCCCTTGTCGTCCTCGTCGTTCCGCTTCCACTCCGAGAAGTGTTCCCACTCGGTCGTGACCGAGCCGTACCGCGCGCGGTGCCCGTTGCTCACGATCAGGAAGGCATTGTGATGGAACGCATGGGCGATGACGTTCTCGTCCATGTAATCGCGCAAGTTCTCCTCGAACCCGGCACGGATGTTCCGGTAGACCGCCTTCAGCTCGATGAATACGAGGGGTAGGCCGTTCACGAAGCAGACGAGGTCAGCGCGGCGGTTGTAGTTCGGCGTGCGGAGCCCAGTGAGCTTCAGTTCGCGGACCGCAAGAAAGCGATTCCTGCTGGGATCGCTTGGGTTGCGGAAGTCAATGACGCGTGCCATGGGGGTGCGGAGCTGGCCGTCTTGATCCCGGTAGCTCACCGGCACGCCATCGCGGATGAAGCGTGAGAACTCCAGGTTGTGCTGGAGTAGTGAGCGCGAGAAGTCGTGGCGCGTGAGCCTCTGGATCGCGTCGTCAACCGCTGAGGCAGGGAGGTCGGGGTTTAGTCGTTCCAGCGCGGCGCGGAGGTCGCGCACGAGAACGACATCGCGTGCGTCAGCCCGCCCCAGCGTGCCCGTCGGCCCGAACGCCTCCCGGTTCCAGGCGCAGACGCTCTCCCAGCCGAGAGCGTCGCGGAGATGGTTCGCCACCGTCTCCTGCACAAGGCGGTCTTCGCTGTTGATGTCGGTGAAGGCCATCGTGCACCTACACCGCGATCTCGCCGGACATCAGGCGGGGCAGTAGAACGTCGCGTGCTGCGCCGAGGCGGGCGTCCAATACGCGCAAGACGCGGCACTGCGCGAGCACGGGCTCGGCTAGGTCGTTGAAGCTGCCGAGGAGACGCGGGGGCGGAACCAGCACCTCTGCGCGCTCGAAGTCCGCGGCGAGAACGGCGGGATACGCCGCTCCGCGGGCGTTGTTGTTGAGGTATCCCACGAACACATCGGTCGTTGTCGCTTGCAGGAGGAACGAGGTAGGCACGGCGGTCGGCGTCAGGACCGCGAACCCCGTGGAGGCGATCAGATTCGCGGCTGGATTCCAGATGACGGCGTGCGAGCGCCGATTCGGCCGCACGCAGGACCAGATCACATCGCCGTGCCGAACGACCCGACGCGCTCGGCTAGGAGCGTTGCGAAAGGCGTACCGTGTCGTCTGATTGATCTGCCCCGGCGTCACTGCCGAGATGTCTATGTACTCGATGTCTCCATCGAAGGACTTCTTGAGCGTCTCCCGGTTGACATCGGCGATGGTGCCAAGGCGCCTCATCTCCCACCCGCTCGGAACACCTCCCTCGATCCGCGTGTGCTCGTGCCCTGGGAAGCGAAGGCGCACAAACCACTCGCGGTAGAGTAGCCGCGCGGCTTCTTCGAGGAGTGCGACGCGGCAGCGGTTGTTCTCGATCAGGTCGTCGTACAAAGCAAGGACTTCTGCGATACGGCGCTGCGCGGCCACGTCCTTCGGGATTCGGACCAGGCGCTCATGCAGGTCGTTCCGGTTGACTCCGGGAACCGCAGCCTTGTCGCTCTGTGTCCCCCGTAGGGTGCTCTTCAGGAAGTACGAGAGGAAACGCGGGTCGTTCCCCTTGAAGTCCTTTACGTATAGTGCGGTGTTGAGGGGCCAGAAATCCCGATCGACGTAGTAGACCTCCCCGAGCGTACCGTAGCGACCTGTTACGACCCCCGGCGCGGAGACCTTCCTCTCGTTGTGATAGCCCGTCACCCCCGAAGACGAGACCACCGGCACATCGCCGTTGACGCGGCGGCCCTTGGGGAGGTCATAGCCTCTCTTTAGCGTGAGAACGTCTCCGAGTCGTGCGGCATGCCAGGTCATGCCCCGATCTCCCCGAAGTTCCTCTGAATCCGCGCCGCCAGATCCACGGCTTCCGCGTTGAGGTCGGTAAGCTCAATGTGGATGTCGCGAAGTGCCTGCTCGAAGTCAAAGTCCTCGTCAACCTCGGGGGGCGCGACATCAACGTAGCGGCCAGGTGCGAGGTTCCAGTCGGCCGCCTCGATGTCCTTGCGGGTCACGACCCGGCAGAGCCCCGGAACGGGCTCGATCTCGGCCTTCGGAAAGCGATCTAGCAGCCACGCGATCTGCCGGTGGTAGTAGACTGCGACCTTGAGTTGCTTTACGGCGCCTCTGCGGACCTCTTCGAGCTGCTTCAGTCCCTTGGAGAGAGCCCGGCGATCGACGAGGGCGGCCAGAGCGCCGTCCGCCGCGAGTTCCCCCGCCCCGTGCACCGCCCGTGCGAGGAGCCTGTAGATCAGGTCCACCTGCTTCGACAGTCCCCTGATGCGATCGGCCACGGGGTCGAACACCTTGCGGGACGCATGCTGCGCCTTGTTCGTCGTCGGTAGACTCGTCCCGACCTTCGCGACGAACGAAGCCGCCTCCTTTTGCAGCGCGGAGCGATCCGCCGTGTACGCCGTCACGGTCTCCGCGATCTCTGCTACCGCGTCCTTGATCGCCTGTCCAGCGCTGTCGCTGGCCGTGACCTTGAGGTTCTTCACCGCCGCCACGAGTTCGCCCAGGGAGTCGCGGACAGCCGCGACACCTTCGTCGAAGGGCTTCAGGGCCGCTTCGATCCGCGCAGCCTCATCGCAGGCCCGCTGGAAGTACCCTCGAAGCAGACCGAGGAAGCGTTCCTTCTCGCCCCGGTAGAGCCAGACGATCGCGGTGATGTTCGCGAGCTGCTCGGGGGAAAAGTCGTTGATCTTCCGCGTGACCTTCCGGTAGACGTTTCGCGCGTCGATCATCAGCACCTGGTCGCGGCGCTTGCGTGGCTTGCCCTTGTCGAAGTGCCACAGTTCGCAGGGAACGCTGCGCGTGTAGAAGAAGTTCCCTCGTATCGCGATCATCACATCCACGTCGCCCGTCTCGACGATCTTCCGCCGGACCTCCGCCTCCGTGTGCCCCGCGCTCGACGCCTGCGAGGACATGACGAAGCCCGCGCGGCCGGCGGAAGCGAGGTAGCTGTGGAAGTAGGAGATCCAGAGGTAGTTCCCGTTCGAGACCTTCTTCTCCTTGTTCACACCCGGCAGGCCGAACGGAAGTCGACGATCCTCCTTGACCTTCTCGGCATCGACCATGTCCACGTTGAAGGGAGGATTGGCCATCACGAAGTCGCACTTGCCGAATAGGTCGTGGACGTCCTCGTAGAAGGTGTTCGCCTCGCGGATGTTCCCTTCCAGCCCGTGAACGGCGAGGTTCATCTTCGTGAGGCGGATGGTCGTGCGTGTCTTCTCCTGCCCGTAGAACGTGACCTTGTGCGTTGTGTCCTGGCCGAGCTTCTCGATGAAGTGGCTCGACTGAACGAACATGCCTCCCGACCCGCAGGCGGGGTCGAAGACGATACCGTGTTCGGGCTCGATGACGTTCACGATCATTTGCACGATGGAGGGCGGCGTGAAGAACTCGCCGTTGTCCTGCGCTCCCTGAATCGCGAACTTCATCAGGAAGTACTCGTAGATGCGGCCGAACACGTCGCCCGAGGCAGTGCGAAGCTCGGTGCTGTCAAAGGTCTTGAGGAGGTCTTCGAGGAGCGTGTTCTCGAACCTGTCGTAGCCCTTCGGGAGCTGTCCGTTTAGCGGCTCGAACTGCTTCTGGATCGCGTCCATCGCGCGGATGAGCGCAGCGCCGAGGTTCGTGCCCTTCGGTAGCGCGAGGATCTCATCGTAACGGGTTCCCTTCGGAAGCATGAGCGCCCGGCGCTTGAGAAAGTCCGCCTCCCGGAGTGGTCGCTTCGGCATTCTCCCCGCGGCCTGATCCGCCTCGATCGCCGCCAGCGCGGCGGTGTGCCGGTTCGTCGCGTGCCGGAGGAAGATCACGCCGAGCACCGGCATGCAGTACTCGCTCGATGTCAGCTTCGAGTTCGCGCGAAGCTGATCTGCCGCCTGCCAGAGCGAGGCTTCCACCTTCTCGATGTTCTCCAGGCTCACCGCGACGCCCCCTTCTGACGGCGCGGCGCGCGCCGACCGGCGGGGTGGTGCGCCGTCGCCGTCCCCACGCCCCCTCCGACGACCCATGCATCGACGGCGGAGAGCTTGAGCTTCCAGAGCTTGCCGATCCGATGGGCGGGCAGCCCCTTGCTGTCGATCCAGCGGTAGACTGAGTCCTTCGCCACGCCAAGATGCTCGGCGACGTCGTCGACGGAGACCCACGGCTCGGTCATCGGTGGCCCTTCCTCTGACGGTCGGCAGCGGTCCATGAGGCGAGGCCGACGTATGCCTAGAGTCTACAAGGATCGGCTAGAGTCGGCATCTGTCGGATTCGAGGAGGGTCTTTGGCCGTTACTGCTCGCCGGGCGCTCCCGCGCCCGGTCGCGGCGCCGGTGCACCAGCGCGGCGCCGCCCGTGTCGCTCGACCGACCTGTGCGTCACCGGAGACCTGCCTTGAGGGCGGCAGTGCCGTCGGCGTCGTCCGAGGGGGCGGGGGCCAAGCGAGGCTCGCTCGTTGGTGACCTATGACTTCGGATCGGCCTGGGCGCGAATCCAGTCTCGGAACTGACCTGTCGGCGCACTCTTCGCGAGGCACTGGATCAACTCCGCGTCGCCGGGCCAGCGAACGAGGGCCTTCTCTGCGAACCACACATCCTCAATTCGGTTCGGATGCAAACCCCACGAGGCCCACTCCAGCACCCTCTCGCGTGCAACGTGGGGGTTGGCGAGAGCCTCGTGTCGCACTGCAAGCGCGAGCGAGCGATCCCGCTCGAAGAAGAGCCTGAGTCGCTCCGGCGTCACCTTGGCGTTGGTAAGCGCAGACGCTCGAACCGACAAGTCGTCGTCCTTGAGTAGGCGCTCCAGCACCTTCTTGGAGATCGCAGCATTGCGGCTCAGGGAGCCCCGAACTGACGCGAATCGATGCTGGGCAAGGGCTGTTGCGATGCTCGCTGGGAGTTTGGGGTTTGCTGCGAGCCCGACAAGCACTCTGCGGTTGTCCGAGGCGAGCAGCTCCTCCAATAGCGAACTCGGGGCGCTCGGATTGGAGGCGAGCGCGGCCTGAACCCCGGAGGGTGCCCCCTTCGAGAGTTCCGTGAGTCTCTCTGGCCGCGTGGCTGGGTCGGCGGCAGTCCTGGCGCTTCGAGACGACGCGGGGGTGAATGGAGCGTAGGCCCGAACCGGAGTGTACTCCCAGATACCGCGACGATCTTGAGGTCGACCCGACATAACTCCTCCTTACTCGCGCGCGATACCCGCCAGCAGCCGGACGCGCGCTGAAGGCCAGCGGTTCGAGCTTCCGCGTTGCGGCGGCGCACCGTTCGGACGACGTGCCGCGACCCGCGGCGTGCATGCTGCGCGACGAGTGCTTGCTATCCGATCGCTCCCCCCTACCGCAAGCCTCGACTCGACGGATGTGGACTCGGCAGCGAAGTAACTCCAATCAGCGTTTCGAGGCGCCAGGCGGCGTGTCCGCAACACTGGAGCCGTGATCGAGTAGTGCTCGCTCATCCCGTGGACGTAGGTGACAAGGAGCGCCTCGGCGTCGGGGTTTCCCGGAGCCCTTCGATGTCCTCTGCCTCCCCTCTTCTCCGAGACCGGCGCCAACTCTACGATGAGTCGGCGCCGAAACGTCCTGTATCGCAGCGGGGTACTCCCGAGAAAGATGGCCGGTATGCTCTTCGCCGAGATCGCCGGCAAGCTCGGTCCCGAGGCGCTCGACCATGAGCGGCGCGAGGACACGCTCACGAGTAGCGTCATCGGGACGCTGCTCGTCGCCGACGCGTGCGTCGTTCTCCGGGACTGGCTCTGCCGTGCCCGCACCGAGACCGGCGAGCAGATTCCACACATCGAGTCGCTAAAGCCGTGCCGGTTCTGGTTCTGGCCTCGGCTCTCCGAGTCCGAACCCGACGTCGTTCTCCAGCTCGGCGCGGTTCTCGTCGTCGTCGAAGCGAAGTACCTCGCCAGCAAGAGTGGCTCCGGCGCGGCGGACGAGGATGACGAGGAGTCCGACACCGGCGGCCTCGACTCGGGCCAACCTGTTGACCAGCTTGCTCGGGAGTGGAGGTCTTGCGATCCGCGCGCGCCGTTGGTTGAGCATTACCCCAGCGAACTCCGCGACGCCATCGCCGGGGCGGAACGACGGTTTCTCGTCTACCTCGTTCGCGGGCCTCAGCTCCGCAAGGCGCGGGACGAGATGAGGCTCTCCCGGACTCTGCTGGGACCGGATGCGGCGCTCTACCTACTGACGTGGGAGGAACTGCACGTCACCCTCCGCGGCTCCGACCACCGCGACCGGATGTGGGCCGGACCCTTGCTGCGGCTCCTTGAGCGCCGAGACCTCTCGGGTTTTCGGGGCTTTCCGCATTCCGCTTCCCGTGCCCAGCCCGTCGTCGCCGCATTCGCTCAACGTCCGTCCCGACTCGCACCACTGCGGTCACTCCACTTTCCCGACGCTCTTCGCGATCAGGACCACGAGCTTGCTGCGGGGCTCGCGGCACAGCAGCCCCGTCTGCACGCGATGACCCTAAAGCTCGCGACCGCGGTCGAACGCGCCAACCACCCCCTCGTGTTTCGCCTGGCCGCTCACCGGATCTTCGCCGGGGTCACCCGAGTCGGAAGGTCGACGATCAGGTCGCGAAGGCGGCTCATGGATCGAGCCAGCCTAGTGCTTGTAAGAAAGCTGGCCGGGCAGCCGCTCCGGCTCACTGTGGAGGAAGACAAATGACGGAGCCGCTTTCGCGCGACGAGTTCCGCACAGCCGCCAACCACGCGATCCACGCCGTTCTCAACCTCTATCGCGAGATGCGCGACCTGTTCCGCCACCTGAAGGACTGCATGGCGGCCGATCCTGCGTTTCAAACCCTCGGCGGCACGGTCCGTCCACCCGGCGGGAACAGGCCGGGCCGCCAGGACGATGACATCCTCCAGCACTGGCAGGGGCGGCTCTTCGTGCCCGACCAGGGCGACGACGAGGGAGAGGAGGAGGACGAGGGGGACGACGGAGAAGAGGACGGAGGGGGCAAGCAAGCCGCGGGGTGGGTCGATGTGCCCGTTGGAGGGAGTCTGCTCTTCGCTCGGGTCCAGACCTACCGGCGAGGAGATATGGGCTTCGAGCCCCATCTGCTGTACGGCGTTCTCACCGACGCGCGGGTGGCTTCAGCCAAGCTCGCGACTGACACGCTGACCTTCCGAAAGTGGCAGCTTCGGCTGATCCTCAGCGACCTGGATCACGAGCGCTGGAGCCCCAAGAAGAACACGCTTCGCACGAAGGTCCGAATCAAGGCGACCAAGGGGGTCAAGCTCGATCAGCGCCGGGTTTCGTTCACGATCCCCGCGCAGCCCCGCCTGATGCCGCTCTACGAGATCGACAGCCCGGCGGTCGTCGAGAAGATCGCGGGTGAGTTGAAGCAGATGTGGCCAGGAGCCCCGGAGTAGCCGAGGCGACCCAGAATGAGCGAACGCCTTCGTACCGGACGCGCGTCACGAAACTGACAGAAACGAGGGAGGCACCCTGATGGCCGTTACGCCACTGGATGCAGCTACGGCGTGTATGGACCGTGCGGATACCCTGCTTGCGCAAGGGGGAGTTGCGGGGCTAGCCGCGCTGCGCGCCGACGATCTCGCGCGACAGGGCCTTGTTCTTGCCGTCGCTGCTGTCGATGCATACTTCCATATGCGGGTACTTCGCTCGGTGCAGTCCCGAAAGAAACTGCGCGGTGCAATAGAGAAGGTGAAGGTCGAGTTCGCAGACGTCGTCTCGGTCACGAACAAGCTGCGCGAGGCGCAGGCACGGGCCGAACGAGCGAACGACGAGACGAAGAAGAAGGCAAAGAAGAAGAAGGCGAAGAAGAAGAAGAAGGCTGAACGGGAGAGGAAGTCCGCTCCTCGGCCTTGGGTTGTCCTTAAGAGACTGCTGCGCGAGAAGCTGCTTACGGTGACTTTCCAGTCTCCTCGGGGTGTTGAGTCGGCACTGAGCATGGTCGGTGTCAGGAAGCCATGGACGAAACTGGTGACGGTCGGAATCGCAGCCAACGGAGACGAGATCAAGGAGCGGCTAAGCAGCATCGTTCATCGTCGCAATCAGATCGTCCACGAGGGAGACATGCGGAGGATGGATCGGCCGCAGCAGGTGGTGCTCAACGACGTTGATCATGCAGCCATCGGAAGTGACCTTGCCTGGTTGCGCTCGTTCGTTGCGGCCGTAGACACGATCTAGCTGGGCTCGGCTATTGGCCTCGGCACGGCTCTCAGTTACTGGGTTTCGGCCGTGACTTCTGGGGCGTGGCGAGTCAGCTTCCTCTGGAGTGACGTGATGGCTCTCAGCGACGATGTGTTCTCGGTGTTGCGCGAGAACCTCGTGGCGATCAAGCCCGATTACGGCGGGCGCCCGGACGTTGTGATATGCCCCCTCTGCCTTCGTGATGTCCATAGGGACGAAGTCCTTGCAGGTGGCGTCGAGCACATCATCCCACGGGACGGCGTGCGCCGTGACAGTCAGGACGCGAAGGACTTGGCCACGACGAACCAGCGATGTGGACTCACCGTCCTATGTCGATCGGTCAGGGGCATCGCGGGGTACGAGGCAAAGCAGGGGTGCAACGGTTTCAAGGGGAGCCGGTACGATTGGCGCCTTCGCCTTCTTCTGGATGATGGCGCTCATGCGAGTCCGAGGCTCAGCACGCGACACGCGGTTGGCATCCTGACGATGGCATACCTCGGCGCGTTTCAGGTCTTTGGCTATGGCTACGTTCTACGGCCGGAGCTTGACGAGATCAGGCGCCAGTTCGAGATGCCCGACCGAGCAGAGACCTACTGGCTCGAATCCGTTCAATACGCAACGAGCCCGTCCAGCCTCATCGCGACGGCCACGGGCCATCCTTTCCTGTTTGGGAGCATAGCCAGGCAAGAGGCGCCGCTGCATGTAGCGTTCAGAAACTGCCAAGCCTATCTGCCAGGCGGTCACTGGCAGGTGCCGACAGGGGTCCGAACCCTGGCCGCTCTCAGCCCGCGCTGACCCTGCGGGGTGTGTCGGGCGAGGGATAACGGGGAGATCAACACGTGACCGAGCCTGCCGCCCTGAGCGTCGCCGGTCTGGCTGTCCGCTGGGCCGTTCCGAAGAGCACCGTACGCGGTCTCCTCGCCCCTCGCGGTCCGATCCCCATCATGCGGCTCTCACCCCGGTGTATCCGCATCCGACTGGCAGACATCGAGGCGTACGAAGAGCGCGTGACGGAGGCGGCGCCGCAGTCGACGCCAGTACCTGGGGAGGCCGCGCGGCTCGCCGCCGCTGCCGACGCCCAGCACGTCCGGGACTGCACCACGCGCATCAAGCATCTTCGAGACTGCGCCGCGTGCATGGCTTGGATACAGAAGGCCGGTGGCTCCTCGTCTCGGGTGTGCAGGGCGACGGGGCGGCCGACGTTCTAGCCGCTCCGACGCTGCCGGCCCCGACGCTGCCGCCCCGTCGGTGCCTGCTACGGCGAGAGATGAGCGGTCCTGTTGGCACGCTGGCTCCTTCAGATCGATGTGAGTAGCATCCATCATCTCATGCTGGACGGAGGGGGCAGAGCATGGCTGCGATGGAGAAAAAGAGGAAGGCATCGCCGCAGGAATCAACGCTCATCGAGCTGGACGAGGAACTCACCGCGGAGCTTCGCGGGCGTCAGGACGACGTCCTCGCTCGGGTCGCAGAGCGGCTAGGCAAGGCCGATCCGCCCAGCGTCCACTCCTGGCATGGCACCATTGGCGGAAAGAACAACACCTACGTTGACGCCGTCAGGACTCAGTTCCTGATCTTCAACGACTTCTTCGCTGGCTGGCTACACGGCTTGAGGAAACGTGCCGACGAGGATGTCGCAGCCCAGCACCAGCGGTCCGGCAAGGTGACGTACGCGACTGCCGCCCTTCGCCTCTGTTCGCTCCTCAAGGATGGCCTTCTCCGCGCGTACGTCTCAACCTTCCTTGAGCGGAACTTCTATCGCAATCTCCGAGAGCGGACCCGATTCAAGCCCGACGACGAACTCTGGCGGGTCTGGTTTGGCGAGAATAAGTCCCCTTGGGGACTCTTGATTGCTCCTATTCATGCTGGAGGCGAGTGGATCAATGACAAGAGCGAAATACGACGCGCTCCGTACGACTATTGGACCGTCGGTCATGTCCTTCACGAAGGGCTCGTTGATCCGAGTAAGGACAAGGTCTTCCGGTTCAACGATCTCGACAGCCTGGTCGCCTTCTGCGAAAGCGTGATTAAGCGATCGTCTTCATCGCTGTACGAACACGGGATCATGGACCGGTACATCGACTACGTCAGGCGTTCCAAGAACCCGGAGAGCGAGCCGTTTCTGATCCCCGAGTTTAGGTACGCCGGTCTAGAGACGAAACACAAGTATCGACTCGACTTCACGGTCCTGAACGCGCACGTCGCCAGTTTCTGTGGCTTCGAGTTGAGCCCCGCCTCAACGCACATGGCTGTCAAGGGAGCCAAGGACAAGACGCAGAAGAAGCTGAACGAGGAGTTGGCCGAGAAGTGGGCCGCCGAATGCGAGAAGCGGAATGACTACTTCGCGAAGTTCGAGATCCCAGTCGTCACGTTTACGGGTGAACGACTTCGCGACCTTGATCGGTGTTTCCTGAGCGTTGAGGAAGCCCTCAAGGAACGTCCGCTGGAGAAGCTCACTCCAGCGTCCGAGTTCGAGGAGATCGACAAGTACGAAGTGCCGGACCTCGCTTAGGTCGGCACGTCTCGATGTGCCGAGGCCGGGCGCAAGACGCACGTCCCGTTCCCAGGCCGACCCCGTTCCCGCCCTTCCGTTCCCAGAATGTCCGTCAGATCGGCGCCGCCGACACGTTGTCGCAGAGGAGGACGACGATGTCGGCGGAGAAGAGCAAGACCCGCGTGCAGGGATACGTGCGCGTCTCAAGCGACCAGCAGTCCGAGGAAGGCGTCAGCCTCGCCGCGCAACGGGCTCGATTGGAGCAGTTCTGCTTGCTCTACGACCTCGAATTGATCGGCGTGATCGAGGACGCCGGCTTCAGCGGAAAGTCGCTCCAGCGGCCCGGCCTTCAGAGTGCACTGTCAGCGCTGACCGAGGACAGGGCCGATGGCCTCCTCGTCGCGAAGATGGACAGACTGACCCGGTCCGTGCGCGATCTTGGGCTGTTGCTCGACGGCTACTTCAAGCAGGACTACGCGCTGCTCTCTGTCGGCGAGCAGCTAGACACACGCTCGGCCGCTGGGCGCCTCGTTCTCTACATCCTGGCCGTTGTAAGCGCCTGGGAAGTAGACGCTTGCGCCGAAAGAACGCGGGCGGCGTTGGCCCACTTGCGCACTGAAGGCGTCAGGCTCGGCGGCGAAGCGATCGGCTGGCGCCGCACCGGCGAGCGAGATGCCGACGGCCGCCTCGTCGTCGAGGAGCTGCCCGAGGAGCGCGCCATCGTCGACCGCATCGTCGAGCTGCGGGCCGAAGGAGCGTCGCTCCGCGAAATCGCGCGCATCTTGGAGAACGATGGCGTGCCGACCAAGCGTGGCGGGCGCTGGAGCCATCGCACCGTGGCCGCTGTCATTCGACGCGGCGGGGAGTGAGCCGCGCTGCTACGAATAGAAGCGCTCCTCCGTGATGGACGGGGGCGACAACGACGCGGCGGAAACGCCGTACTTCTTGCACAGGTACCGGCGAAGTCCCTCCAGCACCTGAACGACGCGCTGCCCCGCCCGGCTTAGATCTGCACCGCGCGCGTCAGTCTCGGCATGAAGCCGGACCCACTCGTCGCTCTGTTCCGCGGGCTTGCGCAGTCGATCGCGGTGTTTGTTCCACATCGTAGCCGAGGTGTTGTCGGACAGCTCCTGCACATTGTTGACGATGTGCTGCGCCATCAGGGCGGGTAGCACATCGCGGTCATGCGCGCCCCACGGCTCCCTCTCGTGAGTCGCCGCGCCCGCCAGATACTCAGTCGTTGCCGCCTCCACGCTTTCTCGAAACGTGTTATCTGCGAGGAGGCGGGCCGCCTCGTCGCGCGCGGCGTTTTCGAGCGCCGCGACCGCGCTGTCCCAGTCCTCGATCACGAGAGCGTCGTCCTGCCGCGCGCAGCGAAAGTCGTCGACGATGGGGTTGGCGTCTCCGCCCAGCACTTCCGCAAGCGGTCGAATGTGCTCCAGCGAAGCCCGATGGAACCTCCAGGTCCATAGTCGACGCTGCACCAGATCGTCGAGGATCGGACGGACGTATCCTGTGGCGGGGTTGATCACCCCGCTGATCCAGCTCGTGACCCTCGCGCCTTCCGACTCCGCGCTGGGCCATCCAGGGAAGTGCCGCGCGACGAGCGCCGGATCTGTTGCGAGGTCGTGGCAGATGTCCTCGTAGAACAGAATCTCGACTCCGTACTTTCCTTCCTTGGTGCGTGTTGACGACAGCGCCCGCACCTTTTCCTCCAGTCGCGCGTCCCGCCGTGCCGCGACGGCGAAGTAGAACTTCGCAATCGGGGAGTTGAACCCCTCGGCCTTGACCAGCTCCGCTTCAAGCAAGGCGAGAGTGGGGCTCTCGGTGTTCTTGCATTGCGCGACCGGGCGAGCATCCCCTTCCTTCGCCGATCCGATTACGTCCACGCCATCCTGTCGCTGACCCCGTCGTCCGTTGCGATGGGCATCAGCGTCCGCCCATCGAACCCTCAGAGCGTCGACGACCATGTCCTCGAACTCGTCCTCGTTCTTGGGTAGCGGCCACTTCGCGGTTGAAGGCGTAGGCATCGGCGGTTCCTCCCGACGAACGATTCTAGCGACCTGTTGCCGGCATACCAGACGGGTCGTGAGGTATTGCGCGCAGGCGTCGTCCACCGAGCGGACTCGCGGCCTCGCCGGTCAACGCGAGTTGCGCGATCGGCCGACCGGACGACGGTGAGGGGGGCGGCCCCTCAGCACCGTTGGCGCACGTCCTCGGTCGGTCGGCGGGCGCCGCACGCGAGTAGCGCGTCGGCAAGCTCGATAGCGTCGCCGGTCTGGTAGGTCGCACCGCGCTCGGTCCGGCAGGCGAGAATTGACGCGCGCCACCGCGCCGGGATCGCTTCTTCGCCATGCACTGCGCCGAGTAACGCACCGGCGACGCAGCCGTTCGTGTCGGTGTCGCCGCCGGCCATCACGGTGGCGACGACGCCTTCCTCGAACGACGGGGCGTGCAGCAGCCGATGGAACGCGTTCTGGAACGCGATCCACACCCACCCCATATGGTGGCTGAAGTCCTCGGGCGCCCGCTCCGCGGCGGCATCGAGCCACTCGACCGCGGGGGCCGCGGCGGCGTTCGCCATCGCGAACCGTCGCGCTTCGGCGTATACCTCCGCAGGCGTGGCGCCGGTACGGATCGCGAACGCGATAGCGTGCGCGTAGACGACGTTCGCAGCCTGACACGCCGGGTGGCCGTGCGAAAGGCGCGCGTCGGCCGCAGCCATCGTCGCAAGGTCGTCCGGTGCGAGCGATGCGCCGTAGATCCCGAGCGGGCTCGCCCGCATGAGCGCGCCGTTCGCCTGGCTCGTGCAGCTCGCGCGCGCCTCGATGAACGACGCGACTCCGGCGCCGGTCACCGGGCCCGAAGAGCCTCCGAACGCCTGTCGCGTCGTGTTGCCGATGTCGAACGGTCGCGAGCGCATCCAGGCGAGGTAGCTCGCCGCCGCCGCATCTCGGTCGTAGCATCCGGCGGCCACGACGGAGCGAGCCAGCGCGAGCGCAAGCTCCGTGTCATCCGTCACCTGGCCAGGCTGCACACGGAAGGGGCCACCTCCAACGATGTCGCGAAGACCGCCGGGGTGGGCTCGGGCGATGCGGTCAGCGGACTCGAACTCGACCGTCGTGCCAAGCGCGTCGCCCGCGATCTGCCCGAGGAGGCACCCGCGTGCTCGGGACTTCGCGGAGTTGTTAGCGTCGCGGTTCGTCATGGTCCCTTCTCGTTGTTCGTGACGTCGGTGTGTTCCGTTGTCGTCGGCGCGCGCGCACGGAACACGAGTCGCGGCACGCCTCCACCTAGTCAACGCACGAGTGCGCCGAATCTGACGCTGGAGCCGCCCGCAACCGGCGCGGCGAGCCTGCCCGCCGACCGCGTGCGTTACCCGGCCGCGAGGCGCGCAACACTGGCGACGATGCGCGCGTGAATCTCCGCGATCTCCAACCGGGCCGCGTTTCGGCGCGCGCCTAGACGGCGTCGAGTCGCCGCGCGGAGTCGCGAGCGTCGGAGCTGGGTCTCACACTCGCGTACGATGCGCTGGGCGCGACGGAGTCGGTGCTCGCGTCCGAGCTGCGCCTCGTAGACGAGCCCCATGCACCGGCGACAAGCGGGCGCGGGCTCGCCGCGTGGCCGGAAGAGCGTGGCGCAGCGACGGAGACATCGAGGGCAGCCGAACCAAGGTCGCTTGCCCCCGAGATGCTGGGGCGTACGAAGAATGGGCACGATGATCGCGTAGCGCTCGTCGTCATGGTCGTACTCGACGCGGAGCGCGTCGGCCGCTGGGTCGTCTGCGAGGAGTGCGATGCGCTCGATGACAACCTCGTCGCCGGCCCACTCCGCATGAGCCCGCATCATGCCGATCGGCGCGTCCAGCAGGGGTCGGACCGACGCGAGTTTCAGCGCAGGCGTCGAGGCGGTCGTCGCAGGTTGCCTCCGCGTCGCCCCTCTTTGGCCGGGCATCGAGATCGACTGCATGTACCGACACTCCCTGTCTCTTAGTCTCGTACGCAGGGACGCCCGCGCGCAAGCCAAGATCCTGTCTCGTCACGTCTTCCGAGCGCCTCGACCCGATTTGGACGGACGGACATCCTCGCGCACCGAGGAACCAGGACTTACGCGCGATCGGCCGGCGAGTTTGTCCCGTTTCCGCGCGAGTTTGTCTCGGCCTCGGACGTTGGCGATCGAGTCCGCCGAGGCAGCTTAGAGCGGCTGCAAGACCTCCACGCCGCGCTTCGACGACGCTTGGATGAACGCAAGCCACGCTACCGCGCGTTACCGATGCGGAATGCTCCCCGAGACGGGGTCGTGGGGCTTGTGCCCGTTACCATCGGTAACTCTGGCGGTCCTACTCGCTCTTTGTCACCGGGATACACTTGCCGGACCCGAGCGGTCGCATCCCGATCATCGGGCGCCCGACGAGGGCACCGCAGAGCCCCTGCTCGACAAGCAGGTCGCCGACGAGGAAGCCGGCCGCGACGCGGGCCTCCCGGATGCACCACCTCGCCATGCAGCACCGCCCTTCGACGAGGTGGCTGGGGGCGGATGGATCTACGAGTATCGCCGCCCCCTGTCGACGCGTCGCGGGCCGCCCGCCGCGGTCGCACTCGCGTCCTCCACGAAGAGAACGCGCAGACGAGCCTGACGAGCCAGCCGCCGACGTCGACCTCGTCAGCGCTGACCCCCCGACGTGTCGTTGACCCCGTCCGCGGTCCGCGGTCTCATAGTGCACCATTGCGCATCTGCGCCGAGGTCATATGGGCCGACGCCCCTCCAAAAAGACCCCTGCCGTAAAGAAGAAGGCTGCCGCCCGGCCGGCGCCGCGGAAGTCTACGTCCGCGCCCATGGAGCACGCGACCGGCTACCTGCGCACCAGCGTGATCCTCGACGAGCCCATCGACCGCTGGCTTCAAGACCTTGGCGTCCTGTGTAAGTCGTCAGGTGGCAAGAAGCTCCGCAAGACGACGATCATCCGCGCTGTGATCCGCGCGCTCATGAGGCTCGACACGTTGGACGTCAGCGGCGTTGGTGACGAGGACGAGCTGCGCGACCGGATCGTCGAAGCGATCCGCCTCCAGCGCTAGGACTTCCATCTGCACCACCAGGTCGAGTAGGCCGGGCCTTTGACAGCGCAATTGCGCAGTTGCATAGTGGTGGGCCGGAGGATCAGGGCCATGGCCGACAGCGACCCAGACGTCGTGCGCATCTCAGCGAGGCTGAGTAGAGACGAGATCGAGTTTCTCGACAGGCTCGCGCTCGACGCACGCTTCAGCGGCGGCAGGGCGCTCTCGCGGGCCGCGATCTTCCGGGCTGCGTTGCGCGCCGTGCGCGAGGCGGGCGTCGATGTCACTGGCGTCCAAAGCGCCGACGAGCTGGTCGAACGGATCATCGGTCGCGGTCGAGCGCCAGGACAGTAGGAACCGGCTGCGAGCGAAAGGGGGACGGTCTCATGCATCATGTCCGTGTCGCCATCGTGTTGACTTGTCTGGTCGCGTTTGCGGGATGCGGCTCTCCGCCGCGACTGGAGGCGCCGAGTACGCCAGAGTCAGTGCCCACCGGGTACGTCGTCCAGGCGGCTCCCTATCTGCACGAGGACGGCACCGTCGATGACTTAGCCGAGGCGTTGCCGAAGTCCTGGGTGCAGGCGGAGATCCCTCCCATGGCCCTGCATGCCTACGGCCTGATGCTCGACCGGTCCCTGCACCGCTTGGTCAGAGTCGAGCTAAAGGGCACGATCCTGCCAAACTGGATCGACACAGGGCCGTTCTATCCGTTCACGAGGCGCCACGAAGTCCGGCGGATGGACTTCGAGGCCATCGTGCATCCCCTCGTTCCCGCGGCCGACGGGAAGGCGAGCGTTACGTTCAAGAACGACGCGGTTCCCATCGAGGACGTGCCGGTCGCCTACCGGCAGCTCGCTGCGGATCTCGTGACCAGGACCGATGCGGAGTTCCCCGCTAGCAAGGAAAGCGCGAGAGCCGCGATCCAGAGCTTCCTCGACAAGGGCCTCCGCGACGCACAGAAGGCTCGGGACGGCGGGGATCTCGCAGGCGCTCAAGCTCGCGCTGGTGTGCACCTCAACCTCGCCAAGGCGGGTAGGTTTACCGAGGCCGCCTCGGCGCTGGAGCGCCTGCGGGTCGATGCCGGCCGCGAGCTGTCAGAGGTCATGGCCATCCTCCGCGGCAAGTCCCTGGAGTTCGCGTCGAGCGCCGCGCCGACGACGACCGTCCGCTTCGGCTCGGACAGCCCTACGCCGTCGGCGCTTATCTGGGGTGCAGTCGGCGCGGGACGCCCTGTTCAGTTCCGGGTGCAGAGCTGCTTTGCGCGCAAGACCGATGACGGAGTGGCTCTGCGTGTCCGCGCCGAGAACTCCAGTCGAACGTCGAAGGGGTCGCTCGTCACCGAGGTCGTCCTGATCGGGACCGTCGATCCTGCTACCGGCGCCTTTGCGGGCGAACAGTCCGGTCGGATCTACCGCGTTCCGCCCACGCGCCCTGAGAAGCGGATGCCGAAGGAGGCCGTCCGAGGGACGTTGAAGTAGAGATCCCTCCAACAGCGGCCGTGACGGCGCTCGGGGGAGCGATCAGCGCTGACGAACGCTCGACGTGAGTGCTCGCCGCCCCATGTGCACCTCGGTCGGGCTCGGTCGGGCTCGGTCGGCCTCACTCCGCCTCTCCTTCGTCCGACAACACCGACTCAAGCTCATCGAACGGCAGCGTCTCTAGCTTCCGCCACGCCTCTTCGCCGGCTTCGATCCGCTTCTCAACGACATCGAGCGGAACGACACGGATTTGCTCTCGTACTTGCGCGTAGACTCTGCTGAAGACTAACAGATCCTTGTGCTTTCGCAGCTTCGGCGGCTCCTTCAACCAGCGCTTGAGTCGTTGCGCGTCGCGGACGGACGGAACGACCACGACCGGCAGGGCGAACCACTCGTCGATGCCCGGCAGTACAATCGGAACAACATCGCTGCGAGGCGACCAGCACGTACTTCGCTCGCCGCGGTCGGTCTCATACGGATACGGGACTTCGTGCGGGACTACGCGCCACTCGCGCTCGTGGGTCCAGTCCAGCGGGTAGCCTTCATAGTTGTCGTCCGGCACGGGATCGAATCGAGCCCAGAAATGGCGCAGGCTCGGCGGCAGCGCGTCTCGGATGCGCGTGTCGTTGCTGTAGATCACGGGGCGCCCGCCGTACCTGAAGAGCGGCTGTCGTTGAACCGCGATCCCGTACCGTTCGTAGCGCCCAGGTAGCACGGAGCACGAGTGGACAAACGCGTTGAGAGGCTGCTCTGTGAAGCAGACCGCCTTCCGGTCGATCGTCGGCTGGGCGCCCCGCGTCATCGTCTGGCTCGCGCGATAGCCGCGGCCCGGCAGGAGATAGCCGCCGTCGAGTATCCGCTTCAGGATCACGAGCGGGCTCTTCCATTTCTCCTTGATCGTTCGCCCGCGCGTGAAGTGGATCAGCCAGTCCGTCAGATCGTGACGCTGCTCTCGGATGCGCTGCCAGTCCCTCTTCGGTCGCTCGTCTGTCATCACTCGCCTCTTTGATGGACGCCGGCCGCTGCGGAGGGTCGCGCGCGCCGGGGCTCGTGTGCACGGGGTCGGGGACCGTTACCGTTGGTAACAACTCTGGATCACGCCTGATCCGAGGCCAGTAGCCGCACGGTGGACCGCAAGGCGAGGCTGATCCTCTGGGGCGGGCGGCCCTCTGATCCCCGTACTCTGATCCTCACCATGCTGACCCGCTGCTGTCGCGGTCTGGGCCGACAGTAGGTGGCGCCCCGACCGACGCACTTCGCGCAGATGAAGACCTCCTACGTCCCATCGGCGGGAGGCTCGTCGGGAGCGATGATGTTGACCATGCCGTCCTCCGAAACGCACACGATCACTGAAGGGGGGATGCCGCGAGTGCGGACATATCGGACGGCACTGTTGTAGCGCGCGCCTCGCCGCGGGTCGCCCCTTTCGTTCGCCATCCCGTCGAGAATGACGCCGATAGCGTAGCAGGTCGCGTCGGTCGAGAGGAGCACGGCACCGTCTATCGCGGAGACGCCGCGGAGTGTCTCCTGGGTCATCTTGAACGGGGTGACCGGCGTCGACTGCGAGCGCAGCCGCGAGGCTTCGGCCAGGGCCGCCGAGGAGACGACCACCATGGTCCCGTGCGCCTGTTCAAGAGCGGCGTCGATGACATCGCAGATGTCTGCACAGTCCGCCTCGGCGACGCCGAGGGTCGCGCCGAGCCGAGTGGTCAGTTCCTTCGCGTCATACCGCTTCACCGGAAGTCTCGGCTCGCCGTCTCTCACGGCCATCAAGGTTCGACCGGACTGGAGCAGAGTCCAAGAGTGGACTCCGGTGAACTGGACCTCGAACGAAATCTCCGGGTCTGGCTGAGAAATCGGGCTCAACTCTCCGACGCCACGGATTCTGGCCCCGTCCGACACGAGTGCGGGCCCTCTCCTGGTTGTTTCCAGCAGCTTCCTGACCGCTCGGGAGTCGGTGAGTGAGATCGGGTCCGCGAAGGTGAACGCGTATTCAACAGCGGCGGGCTCGGCGATCAGAAGCCGGCCGGCGGCCTCATCGCCTTCGTACGGGAGACGCGATGCCCGATTGAGGGCAAGAAACGAGTCGCCGCCCTCCATTCCACCGTTGGCCTCTTGTGCGACCAAGACAACAGCCGTTCCCGCGGAGAGCAGCACCGATGAGGCTCCGTGGCGTCCGAGGCTCGCGTGCCAGCCTTGAGGGTCACGGATCATGCGTCCCACTTCGTCCAGGTAGCTCCAGGCAGCGGCTTCGAGGAGGTTCCCTGGGATCGGCATGTCCTCCCGGTGGCGAGCCGTACTGCGAGAGAGCCGCGGGTAGCCGTCGAACGCCTCACGGTCAAACGTCAGCACGACAGAAAGCGTCTCGCCTCGGGCGTTCTCAAAGGGCTGCGACACGAACGGTACACGGCCCCGCGGGGCGCTTGACTGCACCTCGGCCGTCAGGAAGTCCTCGAACTCGATCCTAAGCTCTCGCTGTCGATCAGCGCCGGACTCAGACGAAGTCCTCGCGGCAAGCTCGGCAAGCTCCGTCGGTCGTGTAAGGGCGATCGCCCTTTCGGGCTCAATCTCCACATCAGCATCGCGTCCCGGCACCCGAACAAGCGCTACCGTCGGCGCGAGACTGGGGTCGAGCCGCTCGAAGACCTCGTCCGCGAGGATCTCAGCCGATGCTCTCAGAGGGGCAAGATCGAGCACCCGTGCCATGTCGTCACCTTCCCAGTGGCGGACCGATCCGAAAAACGAGGCGCAGCGAGAGTACACCCTCGCGCGATCTCACCAAGAGCGCTAGCCGGCCTCCGGGGGCGGTGGTCCCCGCCGCCAGGTCACAACGTTGAGATCGCTGCCCCGGCCTTGGAGGTGCGGCAGCGGCTTCTCTGGGTGGACCTCCACGTGGACGCCGTATGCGCGCATGAACGAGTCTTGGACGATCGAGAGCTTTACCCCCAGTGGCTGGTCGTCCACTCTCAGCGCCTCGTTGGTGACCAGCGCGCTCGCCATGTGGGCCAACTTCTCACTCTCGTTGGTGACGCCCCGAGCTTCGAGGAGCTGATCCGCAGCAAGTAGGACTGGCTCCTGGTCCTCGTAGACAAGGTACGTCCGACGCTGGCGCACTCCGTCGTTGAGTCCGCGCTGACGACGCAACTCCGTCGCCAGCTCAGTCGGCGTGGTCTCGCGTGCGCGGGCGAGCCAGTGCGCGACGTTGGTCTCGTCGACGACATCGACGAGAAGGTAGAGGCTGGTGATGTGGACCGCTTCGAGCACGTCCTCGCTGATGCCCAGCTCCTCGACGAAGCGGCGCAGGACATCCACCTTACGGCGGTGGGTCTTGTCACCGACGCCGCAAGCGCGAAGGTACGATCCGCGGTCCTTGAACTCGTCCTTGTAGGCGCCCGAGGAAAGCGAGCCCTCGATCTCTCGCGTGCGTTCCAGGTCGATGGATCTCATCTCGATCGTCATCTCACCTGCGGCGGTCGGGCGCGTGGTGACACCAGCGGGGGCGGAGAGACGAGTCCATGGGGCGACCTTCCGGCGACTGATCCGTCGCTTCGCGATGTCGGCCAGCTCGTCTTCTGGACGCCGGACGGCCAAGGCTAGCGCTTCTCGATGGTCGTCCCACCGGATCGACTGGCTCGTGAGGAGGGCGTTGCCGAGACGCGTGACCACGGCGTCCCCGAGGGGTGTCCGGCGGTAGGCAGACTTCCAGTACCGGCGGAGCTTGGGATCATCGACATCCCACTTTCCCTGAGCGCGCTCAAGGAGCCCCCCGTCGTTGGCCATGTTCCGTGCCATCTCGCGTTGGGCTTTGGGGACGACCATAGCGAAGTCAGCGTCGAAGGGAGGCGCCTGAAGGAGGAGGGCACGAGCTGCGGCTCGGAGCTTGTAGCGGACGTTCAGGGTGCTGTATACGCCTGCTTCGCAGGCGCCGCAGGGTAGATCATCAGCTCGGAGTGAGCGGAGCGGAAGAAGGTCTACTATTGGGCAGGCGCATTCGGTCCAGGGGCAGTCGAGCTTCACTTCGTCGTCTCGCACAGTGGCCTTCACTTTCTTTCTGTCAGTGTCCGTCGGCTTACAAGGTGACTGTGTTCTCTTCGGCGCAGCTCCGCTTCAAGGCTCTCTCTTGGAGCCGCCCGCGCCCAGCCTGCTCACTACGCGAAGCCAACCGCCGTCGGCCTCACTACGTCAGGTCAACCGCTTCCGCGGCAGGGCGAGGGCCATGCTGGTTCTACGTCCGCTTCAGCGCCTTGCTGACCATTACTTCTGCGTTGAGGTCGGCACCCTTGACGACATACCAGGCCGCGGACCGTGCCCGGTTCGGATCGACGGGAACTACCTTCGCGGTACCGATGTGGGGGCGGATGGGGTTGCTCCCGACCCAGTACCGTCGCAGCGCTTCGGGAGTGAGACTCACGCCTGGATCGGGGTGCGCAACAAGCCCATGGATGTGGAATCCTCCTTCCCTGTGGGGCTCGATGGTCATCGCCCAGGGCAGCCTCTCACGTCGGCGGCGCCTGTTACCGGTGAGCCCGCAGTACTCGGCGAGAATCGCCATGGCGGTACACCAGGCGCCCGTCGCACGCTCCTTGGTGGCTCGCCGCGCGCGTGCGAATGTGAGGTGCGCGAAGATGTCCCAGTTCCGCGTCTGCACCCACTCAAGCCACGCGTCACGGGTCCGAGGCTTGATCACGATCATCGATGGCTACCGTCGGCGTAGGCGCGGCTCAGGAAGCGAACGACGTCTTCGCGAATGAAGATCAGCCCGGAGCTGCGACCGCGGCCCGGCTTGAGCGCGCGAAGGCGACCGGTCGAAGCGTAGCGCTTCACGGTTTCTGGCGACCTCTGCAAGAGGTCGGCGACCTGGACGAGGCTCAGGGTCGGCGGCAACGAGGCACGGAGGTCATCGAGGGGTTCCAGCGGGAGAGTCTTGTCCACTTCACACTCCTTCAGGTGGCTCGGCCGCTCTGTGACAGCAGGTGCCGGAGCAGCGCGATCGTCGAGTTCCTATCTTGCTTGTCTCGCAAGGGGCCGACTTTCGCAACTACTTATTCTGACTCAGCTTGTTACCATTGGTAACAGGTGGGGGCATCGCAGCCCGACTCGTTGCGAGCTAGGGCGCTTCGGCGACGAGTCGGGGTCTATCCGACCACATGCAAGCTATGGCGTTGCGCCCATGTCGCTACGCCACCGCTCGCGGTCGGCAGAGACGGGTAGAACCGGGGTGTGATGGTGGCCGCAGCGCATCGCACTCTCGCGTCCTTCGCGGAGACGCGCCGCGGGCTCGCGAGAGGGCGGCGAAACCGGCGACGTCGCGTTCCCCGCAGGCACGCTTTCTTGGACGGCGCGATGAACGCGAGCAAGGAGGCCCGGCGCGATCAAGCGCCGTTTGGGCTCGACGCAACCGCACTGGTAGTCGCGGGCCTCGAAGATCCGATGGGGCCAAGCGCATCGGTGTTGGCCAAGTCTTCACCCGCAGTCTGGCATCGCGCGGCGGAGACGCTGCGCGAGATCACGACGCAGGGAGGTGAACCCGCCGTACATACGCTCGGCTTCGTTCTTGAGGTTCTCGGGGCCGTCGCCGACGGCTCGGCGCGATGCCGTGAGTGCGAAGCGTTGCTCGGCGAGGCGCTCAATGGCGTGCTCGACTGCGGGCACGTCGCGCAGGCCGCGAAGATCATCGCGCACGCGGGGAGCCCCGCCTTCGAGCGCGCGGTTCACACAGTCCGCGATGCAGATCGTGCCCACCTTCTGGAGGCCGTCGCGCGACACGTACCACTCGCCCGCCGCGTAGTCGTCGTCCGCGAGCTGGCGCACGTCGACGCGGTGACACGGCTCGGCATGCTGGCCGAGCCCGCACTGGCTCCCCATCTCTCGCGCATTCAGCGCTGACTGCCGCCGTCTTCGCGCTCTTCACTGCGATCGAGTCTGCGTCGGTTCGAGCACGGTTATGGCGTCACGCCGCAGCTGCGGCCGAGCCCAGAATGATGTTCCCTCCGCGCAGTCCAGCTCGTCTCACTCGCAGACAGCAGCAGCTATGGAGGATCGTGAACGAGCAGAGCCATCTGAGGACGGAGGACCGAGTGAACGAGGACGCCAAGTCGAGGAGCGAGGGGAAGCAGCCCAAGTCGAACAGGCCATTTAACGAGCAGCCGGGAGAATGCGACCATGCGAGCGGCGAGGCTGACTCGCTGGCCTGGATTCGGGCGGAGTACTTAGCACGGGGAATCGAGATTTCGTCCGCTGAGGAGAAAGAGATCTTCCAGAATCTTGCCGATCTCTTCGATCTTCTCGACGAGCTGGATCGCGCCGACTCCGGGACGACTACGCGACAGAAAGACTGATCCGTCCGTACTTTGCGCGCGTGAGAATGAACTCGAAAGTGTGCCGCGCCCGTGTTCCTCGCGACCCCAGCCCGGGGAGCTCGAATTCGTCCGCCGCAGAGGCCTCTTGGCCTCTGCGGCGGCGTCGTGTACGGACCTCCGACCACGACGGACGGGTCGCCCCGACCCACCGCCCCTGGTCGGCATTCGAGAGGATCGCCAACCATGACCGACGCTTCTCGCCCCGACGCCTCTCCCGACCAGCCCTCCTTCGACCCGACCGAGGTCGACCCGCGTCACCTCACCGACGAGGAGGTCCTCCAGGGCCTGAAGGAGCTCACCCGTCGCAGCCGTCTCGCGAGCTCGGCCGACATGGCGGCGCTGGGACGGGCCCGGGCGCACATCCGCGACGCGCTCGCGTTCGTCGAGACGCGCATGAGCGAGGCCGGCTACTCACCGGGGTTCGGCGATGACTCCGCCGAGCTCGCCGCGATGATGCACGAAGCCTTCGCGCTCATCCGACTCCTCGTGGTCCTCGAGGCCGAGAATCTGTCGACCGAGGACTGGAAGCGGCTCGACGAGAACGCCGTGGGACTCACCAACGACTTGAAGAACGTCGTCCGCGAGCGCGCCCGCCGGGAGGCCGAGTGCATCCGCGAAGGGTGGGGATCGCTCTACTCGGGCGGCGCGCTCTGAGCTCGTGCGTCGTCTCCTACTTCGTCCAGGGCCCGCCGGGCGTCCATGAGCCCCGTGGCGGGCTGCCGGCTGCGAGCGCGGTCGCCATCGGCATGACGAGCGACGCCACTCTCTGCACGGCAAGGGACAGCGCCAACGGCTCGAGTCTGCTCTTCCTCAGAAACGCCGCCCACTGTTTCTTCTTGGTGTGGTCCTCGACGAACTCGTCGGTGAAGGCGACCGGCGGCGCGATCGGCAGCACGGTTCGCCGCCGGTCGAAGGTCCTTCGCAGCGCCTCGCCGAGCACATCGCCCTCGAAGGGAGCCGTGTCGGCGAGAACCATGACGTCGTAGAAGTCCTTCATCCGGCTGTTGGCGATGCCGAGGTCCACCATCGCCTGGAACTTCTCGGCAACGACGGTCTCGCGCGGATAGACCTTCAGCCGTGGGGCAGGCTGCGTCAGGAGCGTCGGAACGTCCGCGAGCTGAGCATCCGGCGTGACCGCGTCGCCAAAGCCGACGTCGATCTGGAGCTTCACGCGCGCGGAGCCGAGCCGTCCGCTCAGAGTCACTCGGACTCCTTCGTACTCCTCGTCGTCGCGTATCCTCCCCGCTTCGACCGACTCGCGATCGAGCTCGACGCCGTCGTACGCGACGTCGACGTCGAGAACGCTCCGAACCACCTCTCGAACCCGTCCTGGATCCGGATCTCCGGTCCCGAGCAGGTCCACGTCCTTCGTGGGCCGGTGAGGCTCGTTCGACCAGAGCGCGAAGAGAGTCGCGCCCTTGAGGATGAACTCATCGCGGTGAGAGCTCTGACTCAGTCGATACAGGAACCGCTCGATCGCGTATCGGGTCAGAACGAACTGGAAGTCCTCACCACGCTCCCTCGCGAGCGCGAGCAGCTTCGCCTTGACCGAGGCCGGCACGTTCTTCGCCATCAGACCGTGGCCTCGAGGTAGGGGCGCAGAACCGCCCTGACGCGGCAGACTCTGGCGGCGGCCCAGAGTGCCTCGATGGAGCGACGGCCGCGGCGATAGTCACGCAGCGCCTCGAGCGCCACGTCGAGACCGATCTTGTTCCTGAACTTGAAGCAGTCGGCGACTGTCTTCGGGGCGGTCGTGACCCGTACGCTCACTTTCTCGATCGTGTGAACGTCCACTCCGTGCGCGAGGCTCTCCTCGGAGAAGCGAACGATCCGAAGCGGAGGATAGTCGAACCTCGGCGCACGGGCCTTTCCCTCGAGCGCCATCCAGACCTCGAAAGGAGCCTGTGTCGTCAGGTCGTGGAACTGCAAGGCCGAGAGGAGGCAGACGACGCCTCTCGGGACGCGCTTTCCGGCCAGGGCCAAAGCGTGATGCTCGGACACCTCGGCCGCCGGCTCGCGATAGAGTCCGCGCCCGACACGTTCCAGAAGTCCCTCGCTCGACATTCGACTGAGCGTGGCTCGTGGGATTCCCTCCGCGTCGAGATCCCGGGGCCGAAGGACTCCGTTCCTCCGGACCAATTCGAGGACTCGCACCTTGTTGGGCTCTCTCTCGGTCATGCCGTCTATGATACGTAATGCATGTAGATATAAACAACTACCTACGTTTAGTGTCGAGATGGAACCGCGCTTGGAGGTCGTCTACGGGGTTCGGGGAGTCATTCAGCCAAGATCGAGAGACGTCGCTGAGTGCCGCGATGAACGCAAACCCTGAATCCGTATGGGATCAGCGCGCGGCCCTCGGACCCCGCCCTCCTGGGTCGTCAGCGCCGGACAGTCCGGCGTCCTGCACGCGCACGATGTCGATGTCGGGGTTACGCCTCAGCAGGCCGCGAATGATGTCGTTGTTCAGGTTCTCATCGGCCGCGAGGAGCATCGGGAGGCGAAGCTACGAGGGCGTGCGTCGGGCGAGGAGCCGGTCGCGCATGCCCTGAGGATCGAGGAGCGCCTCGTTCCGACGGCGGGCCTTCGCGGCATCCCGGCCTCGCTTCTCGAGGTAGTCATCGACGACCGCTCGATGGCGAAGGTAGTACCCGATCACCTCGTAGACGTCCGGAAGCTCGACCGCCGGGTAGCGGAGCCGGATCTCCTCGGCCGTGGCCCCCTGGCGGAACGCGGCGACGACCGTGTCCAGCGTGACGCGGGTCGCTCCGATGCGGATCACGCCGTCGGCGTCCTGCCTCAGGGGGTAGGAGAGCGCTTCGATCTCGAGGTCCGGCATCGGTTTCTCCTGTCGAGGATTATACGAGATCGCTGCCACATGAACGCGCTGCGCCGCCTCCCACAGAAGCATGCCCCGGCGTTTCCCCTTTGGCTCCTTGCGGTTCTGCGAGTGACGCGTCGGCGCGAAGGCCGCGTCGAGGTCCTCCGGGGTGAAGGCGATCGAGTTGCGTGCTGCGGTCAAGCCGCGTCGCCCAGGAGGAACCATGCCCTCGAACGCCCACCGGCCCATCCCCGACATGTAGGCTCCGCTCAGGCCGAGTTGATCACGATCCGCCCTTGAAGAAGACCACGCCGCACGGAGATGGCGAATCGGTGAGGGACGGTCACGGCGGTGCGCCGGGACCCCACCCCAGCCCGGGGAGCTCTTCGAGGCCAGAGAGCTTCTTCGATTACGAAGACATCCCCGCCCCCGGAAGCTGGGTCGCGGTGGGGACCCACCCCGATGGCGACGTCGATGTCTACTTCTTCGTGCCAGAAGAAGCGAGAGAACTGCTCGAGGAGCTCATCCTCATGAGCACGTCGGAGAGCCTGCGGTGGGCGGAGGAGGAGGAGCTCGTCGCGCTCGGTGGTCGGTCGGTGATCGACGTCTTCGAAGAGCCCCGCACCGAACCGACTCCCCAGCCGACTCCCCAGTCCACCTCCGAACCGACGCGAGAACCCGAGCTCGAGCCAAGGGGCGGAGGGATCGCCGCGGCGCCCGATCTCGACGAGGACTGGGAGCTACGGACGACGCTCACGCTCGGCTGGGGGACTCGCCCCGTCTCGATCGGCCCGTTCGACGAGCAGGTCCTCACCGTCCTGCATGGATCCCCGCCCGAACCTGACCAATCCAACTGGCGCCAACCCAAATGGCCCAAGTCAGGTAGCGTCGAGCTCTTCGCCGAGGTGCCCGCGGGCGTCTGGCCAGTCCTCGAGTGGGACCAGGACTCGGTCAGGGTGGGCACCACGGCGAAAACCGAGATTGCCTGCGACTGGGAGGGAGGCTCGGCGCGTGTGAGGTCTCGAGCGCCACCCGAGTTCTGCCGCCTACCACCCGCGACGCCCATGTTCAACAACGGTTTCGTCTACGCGCCCTTCCTGATCTTGCGCAGCCTCTGCGGCAAGTCACTGAGCCTGATAGTGGAGCTCAACGGCCACTCCATCGAGGCGCCCGTAGGAAGGGTGATCCACTGCTTCATCACGAAGGCGATTGACGATGAGCCCATGCGCGAGGCAGAGGAGATGCACATCGACATCACGACGGAACCAGGATCCGCCGAGCCCGACCATGTCGACTTCACTTTCTACTCCGGCGCCTGGTTCCAGATCTTCGTGGATGGCGAGCCCTGGGACGAGCTAACCGGGTGATGGACGTAAACCTCGAAACGGTCAGCGATGAGCTCGTGGCCCCGTGAGCCCAGCCCGGGGAGCTCTCGCTGCACGCGACCACGAGCCTGCTCGGCAACCCCGAGCAGGCTCGTTGCTTGTCCGCGTCCGCCCGCCCACACTGGACCGCGACCCCTTCGCGGACGGCGACGAGGTCCGACTGGAGGCGGAGATGTCCCAGCGGGACTGGCCCGAGCGCGCCGTCGCGAGATCCCCATGAGCCCGGCCGCTGCCTCCGCCGCGCGCCGGTCGCCGCCAGCGCGACCGGCCCCGGACGATGGCTTCATCATTGGCCCGGTGGCCGACTCGATCCTCCTCATCGGAAGCCCGATCCTGGCGCTCGCCCTCGGGCTCATCGTCTCGCGCGTCCCGGCCTTGGGCGAGGACGAGATCACCATCGGGGCGGCGACGAAGGCGCCATCGGAGCTCTTCATCAGCGCCTTCGTGCTGGCGCATCTCTTCATCGTGTTCTTCCGCAGTCACGGCAACCCGAAGATCTTCGCCCGACACCCGGTCCGCTTCACCGTCGTTCCGGTGGCCCTCTTCGTCGCCATGGGCTTATCGCACGCGGTCGCGATCGGCGTCGCCGTCCTGGCGACCTGGTGGGACGTCTACCACTCGAGCCTCCAGACCTTCGGGATCGGACGCATCTACGACGCGAAGGCGGGGAACGATCCGCTCGTCGGGCGTCGGCTCGACTGGGCCCTCAACCTCCTCCTCTACGCGGGGCCGATCCTCGGCGGCGCGACGCTCATGGCGCACGTCGACGACTTCAACGCGTTCGGGCAGGTGCGCTCGGTCTTCTTCACCGCCATCCCCGCCTACGCGGAGGCGAGCTCCGGACGGCTGACGGCCGGCATCCTGGCGGTCGGCATCCCGTTCCTCGTCTACTACGTCTGGAGCTACTGGCGGCTGGCGCGCGGTGGCTACGCCGTCTCGCATCAGAAGGTGCTGCTGCTCGTCTTCACGTCCGCCTGCTCGATCTGGGCGTGGGGGTTCAACAGCTTCGGCCAGGCCTTCTTCATCATGAACTTCTTCCACGCCCTCCAGTACTTCGCCATCGTCTGGTGGGCGGAGGGCGGGAACGTGACCCGCGCGCTCCGCCTCGACGGCCGGGCGTGGGGACGGTTCGCCGCGTTCGTCATCTTCATCGCGATCGCCGCCGCCTTCGGTCTCTGGGCCGAGCTGGCGGACCCCGGCGACATGGCGGTCCATCTCGCCATCGTCGTCTCGATCATGCACTTCTGGTATGATGGGTTCATCTGGAGTGTTCGACAAAAGCAGGTCTGAGCGAGGAGCGCCGGGGCCGGTCCGGCGGCGCGCCCGCGCCCGCGTCGCCGCGGCGGCGGCCGTGGCCGCGGTGGCGACCGCCGCCGTCGGGGCCGCCGTGCTCGGCCGACCGGCGAGGACCGAAGCCCAGGACGACGCGGCGGCGACGCCGGCGAGCTCCACGCGATCGGAGCGGGTCGGCCCGCGGCGCGTCGTCCTGCGGACCGACCATGGCGACCTCGTCCTCGCCCTCTTCCCCGACGCGGCTCCGCGTCACGTCGAGCAGCTCCTCCGCCTCGTCTCCCTCGGCGTCTACGACGGCGTCCGGATCGCACGGCTCGAGCACCGCGTCTCGATCGAGATCGGGGATGCGCGCCGACAGCGGGCCGTCCCGCTCACCGCCGAGCAGGAGGCGGCCATCGACAGGCTGCCGCTCGAGCCGGGCGTGCCCCATCGCAAGGACGGGCTGACGATGGTCCGGCCGGACGACGACCGCGACGGCGCGGAGACGGCGTTCGCCATCCTCCTCGAGGACGCCCCGCACCGGAACGGCGACTACACCGTCTTCGGGCGGGTCGCGGCCGGCCTCGACGTCCTCGACGAGATCGCCGTCCTGCCGCGGATGGCCGACGGCCGGCCGGGGCGACCGCTCCCGATCCGGCGCGCGTTCGTAGCCGATGCCGGCGAGCTGGCGGCGATGCGAGCGCGCGGCGCCCTCCGCCTGAGCCCTACGACCGACGCCCACCGGCTCCGGTTCGTCATCGCGATCGGTCTCCTGATCGCGAGCGGGGCCCTCCTCCACCTCGGGCCGACGCGGCTGCGCCCGAAGACGCTCGCTCACCTCGGCCTCGTCGTGGTCGTCGTCGGCCTCGTCGTCCTCCTGGTCGGCCTGGCGCAGCAGACGCTCGTCGCGCCGGGCGACCTGGCGGCCGTCGGCGTGATCGTCGTGTTCCTGGTCGCCCTCGCGGTCGCCAGCAGGCGCAGCCGCTCCGGCGAAGGCCGACGAGCTCTCGGCTCCCAGGACGTTGGTCCCAGCTGAGCCGCCGGAGGGGGATCGCAACCCGAGTCGATGCACTGCGCGCCGACGCCGACCGTGTGCGCGATGGCGTTCAGGCAGCCTTCGAGGCCAGGCGAGAGGCGCCTGGCCTTCTCCGTGTCCGGCCGTCCGCGCGGATTGGACTGACGGTCAGTCGATGCTCCAGGTGTCGTTGGACGTCTTCAGCCCTCGTCGGGCGTTCGCGAGCGCCTTGACCGTCTTCTGCGATGTCCCCCGCGCGTAGCAGAGGCTGCGCAGGCGGGGTAGCTCGCGAAGGGCCGCGATGTCCTTCGCGTTGGTGTCCTTCAAGATGACGACCTCGAGCTTCTCGAGATTCGCGAGGATGGAGATGTCGTCCACCGCCCGGCACCCCCGGAGATCGACCTTCCGCAGGTTCGGGCAGGCGCCGAGCGCCGAGACGTCGCGCAGCTTCTCGCACTGCCAAACCTCGACCTCCTCGAGCGCACTGCCACCCTCGAGGAACCCGAGGTCGGTGATGGGCATGTTTGCGACGTGAACCGTCCGTGCGCCGATCCGCGCCAGAGGCGCAAGCGCCTCGGGCGGCCCCTCCGCCCCACGTACGTCCACCCTTTCGAGGCCCTCCGAGCCGACCAGCCGCGCGAGGTCGGGCACGGCGCCGCCGAGCACGCCGACGTATCGCAGAAACGGCAGCGCGGGCGGCGCCACCAGCTCCTCGCCCTCGTAGAAGTAGAGCCAGCGGAACGCGTCGGCAGGATCACCGTCGAGCCGGCGCACCGACGGCAGCGGCTCGCTTCCGCAGCGCGCGCACCTCGTTTCGTCCTCGCCGGCGACGGCCTGGCATCGTGTGCAGTAGCCGTAGGTGACGAAGTCGTCGAACTCCGTCAGCCCGCCGAGCAGCTCGATATCGAACTTCTGCAGCTCGGTCGCCGTGGGGCGCTCGGGCTCGGGCAGGAGCAGGTCATCGCGTCCCCAGCGCTCGAGAAAGTCGGCGATTCCCAGGGCGGCGGTCGGCGTCGCCTCGTTCGTCTCGTGATCCCAGTGGGCGATCTGACCGCGCTTCTCGCCCTTCTTCGGCCGGATGATGATCCCGTAGGCGTCGCCGTTCCCGTCGATCTCGTTGATGAACAGGAGCCGGTCGGCGTCGCCGCCCTCACGGTCGCCAGCGCTCCCCTGCCCGCGGATGCCCCCGACATCCCAGATCAGAAAGTCGCCGTGGTCTTCGTCGCCGAGCCAAACCCCGTCATGGCACGCGAGGAAGTCACGGAGGTCTTCTGGGGCGTGCTTCAGCTTCGCGAGCTGCGACCCGATCGCCGGGGGATTCCATGAGTAGACGTCGTCCGCCCCAGGCCGCCCATCGGGCAGGAGCTTGGTCCAGTCGCGCTTCTTCTTCGTTCTCGCCGTCTTCGTCTTCGCCTTCGGCGCGACGGCCTTCTTCTTGACGGCCTTCTTCTTGGTGGCCTTCTTCTTGGTGACCTTCTTCTTGGTGGCCTGCTTCGTGGCGGCCCTCCTCCCGGTCTTCTTCTTGATCGCCATTTCGGGGTTCTAGCAGGGCCGGATTCGGGCCGCAATGGCCCTACGTCGGTCCGCGGGGAATGCGGGTACCCGCGGGGGATTCCGCTGCGTCCATCCTCTGGCGTGGATCGCGTCGCTCACAGCGAGCGTCTCGCCGAACGCGGCGCGGGCGGCGTCCTCGATCTCGACCGAGCGCCGCGCCATCCCCGTCGCCACCGGACGGGCTCTCGCCCTCGCCGCCGGGCCAGGCGGTGAGGGCGAGCAGGAGCGCGATCAGGCCCGCCCCGAGGCGCGCGAGACGAGGAAAGCGCCAATCGGCTTTTGGTAAGGTGACGCTGATCGTTCTCGGTCCGGTACCGCGCGGACCATTCCCATGATCGAGGTACGGGTGACCCTGTGAGCACCGACGTGGCTCTGCTGATCTTCTATCTGGCTCTGGCCCTGGGCGTGTCCTTCGCCTGCTCGATCTTCGAGGCCGTCCTCCTCTCGATCACGCCAGGCTACGTGGCCGCCCTCGACAAGGAGGGGGCCAAGTCCGCCAAGCGCATCAAGGGTCTCAAGGCCGCGGTCGACAAGCCTCTGGCGGCCATCCTCAGCCTCAACACGATCGCGCACACGGTCGGCGCCGCCGGGGTCGGCGCGCAGTCGGCCATCGTGTTCGAGAACGTGCACGTCGGCGTCATCTCCGGCGTCCTCACCGTCCTGATCCTGGTGGTCTCGGAGATCATCCCCAAGTCCCTGGGGGCGACCCACTGGAAGCGGCTGGCCCCGACCGTCGCCATGCTCCTGGTCCCCGTGACCTTCTTGATGACGATCACCCTCCTCGTCCCCGTGTCGCGCCTGATCACGCGCTGGCTGGGCGGCGGCGGCCACGGCGGGATCCCCAGCCGGGAGGAGATCTCGGCCATCGCCGAGAAGGCGGCCAGGGAAGGCGTGTTCCCCACCGGCGAGGGGCGCGTGCTCAAGAACCTGTTCCGGCTCGCCGACCTGCGCGCCTCCGACATCATGACCCCCCGCACGGTGATCTTCGGGCTCCAGGAGGATGCCAAGCTGGGCCAGCTCGTCGCCGAGACGGGCGAGCTGCGCTTCTCGCGCATCCCGATCTACCAGGAGTCGATCGACAAGGTCACCGGCTACGTGCTCAAGGTCGACATCCTGCTGCACGTCGCCCGCGACGAGCACGACAAGACCCTCCGCGACATCCGCCGCGAGCTCGTCGCCGTCCCCAGGGAGATGAAGCTGCTCGACCTGTTCGAGCGCCTGCTCGAGGTCCAGGCGCACGCCGCGCTCGTCGTCGACGAGTACGGCGGCACCGCCGGGCTGGTGACGATGGAGGACCTGGTCGAGACGCTTATCGGCATCGAGATCGTCGACGAGGCCGACGCTCACACCGACATGCGCGAGCTCGCGCGCAAGCAGTGGGAGAAGCGCGCGGCGCGCACCGGGATCAACGTGCTCGACGCTCCGGCGCCGGCCAAGGATGAGGACTCCGAAGCGCCACCCGATCGCCCGCCTACGTGAACGGAACGTGCGTCGACATCAACGACGGCGCGTTCCCTCGCTGAGCGAGGGAACGAGGCCGCCGCGCGAGAAGAGGACATTGTTCTCGAGGTGGATGTGATACTGGAGCCCGTGCTCGAGCCGGGCGAGCCCGACGTAGAGCTCGACCCACGTCAGGCAGGCGTCCGGCGGCGGTCGGAAGCCCTTCGCGAGCCAGCGAGCTCGCGCCAACCGCTCCATCAGGTCCTGGTGATCCCGTCTCACCACGTCAATACTCGCGCCTCCGCGTAGAACGCCGCGCTCGATCGCCGGGAAGACGACCGCCTCCTCGCGCCGCAGGTGGTCCTCGATCTCCTCGCTCAGGCGGCCGATGTGCTCGGCGAGGCCGTGTGGGCAGCTCTCGTGATCGGCGTGCGCCCTCTCCACACGAGCGGCCATTCCTCGCAGGCGAGCGAGCGCCGCGCGAGACGAGTCGTGATGTGCGTGGAAGATGTGCTGGATCAGGTCGCCGACCGGAAGGCGATCCCAGCGAGCGTGCGGCGGCGCCGGCAGCTCGCCATCCATCTCCGCCAGGGCCGCCTCCGCACTGACCTCCCGGTCGGCGCAGGCGTCGGCCAGGCTCCGATCGCCTTCACAGCAGTAGTCGATCCCGTGCCTCTCGAGCACACGGCTCGCCCCGGGGAAACAGGTGACGATCTCCGACAGCGTCGAGGCGGTCGAGAGGAGCTTCGAGATCATGACATTCTCCTGCGCGCCCTGGGCGCGTCTGGCTCACGCGCGCTCAGCGCTTGAACAGGTGGATCAGCATCGTGAACGGCTCCTCGAACGAGTTGCTCGGGCCGAAGGTGCGAGCGCCGTCGGCGACGTAGACCGTCCCGGGCTCGAGCGTGGTCTCCTCCCCGCCCTCGTGCCCCGGTAGCGTCGCCTTGCCCTTCAGCGGCTGGAGCGTCACGTCGTGCCCCGGGTGCTGGTGCGGCGCGACGGACTGCCCCGGCGAGAGACACAGCAGGATCACCTTCGTGCGCTCGCTCTTGAAGACGGGCTTCAGGATCGCACGCTCGGGCGAGTGCTCCTCGATCTCGGCGAGCCGCTTCACCTCGATGACGTGAGGGTCCATGGCGGGTCTCCTTTCGAGTGGGTCAAGAGCGAAGCGCGCGGGGGAACAGCACCTCGTTCTCCAGCCGCATATGGCTCGTGAGATCGCTCGCGAGCCCGGAGAGTCCGGCGTAGAGCTCCCGCCACGCGTCGTCGGCGTCGGCGGGGGGCTCGAAGTGGTTGGTCAGCGCGCGCAGGCGAGCGAGGTTGCTCTCGTGATCCTCGTGCTCGCGCGTCATGACCATCACGGGCATCTGAGCGTGGCGTCCATCGCCGCGTCGGATCATCGGAAACAGGACCATCTCCTCCTTGCGCATGTGGTCCTCCATCGCCTCGTGCATGCGTTCGAGGTGGCCCGGAAGCCCGCCGGGCCAGTCGTCTCGGTCGCCGTACGCGCACTGGGTGCGCCGCGCCAGCTCGGTCAGCCGAGCGAGCTCGACCCGATGGGGCTCGTGGTAGGTCTCGAGCAGGTGATCGATCACCGCTCCGATGGGGGACTCGCGCCACGGGGCGAGCGCGGGATCGTCCGTCGCGGGATTGGTCTCGGTCGGTCGGTCGGACATGTCGGCTCCTCCTGGCGTCCCTCCAAGCACGCCGCACTCCAATCGATGACTGACTGTCTTCGAAGAAGATAGGCACACTTGATGTCAGATCGACAACAGACGATCGTTGTTATTTTCATAACTTCGTTGTATTTATGACCACATGTTCGATACCCAGCCTCTGCTGGCGGTGGCGGTCGAGCTCACGACCTCTCTCGCCTCGGAAGACCGCCACAACCACCTGCTCGCAGCGGTCCGCCAGCTCGTCCCATGTGATGCGGCGTGCTTGCTGGCCGCGGAAGGCGACGAGCTCGCTCCGCTCGCCACCCACGGGCTCGCCCCCGACGCGCTCGGGCGGCTCTACGCCCGCGCCGAGCATCCGCGGCTCGACCTGATCGCGCGGGCCGACGGTCCGTTACGCTTCCCACCGGACACGACTCTGCCCGATCCGTTCGACGGCCTCGTCGAGAGCGACCCGTCCGCGCTCGCCCACGTCCACGCCTGCCTCGGCTGGCCGCTGCGCGTCGAAGGCGAGCTCGTCGGCCTGCTGACGGCGGACGCGCTCGCGCCTGCCGCGTTCGACGACCTCGACCCGCAGCTCCTCTCGTGGATCGGCGCGCTCGCGGGCGCCGCGCTGCGCACGAGCCGACTGATCGAGGTGCTGCGGCGACGCGAGGCGCGACTGGGCGATGTGGCGTCTGACCTGATGCGTACCGCCGAGCAAGCCCGCGGCGCGGTGCTGCTCGGCACGAGCTCGGCCATGCAACGCCTGCGCGACGAGATCGAGGTCGTCGCGCGCTCGGACCTGACGGTGCTCGTCACCGGCGAGACCGGGGTCGGAAAGGAGCTCGTCGCGCGCGCCGTGCACGCGCGGTCGAGCCGCAGAGACGCGCCGCTGATCTACGTGAACTGCGCCGCGCTCCCCGCCCCGGTCGCCGAGAGCGAGCTGTTCGGGCACGTGCGCGGCGCGTTCACGGGCGCCGACCGGCACCGGGCGGGCAAGTTCGAGGTCGCCTCGGGCGGAACGCTCTTCCTCGACGAGGTCGGTGAGCTCCCGCTCTCGATCCAGCCGAAGCTGCTGCGCGTGCTGCAGCAAGGAGAGCTCCAGCGCCTCGGCGCCGATCGGCCATCATCGGTGGACGTGCGCGTCGTCGCCGCCACGAACCGCGACCTCGACGCCGAGGTCGCCCGCGGCCAGTTCCGCGCCGACCTGTTCCACCGCCTGGCGGTCTACCCGCTCCGCGTCCCGCCGCTGCGAGACCGCGCCGAGGACGTGCTGATCCTCGCCGGTCACTTCTGCGACCAGGCGCGGCTGCGGCTCGGGACCGGCCCGGTTCGCCTGACCCCTCCGGCGCGCGAGCGGCTGCGAGCCTACGCATGGCCCGGCAACGCGCGCGAGCTCGAGAACGTGCTCTTCCGCCTGATCCTGCGGACCGCGGCAGGCGCCCCGCGCTCATCCCCGGTCGTCATCGATGAAGCCGGCGTCGCGGCCACCCTCGGAGGCTCCGCGCCGCCGGGCTCCGACGCCGAGGGTGACTGCGAAGCCCCCCCGGGGCGCTCGGGCGAGCCCGCCTCGCTCAGCGATCAGGTCGACGCCTTCAAGCGCGAGCGAATCCAGCAGGCGCTCGACACGAGCGGCGGCCGATGGGCCCTCGCCGCCCGCAAGCTCGGCATGCACCGAAGCAATCTGCACCACCTGGCGAAGCGGCTGGGAATGCGCTGAGACACGGCGTCACGGCGCGGGGCTCCTGCGCCAGCTCGAGCAGGAAGGTGGCGACCGCCGCGAACGATGCCCCGCCTGGTCCGCATGGCCGACGCCGGCTAGAATCTCCCCCGAGGGCTCGAACACCGTGACCGCCAATCCCACGGACGTGCTCGCCGCTCGCTCGGCTCCACTCATCTTCGCGGGCCCGGCTCGAGCCACGAGGCGCGCCTTCCGCACCGCTGTGATCGCACTCGTCGGCGGGCTCGCGCTCGGCGCGCTCCCCGCGTCCGGGTGCGCGAGCCCACGTGGAGGCGAAGGGCCCGACGCCCCGGTCGAGAGGCCGCCGTCGTTCTGCCGCGATCGATTCTTCGGCTTCGAGATCGCACCGCCGCGCGTTGACGCGCTCGACGGTCTCGACGTCGCCTCGTCATCGCCGATCGTGACGTTCGGCGTCTTCTCCTCGCGCGACGTGCCGCCGGCACTCGTCGCAGTCCAGCCGGTCGGGCGCGGTCTCTCCGAAGAGCGCTTCGTCGAGCGGATCCAGGCCGCGGCGCGCGGCGGAGGATCGACGGTGACCGCCCGCCGCCGGATCGAGGTCGACGGACGCGCGTGCCCGCTCTACGCCGTGCGGGCGCCGGCCGGGTCGGGGCAGTCGCCGATGCGCGGACTCGTCGCCGGCGTGCTCCTCGCGGACGAGGCTTTCGTCGTCACCTGCCAGGCTGCGCCCGGCGCGATCGAGCTCTACGAGCCGGCCTTCATGAAGTGCATCGCGAGCCTGCGTCCCGCACCGCCGTCCGACTCGGGCGCCTCGGCCTGCTGGCTCCGAGAGCGTGGCTTCTCGATCGCCCCTCCGGACGTGGGGAACCCCCGACCGCCCGGCGGATCCGTCGTCGTCTTCGACATGCCATCGCTGGGCGGCGCGCGTACCGTCGTCGAGGTGAGTCTGCTCACGCAGGCGTTCACCCCGCAGACACTCGGACCGGCGCTCACCGGCGCGCTCGAGTCGGGCGGCGCGACGGTCCGCGACACGCGCGAGACGATCGTCTCAGGCCGGCCCGCCCTGCGCTTCGACCACGATATGCCCCGAGGCAAGCCGCGCCCGGGGCGCTTCAGCTCGCTCGTCGTGCTCGACGGGGCGAGGACGTTCGTCGTCACCGCGGGCGGCGACCCGACCGCGTTCGACCGCTTCGCGCCGGCGCTCCGCGCCTCGCTCGACTCGTTCGCGCTCCTCGAGCCGCCCTCGGCAGCGCCCGCGCCGGCGGTCGACGCCGCCCGCGGTTGGTCGCCGCTGCTGATCGCGCTCAGCTCGGGCGGGGCGGTGAAGGCGAAGGAGCTCATCCTGGACGGCGCCGATCCGAACGATCGCGCGCCCGACGGGCGCTCGGCGCTGCTGTTCGCGGCCGGCTGGGGCATGCTCGAGAACTGTCGACTGCTCCTCGAGCGCGGCGCCGACCCGGACTCGAGGTCCGCAGCGGGCGTCCGACCGCTCGAGGCGTGTGTGATCGGTGGGCACGCCGAGATCGCGCGCCTGCTCGTCGAGGAGGGCGCCGAGATAGATGCTCGCAACGCCCGCGGGCGGACCGCGCTCATGGAGGCGGCCTGGCACGGCCAGACCGACGTAGCGAGGGTCCTCATCGACGCGGGCGCCGCGCCGGACGCGACCGACCGCAACGGCGCCACCGCCCTCATCTTCGGCGTCATCCAGGACCGTCGAGCGATCGCCGAGCTGCTTCTCGACCGCGGCGCGCCGATCGATCAGGCCGACCAGTCCGGCGTCAGTCCGCTCATCATCGCCGCGGACATCGGGCACCGGCGCATCGTCGAGGTGCTCATCGCTCGCAACGCGGACGTGAGCCGCCGCGATCGCAACGGCCGCACCGCACTCGCCGTGGCCCGCGCGCGGGGGCGCGACGACATCGTATCGGTCCTCGAGAAGGCAGGTGCCCGCTGACTGAGCACCGACGTCGCTCGGGCCACCGACCCGTCCGCCTCCTCCTGACGGCGCTATAGGGGTGGCTCGACCGGCTTCCTCCCCCGGATGAAGAGGTAGAGGATCAGCCCGCCCAGCGAGGCGCCGGTCAGCGCGCCCAGCGAGGCGAGTCCGATCGAGGGCCACCGATCGAACCCGGCGCCGGTCGCCATGCCCTCCACCACCTTGTAACCGACGAATGCGGGCAGGACGGTGATCAGCAGGAGGAGGGGATTGACCCCGGGCGCAGCCGAACGTTCGTCAGTCATCGATTCCTCCGTCGCGTCGTGATCTGTTTTCGCGACCGCCGGTTTCGGCGACTCCACGCCGTCGAGAGTATCGGATGCCGTCGCCCGGCGGCGACGCGTCGCTGGATACTCCGCGGTTCGTCCGATTCTCCGCGAAGGATCTCGTGCCGTGATTCCGATCGGGCGGACCATTCCCCAACGGCGGGAACCTCTTCCCGGGAAGCGAGGATCGGTCCGGCGTTTGCCAAGGGCTCCCCTCGCCCCGGAGCTCCCTCCTTCATGGCCCCGTCCGCGTCCACCCTCCTCGCGAAGCTCCTGGGAGCCAAGGCAAACTACTCCCCCGAGACGGCCGAGCTGAAGCGCTGGCTCGTCGAGCTCCTCGGCGATGCCGAGCTTCGCACGGCGCCGCAGGTCCGCCGCTTCCACGACGCGCTCTGCTTCCTCCGCGCCTATCCCGACGACCCCGAGCTCCTCCGCGAGGTCGAGCGCGTCCTCGACGGGTTCGCCGAGCGCGAAGACCTGAAGAGGCACGCGCCGGCCCTCGCCAGCACCGGCATCGCGGGAACGACGCTCCACTTCGCGCTCTACTGGCGGACCGCCCGATGGCTCGTCGATCGCTGCGGGGCGAGCGTCACGATCGACT
This sequence comes from Planctomycetota bacterium, assembly GCA_029260755.1. Lineage (GTDB taxonomy): Bacteria > Planctomycetota > J058 > J058 > JAJDCQ01 > JAJDCQ01. Next base: position 158,687 of record JAJDCQ010000021.1, on the reverse strand, counting down.
GGGAGGAGTTCGAGCACCAGGACCGCATCCCCGATCTCCTCGAGCTCCTCCTCCCCCACGCGATCACGCCGCTCTACGAGTCCGGCCTCGGACCGCGGGAGCTCCTCGCGACCCTGAAGAGCCCGGACGAGACCGACGCCGCCTTCCTCGTCGTCTGCTTCGTCGCGGCTCCGATGCCCGAGGCGATCCGCCAGAAGCTCTACGACGATCTCGACGTCCCGCTGCGCATCGCTCCGGGCCCGCGCTCTCCGACGAGGACGAGCGCTCACGCCTCGGGATCCCCGCGCGCCTTTCGCACCGGCGCCTTCGTCCGACCGGCGAAGCCCGTCGAGACGCTGAAGCGTTCGAGACGAGCCGAGGTGACCCGACTCTCCCCGCGCCGCGGCAAGGCGCTCATCGACCTGGCTCGCGGCGCCATGCTCACCCGCCTGCGCGATCTCTACGCCTTCTGGCACGCGAACCATCGCGACGTGCGCCTGGTCGACTCGGGAGACGGCCTGCAGACGGCGTGGATCGGCATCCAGCCGCGGCATCGCATCGTCCTCGAGGCCATGTACGTCGGGCTGATGCTGCAGAACGGCGTCCCCGTCGGCTACGTGCAAGCCTCGGCGCTCCTGCAGTCGGCCGCGGTGAACTTCAACGTCTTCGAGAGCTTCCGCGCCGCGAACGCCTCGTCGATCTTCGTCGCCGCGCTCGCCGCCGTGAAGCACCTCTTCGGCACGAAGACGTTCGTCATCAACACGCAGCAGCTCGGCGAGGACAACCCCGAGGCGATCGCGACCGGGGCGTGGTGGTTCTACCTGAAGCACGGCTTCCGTCCGCGAGACCCGGACGTGCGGGAGGTCATGAACGAGGAGCTCGCCCGCAAGAAGAGAGATCCCCGGCACCGGTCGAGCCCCCGGACGCTCCGGAGGCTCGCCCGGGGGAGCCTGTATCTCGCCCTCGACGGGAGCGAGCGGACGACGGTCACCGACCTCGACGCGGGAGCCATAGGCCAGCACGTGAGCCGGGTCCTCATCGAACGCTTCGGGACGAACCGCGAGGAGGGCGTCGACGAGGCGGTCCGCGAGACGAGGAGGCTCCTCGGCCTGCGGCGAGACTTCCTCACGCCGGCCGAGGAGTTCGCCTGGGCCGCGTGGAGCCCCCTGGTCCTCTGCGTTCCCGAGATGGAGGCGTGGTCGCGAGGCGAGCGGGCGGACCTCCGGCGGCTCATCCTCAGCAAGGGCGCGGATGACGACGAGATCGAGTTCGTGACCCGCTTCGACGCCCACCGGAAGCTGCGGCGCGCCATCCTGGATCTCGCCAGCTCCGAGACGGCCGCCCGGACGCAGTCCTAGACCCGCGGGGCGGCGCTCCGGTTACGAGCCCGTTACGCGCGGCGCGACGGCGACCAGCTATTCTCCTGTGCTCGTTCCGAGTCGCCTCCGGCGCTCGCCAGCCAGGAGAACCGTCATGAAGCACCTCACCTTCCTCACGCTCGCAGGGTCGCTCACCGTGCTTGCCGCCGGCTGCACCGGCCAGGGACCTGATCCGACCGCCGGCGGATCGACCGTGGATCGCCCGACCGTCTCCGCGACCGACGCTCCTTCGACGGAGACGGGCGCGCCGACGTCCGCCGAGGTATCCGTCGCGAGCTCCCTCTCGTCCGCCGGCGCCGGTGCCGTCGAGACGCAGGTCGAAGAGGCGCCCGCTCCCGCGCTCCAGATCGAGGCCTATCCCGTCCAGGCCTCCGGCACGGAGGCGGCGAGCCCGGGGGACCTCCGACTGCTGCACCAGGCCTACGACCAGGCGTTCAAGGACGTCGCGGACTCCTTCGGGGAGAGCCGCGTGATCCAGCTGCGCGCCCACGGTCCGGAGCGCATCGTCGGCATGGCGCGCCACCGGTCCTCGAGCCTCCCGAAGGTGAGCCTCGAAGGGCTCGAGCTGGTCACCCTTCTCGACGGGAGCGAGCACGCCTACGTCGATCCGAACCTGGAGGAGCAGGGACCGGTTCGCTTCACGCTCACGCCGGAGCAGGTCCCCGAGGGCGCGAAGGTCACCCGGGCCCGGGCTCCCGACGACTTCGAGCGCGACGCGCTCGCCAGGCTCCGCGCGGGCGAGTCGGTCGTGATCAGTCCCGACGGGACGCGCATGCTCGGGGCGATCCGCGCCACCGAGCGCTGCTCGAGCTGCCACGTCGTCGAGACCGGCGACCTCCTCGGCGCTTTCAGCTACTCGCTGTCGAAGCGCGAGACCGCCCCGTCGGCGCCGGAGCAGTGATCGGAGCCGTCAACGATCCCGGGGAGATCGACCGGCTCGAGCCACGCGACGGCGGGCGCCGTCCACGCTGCACACCACGCGGAAGCCGACGTCTTCGTGGCGGTAGGTCGGCCCGAACCAGAGACGGACCGCCGAGCGGCCGAACCTCGGCTCGTTGATCCAGGAAGCGCCGCGGAGGACGCGGTGCTCCCCGGACGCGGCGCCGGTCGGGTCGGTGGCCTCGCCCTGCGGGTACTCGCCGTACCAGTCGGAGCACCACTCCCAGGCGTTGCCGAGCACGTCGAAGAGCCCCCAGGGATTCGGCTCGTAGGACCCGACCGGCGCCGTGACCGCGTGCCCGTCGTCGGTGGGGAAGAAGCGCGGGCCCCAGCCGTCGTTCCAGCCCGACAGCCAATGCTCGCCCCAGAGCTCGCGCGCGGTGGCGTCGGCGACATTCGCGAAACGTCCCGCCTCCGCCTCGCCGTCGCCCCAGAACCGCGCCGTCGTCGTCCCGGCTCGCGCGAAGTACTCCCACTCAGACTCGGTGGGAAGCCGGTAGGACTCCGCCTCGCCCGCCTCCTGCGAGAGCTGCTCGCAGAACGCGGAGGCGTCGTTCCAGTCGACGCGCACCGCCGGCTGGGCGTCCGCGTTCACACCGAGACCCTCGTGCTCGCCGCCGTCGTGCTCCGGCCGGAGCCGCCGGAGCTGCGCGTTGGTCACCTCGGTCGCGGCCACGTAGAGGTCGTCGGTCAGGGTGACCTGGTGGCGCCTCTCGTTCTCGCCGCGGGGCTGCTCGTGCTCGGGGCTCCCCATCGTGAACGTCCCGCGGGGGACGAGGACGAAGCGCATGCCCGGCTCGTGCTCGAACCACACCGGGAGCGAGAGCCGCCGGGCGGCCTCGCGCTGCGCGTCGGTCGGCGTCCACCACGTGCCCGCGGGGAGCGGATCGGAGGGCTCGAGGTCGCGGTCGAGGTCGCGGGGACCATCGGCGGGGCGGAGCTCGGTCTCCGGGACTCGGGTGATGGCCACGACGATCGCGATCGCGGCCGCGATGAGGCAGCCCGAGACCACCAGCGCCACGGTGCGGCGAAACGACGGGTCCGGCGCGCTCCCGGGCTGCCCGCCCTCGCCCTCGGCGAGCGCATCGGCGAGCGCGCCGGCGCTGCCGTGGCGCGCCGACGGATCACGGGCCAGCGCCCGGCGGACGCACGCGTCGAGCCACGCGGGCACTTCGGGTCGGCTCCGTCGGAGCGATGGCACGTCGCGGTGGAGGGCGGCCTGGAGGGCGCTGACCGGGTTTCCGGCCGCGTCGGCGAACGGCGCGTCGCCCGTCAGGCACTCGTGGAGGATCACTCCGAGGGCGTAGAGGTCGGCGGACGGCCCCGCCGACTTTGCGTCCCGGATCTGCTCGGGAGCCATGTAGCCGAAGGTGCCGCGCATCTCGCCCGTGCGCGACAGCGACTGGCTCTGGCCGGCGTCGACGGTGTTGGCGAAGTGCTTGGCGAGGCCGAGGTCCGCGACGAGCGGCCGCCCGGTGGCGTCGAACAGGACGTTCTCGGGCTTGAGGTCGCGGTGGACGATGCCGCGCTCGTGCGCCGCCGCGAGGGCCGCGGCGAGGGCGCGGCCGATGACGACCGTCTCGTCGACACCGAGGCTCCCGTGACGCCGGAGGCGATCGCGCAACGTCCCGCCCTCGACGAGCGGCATCGCGATCCAGGCGCCCGACAGGCCCATCCCCGCGTCGATGAGCGGAACGAAGCCTGCGTCGGCGCCGAGCTCGGCGAGGAGGCGCCGCTCCCGGTCGAATCGGACGAGCGCGTCACGCCGGGTGCGGCTCGCGGCGAGCACCTTCACCGCGATCCTCGTGCCGTCGGGCGCCCAGGCGCGGTAGACGACTCCCATGCCGCCCCGCCCGATCTCTCCGTCGACCTCGTACGCGCCGAATCTCACAGCGTCATGCTACTCCCGACGACGGGCGGCCGACGAGGGCGCTCCGAGAGTTTGCCCCCGAGGACGGCGCGCGGCCATACTCCAGGCGCATGGCCGAGCAGGGAATGGACTGGCTCCGGCGCGCCATCCACGAGCACGCCGACGACGCCGCGGGACGGGTCATCGGCGACTGGATCGTCGAGGGAGCGCTCGGCAGCGGCGGCATGGGCCAGGTGTTTCGGGCTCGGCACGCGCGCAGCGGGATGGCCGGCGCCCTGAAGACCCTCCGCGCCGACGTCGGCGGCGCGGGCCGCGAGCGGTTCCTCCGCGGCTGCCGCGTCTCGGCGCAGCTCAGCCATCCCAACATCGTGAAGATCCTCGACGGCGGGGTGGACCGCGACGGCCAGCCGTTCATCGTCATGGCGCTCCTCGACGGCCTCCCCCTGAGCGACGTCGTCGCGGCGCGCGGCCGGCTCGCGGAAGCCGAGGCGCGGGGCGTGTGCGCGACGCTCGCCTCGGCGCTCGGCTACCTGCACGAGCGAGGGATCGTCCACCGCGACGTCAAGCCGAGCAACGTCATGGTCGGTCGAGACGGTCGGATCACGCTGACCGACTTCGACCTCGCCCGCCACGTGGAGAGCGATGCGGCGTCGGGGAGCCTGACGAAGACCGGGACGGCGCTCGGGACGGCGGCGTTCATGGCCCCCGAGCTGCTACGCGGCGAGGGAGTCGACGCCCGGAGCGACACCTACGCCCTCGGCGCCCTCTGGTACGCGCTCCTCGCCGGCAAACCGCCGTTCGGCTTCGGGTCCGCCGTCGAGCTGGCCGCGAAGATCCTGACGGTCGAGCCGACGCCGATCGCCGAGGCCGCGCCGGAGACGAGCGCGGTCGACGCGGCGCTGATCGGCCGCATGCTGGCGAAGGACGCCGCCGCCCGGCCGGCATCGATGGACGAGGTCCGGCACCTGATCGCCGAGGCGAGCGGGTCGGCCGAGGGCCGCGCCGGATCGACCTCGGCGCGGGTACGCCGGCCGAGCGGGCTCGTCCCCGCGGCGTCGGAGCCGCCGGCCGGCCCGCGGCGCCACGAGATCGGGGCCGTCGCGGCGCTCGTGGCCGTCGCCGTGCTCGGCCTCGCGTTCGTGATCGGCCTCGGCCTCGCGACGCGGGGGAGCGAGCCCGGGACGAGCACGGCGGCCGCGACGGGCGCGGAGACTGGTCCAGAGCCAGAGCCGGAACCGGACCCGGAGCCGGAGCCGGAGCCGGAGCCGGAGCCGGAGCCAGAGCCACAGCCGGAGCCAGAGCCACAGCCGGAGCCGGAGCCAGAGCCACAGCCGGAGCCAGAGCCGGAGACGTCGGAAAGCGGGGCCGAGGCGAGCCTCGAACGCTGGGCATCGTCGGCACCGTCGGAGCCGAGCGCGTCCTCGACCGCGCGGATGGCGGCCGGCCTCGACGAGATCGAGTCCTTCGGCGACGACGCCATCACGGCCGAGGCGCGTCGGCTGCTCGAAGGCTGGCGAGCCTCCGTCATCGCGACGGAGGAGACGCGATCGGCCGCCCTGCTCGAGGCGGTCGCCGTCCTCCTCGCGGCGCGGGACGTGACGGGCGCGCGCGCCGCCCTCGAGGCGGTCGGCGATCGGCTTCCGGACGGTCCACTCGACGCGGCGACCCGCAGCCTCCAGCTCGTCACCGAAGATGTCGACGCCACGATCGACCAGGTCCGACGGAGCCTCGATGCAGGACGAGACCTCGACCTCCGCATCGGCTCGGGTCCGCTCGAGCGGCGGCTCGTCGCGGTCGACGGCGACGTCTGCTCGTTCCGAGTCGCGTCGGGCGGCCGGATGGATATGTCGCGCGCCGAGGTCGTCGCCGCCCTCGGCGTGAGCGAGCTCGAGCGACTCCATCGGCTCGGCCCCGACGACGACGGCGCGGCGACCGCTCGTCGCGCGGCGACTCTCTGGGTCGTCTTCGGCGAGGACTCGACGCGCGCATCCAGGCGCGTCGCGAGGGCCGCCGAGGCCGGCGCCGAGGTCTCGCATCTCGGCGAGCTCCTCGCCCGGCTCGGCTCGTCCGATCGGGAGAGCGAGCTGGAACCCGAGGAGAGGTCGTCGACACCGAAGCGAGCGGGACGGGCGGATGGCTTCTACTCCGGGCCGATCGCGGCGCGTCCGCGCATCGTCGGTGGTCCGGTCTTCACCGGCTTCGCCGCCACGGTCATCTCGCCGCGCGGCTCGGCCGACCAGGTCGTCATCTCGGGCGCGCGGGGAGGGCGGTTCTCCATCCGGTCGCTCCCCGATCTCGCCGAGCTGCGCGTGCTCGGACGGCTCCACGCCCACCCATCGGTGATCACCGTCGATCGCGCGACGAGGCTCGTCGCCGCCGCCGGCTCGAAGGTCGAGGAGAACTCCGTCCGCGTCGTCGAGCTCGCCACCGGCAAGGAGCTGGCCGTCCTCCTCGGGCACGGGGCGCCCGTCGACGGGATCTTCCTCGCGGTGAAGGCCCAGGCGGCCGTGACGACCTGCGCCGGCGACGCGACGGTCCGCGTGTTCTCGCTCCGCACCGGGGAGCTGGTCGATCGGGTCGCCGCCACGTCGGGGGCGCTCAGCCCCGACCGGAAGCTGCTGGTGACCGAGCTCGATGGAAAGGTCGAGCTCCGTCGGTTCCCGAAGCTGGGGGATCCGAGCCACGAGATCGCGGTCGACGAGCCGTTCCGCCCGATGTTCGCGCCGGACGACGACGAGACGTTCTGGCTCGTCGCGGCCGACCGCGTCGAGGTCTGGTCCCGGGCCGATCCGCCCGAGCGCCTCCGGAGCGTGCCCCTCCTCGCTCCGCGGGGACGCGGCCGGACCAAGAACCCCCGCGTTCTCGGGGCGGCGATCGCTCCCGGGGGACGTCACATCGCCGCCGCGTGGAACGACAACCCGGCCGTGTCGATCCACGACCTCGACGATGCGGGTCGCCGCGTCGCCACCCTCCCACACCTCACCCGCGCGGCGTCGATCGCGTGGACCGAGGACGGCGGGACGATCGTCACGAACGACCCGGGAGGACACTGCTACGTCTGGGACCTGCGCGTCCCGGAGGGGGCCGAACCCGGGGAGGTCGAGCCCGCGATCGCGACCAGCCGACCGTGGATCCGCTGGCGGATGGCGCGCGACGCGCGGCTGCACGGCGTGTCGGCCGACGGGACGGAGATGGTCCGGGCCGATCGGGAGTCCGGCGCCATGAAGCTCGTCTCGGTCGGGAAGCCCACCGTCCCGCACGACAGCGCGTCCATCGCCGGGCCGCTCGCCGCCGTCGCGATCGCCGGACCGGGCGCGCTCGTCGCGGCCGGCGCGGTCGACGGGCGGGTGAGCATCCTCGATGGCGGATCGGGAAAGCTGCGGCTCGACCTCGGAGTCCAGCCTCGCTCGCGATGGCTCGGCTTCGACCCCGCCGGGAAGCAGATCGCGAGCCTCGGAGAGGACGGATCGGTCGGCGTCTGGTCGACGGAGGACGGGGCCCCACGCGCGGCCCTCCCCGGCCGCGAGGGCCGCGCCGCCATGGCGTTCGCAGCCGACGGCTCGGCCTTCGCGATCGGCGAGGCGAGCGGTCGGCGCGTCGTGTTTCCGCTCCCGGGAGCCAGACGCGGGCTGGCGCTCGACGGCGCGGGGCCCTCGACCGTCGTCGCGTTCTCGCCCGACGGGTCACGCCTCCTCTCGGCCGGAGCGCGCGGTGAGGTCTGGTCGCTCCCCGACGGGAAGCTGCTCCGCTCCTTCGCGATCGAGCAGCGGTCCGGGACCGACGCGGAGGGCCGCAAGGTCGTCGGGCCCGTGTGCGGGGCGTTCCGCGCCGACGGCCTGCGGCTCGCGCTCGGCTGGCCCGATCACCGGACCACGATCCACGACCTCGAGAAGAAGAGCGGACCGATCCTCTGGACGATCGACCACCGCGCCGGCGACGCCGTCACGAGCGTCGCGCTGACGGCGCGCGGCGACGACCGGGTCATCCTGACGACGGACCGGACCATCGAGATCTGGCAGCTCAGGCGGTGAGCGCCGCGCAGCCGAGCGATCCGGATGCGCGGAGACCCATCCGCCGGTCGGGGTTGCTCCCGCGACCGGGCGATCGGCTCGGCGCCTACGTCGTCCTCGCCGAGCTCGGTCGAGGAGGGATGGGGGCGGTCTATCGCGCTCGGCACGTCCCGACCGGCGCCGAGCACGCCCTCAAGGTGATCCTGCCGCAGGCCGCCGGCGGTGTCGATGATGAGGACCTCGCTCGGTTCCGTCGCGAGGCGGAGCTGCTGGCCCGCGGCGGATCGCACCCTGCCCTGGTCACGATCCACTCGGTGGGGGAGGATCACCTCGGGACCCTCTTCTGCGCGATGGAGCTCGTCGAGGGAGAGTCCCTCGCCTACCGGATCGCCGCCGGCGGTCCGATGCCGGTCGCGGCGGCCGCCGCGATCGTCGCCGGGGCCGCTCGCGGGCTGGACCACCTTCACGCCCGGGGCGTCGTCCATCGCGACATCAAGGCCGCGAACATCATGATCGACGAGCAGGGTCTGCCTCGGGTCCTCGACTTCGGGCTCGCGTTCGACCCGAGGGCGACCCGGCTCACCGCGACCGGCGACATCCTCGGGACGCCCGCCTCGATGGCGCCCGAGCAGGTCGACCCCAGGATCGCCGGCGGGACGATCGGTCCGGCGGCCGACGTCTACGCGCTCGGCGCGCTCCTCTACCACCTCGTCACCGGGCAGCCGCCGTTCACCAGCAGGGACCCTCTCCTGACCCTCCAGCAAGTCCTGGGCGAGGAACCGACCCCGCCGTCCTCGATCGTCCCCCGGATCCCCCGGGACCTCGAGGCGATCTGCGCCCAGGCGATGGAGAAGGCTCCCGAGCGCCGCTACCCATCGGCGGCGGCCCTGGCCGACGACCTCGAGCGTTGGCGCCGCGGCGAGCGGGTACGGGCGAGGCGTCGAGGAGTGGTCCCGCCCGCGGCCCGGCGGATGCTCGCGGGACGATGGCGCACGCTCGCGGTCGCCGGCATCACCTCGTGCGCTCTCGTCGTCGCCCTCGCCATCATCCTCTCCACCGGCGGGTCCGCGACTTCACCGAGCGTGCCCGCCACCACCGATCGGCCGCTCGCCGGCGTGAGTGGCTCGGCGGCGCGCGCGGACCCCGATGGCTCCGAGCGCATCGACCTGGAGACCGACGGGCTCGTGAGTCGCCGCATCCGGATCCGATCGATCTGGGGAGACGCCACCGGCCGGCACGCGAACGCCGTCTACTCCGTCCAGTTCCTGTCCCCGGAGTCCGTGGCGTTCGGGGACGGGGACGGGATGGTCGTCGTCCGGCATGTGCGCACCGGCCGCGAGTCCGCCGCCGTCGAGGTCGGTGGACTGGCCCGCGATCTCTCCCTCGCGCGCGACGGGACGCTCGTCGTCGCGATCCAGCATCCGGGTGCCGAGTCGCAGCTCGCGGTCGTCGACGTCGAGCGCGCGAGGGTCCGTCACCGCGTCACGGGGCTTCCCGACATGATCCGAGGGGCCGAGGTCACACCGGATCCGACGCGGGCCCTGGCGGGGGGGGTCTCCTGGCTGGGTGTCTGGGACCTCGAGACGGGCGACCAGGTCTGGCGCGCGACAGGCGAGCACGTGGGGGACGCCCGGGCCGTGGCGGTCCTCGACGATGGGCGCGGTGGGATCGGGCTCACGACGCAGAGCGAGGCCCCTGCCACGCTCGCCTTCTGGGACCTGGCGACGGGGAGGTGGCTCGGCGGCGTCGAGATCGGCGACGGATGGCCGTTCGGCCTGGCGGTCTCTCCCGAGCGAGGCCTCGCCATCGCGAGCGCGTGGACCGGCCGCGTCGTCGTCGTGGATCCCGAGACGCGAAGCTGTCTCCGCACCCTCGACGTCGCCCCGTTCCCGGCCTCGCTCGCGTTCGTGCCCGGCAGCGACGATGTCGCGTCCGGGCACGGCTTGGGCGCCGTGAGCGTGTGGGATGGAGCGACGGGCGCGGTCCGGATCGAGAGGGTCTTCCATCGAGAAACCGTCTTCGCCCTCGATGTGTCTCCGGACGGCCGCCTCGTGGTCTCGGGTGGATACGATGGGCAGACCCGTTGCTGGGAGATCGCGACGGGCGAGGAGCTCTGGGAGGCCGCGCCCGGGCACAGCGAGTGGGTGACGGCGGTGGCCTACTCCGCCGACGGGGCGCGGATCCACGCGACGTCGCGGGACGGGGCGATGCTCTCGTGGGACATCGCGACGGGGGAGCCGACGACCCTCGTCGCTCCGAAGCGGGAGGCCGGCGCGAGCAACGACGGCTCGATCCTCGCCGCCGCCTTCTCGGCCGACCGGCGCCGCGCGATCACGTCCCTGGACGCGAAGGTGGGCATCATCACGATCCGGGACCTCGCCGAAGACTCACGGGAGATCAGGATCCCGAAGGTGCCCGACCCACGCCGGCCGGGCAAAGCGATGGAGGTTCGAACGACGAGGCTCGCCCTCACCGCAGACGGTCGCCGCGCGCTCGCGGCGGGCGAGGACGGCCGCGTTCGACTCCTCGATGTCGACAGCGGGACGATCGAGCACACCCTCGAGGGCGCCAGGGGTCACGGAGACGCCTCGGTGTTCGCGCTCGCCATCGCGGCCGGCGGAGAGCTCGCCCTCTCGGGAGACGAGCGGGGCCGCGTCAAGCTCTGGCGTGTCGAGGGCGGCGTCGACTTCTTCGAGCTCGAAGGGCACGAGGACGCCGTGTTCTCGACCGTGTTCGTCCCCAGTCACCCCGATCAGCCGCTCGCCCTCACCGGTGACCGGCGAGGCGTGGTGCGCATCTTCGAGCTCATCTTCGGGGAGGAGAAGGGCCGGCTGCTCGGCCACGACGACGTCGTGGACGCGATCGTCGTCACCGCTGACGGCCGGACCGTCATCACGGCGTCGCGGGACCGGACGGTCCGGATCTGGGATCTCGAGGAGCGCCGCGAGCTCGACCGCATCGACCTCGGCGACACCCACGACTTCGGCCGCGTTCTCGCCCTCTCGCCGGATGAGCGAGAGCTGACCGTCGGGACGGCTCGAGGCCTGATCCTGCGTTTCGAGATCGACCTCGAAGCGCGCTGAGGCGCCCGGTCCCGTTGATGCGCCCGGTCCCCGCCGCGGGTAAGCTCGGCGGCGTGATGCCCCGCTGCTGGCTTCCGATCGCCGTCGCCGTGGCGCTGTCCGCGTCGGGTTGCCGGGCGCCGAACGCGCCGACCTCCGGGGGCCCGGGCCCGGACGCGGACGCCGCCCTGCTTCGTGACCAGGTCTACGCCCGGCGCGGTGAGATCGAGCTGCTGGCCGACGTGCATCGTCCCCCGTCCGCCGCCCCGGCTCCCGCCGTCGTCCTCGTTCATGGAGGAAGCTGGGCGCGCGGCAGCCGTAACCGGATGGCCCGGATCGCGGCCGCGGTGACCGAGCACGGCTTCGTCGCCGTCAACATCGAGTACCGCCTGGCGCCCGAGCACCCCTATCCGGCGGCGCTCGAAGACGTCCTGGCTGCCGTCTCCTGGGTGCGTCGAAACGCGGCCCGGCTGCGCGTCGATCCCCGACGCATCGCCCTCTGGGGCTACTCGGCGGGCGCGCATCTGAGCGCGCTCGCGGGCAGCCGTCCCGAGGCCGCCGACCCCGGCGATGCGTCGTCGGTCGACGTCGCGCGCGTCCAGGCCTGCGTCCTCGGCAGCGGCCCGACCGACCTGCGCCGGCTCGGCTCCGTCCCACCGCTGCGTGACTTCCTCGGTGGGCCGCCCGCCGAGATCCCCGATGTGGTCGAAGAGGCGTCGCCGGTCCTCGCGGTTCACGCCGAGAGCCCGCCGACCTTCCTCTACCACGGCCGCGACGACTGGGTGGTCAGCGTCGAGCACTCTCGCGCCCTGCGCGACGCGCTCCTGGCCGTCGACGTCCCCGTGCAGCTCGTCGAGACCGCGCGCGGCCACCTCACGCAGTTGATCTGCCCCGAGGAGATCGTCGTGCAGGCGCTCGCCTTCCTCGACCGATGGCTCGCACCAGACTCCCCTCCGGAGACCGACTGACCGACATGACCGAGCCCTTCGACTGGACCGACGTGCGACGCCACTTCCCCGGCCTCGCGGGCGAGTGGACCTTCTTCGACAACGCGGGCGGGTCGCAGATCCTCGGTCGGGTCGCCGACCGGGTGCGCGACCACTTCCTCGGATGCAACGTGCAGCTCGGGGCGACCTACGAGCCCTCGGCGCGCGCGACGGAGAACGTGGCCGCGGCGACCGCCGCGCTCGCCGAGCAGATCGGCGCCGCCTCCGCCGAGGAGGTCGTCCTGGGGAGCTCCTCGACGCAGCTCCTGAAGAACCTCGCCCGCGCCATGGCGCCCGGCCTGAGCGAGGGGGACGAGATCGTCGTCAGTCGCAGCGAGCACGAGACCAACGTCAGCCCCTGGGTCGCCCTCGAGCGCGAGCGGGGCGTGACGGTGCGCTGGTGGCCGGTCGATCCGGAGTCGCTCCGCCTGCGGACCGAGGATCTCGCCCCGCTCCTCGGCGACCGCACCCGGCTGGTCGCGTTCACCCACGCCTCGAACGTGCTCGGCACGATCAACCCGGTCGCCGAGATCACCCGCCTCGTCCACGAGCACGGGGCGAAGGTCTGCGTGGACGGGGTCGCCTGGGCGCCGCACCGCGCCGTCGAGGTGAACGCCTGGGACGTCGACTACTACGTCTTCAGCCTCTACAAGGTGTACGGTCCTCACATCTCGCTCCTCTACGGGAAGCGGGAGCACCTCGAGGCGCTCGCCCCGATCAACCACTTCTTCATCGGGCCCGACCAGTGCCCCTATCACCTCCAGCCCGGCGGGCCGAACCACGAGCTCGCCTGGGGCGCCGGCGGGATCCCCGACTACCTCGCCGAGCTCTCGGTCGCGCTCGGCGGTCCGGCGAGCGGACACGCGGCCGCCCGCGCGGCCTTCGCCGGCATCGCCGAGCTCGAGGAGCGGCTCGCGGAGCGCTTCCTCGCCTGGGCGAACGGCCGGCCCGACATCCGCGTGATCGGCGAGACGACGCCCTCCCGGGAGGTGCGGGTCCCGACGTTCAGCTTCGTGGCGGGCGAGCGAAAGAGCTCGGAGGTCCCGCCGCTCGTCGACCCGCACCGGATCGGCATCCGCTGGGGCGACTTCTACGCCGCGCGCCTGATCGACGACCTCGGCCTGCGCGCGCGCGACGGAGTCGTGCGCGTCTCGATGGTGCACTACAACACGCTCGACGAGGTCGACCGCCTCGTCGCCGTCCTCGACGAGGTGCTCTAGGAGACTGTTGCAGAATGAGCGTGAAGCGACGACTCGTCGCAGGCTCCTCGCCGTCGCTTCACTCGCGGCGTCTCGCCGGACATCGCCGCGCAGGCCTTCGTTCCGCGGCCTCGCGAACGCCAGACGCGCTCCCATGACCCGACGACCGCGCTTCACCCCGCTCGCCCTCGCCGTCACCGTCCTCCTGGCGCTCCTGGCCGCTCCGGCGGGCGACGCGTCCGCCGTCGATGTCCCGGGGCAACCGTTCGAGTGGCGGAGCGGCTACTCCTGGCGACCGCAGGGCAGCTACGGCACCTACCAGGCCACCCTCCGCGGCGGCCAGCGCTACGCGATCCACACCTCGTCGATCGCGGCCGGCAGCACGAGCGACCCCTATCTCTACTTGATCGACTCGCGGGGCGTCATCGTTGCGGAAGATGATGACTCGGGTCCGGGCGCCAACGCGCGGATCGAGGTCACCGTGCTCGGGGACGTGACCGTCTACATCCGTCTCCGGGCGAAGCATCGCGGCGGCGCCGGGCTCTGCACGATCTCTCTCGTCGAGGAGCTGCCGACCGCGCCGCCGGTCGGCCGGCCCGGCCACGACGATGACCTCCCGGGCGGCGGGGGGGACCCCGGCGACGGCCTCGGACGGGACGATGACCCGAACGCCCCGCCTCCGCCTCCTCCGCCCCCGCCGCCGCCCCCGCCCGCACCGACGATCACGGGCGTCTCGCCCGTCCAGGCGGCGGCCGAGAGCGGTGTCGTCATCACGCTGACCGGCTCGAACCTCCCCGACACCTTCACGGTCGGCGGGATCGCGCCGACCTCGACCCGCTCGGCCCTGAACAGGAGCTGGGTCGAGGGCACCTTCGCGAGCGTCCCGATCGGCGCCCACGATGTCGTCGCGGCGACGAGCAGCGGGACGGCTACCCTCGCCGGCGGCTTCACCTGCGTCGCCCCGACGCCGCCGCCGACCATTGCCGCCATCACCCCATCATCGCGCCCCTCGACCTCGACCCTGGCTCCGGCGACGCTCACCGGAACCGGCTTCGTCGACGGGATGACCGTCACGATCGGCGGGCACGCGGTCCAGGCGCTCATCGTCGCTTCGGCGACCGAGGCGAGCCTCACGACGCCGGTCCTCGGCTGGGGCGCCCACGACGTCCGCGTCGAGACGCCGCACGGCGCGGCCACCCTGCCGGACGGCTACCGGGTCGAGGTGCCACCGCCGGAGATCGACGCGGTCGACCCGGCCATCGCCGCGGTGAGCGGCGACGTCGTCATCACGGGCCGCAACTTCGTCGATGTCCCCACCACCGTCTGGGTCGCTGGAACCCAGATCAGGGCGACGAGGGTCGACGTCGTCTCGACCACGCGGATCGAGGTGCGCTTCCCCGGCGACGTGCCGATCGGCGCGCAGACCCTCGAGGTGCGGACGCCGTTCGGCGCGGCATCGGTCCCGATCGAGGTCGTCCCGGACCCGACGGTCGACCGGGTCGAGCCCGACCGGGGTCCCGCGACCGCCGGGACCACCGTCGTGCTCCACGGCACGGGCCTCGCGAACACCACGAACGTGCGCTTCGCCAACACCGACGTCTCCTTCACCGCCCGAGACGACACGACGCTCGACGTCGTCCTGCCCGACCTCCCGACGGTCGGATACACGATCTTCGTGACGACCGCCGAGGGCGGCGAGATACGGGGGCCGCGGTACTCCGCCGTCGGCCCGCCCGAGGTGACCAGCATCGAGCCGCCGACCGGAGCGGTCGGCGCCGAGACGCCGCTGGTGCTCCGCGGCGACTGGCTCGAGGGCGTGACGTCGGCGACCGTCGGCGGCCAGCCGCTCCTCGCCTTGGGGGCCCAGGACGATCGCGACGAGGTCACGGGCCGCGTCCCGGCGCTGCCGGCCGGCGCCCACGACGTCGTCGTCGAGACGAACGCCGGGCGCGCCGTCGTCGCTGGCGGGTTCGTCGTCGTCGGCGCCCCGCCTCCGCCGCCGCCACCCCCGCCTCCGCCGATCGCCAGTGACCTGATCCTCCCGACGCAGCCGCGGACCCGCGGCTACTTCGGCCTCGGAGGGACGTTCGCCGGCGGCGACATCGACGGCGACGGACGCGACGAGGTGATCGTCGGTTCACACGCCTCGGACGTGGGCGGTCTGACCGGCGCCGGCGAGGTGCTCGTCTACCGCGCTGATGCGTCGGGCGGCTTCACCGTCGTCGCGACCCTGAACGACCCGACGCCCGAGGCGCACGCCGCGTTCGGCGCGGCGGTCGCGGTCGGCGACGTGAACGGCGACGGCCTCGCCGACGTCGCCGTCGGCGCGCCGGGCAACCGGATCGACTTCCTCGGCTCGGGCGAGGCGTTCGTCTTCGTCGCCGACGGCGCGGGCGGGTTCCGGGCGCCGGTCGCCCTCGCGCCGTCCTCGGCGCGCCCCCAGTCGACCTTCGGCGCGTCCATCGCGGTCGGCGATCTCGACGGAGATGGCGACGACGATGTCGCCGTCGGACGGCCGTGGCGCGGGACGACGCTGTTCGCCGCATCGCCGGGCGAGGTCTGGTCGTTCGTCTCCGACGGCGCCGGCGGGTTCGCGTCGGGCACCTCGTTCGCCGACCCGTTCCCCGCCGCGTGGGACTCGCTCTTCGGCTCGCAGGTCGCGGTCGGGGACGTCAACGGCGACGGCCGCGGCGACCTCGTCACCTCCGGGCCGCTCGCCGACGTCGGCGGAGTGACCGGGTCGGGCGTCCTGGCCGTCCTCTACTCCGACGCCGCCGGCCGGGTCGGCGGTGGAATCGGCCTCGCCCACCCCGGTCGGAACCGGGACGGTCACCTCGGCGGCGAGGCGCTCGCCGTGGGCGACCTCGACGGCGACGGCCGCGCCGAGGTGATCGCCGGCGCGAACGGCCAGGACGGCGCCGGCCTCGCCGACTCCGGCGAGGCGGTCGTCTTCCGCCTCGCCGCGAACGGGAGCTGGAGCGCGCGGGCCGTCGCGAGCCCGTCGCCGCAGGCCGGCGCCCGCTTCGGCACGTTCGCCTCGGCGACCGACCTCGACGGCGACGGCCGCCCGGAGCTGCTCGTCGGCGCAGCGTTCGAGTCGGCGGCGGCGACCCGCGACGGAGCGCTGTGGGTCTTCGAGCCCGACGGCGCGGGCGGCTACGCCGCGGTCCGCTCCATCGTCGACCCCGAGCCCGAGGACGGCGCGCGCTTCGGCATCGCCGCCGCGCCCGCCGACGTCGATGGCGACGGCGCCGTCGAGCTGCTCGTCGGGGCTCCGTCGGCGGATGCCGGCCCGACCGTCGACGCGGGCGTGGTGAAGGTGATCCGGGCGCCCTGAAGCACCGGCTGGCCCGAGGCCGGTCACCACGCGAGGTCGCAGAAGGCGTCCTCCAGGCAGTCGTCGAGCTCGGCCTTGTTCACGATGGCGAGGTAGACCGGATCCACGCTCCCCGTCGCGGCGAGCGCTCCGTGGACCGACTCGCCAGCGCGCAGCGACTCCACGAGCACGCCGTCGAACCCCTCGAGGTCGGCGGTGGCCTCCTCGAGCAGCGTCAGCATGGGCGTGCCCTCCCAGGTCGCCTGGGCCATGTTCCGGGTGAAGGCGCGGAGCACCTCGGTGCGCCCGAGCGACTCGGACAGGCGGGCGAAGGCGTGGCCGAGCACCGCGTCGGCGTGCTCGTGGAGGGCGCCGTCGAGCTCGCCGATCTGCTCGCCGCCCTTCACCGCCTCGACGAGCGCGGCGTCGAGGAAGGCGTGTCTCTTCAGAACCGTCGTCACGTCATCGCCCTGGCGAAGCCCTTCGTCGAGCGCCGTGAGGAGTCCATCGAGCGGCTCGTTCCGCGTCACGCGCTTCAGGACGGCGAAGGCCTCGAGGATGGGCACGTTCAGCCGGAGCAGCGAGCAGAGGCCCGCCGCGAGGAGCGCCTGCTCCTCGACGGTCGGAGGCGCCGACGGGTCGGCCGGCTCCGCGCCACTCTCGGCGGTCGTCGCCTCGTCCGGCGCCTCATCCCGCGCTTCATCGGGCGCCTCGTCCTCGGAGGGCGACGAGGCAGCCGCCCGCGTGAGCTTCGTGGGGAAGGCGCCCTGCTCCTTGAGCGCCGCGATGGCCGCGCCCTCGTCCGCGGCCTCGATGGTCCCGCTCGACCGCTGCCCCTTCGCGTCGATCGCTTCGTAGTCGAAGGTCGGGAGCCCCGCCGATGGGGACTCCGAGGACGGCGCGGCCCCCGACGGGGGCGGCGGCTCCTCGACGGCCTGCGGCGCGGGCGGGGCCGGCGTCGCGTCGCCCGACTCGTCCGCGCCCAGCAGCGTAGCGAGCTCCCCGATCAGGCGCTCGAGCTGCGTGTCCTCGTCTGCGACGAGCTTCAGGTAGCCCACGAAGTGCTCCGTCGAGAGCTCCTCGGTGAGGAACGGTAGTAGATCGAATCCCTGGAAGTGAACGGCCGCGACGACCTCGGCGCACGCCTCGTCGCTCAGCTCGGCGAGCTTCGTCTCGTCGAGCTCCGCCCCGGCGCGGAAGGCCTCGATCTGGTCGCGCACCGCCGCCGAGAGCCAGTCGATCTGGAACGGGTTCGCGCCGAGGAACTGGCCCATCTGCATCATCACGCCGGCGGCCGCCAGCTGGCCGAACGACCGCGCGACGCGGCCCGTCCGCGCCCGGAGCTCCTCGGGGCTCGGCGCCTGGCCGCTCTCCGGTGCGGAGTCGGCCGCCCGGTCGGCGAGGGCACCGCCGTCGGGCGGTGCCTCGCTGCGCTCGAGCTCCATCTTGCCCGGAGGGCCAGGCGTCTTCAGGACGAGGGAGTCGCCTTCGAGGGACGCGATGGGGATGACGTCGACGACCGCGTCGTTCTCGAGCAGCTCGACGCCATCGTCGCACCGGCGCCAGCCCAGCCTCTGACGCCCGCCCCGCGAGACGGTCTCGAGGACGCCATCCGCTCCGAAGATGAAGTAGTCGCCGCCCGGCGCATCGCCGTCCAGAATGCGCCAGGCGCCCACGAGGGGATCGGTCATCGACATGGCGACTCCTTATCGGAGGTGAGATTCAGCGGGGAGACTCGCTCGCCAGGGTCCCTCGCCAGGCGGATCATCGCAACCGCCGGAGCGCGCCCGCCGCCGACGCGGCAGCCGTCATCGCTCACGGAGGACCAGGCGCCAGGTGTCGCCGCAGGGTTCCTGGTCGTCGCCGCGACCGCCGACGAGAATCCCGAAGTCGCCCTCGAGGTCCCACGCGAGGGACGCGCGCAGAAGTGGAGTTTTCTCGAGCGCGAGGTCATAACCCGGTAGTCGTGAACACCGCCTCCTCCCCTGGCTCGTCGCCCGGCCCCGGCCGGGTCGGCCCGTACGACCTGCTCGAGGAGCTCGGGCGGGGAGGGATGGGCTCGGTCCATCGCGCCCGGCACGTGCAGACCGGCGCCGAGCACGCGGTGAAGCTCGTCGTTCCGCCGCGCGACGATCCGGAGCGGGCCGCTCGGATCCTCTCCCGCTTCCACCGCGAGGTCGAGCTGCTCGCCAGGATCGAGCCGCATCCGGGCGTCGTCCGGGTCCACGCCGCCGGCGAGCAGGCGGGCGTCGCCTGGTGCGCGATGGAGCTCGCCCACGGCGAGACCCTCGCGTCCCGGCTGCGGAGGTCGGGCGCGATGCCGGCCGAGGCGGCGGCACGACTGCTGGAGCGCCTGGCGCGGGCGGTCGATCACATCCACCGACATGGGGTCGTCCACCGAGACCTCAAGCCCGAGAACGTCCTCCTGGGCGCGGACGGGTCGTGCCGGATCATCGACTTCGGCGTCGCTTTCGACGAGCTGTCCGACCGCCTGACCCTGACGGGCGAGATGATCGGCACGCCCGCGTTCATGGCGCCCGAGCAGCTCGCGCGAGCGAGCTCGGCATCGGCGTCCCGGTCGGGCGAGAACCAGGTGTCGGCGGCGACCGACGTCTACGCGCTCGGCGCGATCCTCTACGCGGTGCTCTGCGGCGTGGCGCCATTCCACGAGGCGACCGGCGTGGCGCTCCTCGGCGCGATCGCCCGGCTCCGCCCGGTCGACCTCACGGAGCGCCGGCCCGAGATCCCGCGTGATCTCGAGGCGGTCTGCCTGAAGGCGCTCGAGAAGGACCCGGCGCGGCGCTTCGCGAGCGCGGTCGAGCTGGCCGATGACCTCGCCCGCTGGCTCGGCGGGGAGCCGACCCGCGCTCGACCCGTCGGACGACTCACTCGTCTCGCCCGCGGTCTCCTGCCGACCGAGCGTCGCCGCCGCCATCGGCTCCTGCGTGGCCTGACCGTTGCCCTGGCGGCCGCCCTGGTCATCGGCAGCGTCGCGCTCGGGCTCGCGCTGCGGGCCTCGTCGCGCGCTGCCTGGGAGAGCGATGTCGCCTCGAAGCGCGCCACGCTCGACCGGGCGCTCGAGGAAGGTCGCGGCGGCTCGGTCGTCGCGCTCGAGCAGGCTCGTCGCCACGCCGGGACGCTGAGCGAGCTCGGCGTCGACGATGAGGAGCTCGACACCCGGCGCGACGAGATCGACGGGCTGCTCGCGCTCGCGGGCGGCGATCACTCCGCGGCGCGGGAGCTGCCGCTCGACGACGCGGCGTGGCGAACCCGGCGCGCTGCGGTCGTCGCCGTTCTCGTCGCGTCGGGTCGGACCGACGGCCTCTCGATCGTGGTCGAGCGGGTCCCCGCCGTCCTCCGCGAGTGGGCCACGGCCCGACCGGTCGCCCACGCCATCGTCGATGGCCGCATCGACCCGCTCCCCTCGCTCGTCGACCCGTGCATCCGAACGACCGTGGAGGCCGAGGCGGACCCGGCCCTCGACGACGCGGAGCGCCGGGTCCTCGTCGCGCTGCGGACGCGGCTGATCGGGCGCAAGCTGGCGGCTCAGCTCTCCGGCGAAGGCCGCGGGCGCGGCATCGGACGGTCGCTCCGTGAGCTGGTCGAGGCGAGCTACGAGCTGGGAGAGGCGTTCTCGCTCGATCCCGAGACGGTCGACCGCCTCATCGAGCACGCCACCTCGGACGCGGGGCGGGGCGGGGACATCCGCACCGTCGGGCTGCTGGTCGAGACGGCGATCGCGGCGCTCCCGGCGGACGACCCGCGCGTCCAGACGCTCGTCCGCAAGCTCCGGGGTCGGCTGATCGCCTCGAAGATGATCGGCATTCTCGAGGGGACGGGCGATGTCGACGCCGCGGCCGGAGACCTCTTCGACGTCGCCGTCGTCCTGTACCGGATCGGGCAGCTGCCTGGCGACGTCGACGAGATCCGTCAGTTCGTGCCCGATCTCGAGACGGTGAAGGAACGCGCGGAGGAGATCATCCGGCGGCGCACCCCCGCGTTCGCCGTCCCGGAGCTGGCGGCGCTCGCGGCGCTTTCGATCGAGAAGATCGTGTCGCTCACGCCCGAGGGTGAGACCGCCGTGGCCGACTGGCACGCCGAGGCGAAGGTCGTCCTCGAGCACTGGCGCATGCTCGACGCGATCCTGCGACGCGAGGCGGAGGACGGAGTCGTCCCCGGGTGGTGCCTGTTCGAGGTCGCTCGCCAGGTCGAGAGGGTCGTGCTCACCGCGGCGAGCCCGGAGGCGGAGGCTCCCGCCGAGGTGCTCGAGCTGCAGGGGCGCGCGCTGGAGGCGCTCGAGGCGGCGCTTCGACGGAGGGGCGAGGCGGCGCGATCGCCGCTGGAGCGGCTACGCGAGGCGGTCGACGCGATCTACGCGAGCTCCTACGCCCGCGACCTCCGTCACCATCCGAACCTGCGACGGCCCGACGATGCGATCGACTACCTGCGGTGGCTGGTCGAGCGAAGCGGACGCGGCGTCGAGGAGGCCGAGGCGCTCGCCCTCGAGATCCTGCGCGAGCGCCTCATCGCGCAGGGCGGCGAGGACGGAGTCCTCCTGATCCAGCCGAACCTGCGTCGTCGGGTCGACGAGCTG
This sequence comes from Planctomycetota bacterium, assembly GCA_029260755.1. Taxonomy (GTDB): domain Bacteria; phylum Planctomycetota; class J058; order J058; family JAJDCQ01; genus JAJDCQ01. Next base: position 137,353 of record JAJDCQ010000021.1, on the reverse strand, counting down.
CTCCGCTACGCCCTGCAGGTCGGGCTCGACCTCCTGGAAGAGGATGGAGGCGTCGGGGCCGGCGACGAGTGCGCGATCGGCGAACGCGCCGCCGCGCTCGCCGACGCGATGGACCGAGCGGCGCCGGGCCGGTTCACCGGCGTCGCGCTGAAGGCCGAGCACGCTCGGCGTCACCGCGAGCCGGAAGAGGCGCTCGCGCTGGTCGAGCGCGTCTGGCCGAAGAAGCCCGCGGAGGCGCGCGGGCGCTTCAGGGAGCTCGCCTACGCGCTCCGGTTCGCCCGGGCCGGCGCCCTCGGCGACCTCGGCCGTCTCGACGAGGCGCGGGAGCAGCTGAGAGACGTCACGCGCCGGCGAGGCTCGTTCTTCGGCACCATCGATGACTACGAGTGGCGGGCGGAGCTCTGGACGCTCGTCCGTCGCCCCGCGAAGGCCGCGAACGACCTCGAGGTGGCGCGCGAGAAGCGGGCGCGGTTCCGGTGACGTCCATGACGACCACGGAGGATACCTGCGCCCGTCCAGACGGGACCGGCCGGTCAGTCCGACTCCCAGCGACACTCTGGACAACGCGTGGGGGGCATCCAGCCGTAGACGTTCTGGTACGGATGATCCTCGTTCCATTCCAGCTCGGTGCCACACTTCGGGCAGGGGTCCACGATCCGAGGCGTGGCCCTCTTCTTGGCGGCCTTCCTCTTCGTGGCCTTCTTCCCGGTGGCCTTCTTCCCGGTGGCCTTCTTCCTGGTGGCCATGGCGGCTCTCCTCTGGCGAGTCTCTCATGGAGCGCATCAGCTTCAGCGCGAGCCATCCCGCCTTCTCTCTCGAGTGGGTCCCGAGGAGTGAGCTCAGACCTCCTTGGGCGAGGTGTAGCTCGAGTCGTGGTGGAACGGGAGCGGCGCGTCGTCCCGGAGGGCGCGCAGGACGGCGGCGAAGTCGGTCCGGCATCGAAACCCGAGGAGCCGCTCGGCCTTGCTCGGGTCGTAGACGCGCTCGATCCGGTCGGGGAGCGTCCAGCCACGGCGCGCGTAGAGCTCGGCGGCCTCGGGGTGGTGACGGGCGATCACGGCCGGCGCGTCCTCGATCAGCGCCTCCGCCTCGTCGCGGTCGAACGGGGGCGGCGCGGAGAGGACGAACGCCTCGCAGCCGAGGCCGGGTCCGTGCTCCAGCGCCAGCCGATGGGCCTCGGCCGCGTCCTCGACCGTCAGCCGGCGGCTGAGCAGCTCGTTGGCCTTGAGGTTGGGGCCGCTCGGCTCGGTCAGGGTGTCGTCGTCCTCGGGGAAGAAGCGGCCGGTGCGGAGGATCCGCACCTCGATTCCGCTCTGCGCGTGCGCCAGCCGGCACAGGTGCTCGGCCGCGAGCTTGGTCACGCCGTAGATGTTCCGGGGCAGCAGCGGCGCGAAGGCCTCGTCCAGCCAGAAGGCGCGCGTCGCCCCGCCCGATCGACCGGCGCGGACGTCGGTCCGGATCATGAGCGAGGTGGTCGAGGTGAAGACGAACCGGTCGTGACCCGCGGCCGCCGCCGCCTCGAGCAGGTTGAGCGTCCCGGTCACGTTGACGTCGACGAAGGCCTGCGCGGGGTAGCGAGCGATGTCCGGCTTGTGGAGCGCGGCCGCGTGGATCACCGCATCGGGGGCGTGCTCGGCGAAGGTCCGCTCGATCAGCCCGCCGTCGGCGACGCTGCCGACGACCTCGGTGTCGGGCCCCTCGGCCACGTCGAGGCCGATCACCGCGTGCCCGGTCTCCCGCAGCCGCGGCGCGAGGAACCGACCCAGCCAGCCGGTCGATCCGGTCAGGAGGACTCTCACGCAGACTCACTCATCATCGCATGGAGTCTACTCCCACTCCCACGGCGTCGTGAAGGAGCAGGCTACGCGGTCGTCCAGCCTCCCCCCGAAGACACGGGCTCAGCGGCCGAACGGCTCCGGCGCCGAGCTCCGCTGCAACGAGGCGGGCGAGTCCGGTCGGCAAGCGCGAGCGCCCGGCTAGCCGACGGCCGCCTCGAGGGCGTCGAGCTCGTCGCGGATCGCTCGGGCCACGGCCTCCAGGTCGCGGATGGGCTCGAGGGTCGCGACCAGGCCGACGCAGAGGTCGTCTCCGCAGCCCATCAGGGTGACGTTGAGCGCCTGGCGATCCCAGAGCATCGACACCGGGTAGATCGCCTCGAGACGGGACCTCCCGTCGAAGAGCGGGGCGCGCGGCCCGGGCACGTTGGAGACGACGACATTGAAGGGGAGCGGCGTGTGGGCGTAGACGCCGAGCTGCATCGCCACGATGGCCGGCGTCATGGCGACCATCGCCCAGAGGAACGCCGCCTCGTGAGAGAGGTCGTGGACGAGGCGCTTCCCGTGCTTCGACGACGCGGTGATCGCATCGAGTCGGGCTCGACGGTCGCCGAGGTGGGTCGCCAGATTGCAGAGGATCGCGGTCGCGTCGACGCCGCCCTCCCCCTCCCCGTCGCGGCGGAGCGAGACCGGCACCATGGCGACGAGCGGCCGGCGGGGGAGGGCGCGCCGCGCGAGAAGCCAGTCGCGGAGGACGCCGGCGAGGAGGGCGAGGAACACCTCGTTGACGGTCGCGCCGGCGGCGCGCCCGACGGCTCGGACGCGCGCGAGCGGCAGGCGCGTCCACGCGATCCGGCGTCCGCCGCTCGTCGTCGGTCGGTTGAGGATCGTCGACGGCGGGGCGGTGAACGGGGCGACGGCTCGGTAGGGTGGTCGGGCGCCGGAGGGCGCGAGCCGCCCCATCATGCCCGCGATCTCGGCCGCGACGCGCGCGGCCCGATAGGGCGCCGCCAGGATCGAGCCCACTCCTCTCGGAGGTCGCGGAGGCCGCGACGCTCGCGGCGGCGGGACGTGCTGCCACAGGGGCGGCGTCGGCTCGTCGGAAGGCGCCGTCTGGAGCCCCTGCTGCATGCGCCGGATGGCCGTCATGCCGTCGATGGCCGCGTGGTGCACCTTGTAGTAGTAGCCGTAGCGTCCCCCTTCGAGGCCATCGAGGAGGTGGCACTCCCAGAGCGGCCGGTCGCGACCGAGCGGCCCGCCGTACAGCGACGAGACGGCCGCCATCACCTCCGACGGGCCGCCCGGGCGATCGACCCGTCGAACGCCGACGTGGGCGGCCACGTCGACGCCGTCCACCGTCTCCCACGACGGGGGCCAGCCCGGCAGCCCGGACTGACGGAGGCGCCAGTCGAACGGGCCGGTCCGGACATCGGCGCCGCGGAGGCGCGCGAGGCGCTCGGGCGCGTCGACGCCGTCGCCCTCGAAGACGAGGAGGGCGGCGACGTGCATGGGCGTGGCCGGCGTCTCGAGCTTGAGGAAGAGGTCGTCGAGCGAGCTGAGGCGTCTGGTCATCGGCGCGCTCGGCCCGGTCAGAGCTTCCCGAGAATCGCCTCGAAGCCTTCCTTGTCCCAGGCCCGGAGCGTCTGGGTCTTCACGAACCCGCCGACCCCGAGCGACAGGGTGAGGGCCGCCGCGCTCTCGTCATCCGGCGCGTTCAGGAGCAGCACCCCGTCGTGGCTGCCGGCGGTCCAGTAGGCGCCTTCGACCTTCACGCCCGAGCCGCTCGCGGACTCGATGAACCCGGCCGCGCGGTGGGGCGAGCTCTTGATCTGCTCGATGCCCTTCGAGGTGAAGTCGATCAGGACAATGTGAGTCACCATGGTGGTCGGCTCCTCGAGTCTCGGGTCGTTTTCCGTGGCGAAGAACGGCCGCCGCTGCGCAGGAAACCGCGTGCCATGGAGAGAGACGCGCCAACTCGTGCGGCGACAACAGCCGCCCCGCGAGCTCCGCGCCGGCGGCGCGTGAAAACCCCCGGTCGCACGCTCCGGAGCGGGTGACTCTCCGCGCCCGCGACCGGTATCATGAGCGGCCATGACGGTCGACCAGACGAACGAGACCGGCGACCTCCGATGCCTCGTCGGCCGCGAGGAGCCAGTCGTCCTCACCGCGTCGGTAGACCGTCTCGCGTGACGCGCGGGGAGAGGTGACGTGACGGACCAGGCGACGGAGGACCGACCGCTCTCGGGACGGGTGGCCCTCGTCGCCGGGGCGACGCGCGGCGCGGGACGAGGGATCGCGCGCATGCTGGGCGCGGCCGGCGCGCTCGTCTTCTGCACCGGGCGTAGCGCCCGCGGGGCGCCGCCCGCCACCGCCGGTCGACCCGAGACGATCGACGAGACCGCCGAGATGGTCGCGGCCGACGGCGGGCGCGCCGTCGCCATCCGGGTCGACCACACCCGCGAGGAGGAGGTGGTGTCCCTCGCGACGCGCGTCCGCGCCGAGGCCGGGCGGCTCGACGTCCTCGTCAACGACATCTGGGGCGGCGACGACTGGATCGAGTGGAGCCAGCGCTTCTGGGAGCTCGACCTCGCGAACGCGCGCGCCCTCGTCGAGCGGGCGGTGCTCACGCACATCATCACCGCCCGCCATCTCGCGCCGCTCATGATCGAGCAGGACAGCGGGCTGATCGTCGAGGTCACCGACGGTCACCATCCGGGCTATCGCGGCCAGATCCTCTACGACCACGTGAAGTCCGCCGTCATCCGCCTCGCCTACGGGATGGCGATGGAGCTCGCGGAGACGGGGGTCACGGCGCTGACCGTCACACCGGGCTTCCTTCGTTCGGAAGCGGTGCTGGAGCACTTCGGCGTCACCGAGGAGAGCTGGCGCGACGCGATCGAGAAGGACCCGTTCTTCGCCGAGTCCGAGACGCCGTCCTTCGTCGGGCGCGCCATCGCCGCGCTGGCCGCCGACCCCGGCGTGCGAGCCAAGGCGGGGCTCACCTTCTTCGCCACCGACCTCGCCGAGGAGTACGGCTTCACCGACGTCGACGGGGGCCGTCCCCGCTTCTGCCAGGCGTTCGACGCGCACGTGACCGACCTCGCGCGCGGGACCGAGCCGCTGGGCGAGATGGACCGGTTCCTCGTCTGGTCGCGCTACTGCCAGATCCACCAGGAGCCGGGACGGCGCGAGCAGGCGGTGATGCTGGCCGAGCGCCTGGGCCTGAAAGAGGTCGGCGCGGGCGTCGAGCCCGCGCCGCCGCTCGCGTGAACGACGTCGAGGGCTTGCGCCCTAGCCAGCCGTCTGGTCGCGCGCGCCCTCGCCGATCCAGCACGACGCACGCATCGCCCCGGGGAAGCCGATGGTCGTGAGCGCGAGGAGGGCGACGTGCTCGAGCTCGTCGTCCTTCCACCCCGCCGCACGGCACTTTCGGGCGTGAGCGTGGGCGGCGCCCTCGAGCCCGCCGCCGACGGCGAGGGCGAGCTTCACCAGCCTCCGCGTCCTCTCATCGAGCGGGCCGTCGTCCTGGCAGGCGAGGCCCAGCGCCTCGTAGTGCTTCCAGACGTCCGGATGTCGCTTGCGGAATCGCTCGACGGCCTGGGGAAGCTCGTTCGCCATCTCGGTTCACTCTCTCTCGATCAGGAGCCAGCGTGGGACGGACGAGAGTAGCCGGCCGCCGATCGGATTGCGACGACTCTCGTGATCGAGATCCGGTCCGGCCGCCGGCCGCCGCCCGGCCGCGGAGTGGGTGTCGGGCGCCGGTCAGAGGAGCGGCCCCTCCGATCACGCGGGTCCGGCGGTGCCGGCGCCCTCGAGCAGCCGCTCGCGCGCGAGGTAGAGCACCCTCGTGTCGTGATCGACCGGGAAGTCGTCGGCGGGGTTGACGGACTCTCGCCCGGACTTGCTGTTGGTCACGCCGATGACGATGCCGCCGCGGCGCCGCAGGTCGAGCGCGGTGACGAGCTCGCCGTAGGTGCGCGAATCGACGCCGTCGGGCACCCGCCCGGAGTAGAGGTTGTTCTCGCCCCGGAGCACCACCTGGCTGAGTGTGTCGGCCGTGCCGTGGTGCTCGATCGCGTGCGCGAGCATCGAGAAGCCGAGCCGTCGGGTTTCGATGACCTCGTCGGCCCCGGCGGCCCGCGCGTGCTCGACGTTCTCCGAGTCGAGGATCTCTGCGACGACGTAGACGGGCTGGTGGCGCTGCGCGTTGGCCCGCTGCCTCTTCAGGTACGCCCGGATCGTGAAGAGCGTGAGGAGCGTGATCGCGTCCGCCTGCTGGGGCGCGATGCGGCGGGCGCCCGCGACGACGATCGCCGCCGACCGAACGATCCGCACCTTGTCGAGCTCGCTCTCCTTGGTCGGGTCCCCGCGCACCCAGTAGAGCTCGGGCGGGATCTCGGGAGGTCGCTCCAGGTCGGCGAAGATCACGACCTTGGTCTGCTCCCCGTCGAGCTCGGCGAGGATCGTCGAGAGGAGCAGGTCCATGCCCGGCTCGTACCCGCAGACGACCAGATGATTGACGTAGCTGCTCATCCGGAACTGCTCCTCGCGGATGCTGAGGACCGCGTTCAACAGGCTGTGCCCGACGACTCCGGCGAACATGGCGAGGGTGATCATGCCCCCGACCATCAGAACGCCCGCGACGATCCGTCCCAGCCCGGTGACCGGCGTGATGTCGCCGAAGCCGACGGTGGTGATCGTCACCAGCGCCAACCAGATCGCGTCGGCGGGCGAGTCGACGTTGGGGTTGTGGGCGCTCTCGATCAAGAAGAGGCTCAGCCCACCCAGGCCCACCTGGACCATCAAGAACGAGAACGCGAGCAAGAACAGGAAACGATCGCGCTCGAAGGCATGGAACAGCCCGGCGAACGGGTTGCCGTAGCGAAACAGCCGGGCGGTCCGCAGCAGCCGAAGCAAGCGCAGCGCCCGCAGCCCGCGCAGCCCGGGCACCAGCGCGAGCACCGTCACCACGTCGATGAGCATCATCGGCTGGAGGACGAAGCGCAGGCGCCCGAGCATGTGCACCCGGAGGCGCCCGAGCGGAGGACGGTGGAACACCAGGAGGTCGGGCGGCCGGAACGTCGCCACGCGGAGCACGAGCTCGACGGCGAACGCGGCGAGCAACGCCGAGTCGACCCACCGGAGGAAGGGGCGCGATCCATGATCGGACGGGATGAGCGGCTCGGCCAGCAGCAGGACGACCGAGGTCAGGATGAGGCTCCACACGACCACCTCGACGGCCCGGTAGGCCCGCGACTCCGGCGCGTGGAAGGCGGCCTCGAGGATCTGCATCAGTCGAGGTTCGCGTAGGCTTCCGACAGCTCGGCCGGGATGCGGCGCGGACGGCCGTCCTCGCTGGAGACGAAGGCCCAGGTCGTCACGCAATGGCAGAGCTCGGTGCCGTCCCGGCGAATCGAGACGTGGCGGATGGAGCTCGCCGCCTTCCAGCTCTCGATCCAGGTGACGAGCTCGATCAGGTCGCCCGCGAAGGCTGGCGCGAGGTAGTCGAGCTCGTGCCGCCGCACGACGAACACGGCGCCGAACGGCTGGAAGGCGGTGTGGCTCCCGTAGCCCGCGCGGCGGCTGTGTTCCTTGGCCGCGTCGATGACCCACTTGAGGTAGACGACGTTCGAGACGTGCCCGAGCTCATCGATGTCGCTCTCGCTCGCCATGATGGTCAGGGTCACTTCGGGCGTCACTCGATCCATCGTCTCTCCCTCACTGGTCGCGACGAGCCGTGCCTCGATCAGCGCACGCCGGGCGCTCGGCGACACCGATCAGGGTCGTCGATTGTACGCGGCCGCCGAGGATTGGCGAGCGCAACCCGCCCGTCCGACCTCGATCCGGACGGTCGCCGGCGCCAGCACCGGCGCGATCAGCTCGACGCGGGGAGGGAGACGAGCCAGAGGAGCAGGAGCACGAGCGCGGCGGCGCCCGCGGCCACGAGGATGCGGCCGAGCGGGCCGGGCGACTCCCAGGTGCGACCGTAGCGGAGCAGCCATTGGACGCCGGACCGGTTTCGAGGCGCGGTCGACGGAGCCGCCAGGAGCAGGTCGAGCTCGTGGACCAGCTCGTCGGCGGAGGCGAGCCTCCGCGCCGGATCGCGCGCGAGGAGGCGTTGCAGGAGCGGACGCCAGCGGACGGGGACGAGGCCGAGCGGCACCCGGTCGACACAGATCGCCTTCGCGCAGGCGAACGGATTCGGGCGGGCGAACGGCGGCGCGCCCGCCAGGAGCTCGAAGAGGATGGCGCCGAGCGCCCAGAAGTCGCACTGCGGCCCCGCCTCCCGGCCCTCGATCTGCTCGGGCGAGGCGTACGCGACGGTGCCGACGAAGCCTCCCGCCGAGCTGAGCTCCGCCGATGCGAGGCTGGCGTCGAGGAGGCCGAGCTCGCGGATCATCCCGAGGTCGGCGATCCGGCAGCGACCGTCGTCACCGACGAGCACGTTGGCCGGCTTGAGGTCGCGGTGGACGAGGCCGGCCGCGTGGAGCGCCTGGAGGCCGCGCCCGAGCTCGAGACCGACCGACGCGATCCTCTCCTCGTCGAACGGGTCCGATGGGTCGTCCATCGCCGCGCGGAGCGTGCCGCCGACGACGAGCTCGAAGGCGAGCCACAAGACGCGCGATTCGTCCGAGTCGAGCGTCGCCTCGCCGGTCCCGAGAAGCGGGACGACGAACGGGCTCCGGAGCTCGGCGTGCGCCCGCGCCTCCCGCGCGAGCCGCGCGCGGGCCTCCTCCGGGAGACCGTGGAGCACCTTGAGCGCGACGGCCGGGGTGTCGTCGGCCGAGCGTCCGTCGGTCGCATCGACGGCGGGACGCGCCTCGTAGACCTGGCCGTGGGCGCCGCGGCCGAGCGGCCGAACGACCTCGTAGGGGCCGACGCGCGCGCCCGGCTCGATCGAGATCGGCGCCTCGGCCGCCACGAGCGGCCCGCGGACGGACGACGGCCCGAACGTGCTCCGGATCGTTGGCCCCTCCCGCGACGCCGTCATCCGAGAATCCTCGCTCCGATCGCGACGATGATGATGACGGCGATCACCGCGAGCGCGATCCGCGCGATGAAGAGCCCCTCCTCCCGTCCGACCGGATCGCGGTAGTCGCGGAGCGCGGCCGCGATCCCTCCGGGGACGCGTCCCTCGGCGTCGACGGCGATCCGCGGACGGCTCTTGCGCCGAGCTCGCCGCTCCGCGTCACTGCCCCGCTCGGGCGGATCGCGGCGCGTCTTCGGCAGGATCGGCACGAACGGCTGGTCATCGCGCGACGCTCCGGCCTCGATCCAAGCGGCCATCGGAGTGAAGACCAGCGCGATCCACGCGCCCGTCTCGTGTCGCCACCCGCGGTCTCGAACGAGGAGCGAGCGAAGGAGCGGCCGCCAGCGCGACGGCGCGTCGTCGAGCGGGATGGGGTCGACCGCGATCGCCTTCGCCAGCGCGAACGGGTTCGGCCGATCGAAGGGGACCGATCCGGTCGCGAGCTCGAAGAGCATCACGCCGAGCGCCCAGAGGTCGCTCGATGGGTCGGTCGGGCGGCCCTCGATCTGCTCGGGCGACGCGTAGCCGAGGGTGCCGACGAAGTCGCCGGCGCGAGTCGGCCCGCTCAGCCGTCCCTGCGGAAGGTGCGCGTCGCGGATCAGGCCGAGGTCGGTCAGCCTGGGGCCGTCGGGCCCGAGGAGGACGTTTTCGGGCTTCACGTCGCGGTGGACGAGGCGGCGGACGTGGAGATCGGCGAGGCCACGAGCGACGGCCCCGACGACGGCGAGGATCTCGGCGTCGGAGACGTCCGCCTCCTGCGAGAGGGCGTCGCGGAGCGTCCCGCCGCGCACCAGCTCGTAGGCGAGGTAGAGCGTCCGCCGGCCATCGGGGAGGGTGAGCTCGCCCGCGTCGAGCAGCCGCGTCAGGTGCTCGCTCTCGACCTCGCGGTGGGCGGCGACCTCGGTCTCGAAGCGGGCGCGCTGGCGCTCGGGGATGCCATGGAGGAGCTTGAGGGCGACCAGCTCGCCGCCGCCCGCCGGCTCGGCGCTGAAGACGGTGCCGAAGCCGCCGCGGCCGAGCGGAGCGACGACCCGGTACGGGCCGAGGTCGGGCGGATCGGGGAGCTCGATCGGCTCCGCGGCGCGGCGGGCGTCGCATCCGGCGCGCGAGGCGGCGAGGAGGCTGTTCAGGGAGACGGACACTCGAGATCCCCCGGGGCTCGGCTGGTCGCATCGATCATACCTGACGCGGATCACGCTCGCCCGGCATCGTCTGGCGGCAGGACATCGCTCGCGCCCGCCGTCGCTTGCGACGGGCCCTCCAACGTCATCCTGCACGGGGAGCTCCTGGAGCCCGAACGACGAGCACTTCGCCCGAAGCGCCGAGCGGGTTAGCGGCCGCCCTTCAGGCGATACTCCGCGGCGATCTCGGCCGCGCGTGCGACATCGCGCTCGGCCGCTTCGGTTCGACCGCGCTCCCGGAGGATCTCGGCCCGTCGGCGGTGAGCCGGGATGAGCAGCGCCCGCTGGATCTGGTCGGCCCCCCAGCCGAGCGAGATGTCCTCGGTCGCGCGGTCGATCGCCGCCTCGGTGACGCGGAGCTCCTCGTCGGTGCGTCCGTGACGACGCGCGTGCCGGGCGCGGACGTACATCGCCGATGCCATCCACGCCCCGCCCTCGTGCACGAGGACGCGATCGATCAGCTCGTCGAGCGGCGGCCGGTCGTCGTTCCCTTCGCAGCACACCGGGTCGCCGTCGGGGTAGAGGCGGTCGGCGAGGTCGACCAGCTCGCGCGCGATCGCCTCGTCGACCTCGAAGGGCTCGGGAGGCGGCCGGCCCGGCCCGTTCGCCTGACGAACGGGCTCCGTCGCCTCGCGGATGCCGAGCGCCTCGATGAGGAGCGGCCCGAGGCGCGGGGAGGCCGGGTCGCGCTCGCGCAGCCGCTCGGCCAGGTCGACGGTGATCGCGGGCCAGCGACACGCCTCCGGGAGCGACCGGTCGACCTCGTGAGCTCGCTCGAGGAGGGCGATCGCCTCGTCGAGCTCCCCCCGCAACGCGAACAGATACCCGAGCGACCGGAGGGTCCAGCGATCGTCGTCGAGTCCCTCGCGTTCGAGCGAGTCGGCGACGACCGACGCCGCCTCGTCGAGGATCGGCTGCGTCGACTCGGGCGTCGCGAACGGAGATCGCATCAGGGCGAGGAGGAGGATCATCGCGGAGCGGCGCTCGCCCGCCTCCTTCGCGAGCTCCGCCGTGAGGTGCGTGACGATCGGCTCCTGCGCCGCCATCCGACCCCAGTCGAACGCGTCCTGCGCCGCGCGCCCCCAGCGCTGGCTCGCCAGCATGCCCATGAAGATCAGCTCGTCGAGCTCGAGGGTCTTGCGCGACCGCTCGTGTGAGTCGAGCCAGCCCTGCATGATCCGATCGGGCACGGGACGCGGTCCGCGATGGGCGCGCGAGACGAGGTCGGTGACCGCCCAGGCGCGCTCGGACCGCGCGGACCGCGAGCCCGCTGCGAGCTGCGCATCGAACGCATCGAGGAGGCGGTCGGTGACGGAGTCGGGCCAGGCCGCGTCGTCGGGGTAGACGCGCCGCTCGACGGCGTCGATGAAGACGTCGAGCGCGACCTGCTCGTCGATCGTGCCGGCCGCGAGCGCCGCCTGCACACCCGCGACCCGCACCCGCGCCCCGTCCTGCTCCGAGAGGCCCGGGGCGCGGGCGATCGCCGCGCAGAGCGTTGGATCGCGCGGAGGGGCGAGCGTGCCGGCGAGGATCGCGGCCGCGAGCTCGTTCCGGAGCCCGGGCTCGGCGATCGGGCGTCCGAGGCGCGCGAGCAGGTCGAGGACGGCCGGCAGCGCCCGCGCGGCGCGCAGAGCGCGGACCGCCCGGGCGTCCAGGTCGGGGCGACCCTCGACGAGATCGGCGAGCGGCTCGACGCTCTCCCCGCGGGCGGCGGCCGCGACGAGGGCGACCAGCTCGACGCGCCGCGCCAGCGCGGCGTCGTCGGCGAGCCCGGGCATCCCCGACAGCGCTCGGATCTCGGTCGCCGGACGGACCCTCCCCGCCTCGAGGTCCGTCTCGGCCTCCTCGACCAGGGCGGCGATCGACGGGCCGCGCGATGCGCCGTCGCCGGCGACGAGCGCCCACGCCGTGAGCGCGCCCCCGAGGAGGACGAGGAGAACGGCGGCGACCTGCGTCCGCGGGCGACGGACGAACCGGCCGATCCGGCCGATCTCCCGGGCCAGCCCGCTCGCGGAGGCCGACGCGGCGGAGCCCCGGAGCGCCTCGAGGGCCGAGGCGAGCTCGAGCGCCGACGCCGGCCGATCGGCCGGGCACTTCTCGAGCGCGCGCAGACACAGCGCGTCGAGCTCCGAGGACACGCCAGGAGCGTGGTCGCTCGGCGGGTCGGGCACCTGCGTCAGGACCGCGTTCAGGAGGGCCAGCCCCTCGCCTTCGACCGGCGGACGGGCGGTCAGGCAGGCGTAGAGCAGCGCTCCGAGCCCGTAGACGTCTGCCGCCGCTCCGAGCGAATCGGTCCGCCGGTCGCGGGCCACCTGCTCGGGCGGCATGAACGCCGGCGTGCCGAGGAGCGCGCCGCTCCGGGTGAGGGCGTCGTCGAAGACGTCGTAGGCGAGCCCGAAGTCCGAGACGCGTGGTCGCCCATCGGCGCCGATCAGGATGTTCTCGGGCTTGAGGTCGCGATGGACGACCCCATGCCCGTGGACGAAGTCGAGCGCCCGGGCGATCTCGGCGACCAGCGCGACGGCGTCCGCCGGCGGGAACCGCCCGTGACGGAGTCGCTGATGGAGCGTCTCCCCCTCGACCAGCTCCATCGCGCACCAGGGCTGACCGCCGGCGATGCCGACCGAGTGGATCGCGACGACCCCCGGATGACCCCCGACCCGAGCGAGCACCTCGACCTCGCGCCGGAAGCGGGCGAGCCGGCGTCCGGCCGCCTCGGCATCGGCCGGCGCGGCGGTGACGAGCTTGATCGCGTGGATCGCCGCGGTCTGAACGTGGCGCGCCCGGAAGACACGCCCCATCCCGCCGCGGCCGAGCTCGTCGAGAAGCTCGTAAGGGCCGATGCGGGTCGATCGCGAGCTCGGGTCGGGACCGATTGGCGCCATGCCGCATCATCCATCACCGGCGACGACCGGCGCCAGGCGCCTCGCGGCCGCTCCGCGAATCCCGGGGCGGGAAGGGCGCGGCGCTAACGCGCGCGGAGGATCAGGACGTACTGGTAGCGCAGCTCGTGGCGATCGACGAGCTCGAAACCGGCCTCGTCGAGCTCGGAGATGACCGCGTCGGCGGCGAGCTTGTGGTCGTCTCCAGGTCCGACGGGGAAGTCGCCCTTCTTGAAGTCGACGATGCAGAGCCGGCCGTCCGGAGCGAGGTCGTCCTCGCGGACGCGGCGGAAGTAGGCGATCCGGTCGTCGATGTGGTGGTAAGTGTCACAGACGAAGACGAGGTTCACCGGCTCGGGGATCCGCGGGTCCTCGTAGGCGCAGACGAGCGCGAGCAGGTTGCCGAGCGCCTCGCGCCGCGCGCGGAGGTTGAGGTAGTTCACCATGCCGGGCTCGACGTCGACGCCGTAGACGATGCCGTCGGTGCAGGCCCGGGCGAAGCGGACGGGGAAGTAGCCGGTCGCGGCGCCGATGTCGGCGACCTTCGCATCGTGCGGGAGGGCGAGCAGCTCGAGCACCCGGTCAGGCTCCTGCCAGGCGTCGCGCTCGGGGTCCTCGAACCGCTCGACCCAGCGGTCGATCTGGTCGAACCGGTGGGTCACCGTCGCCTCGCCCCGGGCGTGACCGCCTTCGGCCCCTTCGCCGCCGTGGTCGCCGTGGCCGTGCTCGCCGGGCTCGCCGTGCTCGCCGTGCTCGCCGTGATCATGGCCGTGCGCGCGGCGTTCATCCGCGGACGCGGCGCAGCCAGCCGTCGTCGCCACCAGAATCACGATCGTCGCCGCGCTCGTTCTCACGTTCTCTCCTCCGCTCGATCGACGGCGCGCGCCGACCGCCCACGCCGGCCCGATCGTGCCCGGGTCGCGGAGAAAAGTCACGGCCGACTCCGGAGCCAACTCCTTCCCTATACCTTCCGGGCTAGCGAACGGCCAGGGAGGTGGGCTCGACGAACGCTCCCGAGCTCGTGACCGTCCGGTCCGGGTCGACCGTGCCCTGCGCGGTCGCGTCGAAGACGAGGACGCTGTCGTTCCCGTCGTCGAGAACGAACAGCTCGCCGTCGAGCACGATCGCCTGGCGGGGGAGGTCGAACGCGTCGCTCGTCAACGCGCGGTCCTCGACCTGGTCGGCGCCGGTCGTGTCGATCGCGAAGACGAGCACGGCGTCGGCGGCGCGGTCGACCACGAAGATCTCATCGCCGTCGACCGTGATCCCCGAGGCGCTCTCGAAGGCGGTCGCCGCGCTGAAGTCCCGCTTCGGGTTGCTCGCGCCGTCGTCTCCCTCGTCGAACACGTAGACCTTCCGCTGGCCCGCGTCGAGGACGAAGATGTCGGTCTCCCCGGTGTTCGGGTTCGTCGCGACCGCCACGTCGATGGGGCGCTGGAACCCGCCGTCGATCGCGTTGGTGATCGTCTGGTCCGGGGTCACGTCACCGTCGTCGTCCCGATCGAAGACGAAGACGGCCCCCGCCCCGGAGTCGACGACGAAGACCTTGCCGCCGGCGATGGCGATGCCGCGGATGTCGTCGAGGTCGCCCGATGTCGTGGTGGCGATCGTGCGGATCGGGGCCTGCTGACCGTCGTCGTCCGCGTCGAAGACGAAGATCGCCTCGGCCGCCTCGTCGGCGACGAACGCCTCGTCGCCGTCGACGGCCACGGCGACCGGCGCGCGGAAGGCGCCGGCGCTCTCCAGCGTCGAGGCCACGCCGACGTCGCCGTCCGCGTCGCTGGCGATCCCGAAGAGGCCGTCGGCGGTCCGGTCGAGGACGAGGAGCCCCGGGACCGAGACGCCGCCGCCGTCATCACCGCCGCCGTCGTCGCCGCCGTCATCAGCGCCGCCGTCGTCATCGTCGGCGCCGCCACCGCCGCCGCCGCCTCCACCCGTCGATGAGCTGCATCCGGCGAGCAGCAGGGTGAGGCCGAGCCCCAAGGCGAAGAGCCCGTGCGCGCGCGTCCCGATCTCGACCTTCATGACGATCCCTCTTCTCCCGCTCCGCGATGGCCTCACCGGGCACCCCCGTCGAGCTCGAACGCGCCGATGTCGTTCGACCCCGAGAGGCCGAAGCGGCGCGCGTCCTCGTCGACGCCGTTGCCGTCGTCGCCCGTGTCGACCGCGGCGCTGCCCGCGCCGAGCGCGAACGTCCGGACGCTGCCCCCGTTGCTGGCCGGGCTGGCCGCGAGACCCGGATCCACGCCAATGATGTTGTTGTTCACCCCATCGATGAAGACGGCCTGGCCCGCGCCGTCCTCGATGAGGTTGAAGCCTTCGTCGTCGAAGGCGCCTCCGCTCGCGGCCAGGTCGAAGAGGTCATCGCCGGCCGTCGTCGCGGTGTTGTCGCCGACGATCGTGCTGTTCAGCGAGACCACGTTCGAGACGCCGCCATCGTCGCGGCCGAAGATCCCGCCCCCGTTCTCGGCCCGGTTGCGCGCGACGGTGGCGTCGACCAGGTCGCACGCCGTGGGGTCGTCGGCGAGGATGCCGCCGCCGTCCTCGTCGGCGTCGTTGCCGGCGAAGGTGACGTTCTCGAAGGAGGCGCTCGAGCCCGGCCCGGCGAACAGGGCGCCGCCGTCGCCGGCGGCCGCGTTCCCCTCGAGCATGGACCGCTCGACCGACACGACGGCATCGTCGTCGAGAAAGAGAGCCCCGCCGTCGCCCTCGTCGGTCCGGTTGTCCTCGAAGGTGGTGTCGAAGGCGCCCAGGGTCCCGTCGCTGAAGACGGCCCCGCCGTCGGAGAACGCCCGGTTGCGACGGAACGCGCACGTCTCCAGCGAGACGGTCGACCCGATCGACGCATGGATCGCGCCGCCGTCGCCGTCGACGCCGGCGACCCCGGCCTCGTTGTCGACGAGCTCGACGGCGAGCAGGGTGAGGGTCGCGTCGGTCGAGATCGCGCCGCCGTCCACCGCGCTCCGATTGCGATCGAAGAGGCTCGACACGATCACCGTCGCGACGTTCACCTCGCGGACGAGCAGCGCGCCGCCCGCGTCGCCCGCCTCGCACGACCGGAACGTGCCGTCGAGGATGAGGAGGATGCCGTCCTCGGCGAAGACGGCGCCGCCGTCGCCCCCCGCTCGACAGTCGGTGAACGTGATGCTCGTCCAGAACTCGCTGTCCTCGCCGATCGACAGGGCGCCGCCGTCGCCCGTCGCCTCGCAGTCGACGAACGAGACGTCGTTCATCTCGCCGAAGTTGGCGTCGACGAAGATCGCGCCCCCATCCCCGCCGGCCGAGCAGCGCGTGAAGGTGCTGTCGAAGACGTTGTCGACGTCGTCGTCGCTCGAGGCCGCCCCGCCGTTGCCCGCCGCGGCGCAGTCGACGAAGGTGCAGCCGACGATGTTGTCGAGGTCGTCCTCGCTGTTGACGCCACCTCCGTCGCCGCCCGCCGTGCAGCGCGTGAAGGTGCAGTTGAGGAGGTCCTCCCCGTCGTCGTCGATGTCGAGGCCGCCGCCGTTGCCCCCGGAGCGGCAGTCGGTGAACGCCAGCCGGTCGGAGTCGTCGAAGTCGCCGACCGCGAGACCGCCGCCGTTCCCGCCGGCGATGCAGCGGGTGAAGACCAGATCGCTGAACCGCCCGTTCGTCGCCGAGTCGAGGAAGGCGCCGCCGCCGTCGCCGATCGCGGTGCAGTCGACGAAGCGACAGTTGGTCACGAGCCGCGCGTTCGAGTCGCTGTCGGCGTTCACCCCGCCGCCGTCGCCCGCCGTCGAGCCGTTCTCGAACGTGAGCCCGTCGAGCTCGAAGTCGTTGTCGACGAACGACAGGATCTGGCTCGCCCCCTGCCCGTCGAGGGTGACGTCTCCCTCGACCCGGAGGATCGACCCCGCCTCGTTCGCCACCAGCGACGACCCGAGCGCGATCCGGGTGACGCCCGCGTCGAAGACGATCACGTCGTCCTCGCCGTTGGCGTTGGCGAGCGCGATCGCCTCGCGCAGCGACAGCTCGCCGTCGGCCGCGACCACATCCGCCTCGGTGTCCACGACGAACACGTCCGCTTGGGCGGCCCCCCCGGGCGCGGCGACGAACGCCGCGAGGACGACGAGGGTGGAGAGACCGAAGAACGACAGGAACGACCGATGTGAGTGGGACTTCTGGCGCATCGAGGCCTCCTCTTCTGGAGGCAGATCGCCATCGGGGACCGAACCGTACCGCGCTGGACGGTCGAAACGTCCGTCAGCCGGTAGAATCTCGCCCTCGCGCGTCTCCGAATCCCGGAATCGAGGTCGTCGACATGAGGTATCTGCTCGCCATCGGAATCGTGGCCGTCCTGGGAGCCGGGACCGCCCGGGCCGATGAGAACGAGAAGGCGAACGCCTTCTTCGAGGCGGCCTTCCAGGAGAAGGTCTCGCGCAGCCCGATGCGTCAGGCCCGACTCGGCCTGAAGACGAGCTACGACCAATGGGATGATCTCTCCGACGCCTTCGCAATCGAGAGCGTCGAGGTCGTGAAGCGGCAGCTCGCGGCCCTGCGGGAGACGATCGACCGGGACGCCCTCGGTGACGAGACGCGGCTCAGCTACGACCTCTTCGTCGACGCCGCGGAGGAGGAGATCGCGAGCCATCGCTTCCGGTTCCACACCTATCCCGTCAATCAGATGTTCGGCTGGCAGTCGAGCGTCCCGTCCTTCCTGATCAACTACCACCGGATCGACTCGCTCGAGGACGCGGAGTGCTACATCCGGAGGCTCGAGCGCGTCGAGCCTCTGTTCGAGCAGCTCGTCGTCGGACTGCGAGCCCGCGCCGAGAAGGGCATCGTCGCTCCGAAGTTCGTCTTCCCGCACGTCCTGAGCGACAGCCGCAACATCATCTCCGGCGCGCCCTTCGACGACTCCGGCGAGGACGGCACCCTCCTGGCGGACTTCCGCGAGAAGGTGGCCGCGCTCGAGGTCGACGACGCGGCGAGGCAGAAGCTCATCGAGCGCGCCTCCGACGCGCTGCGTGGGCCGTTCCGCGCGGGCTACGACGAGCTGATCGCCTGCGTCACCGGGCTCGAGGAGTCGGCCACGGCCGACGACGGCGTGTGGAAGCTGCCGGACGGAGCCGAGTTCTACCGCCACCGGCTCGAACGCATCACGACGACGACGCTGTCGGCCGAGGAGATCCACGCGACCGGCCTCGCCGAGGTCGCCCGGATCCACGACGAGATGCGCGCGATCATGAAGAAGGTGGAGTTCGAGGGGTCGCTCCAGGACTTCTTCGAGTTCATGCGCACGGACGAGCAGTTCTACCTCGAGGACACCGCGGCCGGCCGCAAGGCGTATCTCGACCGGGCGACCCACATCATCGAGGCGATGCGTGAGCGCCTCGACGAGCTCTTCATCACCAAGCCGAAGGCGGACCTCATCGTGAAGGCCGTCGAGGCCTTCCGGGAGCGGTCGGCGGGGAAGGCGTTCTACCAGCGGCCCTCGCCCGATGGATCGCGACCGGGCGTCTACTACGCGAACCTCTACCGGATGGCCGACATGCCGACCTACCAGGCGGAGGCGCTCGCCTACCACGAGGCGATCCCCGGCCACCACATGCAGCTCGCGATCGCCGGCGAGCTGACCGACCTGCCGCAGTTCCGCCGGTACGGCGGCTACACGGCGCACAGCGAGGGGTGGGGTCTCTACTCGGAGTACGTCCCGAAGGAGATCGGCTTCTACGAGGACCCCTACTCCGACTTCGGCCGGCTCGCGATGGAGCTCTGGCGGGCGTGCCGGCTGGTCGTCGACACCGGGATCCACGACAAGCGCTGGACGCGCCAGAAGGCGATCGACTATCTCATCGAGAACACGCCGAACCCCGAGGGCGACGCCGTGAAGGCGATCGAGCGCTACATCGTCATGCCGGGCCAGGCGACCGCCTACAAGATCGGAATGCTGAAGATCCTCGAGCTCCGCGAGGCGGCCCGCGAGGCGCTCGGCGACCGCTTCGACATCCGCGCGTTCCACGACGTCGTCCTCCGTAACGGCCCCGTCCCCCTCACGACGCTCGAGACGCTCGTCGACCGCTGGGTCGCCGGGAGCAAGGGCGCCGCGAAGGACGACGACGGGAGCGGAGCGACGGACTGATGGCGTCCCCGGAACCCGAGACCCTGATCGTCGGCGCCGGAGGGATCGGCGGGGTCGTCGCCGCGAACCTGATCGCGCAGGGTCACCGGGTGACGACCCTCAGCCGCAACCCGGACATCGCCCGCGCGATCCAGACCGACGGGTTCCGGGTCGAGGGCCCCGACAGCCCCGGCGTCGTCCGCGGACCAGCCGTGACCGATCCCGGGCAGCTCGGCGGCCCCTACGACCTGATCTTGCTGGCGACGCAGCCGCCTTCGGTCGAGGCGGCCGCCGCGGAGACGGTCGACCACCTCGCCCCCGACGGCCGCGTCGTGTGCTTCCAGAACGGGCTCTGCGAGCCGCGCGTGGCGCGGATCGTCGGCGAGGCGCGGACGATCGGCGCCATCGTCGCCTGGGGCGCGTCCGCCCTCGCGCCGGGCGCCTACGAGCGGACCTCCGCCGGCGGCTTCACGATCGGCCGGATCGACGGCTCCACCGACGCGCCGCTCGAGCGGCTGGCGCTGATGCTCGAGGCGATCGGTCCGGTGACCGTGACCGACAACCTCCTCGGCGCCCGATGGTCGAAGCTCGCCATCAACTGCGCCATCAGCTCGCTCGGCACGCTCGGGCGTGACCGCCTGGGCGCGCTCCTGATTCACCGGTTCGTCAGGCGCCTGGCGCTGGAGATCATGACCGAGGCGGTCCAGGTGGCGCAGGCGGACGGCATCCGCCTCGAGAAGGTCTCGGGCACGATCGACCTCCCGTGGATCGCGCTGACCGACCGGGAGCGGCGCCAGCGCCTGGGCTCGCCCAGCCTGTTCACCAAGCACGCCCTGCTCCTCGCCGTGGGCGCCCGCTACCGGAAACTGCGCTCGTCGATGCTCCGCGCGATCGAGCGCGGTCGACCGCCCGCGGTCGACTTCCTCAACGGCGAGGTCACGCTCCGCGGAGCCGCGCACGGAACGCAGACGCCCATCAACCGCGAGGTGACGGCCGACGTCCACCGCCTCGCCCGCGGAGAGATCGACGGCGGACTGCCCGACCTGCGCGCCCTGTTCGAGCGGACGCGGTCGCTGGTCGCCGCCCCCGACGCGACCGGGTGAGAGCCGGGCCGGTCGCCGCGAGGAGGCGCGCGATGGGCCTCGGCTCGCGGGCACGCCTCTCGATCAGGGCCGGACGAGCTCGATCAGCTCCATCCGGAAGGTCATCCGCCCGCCCTCGTCGACCTGGAGCACCTCGAGGCCGGGGTGCTCGGTCGAGAACCAGCTCGTCTTCTTCTGCTCGGCGCCGTCCCGGCCGGGCTTCGTCTCGGTGTAGACCTTGCACGCGAGCTCGCCCGCCTCGACCGTCACGCGCTCTTCGGTCACCACGGTCGCGTCCTTCTGGAAGAGCGGCCGCTTGATCCAGTCCGAGTGCCAGGTCTGGCGGTTCTCGCGCGGCTCTCCCTTCGGGTTCCCATCGGCGTCCTTGCGGGAGAGGCGCCGCGTGAATCCCTCGTCATCGGCGGCGACGACCTCGTGCCGCTCGATCACGATCCTCTGCGTCCCGTCCTTCTTCGTCATGGTGATGCGATACTCGATCACCAGGCCGGGCGTCCGGAGCTTCTTCAGGTCGTCGAGGGTGTAGGGAAGCTCGACCGCCGCCTCACGCTCGAGGCGCTGCTCCTCCTCCTTGCTCGGCCCCTTCTTCCCCGGGCCCTTTCCCGCATCGCCCTTCTTGGCCCCGTCCTTCTTGCCGTCGTCCTTCTTGCCGTCGTCGACCTTCGCCTTCTCGTCGTCGCCGGCCGACGCGCCGGCGACCGGCCCGACGGCTCCCAGGAGGGCGTTCGCCATCACGACGGCGAGCGCCACCCGACTCACGAGATGGACCGAGACCCGCTTCGTCATCGCACTCTCCTTCTCGACGCAGTAGTCGCCGGGGGAGTCGCGACGGATCACGGATCCCCCCTCGGCATCCGGGCGCTCTCCCGGGTCGGGACGATGCTCTTCGGTGGCGCGACGGGGCCGGGGTCGACGACCGTCCGACGCTTGATGTCGTAGATGACGCCAGGCGTCAGCACCGAGTAGATGACGTTCGTCACGGCGAAGGCGTCGCGGTTCTGCGCGTAGCCGATGTGGTTGATCTCGATCGCGCGTCCGTCCACGACGATGACGGTCCCGGTCCCGATGACCCTCGCCCGGGTCTCGTCCTCGATGAGCAGCCCCGTGTTCTCCTCGATGCCGAAGCCGAGCAGGGCGGGGTTGGACGCGATGGCGTGCACGAGGCGCGAGATCCGGGACCTCTGCACGAAGTGCGTGTCGAAGATCGCGTCGTGGATGAGGCCCAGCCCCTTGGTCATCTCGAGGCCGCCCTTGCGGAAGAGCCGGAACCGGTTGTTCTGGAAGATCATGACCTCAGGCAAGACGGCGGCCCCCGCGGACGTTCCGGCGATCACGCACTCCCCGGACTGGTAGCGCTCGAGCAGCGCCGCGTGCAGCCGCGTGCCGCCGATCAGCGACGACAGCCGGAGCTGATCGCCGCCGCCGAACATGAACAGGGTCGTCTCCTCGATGATCTCGAGGAGCTCGGCCGACGCCGCGTCCGGACGTTCGCCGATGTGGACGGTCAGGATGCTCGCCGGGTCGAATGCGGAGAAGACCTCGCTGTAGTCTCGAGCCCGCTCGTCTGGCGTGTCGCTCGCGGTCGGAACGAGGAGAATCCGGGCCTTCGAGCCGCCCGCCAGGTTGACCATCTCGCGGAATATCTCGGAGTCCGGCGACTTCTTCTCATTGCCGCCGATCGGGATTAGGATACGTGGCATCAGCCTCGGGCCCAGCTCTCTCGTTGGTGGTCGGCCGAGGTGATCGGCGCAGGTCCCGAAGAGGATCGACCGCCGTCTCCGGACGATCCCCTTCCAAACGGTCGGTCCGACCGTCCCGGGTCCGGCCTCTTCCCAGCTCACAACCATACCCTTTACTCCACGCCGGCACGACGTGCCGCGGAGAGAGAGGCGCCGGTGCGCATGTCGATGGTGGTCTGTCACGGTGGGTCCGCGTCCAACCCGTCCCACGCGGACGGGCCGCAGCGCGCGTGCATCGCCGGTCTCGCGGCGATTGCTCGCGGGGATGGCGCGCTCGAGGCCGCGGTCGCCGCGACCGGCGTCCTCGAGGATGACGAGCGCTTCAACGCCGGGACCGGCTCGAACCTCCGCCTCGACGGGACGACCGTCCAGATGGACGCCTCCTGCATGTCGAGCCGCGGACGGTTCGGCGCGGTCGCCGCGATCGAGCGGGTGAAGAACCCCGTCGTGATCGCCCGAGGCGTGCTCGACACGCCGCACATCCTGCTCGTCGGGGACGGCGCGACGGCCTTCGCGCGCCGGCGAGGCGCCGACGACTTCGACCCGACCACCGACGGCGCGCGCGAGCGGCTCCGGAAGATCGTGTCCGTCGCGGGCCCGCTCGGCGAGTGGTCGCGCGACGAGCTCGAGCGTGCCTGGAACTTCGAGACGCCGCTTCGCGAGGTCCTCGGCGGCGACACGGTCGGCTGCGTCGCATCGGACGGGGAGAGCTTCGCGAGCGCGCTGAGCTCGGGAGGCACGACCACGGTGCTGCGCGGACGCGTGGGGGACGTGCCGCTTCCGGGCTGCGGGCTCCACGCGGGCGAGCACGGCGCGATCGCGGTGACCGGGGACGGCGAGGACATCGCCCGCGCCCTGCTCGCCTATCGCGCCTACGCGGAGCTCGAGCGGGGCCGGTCCCCGCAGGAGGTCGTCGACTGGGCGCTCGGCGAGCTCGCCGAGCGGGTGGACGTCGGCATCATCGTCCTCGATCGAACGGAGTTCGCGGGCGGAGCACGCCACGGGATGGCCTGGCACGGACAGAGCGCGGAGGCGCCCGCATGACGATTCAGATCCTGGAGCACCGAGCCCTGAGGGGACCGAGCCGCTACAGCCGGTATCCCACGATCTTCATGCGCGCCGACATAGGCGAGCTCGAGCAGAAGCCCTCCGACACGATCCCCGGCTTCCCGGAGCGGCTCAGGGAGCGGCTCCCCACCCTGCAGACCCATCGATGCTCGGTGGGCGAGCCCGGCGGATTCCTCCAGCGGGTCCGGCGCGGAACTTGGGCGGGCCATGTCGTCGAGCACGTCGCGATCGAGCTGCAGTGCCTCGCCGGGATCGAGGTCGGATTCGGCAAGACGCTCGGCACATCCGACGACGGCATCTACCGGATCGTCTACCGCTACCGCGTCGAGTCGGCGGGCCTCCTGGCCGGCCGGGAAGCCGTCGCCCTCGTGGAGGCGATCGCGGAGGACCGCCCCTTCGATGTCGACGCCGTCGTCGTGAGGCTGAAGGAGCTCCGCGAGCAGGACATGCTCGGCCCGTCCACCCGGAGCATCGTCGACGAGGCGAAGCGACGCGGGATCCCGGCGATCCGGCTCAACTCGGCGAGCTTCGTCCAGCTCGGATACGGCGCGAGGCAGCGCCGGATCCAGTCGACGATGACCGACCGGACGAGCGCGCTCGGAGTCGAGATCGCCGACGAGAAGTTCCGCACGAAGGAGCTCCTCCGCCAGGCCGGGATCCCGACGCCCGCGGGCGTGATCGTCGAGACGCTCGAGGAGGCCCTCCGCGCCGGGGACGAGATCGGGTATCCGGTCGCCGTGAAGCCGGAGGTCGGCAATCACGGTCGGGGGATCACGGCGCGCGTCGCGCAGGCGAGCGACCTCGAGGTGGCGTTCGCATCCGCGGGCGCGATCTGCGGCGACGTCGTCGTGGAGCGGAGCCTGACCGGGTTCGACTTCCGGGTTCTCGTCATCAGCGGGAGGCTCGTCGCGGCGGCCCTGCGCGAGCCGGCCCACGTCGTCGGCGACGGCGAGGCGACGATCCGCGCGCTGATCGACGCGGTCAACGCGAATCCGGAGCGAGGGGTCGGGCACGAGCGCGTGCTCACGCAGATCACGACCGACGAGATGACCGTCCGGGTCCTCGCGTTGCAAGGCCACGGACTCGACGACGTGCTCCCGCTCGGCAGGAAGCTGAACCTCAAGTCCACGGCGAACCTGAGCACCGGGGGGACCGCCTGCGACGTGACCAACGAGGTCCATCAGGAGGTCCGGCTGATGTGCGAGCGCGTCGCGCGCATCGTCTCGCTCGACTGCGTCGGCATCGACATCGTGGCGCCCAGTCTCGAGACGCCGCTCGACCCCGAGCACGCCGGAATCATCGAGGTGAACGCGGCGCCCGGATTCCGGATGCACCTCGCGCCGACCGTGGGGCAAGCGCGCGACGTCGCCCGGCCCTTCGTCGAGATGATGTTCCCGACGGACGAGAGCTTCGAGGTCCCGATCGTCGCGGTGACGGGGACCAACGGCAAGACGACGACCGCACGGCTCATCGCGCACGCCCTCAAGTACCGGGGCGACCGGGTCGGCTTCGCCGGCACGACGGGGGTCGAGATCGACGGCGTCTCCATCGTCTCGGGGGACTACAGCGGCCCCGAGGGAGCGGGCATGGTCCTGCGCGAGCCGACGATCGACCACGCCGTCCTCGAGGTCGCGCGCGGCGGCATCATCCGTCGCGGGCTGGGCTTCGACAGCTGCGATGTCGGCGTCCTCCTGAACGTGGGCGACGATCACATCGGCACCGACGGCGTCGATGACATCGAGGAGCTCGCGCTCATCAAGTCCGCCGTGACCGAGGTCGTCGATGACACGGGGGCCGCCGTGCTCAACGCCGACGACCCGACCGTCGTCGCCCTCGCCGAGCGCGCGCGCGGTCGCGTCATCTACTTCTCGCTCCACGAGGACAACCCGGTCGTGAAGGAGCACCTCGCGGCCGACGGGACGGCGGTCGTCCTGGAGGCGGGGAACGTCGTGATCCGATCGCCGGAGCCGCCGGTGCACGTCCTGAGCGCCATCGAGGCCCCGATCACCCTGCGCGGCGTCGCCACCTTCAACACCGCGAACGTCCTCGCCGCCGCCGCCGCCCTGCACGGCCTGGGCATGCCGGTGGACATGATCCGCAGCGGCGTGAGCACGTTCCACCCGAGCGCGACGCAGAACCCGGGGCGGATGAACGTGATCGCCTTCTCGAGCTTCAAGGTGATCGTCGACTACGCGCACAACGTCCCCGCCGTGATGGCGCTCGGAGGTGCGCTCGGGCAGATCACGAAGGGGCAGAAGATCGTCGTGGCGCACGGAACGGGCAGCCGGCTCGACGCGAACATCCAGGAGTTCGGCGCCGCCCTGGCGTCGGTCTACGACTCGATCATCGCGACGGACATCGACCCGCGCCATCGCGCCCGCGGCGAGACCGCCGAGCTCGTGCGATCGGGAGCCCTCGGCGCCGGCTTCGCGGAAGACCGCTTCGAGGTCGTCCTCGATCCCCTCGAGGCCATCGATCGCGCCTTCGCCCTCGTGCGCCCCGGCGACGTGATCGTCGTCCAGGTCGACGAGGTGAAGCCCATGCTCGACCACGTGATGGCGCACTTCGAGCGCCTCACGGGCAGCGCCTGACCGATTCTCAGGACTTCGTCCGGCTGGCTCTACTCGGCAGGCTTCGCCAGCTCGAGGATCGACCGCCGCAGGGGCTTGTGCGCGTCGAACGCGAGGGCGAACCCCGCCTCGCGACGCGCGCCCTTCTTCCGGATGACATCGACGAGCGCCCGCCGCTGATCGTCGGTCCACCTGGCCGTTCCGGGCAGGGTGAGCACCAGCGGGCTCCAGTTGTCCCACGCGGCCCGCTCGTCGCGCGACCAGCTCCGGTCGGGTCCGCCGCCCAGCAGCTCGGCGGCCTCGCGGGCGCAGGTCCGGATGCCGCGCTCGCGGTCTCCGCCGAACCTCTTCGACAGCAAGCGCGTCACCGCGAGCCCCACCGCGCCGCGGTCGATCTCGCCCAGGACGTCGTGCCGCACCTTCCCGAGGTGGAGGTACATGCTGCCCGTCGCCAGCCGGGCCAGCGTCTTGATGTCGGTTCGGTACCCCTTCTTCTTCTTCATCTTCGAGAGCTCGCGGTCGGCGAGGGCGATCAGGGCGGGGTCGTGCGGCACGAACCCGAGCTTCTGGTAGAACCACCAGGCGCCCGAGGCGAGCCCCTCCTCGTTCTCGTGGCCGAGCTGATAGGGGTCCATCATGATGGTGTCGCTGCCGAGGACGTGGTGGCACGTCGCCACCACCCGGGCGAAGACCATCGCCGTGTCGCCCCCGCGGAAGCTCTCGAAGACGTTGAAGGCGACCTCGGCCGTTCCGAAGAGGCCGCAGATGGAGCCGTAGCCGATCGGGACCCCGTTGCGCAGGACGAGGAAGCCGCACTGGCAGCGGAGGAGCGAGCGCCGCTCGGGGACCATGCCGACGACGCCGACCTGGAAGTCGCCCCAGTCGATGATCCGGGCGTCGCGCGGATCGGCGTGGGCGATCGCGTCGATGTCGCGGCTCCGGGTGATCAGCGCCTCGCGGGCGAACCCCGCGAGCTGGCGCGCCCGGGCGCCCTCCAGGAGCGTGTCGGAGACCGGGTTCTTACGGCAGACCTCACGCAGATCCGGCCGGATCCGCGGTCGGGGCTCGGTCTGCCAGCGGGTCGGGCCGGTCCCCGGCATGAAGGCCCGGGTGCGGCTCGGCGTCGCGTCGCCGGGGGCCAGCCGCAGCGGCACCTCGAGCGACTCGTAGCGCGTCTCCCGCTCGAGGTCGGTCTTGCCGAACGCGCCGAAGCGCTTGATGAGGCAGTCCGCGTCGGTCTCGTCGGGCCGCCTCATGAGCTCGAGCCAGTCCTCGGCGCCCAGCTCGGCCTCATCCGCGGCGAGCGTCTCCGCGTAGGGCAGGAGCTGGCCGATCATCGACTCGAGCCGCTCCACGTCGTCTTCCAGGAAGTCCTCCCACTCGATCGTCAGGCTCCCGGGGAAGGTCGCCGCGAGCCAGCGAGCCGTCGTCCAGTAGAACGAGTAGAAGATGTCGGTGCCCGCGATCCCGCTCGAGGGAAGGTCGTCGCGGACGGCCTGGAGGTCGGAGCGCCCGCCGAAGCCGCGCAGCATCCGCTCGACCACCCGCAGCAGCTTCGGGCCGTCGGGGTAGGCGCGGAGGAAGCAGAGCACCTCGTGGAGACGGGTCACCTGCTTCGCGTTGGCGAGCTCCGCCTTCTCGAGCGCCCGGAGGAGCTCGAGCTTGCGCCCCTCGGCGTCGCCGCCGAACTCCTCTCGTACGCCCTCGAGCTCGCCCAGGACCTTGAGCGGCCGTCCGCTTCGCTTCGCCATCGACATCCCCCCCTTTCCCCGATCTGGATTCGATCCCGACAATCTACCGCGCCGGGCGCGCGGTCTCCACGTCAGCGGGGTGGCTCAGCGCTCGCGCGACGCGCGAAGCTCCTCGAGCCTCTTGCGCAGGCGCGGGGCGCCGGGATCGAGGGGTCGGGTTCGCAGGAAGGTCGCGAGGTCACGGATCGCCGCATCCGTTTCGCCGCGGAGGACGAGCACCTCGGCCTGGCCCTCGTGCGTGCGCGCGTCGTGCCGGCTCCGAGCCTCGGCCGCCTCGAAGTCGGCGAACGCGGCGTCGAGGTCGCCCCTCTCCAGGTGGAGCCGACCGCGATCGACGAAAGCGTCCGTCGCCTTCGGACCGGCGGGGGCGCGGGCGATGGCCTCCGAGAGGTCCGTGAGCGCCGCCTCGCGGGCGCCCCGCGCCAGATGGACGAGTCCGCGTCGATGCCAGAGCACGAAGGCGAGCGGGTGCTTCGATCGGTCGCCGGCGGTCGCGGTCTCGATCGCCTCGTCGAGCGACCTCATCGCGGCGACGTCGTCGCCGCTCGCGAGCAGGGCGTGCGCCAGGTCGCTCGCGTAGATCGGGTTGGTCGGCTCGAGCGCACACGCTCGGCGCAGGTCCTCGACGGCCTCCACGAGCTCGCCGATCACGAGCCTGGTCGTGCCGCGGAGGTTCCACTCCATCGCGTGCGTCTCGTCGAGCTCGATCGCCCGGGTGAACTCGAGGATCGCCGCCTCGGGCTCGCCCGCCGCCAACCGAGCCCGCCCGAGGAGCAGGCGCGCATCGCGATTGTGCGGCTCGAGCGCGACGACCCGCTCGAGATCGCCGGCGGCGCCGTGCATCCAGAGCAGCGCGCCGCGCACGTTCCCCCGGAGGCGCAGGTCGTCGACGCGCATCGGGTCGAGCTCGAGCGCCCGGCTCAGGTCGTTGTGGACGGTGTCCCACGCGTCGTTCGTCGCCGCGTAGGCGTGAGCGCGCGCCGACCAGGCCTCCGCACTCCGAGGGTCGACCTCGATCGCGCGCGACGCCGCGTCGATGGCCTGCTCGATGGCCTTCCTCGTCACCCCTTGCTCGCGCGCGCGCCAGTCCTTGCTCCACGCGAGGTAGAGCTGGGAGAGAACGACCCAGGTCTCGACGTCGTACGGCGCTATGTCGGTCGCGCGCCGGCCGACGATGATCCCGTCGTCCACATTGCCGGCCCTGGCGAACAGGATGGCTTTGGTCGACCACGCCCGGGCGAGCCACGGGTCGAGATCGGTCGCGGTCTCGAGCGCGTCGCCCGCCCCTTCGCGATCGCCCGCCGCGAGGCGCGCGGCGCCGAGCCCCGTCCACGCCCGCGCATCCTCGGGCGCGAGCTCGACCGCGCGGTCGAAGGCGGCCAGCGCGCGCCCGCTCCCCCTCTCGAGGAGGACCTCGCCGTGCGCTCGGTGAATCGCGGCGTTCTCGGAGTCGATCCGAACCGCCTCCTCGAGGTCGTCGAAGGCCCCCTCGAGACGGCCCGCCGCACGCCGGAGGAGGGCGCGGCGGAGGTGCGACTCGGCGTCTCCCTCGACGACCGGGAGGGTGAGGTCGCTCCGCGCCAGCGCGGCGCCGACGCGACGCCAGAAGGGTCCACGATCCCCGAACCGCGCGAGCGACTCGACGACCACGCGACCGGCGCTCGCGTCTCCGAGCAGGCAGAGCGCCTCGCCGGCGGCGGCCGCGAGAACCTCGTCCTCGACGGTCCGGACGAACTCCGCGAGCGGCGCGATCGCCCCCTCGGCGATGCCCATCCGGCCGAGCGCCTCGCAGCAGAGCCGGGCGAGAACGAGCATCTCGGCGCCGGCGACGCGCCTCTGAACGTCGGCCAAGACCGCCCGCTCGTCGCGCCAATCGGTCGACCCGCCGCCGAAGAAGTCGATCATGCGAAAGCTCGCCCGATCGCGCTCGGCGATGAAGGCGGGATCGATCCCCTCGACCGCCCTCCGGAGCTCGACGGTGACCTCGCCGAGGGCTTCGGCGACACGCCTCACCGCAAACGGGCTGCGGTGGCTCACCAGCAGCGCGAGCGCCTGCTCGTAGCCGCTCGCGCGCCGCGCGAGCTCGTCGGTCCTCGCGTCTTCGAGCACCCGGACGACCGTCTCCTCGAATCGCTCTCGACGGGCGGCCAGCCTGGCGAGGCGCGCCGGTGGCTCCGGACGCTCGGAGCGCGTCGCGCGCGCGATCGCGAAGGCGCGCCGGGCGACGCTCCAGTAACCCTCGCCGAGCGCGTCGTCGCCGAGCTGCATGGCCGTCTCGAAGGCGAGATCGCGCGCGGCGGGATCGTGGGGATCGAGGGCGAGGAGGCGGCTCGCCCGGTCGAGCGCCTCGAGGCCCGCGCCCAGCCGGTCATCGAAGCCGGCGCCATCGAGGCGCGTCGCTCGGAGCGCGTCGACGGCCTCGCGCGCCTCCGTGGCGGCGGCGCTACGGATCGAGGCGCGGTGGGCGAGGACTCCGCCCGCGAGGGCCGCCACCGCGACCGCGAGGGCAAGGCCGGCGCCTCCCGTTGCGAGGCGGTGCCGGCGTACCCAGCGACCCGCTCGCTCGCGGCGACCGATCGGGCGAGCGGCGATCGGCTCACCGGCGAGGAAGCGACGCAGCTCGTCGGCGACCTCCGCGGCGGAGGCGTAGCGCCGGGCCGCCTCCTTCTCGAGGCACCGGAGCGCGATCGTCTCGAGGTCGACGTGGACGCCCTCGGCGATCCGGCTCGGCGGGACCGGGTCGGTGAAGAGGACGTTCTGGATGGTCACCATGGCCGTCTCGCCGGAGAAGGGCGTCCTCCCGGCGAGGGCGCGGTAGAGGACGGCGCCGAGCGCCCAGACGTCGGTCGGCGGGCCGCAGGCGCTCCCGTCGGCCTGCTCGGGCGACATGTACGCGGGCGTGCCCAGGATGTCGCCCGTCAGGGTGATCTCTCGCTTCGCGTTCTCGTCGCGCGCCAGGCCGAAGTCGGAGAGGCGGGCCTGCTCGGCCTCGGCGTCGAGAAGGATGTTCTGCGGCTTGACGTCGCGGTGGATCACGCCGTGGTCGTGGGCATGCTGAAGGGCGAGGGCGACCTCGAGGACGACGCTGGCGATTCGGCGCGGAGGCATCGGCCCGCGGCGGAGGGCCTCATCGAGGCTCTCGCCGCGGACGAAGTCCATCACGATGAAGGGCATGCGGGGGTGGACGTCGCCCTCGGCCTGAACTCCCGCCTCGATGACGCTGACGATGCCGTGATGGCGCAGACGCGCGCAGACGCGCGCCTCCCGCACGAACCGCTCGACGCCCTCCCGATCGGCCGCGACGTCGTGAACGACCTTGATGGCGACGTCGCGCGCGAGCGCCGGATCGTGGGCCTGATAGACGACGCCCATGCCGCCGCGGCCGAGCTCGGCGCGGATGGCGAACCGTCCGATCCGAGGTCCGCCTGGGCTCGCGGGCGTCCGCGCGGAGTCACTCGACGGCCGGAGCGGGGCGCGGGCGCCCGGCATGACCTCGGTCCGGTCGGGGTCGCTGGCGCGCGGCGGTGTCTGCTGGGTCACGACTCGGAGCTCCAGATCTCGAGAGCCCCATCGTGGTCGACGCCGACCGGGCGTTCAACTCACCCCGATGGCCGGACGGACGGATCATCACCGCGAGATCCCGACGATCGACGGGGCGATCGCTTCGGAGCGCGCGACGATGGGGACGACCTGGCTCCGCGCCTGCTTGACCCGTGTCGGCCCGGCGGCGCATCATCGACCCCGCCGGGACCGAGGCGCGCCGAGTCGCCCCCGAGCAGGTCCCTCCGGGAGTCGAGACACGATGGCTTCGGGCCGAGCGCCGACCCCAGGGCCGCGCCTCGAGGGCTACGAGGTGCTCGGCCTCGCGGGCCGCGGCGGACTGGGCGTCGTCTACCGCGTCCGGCAGGACGGCACCGGTCGGCTCGCCGCCCTCAAGGTGCTCGAGCTGGCCGATCCGACGAGCGTCGCGACGGTCGTCGACGATCCCGACTCCGACTCGCGCGGCCTCCCGAAGCCGCTCCGGCGCTTCTTCCGCGAGGGGCGCGCGCTCGCGCAGGTCGATCAGCACCCGCACGTCGTCCGTCTGCACGGCAGCGGCTTCGACGGCCGGGGGCGTCCGTATCTAGTCCTCGAGTGGCTCTCGGGCGGCACCCTCGGCGCGCGCCTCCGCGCCGCCGACGAGGCCGGCGTGACGATCGGAGTCGCCGAGGCGCTCTCGATCACCGAGAAGCTGGCGTCCGCCCTCGCGTGGCTCCACGCCAACGGCATCGTCCACCGCGACCTCAAGCCCTCGAACGTCCTCTTCGACGAGCCGGGGGAGCCGCGGCTGACCGACTTCGGCCTGGTCCGTCCGACCGTGCGCGACGCGAGCCGCGGCGACCCGCTGACGGCGACCGGCGCGATGATCGGCACGCCGCACTACATGGCGCCCGAGCAGGTGCGCGGCGAGCCCGATGCCCAGGGCCCGCACACCGACCTGTGGGCGCTCGGCGCGATCCTCTACGAGATGCTCACCGGGTCGCCGCCGGTCCTCGGCGAGAGCATGGTCGGCGTCTGCGGCGCGATCCTCTCGCGCGACCCCGACCCGCCATCGACGATCGTCGCCGGACTCCCGGCAGCCGTCGATGCGATCTGCGCCCGCGCCCTCGCCAAGAGGATCCCCGATCGCTACCGGGACGCCGCCGAGCTGATCGCCGACCTCGGCGCGCTCCGGTCGGGCAGCGACGTCGGCGCCGTCGCCGCCGTCTCACGCACGCGCCGGCGCCGTCGGGCGCGCCGGCTGCTCGGCGCGGGCGCGATCCTGGCGGTCCTCGCCGTCGCGGGCGTCGCCCTGCTGCTCGCGCCCGGTGACGCCGAGCGGAGCGACGCCCGCGACGGCGCGGGGGCCGAACCTCCGGCCGCGCCGCCGGCGAGCGAGGCGGACGCCGTCGAGGCGGGCGACTACCTCATCCTCGCCGACGCGGACGCGGCAGCACGCGCCGGCGCCGACCGATCCCGGCTGCGACGCGCGGTCGCCGCGTTGACCGGCGAGGCTCCCGACGCGGTCGAGGCCGCGAACGTCCTCGAGAACGCGCGCGAGCCGCGCCTCGCCGTCCTCGTCCTCCGGACGGAGCTCCTCGGCCTGCTCGGCCACGACGACGCGTGGCGGGAGATCCTCGACGACGACGCGGTCACGGCGAGCCCGATCGTCCGCGCGCAGCGCGCGCGGCTCCGAGCCGCCGACCCACGCTCGGCCGCCGCGGCGGACGAGGATCTGGCGACCGCCCGACGCACGGCGCGCGCCGCCGGTCTCTCCGACTCCGTCGAGCGGATCTACGCGGGGAGCGACGGCGCCAGCGCCTGGCTCGTCCACCACGCCGAGGGCATCGCCCGGCTCGCCGGGCGGACGCGGCTACCCGATCACGAGGCGCGCCTCCGCGAGCTCGTCCGCGCGCTCGAGGTGCGGGCGCCGCGCGCCTGCGCCGGCGTCCTCGGGCGCTTCCACCTCGAGCGGGACGAGCCCGACGAGGCGATCCAGGCGCTCGCCGATGCCGACGGCTGGCGCGAGCTCCTGCTCCGTGCGCACGCGAAGCTGCGGCGCGGCGACGGCGCGAACGCGGCGGAGGATGCCGTCCGCGCCGGGGAGCACGGCGCCCCCGCGATCGAGGCCGGCGCGATCGAGATCGAGGGGCTGCTGGCCGATGGCCTGTCCGACCGCGCCCTCGACCGCGCCGAGCAGCTCGCCGCTCGCGGCGCCGAGGACCCGGTGGAGGCGATGTCCGTCCGGGCGCTCCGCCCGCGGCTCCGCATCCAGGTGCTCCATGCGCGAGCCCTCGCCGCGTCGGGACGGCTCGACGACGCCCGCGCCCTGATCCGCGACGCGCGCGAGCGGGCCGGCCGCCTCGCTGCCAGGCCCGCGACGGGGATGCTGGCCGCGCTCACGGCCGTCGTGCGCGACCCCTACGCCGCCCCGCCGCTCCTCACCCGCGCGGCGCTCCGGACGAGCGACCCGGCCGACGAGGAGCGCTGGAGGCTCGGCATCCGGGATCTCGTCCGCTCCGGACTGGCCGAGCCCGATCTGATGGCGTTCGCGCGCGAGCCGGACACGATCGTCAAGAGCTGGCAGCTGCCCCTGACCAGCCTGCCCGACCTGGCGAGCGGCGGGGAGACCGTCGACCTCGACCCGATCGAGGAGCGGCTCGCCGAGGTCACCCACCGCCTCAGCCGCGCCCCGCGGGGCGACCGCCGGACGGCGGCGCGCGCCCTCGCCGCCATCGATGGCATCCTCGGTCGCGATCCGACCGAGCTGCGCGGCTGGGCGCTGCGCGCGATGTGCCTGTTCGAGCTCGACCGCTCGGCCGAGGCGGAGGACGCGCTCCTCACCGCGCAGCGACTGGCCCCGGACGCGGCCCCCGGTCCCCTCATCCGCGGGCTCTTCGACCCTCGCCCCGGCATGCAACGCCAGGCGGTCGACCGGGCGGTCGTCGGCGGCTGCAGCGACTGGATGATGAAGGTCTTGACGGCCTACGCCGGCGAGGCGGGGCCGAGCCCCGAGCTCGAGGAGCGCCGTGCGACGATCGAGCCCCTCCTCATGACGACCCGGACGATCTTCCGGAAGACCGGCGCGGCGTCTCTCTGCGAGGACGCCGCCCGGCGCGACGGAGGCGACGACGCCGTCCTGTGGCACCTCGTCGGCCTGAACCACCTCCTCCTGGCCAAGCACCACGGCGGCGGCGACGCGCGCCGCGCTCGCGCCGTCGAGGCGTTCCTCCGCGCCGCCGAGCACGCGAGCGACGAGGAGCGTCCCGTCCACGAGGCGGCCGCCGCCCAGGCGCGCATCGACGCCGGGCTCCTCGACGAGACGACCGAGGCGCTCCTCGACCGG
Source organism: Planctomycetota bacterium (assembly GCA_029260755.1). Taxonomy (GTDB): domain Bacteria; phylum Planctomycetota; class J058; order J058; family JAJDCQ01; genus JAJDCQ01. The sequence goes on along the minus strand of JAJDCQ010000021.1, from coordinate 103,313 downwards.
CTCCTCGGCGCGCTCGACGGACGCGTGCCGCCGCTCCGGAACGCGCCGCGACGCGAGCCGCTCCTCTTCCACGCGCCGGAGCTGCTCGACGCCCACGGCCTCGCCCACGGCCGCGCCCGGCTGCTCGCCCTCCGCGCGACGACCCGCCTCGGCCGCGACGACCGCGAGGGCGCCCGCGCGGACGCCGAGGCCGCCGCGACGCTCGACCCGATCGCCGGACTCCCCGCGCTCGCGGCGGTGTACCGCGAATGAGCGCCGGGGATCCGAGGCGCGCCATCGAGGCGGATCGTCGACTCGCCGCCGCCCTGACCGCGCGCCGGTTGGTCACGCCGGCCGCCCTGGCCGCTGCGGTCGACGAGCAGCGCGCGCGAGGCGGCGCGGCCGGCGTCCGGCTCGCCGCGATCCTCGAGGCGCGAGGGCTCGTTCCGCGACCGACGCTCGACGCCCTCCTCGTGCCGACGCCCGCCGACCCGGTCGCCGGCGCGTCGCCCCGCGTCTCGCCCCGACCTCAGGCCCGTGATGCCGGGCCGGCGGGTCATCCCACGCCCGGCGACGTCCCCGACGACGTGGCGGCCGCGATGGGCGATCCGCGACGTCACCTCGGTCGCTACATCCTGACCGCCGAGCTCGGACGCGGCGGCATGGGCGTCGTGTACGCCGGGTGGGATCCGACCCTTCGACGGAGGGTTGCCATCAAGGTGATCCTGAGCACCGGACCGGCCCGCGACGTGAGCGTCGAGCGCTTCGTCCAGGAGGCGCGCGCCGCGGCTCGCCTCCGGCATCCCGGGATCGTCGCCGTCCACGAGGCCGGGGAGCACGAGGGGCGACCCTACATCGTGATGGACTTCATCGAGGGCGAGACGCTCGCGGCGGCCATCGAGCGAGAGGGGAGCCTTCCCCCGCGCCGCGCGGCCGATGTGGTGCGCGCGGTCGCGCTCGCCCTCGACCACGCCCACGGCCACGGGATCGTCCACCGCGACGTCAAGCCGCACAACGTCCTCGTCGATCGCGAGGGCGGCGTCCATCTGACCGACTTCGGCGTGGCGCGCGATGTGACCACCGAGAAGGAGCTCACCGCGACCGGTCAGCTCATCGGGACGCCCGCCTACGCCGCGCCCGAGCAGCTCAAGTCGGACCGGGCCGCGGTGGGCCCACGAGCCGACGTCTACGCGGCCGGCGCCGTCCTCTACCACGCGGTGACCGGCCGCCCACCGCACGTCGGCGGCTCGCTCCTCGAGATCATCGCCGCCGTCCTGAACCGCCCGATCGAGCCGCCGCGCGCGATCGCGCCGCACGTTCCGCGCGACCTCGAGACGATCGTCCTCGAGTGCCTCGCGAAGGACCCCGAGCGTCGATACGGATCGGCCGCGACGCTGGCTGACGACCTCGAGCGCTTCACCGCCGGGAGACCGATCGCCGCGCGCCGCGAGCGGGCGCTCGTCCGCGCCGGCCGCGCCCTGCGATCGAATCCGCTCGCCGCGCTCGGCCTCGCCGGCCTGCTCACCGGCCTGATCTCCCTCGGCCTCGCCGTCGCCCTCGTGCTCGACGCGCGCGGCGGCGGGGAGGAGCGGTCGGGGGTCGCGGCGGCGCCTGCCGGCCCGTCGAGCGCCGTCGCCGGGTCCGGGGGGAATCGGCCTCCCGCGGACGGCCCCGAGCGCGCGGAGCCGCCTCCCGCCCGACCCGCGGACGAGGCGAGCTTCGACCCTGCCGGCCCGATCGTCGCCGACGCGATGCTCTTCCGGATCGGCAGCCTCGGGCTTCGCCACGGCGCGCCGATCGACGCGATCGCGGTGTCCCCGGACCGGAAGACGGTCGCGGTGGCCGGCGGCGGACCCGAGGTTCGCCTGTGGAACATCGAGAGCGGCTCCCTCGAGACGATCGCGATCCCCGACGGACGGCGCGCCGTCGCGCTCGCCTACTGGCCGCCGAGCGGCCTCCTCGCGGCGGGCGACGCCTCCGGCCGGGTCTCGTCGTACGTGGAGCAGATGGGGGGGTGGGTTCCGCCGCTCGTCTCGCTCGGGACGCCCGACCTGCGCGTCATCGAACCGTCCCTCGACGGGACGCTGGCCGCCGTCGCCGCCGGGCGGGAGTCGCGCGTCGTCCACACCGAGCTGCAGCGGGTCCTGTTCGTGCAGCGCGAGCCGGCCGAGGTGCGCGACCTCGCCCTCACCGCGGGAGGCGGGCTCGTCGCGATCGCCTACGGCCAGCCCGGCGGGCCGAACGGCATCGTCCTCCGTCGCCCTCGAACGGGCGAAGAGGTGGCGAAGCGCGACCTGGGGGAAGTCATCCCCGAGCGAGTCGGCATCTCGCCCGACGGCGCACGGGTGGTCGTCTCGGGGACCAACCTCCTCGCGGCGTTCCGCCTCCCCGAGCTCGAGCCGGACGAGGAATATCTCGCCCGCGCCGAGCGCGGCGGCTACGCCCTCGTGCACGCGAGCCTCGCGTTCGGACCGGACGACCTCGCCGTCCGATGGGGGCGGAGCGGTCCGATCGACGTGATCCAGCTTCCGGGCGGCCAGCTCGTCCAGCGCATCTTCTCCCGCGCGGCGTCATCGTCCGCCGCCATCGCGTTCGCCGGCGACCGCGTCGTCGCGGGCGGGCTCGACGGCGTCCTCCGGGTCTGGGAGGCCCGGACCGGCGAGCGGCTGGACCAGGCGGTCGCCTCCGATGCGGCCCACGACGGAGGCGTCGTCGGCGTCGCCTTCGCGGGCGAACGGATCGTCTCGGTCGCCGCGGACGGCGCCGTGGCCACCTGGCGCGCCGAGGACGGGACCGGCCTCGGCCGCGTCGCCAGGCAGGTCGAGCCGTACCCGTTTCTCTCGTGGCTGCCAGAGACCGACCTCGTCGTCCACGCCTCGACGGCGAACCTGATCGAGCGCGTCGACGTGAGCGGAGACACCCCGATCGCGCTGGAGGGCCTCCCCGTCGCCGAGGCGCGGTGGACCCTCGCCGCCCTCGCCTCGCCCGGCGGAGATCGCATCGCCGTGGCGACCGAGGGCCGAGGCGTCCGGATCCTCGACCTCGCCGGCAGCGAGACGCTCGCGATCGAGCATCCCGACCTCAGCCACGTCCAGGCGCTCGCCTGGTCCGGCGACGGGAAGCGCCTCGCCGCCGCATCAGCCAGCTCGTTCGCCGCGTTCGTCTTCGATGCCGACTCCGGAGCGCTGATCCGCCAGGTCCCGGGCGCGGCGTCGGCGCTCGGGCTGGACGAGCTCGGCGGGCGCCTCATCACCGGCGACGCCGAGGGGATCTCGGTCTGGAGCCTCGGCGACGGAGCCCGCATCGGTCGGTTCGCGGCCGAGGATCAGGGCTACCTGCCGGTCACCGCGATCACGACGACCAAGGACGGGACGCTCGCCGCCGCCGCGTGCCGATCGGGCGACGTGAGCGTGATCCAGCTCTCGAGGGAGGTGGCCGAGCTGGGGCGCCTCCGCGGCCATCGCGGCGCGGCCCTGTCCGTGGCCTTCGCCCCCGACGGACGGCGCCTCGCCTCGGGCGGCGCGGACACGACGGTCATCGTGTGGGACGTCACCCCGCTCCGCTAGCCCGCATTATTCACGAGCCTCGGCTGCGGTCGGCTGCGAGCCCACTGGGCTGCGTCCTCTCGCTCGACCTCGCCATGATGCTCGTGAATAATGTGGACTAGCTGATCGGGGGCGCCCCTCCGCGCCCCCCAGCTCGGAGACCGCGTCATCATGGCCAAGGCCAGCTCCGCCACCGGGCGCCTGACCACCCTCGTCGCCGCCGTCGCCCTCGGGTCGATCTGCGTCGTCTCGACGTTCTTCTTCGTGTTCCAGGTCGAGAGCCGCGACAGCCCCGCGCACGACAGCATCGAGGTGTTCCTCGAGGGGCACCCCGAGATCCACGCTCGGACCGGCGCGCCGGCGGAGCTCGTGGAGTACGAGATCGAGGAGTTCCGCTCGAGCGAGAGCGTCGGCGCCTACACCAAGGTGCTCGCCCTGGTGAAGGGCCCCAAGGGGACGACGCGGGCGCGCGTCGGCCTGAAGCGGGGCCCGGTCCTCGAGGACATCTGGGGCATCTACGATGCGAACCTCGTCGACGGCGCCGAGGGCGCCCTCGTGGACGGCGCCGCGCTCGCCATGGACGCGGTCGACGTCGCCGGGCTCGTCGACGTGATCCGCGCGCGCCGTCGCCGCGACCGCGAGGTGGAGGCGCGCGCGAAGCTCACCGCCGCCTGGGAGCTGCTCGCGGCGGGCGACGACGAGCAGGCGATGTCCGGCTACCGCGGGGTCTCGTGGCAGTACCGCGACACGGCCGCGGGGCAGCTCGCCAAGGCCTTCATCGACGGCGGCGGCACCGGCGACCCGGCCGGGTTGCCGCCGCTGCCGACCGTCCCGGGCGAGTCGGATGGGGCCGGCGATCCCACCGCGGCGGGCGGCGGCGAGACCGGCGGCGATCCGGTTGGCGGCGCGCCCGAGGCGACGATCGACCCGGCGACCGTCGCGGCCCTCGGCGAGATGACCGCCGAGCTGATCCGCGCGGCGACCCGGCTGACGGTCTACTCGATCGAGCCGAGCCTGGGGCCCGGCGAGGCCTTCCAGGGCTATCCGATCAGGCAGAAGGCGGTCCTGGAGGGGGCGGCGGCCGCTTCGGTCCGGCAGCGGCTGCTCGATCCGGCCACCTGGGGCGGCGCGCAGGCGAAGTGCTTCATCCCTCGGCACGGGGTGCGGGTCGCCCACGCGGACGCGCAGGTCGACCTCGTCATCTGCTTCGAGTGCAACCACCTTCGAGTGCAGCCGGCCGGCGCCGAGCGCGGCGTCCGGACCGTCGCCTTCGGCGAGGCCGATCCCCTCCGCAAGGCGCTCGAGGCGGTGCTCGACGCGAGTCAGTAGCGGCCGCGATCCCCACGGCCGGCGGCCCTGGCGAGGTCGCGGAGACGGGCGTTGACCCGCGGGGAGGAGGCCGCCATCATCTCGCGTTCCGATCGGCCGCGGTCCGATCGACCGTCCCGTGAGGTCCCGTGTCCCGCGACAGGCGCCCCGGCAGCTACCAGCGTCTCCTCTTCCCCCTCGGGGAAGAGGACCTCCGATTCGAGCTCGAACGGCGGAGCGGGATGGCGGTTCAGCTGCTCATCACGGCCAACCGTTCGTCAATGGTGCGGGTGCGGCGCGGCGGCGACGGCACCGCCCGGGTCCGCGCCCACCGGGTCTTCCTCTGGTCGCCGAAGCCGGTCCTGCGCGCCCTCGGACGGTTCGTCAGGTCGCCCCGGAACCGCGACGCGCGGGAGACGTTGAGCGCGTTCCTCCGGGGCGAGGACGACCGGGTCACCCTCTGCGACGACGTCGGGGTGGAGACGACCGACGCGAGCTCGTCGGAGGACGCCAGCGCCCGCGCCCGACGGCGGCGCGAGCGTCTCCGGACGGCCGGCGACCACGTCGACCTCGCCGCCGTGTTCGATCGGGTCAACCGCGACCAGTTCGCCGACCGCGTCCGCGCCGCGATCGGGTGGGGGCGAAGCACCGGGCGCGGCCCGGTCCGGACGATCCACTTCGGCAGCTTCGCCGCCGACGCGGCCGGCGGGATCATCAGGATCCACCCGTCGATCGACCGGCCGTTCGTCCCGTCGTTCTTCGTCGAGTTCATCGTCTTCCATGAGATGCTCCACAGCCTCGTCCCGATCGAGCGCGGGCCCGACGGACGGAGGGTCGTCCACGGGCCGGAGTTCCGCGAGCTCGAGGAGCGCCATCCCGACTACGGACGGGCGAAGGCGTGGGAGCGCGACAACCTCCACCGGTTCCTCCGGGCGCCGGGCCCGGGCGACGCATCCGAGCGGCCGCCCGCGGGTCGTCAGGCCGCCTCGACCGCCCCCTGACGCGGCCGCCGCTCGGTCCCGATGCGGGGCGAATGAAGACCGTCGTAACTCCGTCCAAGACCTGCGGAACCGGAGCGGACCGCGGGCGCGGGGCCGCCTCGAGACTCGGTTGACACCCGATGGGCGCGCCCCTAGAATGCCCCGCCTTCGCCGCGAAAGCCCCACCAACTCAGGAGGAAAGCGCATGCGTCGCCGCGTGATCACGATGGCCGCGATCGGGCTCTGCGCCCTCGCCGCCTTGACCCTGATGCGGGCCGCCCCCGTCGCCGCCGACGACATCGGCACGCCGACCCCCGCCTTCGCGGGCGAGGCGCCGAAGGAGGCCAAGGTCAACGACACCGGCGAGATCGGTCGCTATGGCGGCCGCCTGGTCCTCTCGGTGCTCAACGATCCGGGCACCTGGAACCCCCTCATGAGCAAGGGGGCGACCGACCAGGAGTACAGCCAGATCATGCAGGCGTCGCTCACCGGCTACAACAACGAGCAGTGGGCGAACACGTTCGAGCTGGCGAAGGACATGAAGGTGAGCGAGGACGGGCTCACCTGGACCTACATCCTCCGCGAGGGGATCAAGTGGAGCGACGGCGAGCCGTTCGACGCCGATGACGTCGTCTTCACCTTCGCCGTCGTCAACACGACGACCTACGCGATCGGCGAGCGCGACATGTTCAAGGTCGGCGACGCGCCGCTCCCCGAGTGCACCAAGATCGACGCGCACACGGTGCAGTTCAAGCTCGCCGCGGTCGACGTCCTGTTCGACGAGCACGTCGGCAGCGTCCGGATCATCCCGGAGCACAAGCTCGGCGAAGCCCACGCCAAGGGCGAGTTCGAGCAGGCCTGGAAGCTCGGCGAGAACCTCGACGAGATCGTCGGCCTCGGCCCCTTCCGGATCGTCAAGTACAGCCCGGCGGAGCGGGCCGTCTTCGAGCGGAACCCGTACTACTGGAAGGTCGACCAGGGCGGCAACCGACTCCCCTACATCGACCAGCTCATCTCGCTGATCGTGCCCGACCAGAACACGGCGTACGCCAAGTTCAAGAACGGCGACTTCGACACCCTTGAGCCGCTCCGCTCTGGGGACTTCGAGGACGCGAACAAGGTCGCCGAGGCGAAGGGCTTCACCGTCGGCAAGCCGGGCCTCTCGCTCAACACCAACTACATCGCGTTCAACCGGAACCCGGGAACGAACGCCGAGGGCCAGCCCTACGTCAAACCCTACAAGCTGAAGTGGTTCCGGAACAAGACGTTCCGGAAGGCGATCGCGTTCGCGTGCGACCGGCGCTCGATGGTGAAGAACCTGCTCAAGGGCCGCGGCCGACCGATCTACGCGCGCGTTCCGCCGAGCAACAAGCAGTGGTACCTCAAGCCGCCGTACCAATACAAGTTCAGCCTCGAGAAGGCGGGCGAGCTCCTCGACTCGATCGGGTACAAGGACCGCGACGGCGACGGCGTGCGCGAGGATCCGGACGGGAACAGGCTCGAGTTCATCATCAACACGAACTCCGAGAACGAGATCCGCACCGGCGTCTGCACGATCATCAAGGAAGACCTGGAGAAGATCGGGATCAAGGTCACGCTTTCGGCCGTCATTTTCACCCAGCTCGTCACGATGATCCGCGACACCCACAACTGGGAGGCCTACGTCCTGGGCTGGGCGAGCGGCGTCCCGCCGGACCCCCTCCTCAGCAAGAACATGCTCCTGAGCAGCGGCCGCCTCCACTCGGGCTGGCCGCGCCAGGAGAAGCCGGGCACGGAGTGGGAGGCGAAGATCGACGAGCTGATGGGCCAGCTCAGCCAGACCGTCGACATCGCCGAGCGGAAGAAGATCAACGCGGAGATCACCAACATCTGGACCGATGAGCTCCCCGAGATCTACCTCTTCAGCAGCAACCTCTACGTCGCGGCGTACGACAAGGTCGGCAACTGGCGACCGACGCTCCTCCGCCCCCACAACTGGTGGAACATCGAGGAGCTCTACATCAAGAAGTAGAGCCCGCGTCCGACGAGCCGGCGCCCATCGCGAGCGCCGGCTCCCCTCGCGGCGTCCGCCCTCTCTCCGGGCGGACGCCGCTCTCGAAGACACCCGTCGCATCGCATTCGTAGCTAGCCTCCTGGTATGACCGACAGCCCCCAGAACGGTCCCTCCGTCCCGACCTCGGGTGAGTGCATCGGCGCCGCCGTCGCCCACCTGATCGGCCTCATCGGCTTCCTCGGGTACGGGCTCAATCTGCTCCTCGGCGGCCCCGAGCGCTGGTGGATCGTCCCGCTCGGCAACGTCTTCGGCGCGATCCTCTTCTCGGCGTTCGTCCGGCCGTGGGGCGACCCGAACGATGACGATCCGCGAGGCTCGACGAAGACGATCGCGCGTGGGGTCGGGGCGCTCGTCCTCGTGGTGTCGGGCGTCCTGATCGTCACCGAGAGCAACGGCTGGACGACGATCGCCGGCGGCGGATCCGCCTCGTTCCGCTACTTCGTCGTCCTCTTCGTCGGCGCGCTCACGATGCAGTTCATCGGGCCCGGCCGGCGCCCGGCGTTCCTCGACTTCCACGTCCAGCAGTCGGTCCTCTTCCAGCTCCCGGTCGCCACCGGCGGGCTGTTCCTGATCGGGATCATCGGCGTCGCCGACTACGTCAAGCTGACGCCGATCGTCGGGCTGCTCGTCTGCCCCCTGATCTTCCTCGGCCTCGTCGCGATCGCGCAGACGCTCCGGATGACGGTCGCGGCCGGGCAGGGGGCGCTCGTCAAGAACGTCGGCGCCTCCTTCGTGCCCGCCTCGCTCTGGATCTTCGTCGCCCGTCGCCTCCTCGCGATCCTGCCGCTCCTGGTCATCGTGAGCTTCCTCACCTACACGCTGCAGCGGGCGAGCCCGGGCGACTACTACACGGCGCTCGAGGAGAACCCGACCGTCAGCAAGGAGCACATCGAGCAGCAGCGGGCGAAGGCGGGCCTCGACAAGGGGATCATCCTCGGCTACCTCACCTGGCTCGACCGCGCGACCCAGGGCGACTTCGGCACCTCGTTCACCAAGGAGAAGGAGGTCTTCGGCCTGATCGCCGAGCGGATGGCGAACACGCTTCTGCTCTCCTGCTGCGCCCTCTTCGTCGCCTGGATCGTGGCCATCCCGCTCGGGGTGGTGGCAGCGATGAAACCGAACTCCCTCCTCGACAAGGGATCGGGCGTCGTCGCGTACTTCGGGCTCTCGATACCGAGCGTCTTCTTCGCGTTGCTGATGATGATGTTCGCCTCGGCGACGGGATGGTTCCCCCTCGGCAGCATGCGGGACCTCGTCCGGTGGGACGACTTCTCGGTCTGGGAGAAGATCACCGACGTCGCCCACCACCTCGTCCTGCCCGTCTTCGTCCTCTCGACGATCGCGATGGCGACATGGATGCGGCAGATGCGGAGCTCCATGATCGAGACGCTCGGTCAGGACTACATCCGCACCGCCCGGGCGAAGGGCGTCAGCCGGCCGAAGGTGCTCTTCAAGCACGCCCTGCGGAACGCGATCAACCCGATCGTGACCCTGTTCGGCTACTCGATCGCCTACATCCTCAACGGCTCGTTCCTGGTCGAGGTCGTCATGTCGTGGCCGGGCCTCGCCCGCCTCGTCGTCCAGGCGCTGTTCGCGAAGGATCAGCCGCTCGTGATGGCCGCCGTCCTCATGGCGGCGTGCATGCTCGTCCTCGGCAACATGGTCGCCGACATCCTCCTCGCGATGACCGACCCGCGGATCCGCCTCTCGTGACCGACGCCGCCAGGAACGACGAAGAGCTCAGCGTCGACCTCGTCGACCTCGGCGAGGACGCGGCCGGCGCGACGTCGGACGGCGCGGGCGGCAAGAAGAAGATCATCAGCCGCGGTCCGTGGCAGATCATGTGGATGAAGCTGCGGCGCGACCGGATCGCGCTCTTCGGCGGCGTCATCCTGATCGGGCTCTACTCCCTCGCGATCTTCGCCGGCTTCTTCTCGCCGTACTCCTACCGGCATCAGTTCCGCGACACCGCCTTCCAGCCGCCGGTCCTCCTCTGGTCGGATTCGAGCCGCCGCGTCGCGACGGAGCGGTTCGTCGCGCCCGACGACCTCATCGACGCGCTCGAGGCCCGCGACGGCGGCCTCGACGGCCTGGCCGCCGACCCGGCCGAGGTCATCTTCTGGGACGACTGGGGCGAGGAGGCCGAGCGGGCGCGGATCGCCGCGGTCGAGATGTGGGCCCCCGAGGGCGAGGATGGCGAGGAGGTCGAGGCATCGCGCCGCCTCGTCGTCCTGGCCGCGCCGCGGATCGACGCGACCTTCCAGGGCGCCGAGCTCGCCCTCGCCGAGGACGACGGCACCAACTACACCGTCGAGGCGACGGTCCCCGGCTACGTCGACGGCGAGGGCTTCGCGAGCGGGATCCACTGGAGCGACGACGAGGGCAACTGGACCCGGCCCTACGTCACCGGCTTCCGGGAGGTCCGCGTCCTCGACAGCGACCTCGACGACGCGGGCGAGTGGATCGGTCGGACGCGCCCGGACCCCTCGCGTAAGTTCCCGATCTACCTCTTCCACGAGGGCGCCGAGAAGGACGAGTACAGCATCCCGATCGTCTCGTGGATCACGGGCCACCTGTTCCGCACCCATCTGTTCGGCATCGACGCCGACCTCTACCTCGAGGAAGACGAGGCGGCGGGGCGAACCCCGATCCCGGGCGTCGTCTACCTGTTCGGCAGCGACAACTACGGCCGCGACGTCTTCAGCCGGCTGCTCTACGGCGCGCAGATCTCGCTCTCGGTCGGGCTGCTCGGGATCGCGATCTCGATGTCGCTCGGCATGCTCGTCGGCGGGATCTCGGGCTTCTACGCCGACCGGCGCCTCCGCCTCGTCGAGCTCCCGGCGATCGGACTCGCGATCGTCGTCTTCGCCACCCCGTTCGTCGCGGGCGGCGAGGTGCTCCGTCCGGCCCCGTTCGACGTCTCCGAGACCTCGTTCCTCGCCGGGGAGGGAGTCCCCGCCGACATCGTCGGCCAGACCATCATCTTCCGGACGGGCAAGAACCTCGGCGACGAGGCGAAGGTGCTCGCGTTCGACGCCGAGTCGGGCGAGGTCCGGATCGACGACCCGCCGACGAAGCAGATCCTCAAGGGCGACGCCTTCATCCTGAAGCGCGACGCGGAGCTCGACGAGCCGCCCAAGGTGGTGGTCGACGACCTCGTCCGGATCCCCGACCTGACGACCAAGCCGATCGTCCTCGGGCTGCTGCTCCTCCTCGTCCTGCCGACCCTGATCGGCACCCGGTCGCTCGGCTTCCGGATCTTCCTCTGCATCCCGATGCTCGTGGTGTCCTTCGCCTTCGTCCGCTACGGCGTCCTCGCCGAGCCGACGAGCACGACCGGGTTCTTCGGGCGGGCGATCTTCCACGCGGGCTACTGGCTGGCCGCGGTGCCATCGATCTGCTGGCTGACCTGGCGCGTCGAGAAGCTCGTGGAGGGCACGCCCCTCGGCGACATCCTCCTCTTCGACAAGCTGCCGACCGTCGACTTCGTGATCATGCGGGTGATCGAGGTGATCCTGGCCGTCCCGGGGCTCTACCTGATCCTGACGCTCCGCTTCGCGTTCGGCACCGAGGGCGTCAGCTCGACGATGAGCTACGTCCTGATCGTGCTGATCCTCGCGTTCATCGGATGGGCGAGCAACGGCCGCGTCATCCGCGGCATGGTCCTCTCGATCCGCGAGCGCGAGTTCGTCGTGGCCGCGCGCGCCCTCGGCGTGAACGACTTCGTCATCATCGTGAAGCACATCCTGCCGAACACGCTCTCCTACGTGATCGTGACGGCCACGCTGTATGTCCCCTACTACATCCTGGGCGAGGTGGCGCTGTCCTTCCTCGGCGTCGGAATCCAGGAGCCCGAGTCCTCCTGGGGCCTCATGCTCAAGGACGCGCAGAACGTCTCGAAGCTGAAGGAGAACCCCTGGCTGATCGTGCCGGGCTTCTTCATCTTCGCCGCGGTCCTCGCCTACAACTTCCTCGGCGACGGGCTCCGCGACGCGGCCGACCCGCGGACGGTCGTGGCCGCCAAGCCGAAGAGCTGATCGACCACCCCAGCCGGGCGGCGCGGCCGCCGTGAGGAGCGAGACGATGAGCAAGAGGATCGGTGTCGTCCTGAGCGGGTGCGGCGTCTACGACGGCGCCGAGATTCACGAGGCGGTGATCACCCTGCTCGCGCTCGACCGTCTCGGCGCCGAGGTCGTCGCCTGCGCGCCGGACCGGCCCCAGATGCACGTGATCGACCACGTGAAGGGCGAGCCGGTCGAGGGCGAGACCCGCAACGTCCTCGTCGAGGCGAGCCGGATCGTCCGCGGCGAGATCACCGACGTCGCCAAGGTCGACGCGGACTCGCTCGACGCGGTCATCCTGCCGGGCGGCTTCGGCGCCGCGAAGAACCTCTGCGACTTCGCGGTGAAGGGCCCCGACTGCGACGTCGACGCCGGCGTCGCCAAGCTGATCGGCGCGATCCACGCGGCGGGCAAGCCGATCGGCGCGATCTGCATCGCCCCGGCCGTGATCGCGAAGGTGCTCGGCGACAAGGCGCCGACCCTCACGATCGGCGACGACGCGGACACGGCGGCCGGCCTCGAGAAGCTCGGCGCCAGGCACCAGGAGCAGAAGGTCGACGAGATCTGCTTCGACGAGACGAACAAGATCGTCAGCACGCCCGCCTACATGTGCGCGAAGAGCATCTCCGAGGCTGCCAGCGGGATCGAGAAGCTGGTGTTCGCGGTCTACGAGATGGCCTAGAACGTCGGAGTCGGGTCGGCGCGCGCGTGAGCGATTGCCGGGCGGGTAACGATCCACAGATTTCACAGATTACACAGATTGACGCAGGGTGGCTCCCCGTCTTCGCCGGCGAGCCAGCTCGCAGCCGAGGGGAACGATCGCCTTCGGCAGCTCGTAATCTGTGCCATCTGTGTAATCTGTGGATCGTCGCGCCGTAGGAGCAGCGGTACGTGTTGTACACGCCACGAGGCGCGTCGCACCCGATTCGGTGCTTCGCGCCTCGTTGCGGTCCGAAGCCTCGCCGTGGCGAGGAGAAAGGAGCCCTAGCTAGGCTTCGGCGCCATGTACGTCAGAACGACGAGTCTGTCCGGCCCGGGGTTTCGCACGCCATGCTCGGTGCCCGCTTCGGCCAACGTCGCCTGATGCGGCCCGAGTCGACGCTCGTCCTCGCCGACCTGGAACAACCCCGTCCCCTCGAGGACGAAGTAGACCTTGTCGGAGCCCTCATGTGCGTGAGCCTTCTGTTCCTGTCCCGGCTCGAAGCAGTAGATGTCGCAGAAGAACCTCTCCGTCTCGAAGAGATTGACCTTGCGCATCTTCTCCGCTGCGAAGGAACGCATCGAGCTCGCGTCGCGAACGTCCATACGATCTCCTCGCGGCCGGTCGAGGTGACAGCGGGCCCGTAAGGTCGGACGGCCCGCGGGACTAGTTAACCACCGTCACTGCCGATGGCCTCGACCGGGCAGGCGTCGGCCGCCTCCTGGCAGAGCGCGGTCTCGTCGTCGTTGCTCGGCTGCTTGTGCAGGTAGCTGTAACCACCCTCGTCCCAACGACCGTAGAAGTCGGGCGCGGTCGAGCGGCAGAGGTCGCAATCGATGCACTGGTCATCGACGTAGAACGCGCCAGGCACGTTCTGCTCGACGGCATTGTCCTTGTCAGCCATGTTCTTTTCTCCTCATACGTTGAACAGCCCCCGAGAGGCGATCGCTCGCCGCCCTGGAACTGCACGAACTGAAACGACTCAGGCTCGCTGCGTGCCCAATCGAAGACCCTTCGATGCACCGAGCCAGCCCCGATTATAACGGCGGCGCGCCGGCGCGCAATCGCCCGGCGTCCGCCTGCCGACTGGATCTGCGGGCGATCAGCCCTTCGTCGCGGTCGCCACGACCTCCGCGTCGATCGGCGGCCCGGTCGCCCGCTCGACCTCCTCGCGCCGGCCGCCCCAGATCACGTGCTCGTAGATGTAGGCGGAGACGGGGACGCCGAGGACCAGTCCCCACAGGCCGAAGGTGTGCTCGGCGGTGAGGAGGATGATCAGGACGGCGAGCGGGTGGAGACTCAGGTGCGCGCCGTAGATGTAGGGGTTGAGGACGTAGGCCTCGAGGACGTGGACGAGCGCGACCATCACGAAGACGCCGATCGTCACCCCGACGCCGCCGTCCTTGAGAGCGATCAGGGCGATCGGAACGGTGGAGATCGCCACCCCGAGGACCGGGATGAACGAGCAGGCGAAGACGATCAGCGACAGGAAGAGCTTGCCCTTGATCCCCAGGATCCACATCCCGATGAACGTCAGGACCGTGTTGACGACCGCGATCATCGTCTGGGCCTCGAACGCCTTCCCGAGCAGCTCGCCGAACGCCGAGACGCTGGGGCCGACCTCCTCGTAGACGTCGCCGAACCGGCTGAAGGCGAGGCTCTTCACGCCCGACCGCAGCTTGGGCATCCCGAGGACGATCATGAACGAGAAGAGGATCGACGCGAGGAAGTGGAAGACGGCGTTGATCGTTCCGTTGAGGAACTTCTTGAGCCCGGCGCCGACGGTCTCGAGCATGTCGCCGATCGACTCGTTGACGCGCGCCTTGGCCTCGGTCTTCTCGTAGTACTCCTTCATCGCCTCGAGGCGGTCCTCGCCGAGGAAGTTGCTCAGGCTCTCCATGATCTTCTCGGTCGGGTCGAGGATCATGACCGCGTCGGTCACCTCGTAGGGCGGCGCGTCGGCCGGCTGACTCGTCAGCCGGAAGGCGTCGCCCTTGGAGATCGGATTGGTCAGCGGCTCCGCGAGCTCGATCCGCGCCTCGGCGCCGATGACGCGGGTGATGACGCCCTCCTCGCCCTTGTTCTCGCCGCTCGTGAAGGCGATCCGGACGCCGTCGGTCGCGAGCCGACGGAACCCGCCCTCCTCCTGGGCCATCGCCGCGTGGAGCGAGGCGCTCTCGAGCTCGGACTTGCTCACGATCGACGCCTGCTTGACGAGCTCCTTGCCCTCGTCGATCAGGCGCGGCGTCGCGAGCGAGACGACGAGGACGAGCACGCCGACCAGGACGGTGAACACCGCCGTCGTGCAGAGCTTCCGCCGCCCCGTCCGCGCCTCGAGGATGTCGACGACGTGACCGGTGATGTAGCTGATCACGAACGTGACGATGATGATGTCGAAGAAGTCGCGGAGGACCCAGATCAGGGCGAGGAACGCCGTCCAGATCGCGAGCTTCTTGCCCGGCAGCCGCTGGATGAACTCCCAGCCGGGCCGCTCGGACTCGAAGATCGAAGGCCGCTTCTTCGGCCAGAGCTGGGCGACGACCTCGGCCGAGGTCTTCGCCGGGCGGTGCGCGAGGCCGTCGGTCTCGGCGCCGCTGGCCGCCCCCGCGCCCGGGTCGCCCTCGCGCGGAGCCTCCTCCGCGCCGTCGCCAGCGGCGGCGCCGGCATCGGCATCGTCGCCTGCTCGCGTCTCCTCAGCCATGCCACCCCCGGGTGTGGAACGTGATGCGCCTGGCGCCCACCGGCCAGGGCGGGCGATTCTACGCGCGCGAGATGCGTTCGGCAACGCGATGCGACTGCGGCTGTAGGCCTAGGCTACGCTAGAATGGACGCTCGCGCGCCGCGATCGTCCGCGGCCCCACCCCTCCTCGCGCCGGAGCACCTCCGATGCACGCCAGGTCCGCCTTCAGCGCCCTCGACGACCCCCGCGAGGCGGCCGCCGCCGCAGCCACCAGCGCCTGCGCCGGGGAGGCCGAGGCGCCCGCGCTCGTTCTCGCGTTCGTCAGCCCCCCCCACGCGGGGGCCGCGGGCGCGATCGCCGCGACCCTGCGCGAGGCGACCGGCGCCTCCCGGGTCGCCGGCTGCGTCGGCGGCGGGGTGATCAGCGGATCCGAGGAGCACGAGGGGCGTGGCCCCGCGATCGCGCTCCTCGCGGTCTTCGGCGACGAGGGCGACGGGCTCTCGGTGACGACCCTCGTCCACCCGGGCGCGGGCCGCGGAGGCGCCGACGGTCCGACGGCCGAGCGGGCCGCCGCCCGCGCCGTCCGGGAGGCGCTCTCCGGGCCGACCGACCGCGCCCTCCACGTGCTCCTCCCGTGCCCCTTCCGATTCGATGCCGCCGCCCTCGTCGCCGCCCTCGATGCCGGCGGGTCGTTTCTCCCGACCGTCGGCGGCGCCGCGGCGCCGGCGCCGGGCGAGCAGCGCTGCGTCGCGTTCGCCGACGACACCGTCGTCGCCGGCGGGGCCGTCAGCGTCCTCCTGCAGGGGCGGTTCCGGGCGCTCGTCGCCTGCGCCCAGGGCTGCCGACCGCTCGTCCCGCCGGGGCGGGTGACCCGGTCCGACGGCAACGTGATCCTCGAGATCGACGGCCGCCCCGCCGTCGAGAAGCTCGCCGAGGCCGTCGGCCGGGCGGAGAAGCTCGACGGGGTCCGGGCGGTGTTCGCCGCCCTCGGTCTGGACGGCCTCTCCGCGCCGACCGAGGCGGGCGATTTCCTGATCCGCCACGTCGCGGGGGTCGACCGGGAGGCCGGCGTCGTCGCCGTCGCGGCGCCCGTCACGACCGGCACGCCGGTGACGTTCGCCGCCCTCGACCCCGCGAGCGCGCGGGCCGACATGGCCGCGCGGGTCGAGGAGATCGCCGCGCCGTTCGCCGGCGGCGCCGCCGCCCCGTCCTTCGGGCTCCTCTTCGAGTGCCTCGGGCGCGGGCGCGGCCTCTTCGGCGAGCCGAACGCCGACTCCGAGGCGATCGCCGCGCGCCTCCCGGGTCTCCCGATCGCGGGCTTCTTCGGCAACGCCGAGATCGCGCCGCTCCTGGGGCGGAGCTACGTCCACGCCTACACCGGCGTCCTCGCGGTCGTGGCGCCGCGCTCGCCGCGGTAGGGGCCATCGTCTTCGCTCAGGTCGATGAAGATGGAACCACGGAGGCACGGAGACACGGAGCAGCTTCGGATGACGCCACGTCGCGGACCGATCCGGCGGCCCCTTCTCGTGGTTCCCGTCGCCTCGCGTGACCGAGACCGAGAGGGAGCCATCCCTGGAGCCGGGATGCGGCGCACGCCAGTACTCGAGCATCACTCCCCATGAAGATCGGGAGCGATCCGGGACTCTCCGTGGCTCGGTGCCTCCGTGGTTTCATCCCACGCGCGAGCGACTCCTGGCTGGCGAGGAGTCGTGAGCGTCAGCTCCCGCCGCCGTCCTCGGCCCGGAGCTGCTCCGCTCGCCGGTCGTGGACGAGGTCGATCTGGTCCTTCCAGGCGCGGAGGTACTGGGAGCTCACCCGGGCGCGATGCACCTCGAGGATGTGCGCGTGGCGGGCATCCGCCACGGTCTTCCAGCGAGCGAGCTCCTCGACATCCGCCGCCATCGCGAGGAGCCACTCGAGCGTCTGGAGCGCCCGGAAGTCGCAGGCGACCGAGTGCCCATCGATGCTCGCCGCGTGGTCGAACTCCTCGTGGGCCATCTCGATGGCGCTCTTCCCCTCGGGATTGATCGCGGGAGACTCGGCGAAGCGTTTCGAGGCGTACCGGGCGAACTCGGTCTCGTCGACGACGCACTTGTGGAAGTAGGTCCACCCCGTCTGGAAGGCGACCCGCCACGACCTAGGGTTCCGCCGGCGCCCCTCCTGGAGGACCTCGATCCCCTGGTGGACCCACTTCCACCGCGCCTCGGGGTCGGTCTCGGTCGCCGCGACGTTGTAGGCGAGCATCCACCCGTGGAAGACCCAGACCTCCTCGAACCGGGGCTGGAGCTTCGTGATGAGCGAGGCGAGGGCCCGCATCTCGAAGTAGTCGCGCTCGTCGAAGCGGTCGAGGTAGCGGTACCAGAGGGCGTCGATCGCCAGCATCCGGAAGCCGCCGATCAGGACCGTGCCGACGAACTGCCCCGGCTCGACCGCCTCGAGCGGGCTGACGTCGTGGATGTCCTCGACCTTCTGACGCTCGATGATCGCGTCCTGGAGCGGCAGGAGCAGGCCGAGGACGAGGGCGGCGACCAGGAGCGCGACGGGGAGCGGGATCCGGTGCATCAGCCGAGCTCCCGGAACGAGAGCGACACGGCGCTCGCCGCGATGAAGATCGTCATGTAGACGAGGGCGTAGAGGACGTTCCGGCCGACCAGACCCCACGGGATGCGCCGGCCCTTCCGGATCCAGGGCGCGTCGAAGTGGCCGAGGTCGGGCAGGACGAGGGCGATCGCGGCGAGCGTCTTGCCGCGGAGCTGATCGATCGAGGTCACCACCGGCTCGGCGTGCTCGCCGTCGTCGTGGTCGGCCTGCCCGTCGCCGTCGTGATCGTGGTCGTCGTGGCCACCATGGTCGCTGTGCTCGTGCTCGCCCGCGTCCTCGAACGCGGCCGGATCCTCCTGGAGCTCGGCCGCCACCTCCTTCACGAACGGCATCGACAGCCCGACGACGAAGAAGAACATCGCGAGGAAGAGGCTCACCCAGGAGGTGAGGCGCGTCGAGCCGAGGACGGCGAAGCTGATCACGATCAACCCGGCGAGGAAGGTGAGGGCGTAGGCCCGGAGGAGGTTCCAGGCGAACCCCTCGGACGCCTCTCGCAGCCCGATCTCCGCCTGGCCCCGCCCGGTCGCGTCGAGGCGGAGATCGAACCCCAGGGCGGAGCGCTCATCGGGCGCGACCCCGACGACGACGTCGAGGTCGAACGTCTCGCCGCCGCCGAGGGCGGATCGCTCGAGGATGATCGACCGAGCCGTCTTGTCACGGATCGGGAGGATCTCCGAGAACAGCGGCGCCTCGTGTCCCGGGCGGGAGATCACGACCGAGGCGTTGACCGTCCGCTCCTGCTCGAGGGGGGCGAACGCCCGCGCGAGCACCTCGACCTCGATCGGGTCGGGCAGCTCGGCGATCGGGACGCCGCGGAACTCGAACCGGGCGCGGTCGGTTCCGGTGAGCCACATCCGCTCGTCGTGCGGCCGGCGGTAGGCCCGGCTGGCGGCGGTGAGCCCGCCGAGCATCAGCGAGGTCCCCCCGCCGACCCGGAGCTGGACGACCCGGTCGGCCGGCCGGGTGTGGAGGACGGGGTTGTCCTCGGCGCGGACTCCGATCGCGAACGCGAGGACGGTGACGACCCAGAAGGCGGCGAGCGTCAGCCCGCAGAGAGCGAAGCCGCCGAGCGCCCGCCCGATGACGTAGCCCGCCCGACCGATCGGCTTCGCGAAGATGCTCTGCACCCGCCGCCCGGCGACGTCACGCGGGATGGCGAGGGCCGTCGCGAAGACGGCGCTCGCGAGGGCGAGGACGGTGGCCGCCTCGTACGAGAAGCCCCGCACCATCTGGGCGCGGGAGGCGGGATCGGGCGCGGGCAGGGCGAAGCTCGTCGCGAGGAAGGCGATGTAGAGGGCGACGAGCCACGGCCCGGTCCGGGGGACGTACTCCCGGACGAGGAGCCACGCGATGCCCAGGACGGCCCGAACCCTCACGCGCTCGCGCCCGGGGGGGGCGCCTCGGCGGTCGCCTTCGTCTCCGGCGCGGTCGCTCTCGGGGCGCCGCCCTGACGCTCGCGGATCTTGCGGATGAAGAGATCCTCGAGCGACTCGGTCGCCGACCCGCTCGAGATCACCTCGCCGCCCGCCTCGCGGATCGATGCGGCGACCTCGTCGACCGCGCCGGCGCCGCTCCACCGGATCTCGCTCACGCCCTCGAGGGCGAGGAGGTCGTCCAGCGTCCCCTCGAGCACCTTCTCCCCGGCGTGGAGCATCCCGATCCGGTCGCAGATCGACTGGACGTCGGCCAGGAGGTGACTCGAGAGGAGGATCGTCTTGCCCTCGTCGCGCAGCCGGACGAGGAGGTCCTTGAACTCGCGGGTGCCGATCGGGTCGAGACCGGACGTCGGCTCATCGAGGATGAGCAGCTCGGGGTCATTGATGAGCGCCTGGGCGAGGCCGACGCGGCGGACCATGCCCTTGGAGTACTCGCGCAGCTTTCGTCCGCGGGCGTGTCCGATCCCGACCATCTCGATCAGCTCGTCGGCGCGACGGCGGCGCTCGGCCCGCCCCATCCCGAAGAGCTTGGCGTAGAAGTCGAGGGTCTCGTCCGCCGAGAGGAAGTCGTAGAAGTAGCTCTCCTCGGGGAGGAACCCGAGGCGGCTGCGATGCGCCACCTCGGTCGGCCTCGCCCCGAGGACCGAGACCGACCCCGCCGTGGGGCGGATGAGCCCGAGGACGAGCTTGATCGTCGTCGTCTTGCCGGAGCCGTTGGGGCCGAGCAGCCCGAACAGCTCCCCCGACTGGACGTCGAGATCCAGTCCCTTGAGCGCCTCGTGCTTGGGGCGACCGAAGAAATCGGTGTAGACCTTCGTCAGACCGCGCGCGGTGATCAGAGGGTTCGACATCGGGTGGAGCTCCACGCCTTCCGGATGGATACCCCGGGATCTTAGGCGGTGTTCAGCCCGGACTCAACCCGCTTCGGGGCGACGCGCCCGCTCGGTTGCGCCGTCCTTCGTGGCGGTGCGAGCAGGCTGCTGAAAATGAGCGTGAACGGCCGAATCCTCGCAGGCTCGGATTTCGCCCGTTCACTCGCGGCACCTCGCCGGATCTCGTCGCGAGGGGCTTCGTTCCTCGCCCTGCGCCAACTCCCGAGGGTTGCCTCGGGCGAGCGCCTCGCCCCTCACGACGATATCTCGACGAGGCGCTCGCGTCATTTTCAGCAGCCTGCTAGCATCATCGGAGATGAACCCACGACACGGAGGAACGATGAACCTCGCACCGACCCTTCCCCGGGCCGCCCGCAGAGGGATCGCGCTCGTCGCGGTCGCCGCGGTCGGGCTCACCGCCCTCAGCGGCTGCCTCGAGTACGACGAGAAGATCAAGATCGAAGCCGACGGATCGGGCACCTACGAGCTCAAGTTCAAGATGGACATGAGCGAGATCAAGAAGGCGTTCGGACCGATGGGCGAGGACGACGGCGGCGCCGACGACCTCCCGTCGGAGAAGGAGATGCGCGAGAAGTTCTCGGGCGAGGGCGTCACCGTCGAGAAGCTCGTCGTCGAGCCGATCGAGAGCGGCATGAAGATGCACGTCATCTTCAAGTTCGAGTCGATCGAGGCGCTCAACCAGATCGAGGGCTGGAAGGACGACGGGCGCGACCTGAGGGTGAAGAAGCTCGAGGACGGCTCCTACGAGCTGGCCTACAGCTGGGATGCGAGCAAGAGCGGCGAGGACCTCGGCGTCGGGGGCGACACGCCCAAGACTCCGGGCGGCGGCGGCGGCGACGAGATGCCCCCGCCCGGCGGCGGCGACGGCATGGGCGGCGACGACGGGATGGGCAACCCCGAGGACCTGCCCGGCGACGAGGAGCTTCAGGAGTTCGAGGCGTTCTCCGAGAAGATGAAGGCGCTCGAGGAGAAGCTCGCCAAGCAGATCGAGTTCAAGATCTCGATCACCCTCCCGAACGCGGCGACGGCCGAGGAGCCCGGCAAGGCCGAGGGCAAGACGGTCGTCTGGGACTTCTCGCCGAAGAGCAACCCCGATCAGAACATCATGAGCGAGATCAAGAAGTTCAACATGAAGGCGAAGTTCGGCGGCGCCGGCGTCACGATCAAGTAGCCCACTCGCTCGACAGATGTAATCTCACGCAAAGGCTCAAAGGCGCAAAGGAGCTCCGCCGGATCCAGGTCCCGGCTCGGAGCGACGACCCTTTGCGTCTTTGCGCCTTTGCGTGAGATCAATGTCGGAAGGCGCGCCTCCGGTCGAAACCGGGGCGCGCCCTCGGTGTTTCGCGTGACCTGGCTAGCTCGTGCCGAGCGACCAGCTCGCCTGGTAGCGCTCCTGCTCGGGGGTGAGGTCGTCGATCGCGACGCCCATCGTCTCGAGCTTGAGCCGCGCGACCCACTGATCGATCTCGTCGGGGAGACGGATGATCCGGGTGGCGAGCGCGTCGCGGTTCTGCGCGACGTGCTCGGCGCCGAGCGCCTGGCCAGCGAACGACATGTCCATGACGCCCGCGGGGTGGCCGCTGCCGGCGACGAGGTTCACCAGCCGCCCCTCGGCGAGCACGTAGATCCGCCGACCGCTCTCGAGGGTGTACTGGTCGACGTGCTGGCTGATCCCGCGGTGGACCCCGGTCGCCATCTTCGCGAGCCCGGCGACGTCGACCTCGACGTCGAAGTGGCCGGCGTTGCAGACGTAGGCGCCGTCCTTCATCAGGTCGAAGTGCTCGGGCGTGACGATGTCGCGGTTGCCGGTGACGGTGCAGAACACGTCGCCGATCCGCGCCGCGTCGCTCATCGGTCGGACGTCGAAGCCGTCCATCGTCGCCTCGAGCGCCTTCACCGGGTCGATCTCGGTGACGATCACCTTGGCGCCGAGCCCGCGGGCTCGGCTCGCCAGGCCGCGACCGCACCAGCCGTAGCCGCCGACGACGAGCGTCTTGCCGGCGACCATCAGGTCGGTCGCCGCGATGATCGCGTCGAGCGCGCTCTGGCCGGTGCCGTAGCGGTTGTCGAAGAGCTGCTTCATCTTCGCGTCGTTGACCGCGACGACCGGGAACGGCAGGACGCCGTCCCTCTCCATCGCCTTGAGCCGGACGATCCCGGTGGTCGTCTCCTCCATCGCGCCGAGGATCCGACCGGCGAGCGCCTCACGCGCGGTCGCGGTGAGCGACCTGCCCCACGCCGCGAGGACGGGGTGGACGAGGTCCCAGCGCTCCTGCCCGACCGCGAGGATCGCGGCGACCATGTCGGCGCCGTCGTCGACGACGAGCTCGGGCTCGTGCTCGAGCGCGCGGACGAGGTGGCCGTAGAGCGTCTCGGTGTCCTCGCCGGCGCGGGCGAACGTCGGGACGCCGAAGTGGACGACGAGCGCCGCGGCGACGTCGTCCTGGGTGGAGAGGGGGTTGCTCGCCGCCAGGCGGACGTCGGCGCCGCCCGCCTGGAGCGCGCGCATCAGGTTCGCCGTCTCGGCGGTGACGTGGAGGCACGCCGAGAGGCGCAGGCCCGCGAACGGGCGCTCCCGCTCGAAGCGCTCGCGGATCCTCCGGAGGACGGGCATGTGCTCGTCCGCCCAGAGGATCCGCCGCTTCCCCGCGTCGGCCAGGCCGAGGTCGGTGACGTCGGGGATGTCGGCCTCTCGGCGGGCTGCCGTCGTCGGGATGGGCGTGGAGGTCTCACGGGGCGCCACCGCAGCTGCGGCGAGGCCGGTGGAGTGGGTCTGAGTGCTCACGAACGGTTTCCCCCTACCGCGCCAGTGCGAATGGGCGACGCGGTCCCACGCCCTCCTGGGGCGTGCAGTGTCGAACAAGAACATCCTGTGTCTCGGGCGCGCGCCTCCCCAAGCTCGCGCCCGTGACCCTCTCTCGCGGTCCGACCCCGGCTCCGAGGAGCCAGGGGTGTCGGACCGCATTCGCGTTCGCCTCCGCCGTCAGGCAGTGGCCGCGGCGCCCGCCTCGACGGCCTTCTTCAGCGCGTCGACGCGGTCGGTCCGCTCCCAGGTGAAGCCGTCGCCTTCGTGACCGAAGTGACCGTGCTGCGCGGTCTTCCGGAAGATCGGGCGACGGAGCTTCAGGGTGTCAATGATCTGCTTCGGCTTGAGACCGAACGTCTCGCGGACCGCGCGCCCGAGCTGGTCGTCGGGCACCGTCCCGCGGCCGAACGTGTCGACGAGGACGCTGACCGGCTCGGCGACGCCGATCGCGTAGGCGAGCTGGACCTCGGCGACGGGCGAGAAACCGGCCGCGACGATGTTCTTCGCCACGTAGCGAGCCATGTACGACGCGCTCCGGTCGACCTTCGTCGGGTCCTTGCCGCTGAACGCGCCGCCGCCGTGGCGACCCATTCCGCCGTAGGTGTCGGAGATGATCTTCCGCCCGGTGAGGCCGCAGTCGCCGTGCGGGCCGCCCACGACGAACGCGCCGGTCGGGTTGATCAGGTAGACGGTCTCGTCGTCGAGCAGCTCGGCGGGGATCGCCTTCTTGACGATGCCCTCGATGACCTTCTTCTCGAGCTCGGCGTGGCTGATCTCGGGGCCGTGCTGGGTGCTGCAGACGACCGTCGTGACCCGGATCGGCTTGCCGCCGGGGAAGCCGCCCTCGTACTCGACGGTGACCTGGCACTTGGCGTCGGGCCGGAGCCACTCGTAGCCGGGCGTCTTGCTCTCTCGCAGCTCGCGCTGGATTTGCATCATGCGATGGCTGAGTGCGAACGGGAGCGGGAGCATCTCGGGCGTCTCGTTCGTCGCGAAGCCGAACATCAGCCCCTGATCGCCCGCGCCCTGCTCCTTGTGCTTGCCGTCGTCCTCGTTGACGCCCTGCGCGATGTCGGGGCTCTGTCCGACGAGGTTGCTCATGACGGCGGCGTCGTTCGCGCCGAACCCGAAGCGCGGGTCGTCGTAGCCGATCTCGGCGATCGCCTGGCGGGCGACGGCCGGATAGTCGACCTTCGCCGTCGTCGTGATCTCGCCCGCCATGATGCACAGGCCGGTGGAGACGAGGGTCTCGCACGCGACGCGTCCGTTCGGGTCCTGCTCGAGGATGGCGTCCAGGATCGCGTCACTCACCTGATCGGCGACCTTGTCCGGGTGCCCGGCACCCACCGCCTCCGACGAGAACAGATAGCGTCTCTCCGACATCGACTTCTCCTCTGGGACGTCTCGGGGCAGACGGCGGGTCGAGCCTCTCGCTCCACTCGCAATCCGCGCGCCGTCGTTGCTAGCGAAAGTGTTTCAGGCGGCCGCCGGCGCCCTCACGAGCGGCGCCAGCGAGGCCACGGTGCGGCGCGTCGCGCCGCGAAGCTCGTCGATCGCGGCGCGCGCGCGCCGCCCCATCGCCGCAGCTCCCTGGGGATCGGCGAGGAGCCCCGCGAGCGCCTCGCCCACCCCCGCCGCGTCCCGAGCCTGAATGAGGCCCTCGCGCGCCAGGAGGTGACCGACGCTCTCGCGAAAGTTCCTCGTGTTCGGACCGACGACGACCGGCTTGCCGAGCCCGGCCGGCTCGAGCATGTTCTGCCCGCCGCGGTCGTTGAGGCTGCCCCCGACGAAGACGACGTCGGCGGCCTCGTAGGCGGCCACCAGCTCGCCGATCGTGTCGAGGACGAGGACGGCGTCGGCGGGCGCCGTCGACGCCGGCCGCGCGCTCCGACGCACCGGGGTGAGGCCGACGTCACGACAGACCGACGCGACCTCCTCGCCGCGCTCGACGTGCCGCGGGACGACGATCACGCGGAGGTGAGGGACCGGCCCCGCCCGGAGCCGGCGCGCCAGCTCGAGGACGACCCGCTCCTCGGGCGAGCCGGTGCTGCCGGCGACGAGCACCGGCGCCGCGCGCCCGTCGGTCGCGATCCCCGATGCCGCGGCGAGCTCGGCCCAGCGGTCGGCGTCCGGAGAGTCTGCCTCGGCGGCGGCGGCCGTCGCCGACGCGGTCGACATGTCGTACTTCACGTTGCCCGTCACGGCGATCCGTTCGGCCGGGACGCCCACCGTCCGGAAGCGCGCCGCGTACTCCTCGTTCTGGGCGCACACGCGCGCGAGGGCCGCGAACGCCCGCCCGAAGATGCCGCCGAACATCCGGTAGCGTCGCGCCGTCCGCTCGGTGATCCGACCGTTCACGACGACCACCGGGACGCGGGCGGCCCGGGCGGTCTCCATGAAGTTCGGCCACACCTCGAGCTCGACGAGGACGACGAGGTCGGGCCGCACCCGGCCCCAGCTCGATCGGACGCACGGGCCGAGGTCGAGGGGGAAGTAGAAGACTCGGTCGTCGGGGAAGACCCGCCGCGCCCGCTCGCGCCCCGTGCCCGTCCCCGTGGAGACGGCGAGCTCCCAGCCGGGGTTCTCCTCGAGGAACGCGCTCGCGAACGCGCGCGCTATGTTGACCTCGCCGACGCTCACCGCGTGGATCCAGAGGAGGCGCGCGCCCGGCTCACGGCGCGCCCGCCGGAACGGGAGGACGCCGAAGCGCTCCCCGATGCCGTCGGGGCTCCGGCCCTTGCGCAGGGCGGAGACTCCGAGGATGGGCCCCGCGATGGAGAGGCCGGCCACGTAGATGAGGTCGAGGGCGGCGGACACGTCGGTCGGTGCTCGGTTCGCTCTGGCTACGCGGCGGCGTCTTTCGCTTCGCAGCACTTCTTGTACTTCTTCCCGCTTCCGCAGGGGCACTTCGCGTTGCGGCCCACCTTGGGCTGCTTGCGCTTCTCGGGCTGCTTCGGGCCCTTGGATTGGGCGGCGCCGGCCGAGGACTGCGCCTCTTCCTTCGCCTGCTTCTCCTTGAGCTTGTCCTCGAGCTTGCCCATCATCTTGGCGACGGTCGCCTTGTCCGGCTTGGCCGCCGTCGGCCCGGGCGCGCGCGCCGGCTTGGCGGCCGGGGCGCGCGCGGGCGCGGGCGCGGGCTTCGCCGGGGCGGCCGACTCGGCGTCGGCCGGACGCGCCTCCTTGGCGCCCTTCCACGTCGACTCGAGCTCCCGCTTGGCCTCCTCCTCGGTGACGAGACGGACGCGGAAGAGGAGGTGGGTGACCTCCTCCTCGACGCGGGTGACCATCTCCTCGAGGAGCTCCTTGCCCTCCTTCTTGTAGGCGAGCTTGGGGTCCTGCTGGGCGTAGCCGCGGAAGCCGACGCCGCTCCGGAGCTGGTCCATCCCGCGGAGGTGGTCCTTCCACTTCTCGTCGATCTTGCTCAGGAGGAGATAGCGCTCGAGCCGGCGCATCTCGTCGGGCGTCAGCTCCTCCTCGCGCTCCTCGAACGCCTTCATCACGGCGCCGAGGGCGATCTCGCGGGCGCCGCTCGACTCGTGGATGTTGATCCCGCTCGTGTCGAGATCCATGAGGAAGCGCTTCTTCATGTAATCCGAGAAGAGCTCGATGCTCCGGTCCTCCGCCGTCAGCTTCTCGTTGAGGTGGAGGTTGACGCCGTTCTCGACGACGTCCTCGATCATGCCGACGACCATCGGGCGGGTGTTCTTGCCCTCGAGCACCATCTGGCGATTGCCGTAGACGAGCTTGCGCTGCTCGTCCATGACCTGGTCGTACTCGAGGACGTTCTTCCGGGCGTCGAAGTGGTGGGCCTCGATCTTGGTCTGCGCCTTCTCGATCGCGTTGGTCACCATGCGGTGACTGATCTCCTGGCCCTCCTCCATGCCGAGGCGATCGAGGATCGAGCGGACCCAGTCGCTCGCGAAGATCCGCATCAGGTCGTCTTCGAGCGAGAGGTAGAACCGGCTGCTGCCCGGGTCGCCCTGCCGACCGCATCGACCGCGGAGCTGGTTGTCGATCCGACGCGCCTCGTGGCGCTCCGTACCAATGATGTGCAGCCCGCCGAGGTCCTTCACGTTGTCGGAGAGGGGGAAGCCCTTCCGCATCTTCCCGCCCGCCTCGAAGTCGATCGCGACCCCGCGCCAGCTCCACTCCTCGAGCAGCCCGCTCTCCTTCCAGTGGGTCTCGAGGGCGTCCCACATGGCCGGGTCGTCGGGGTCCTTCAGCTCCATGTCGCGGGGGGCGGCGCCGTTCTTCTTCCAGTGCGCGAAGAGCGCTTCCTTGCTGAAGCGCCCGAGCCGGATGTCGGTGCCGCGGCCGGCCATGTTCGTCGCGATGGTGCAGTGGCCCATCTCGCCGGCCTCGGCGACGATGAGCGCCTCGCGCTGGTGCTGCTTCGCATTGAGGACGTTGTGGGCGACCCCGCGACGCTCGAGCATGCCGCCGAGCTGCTCGCTCTTCTCGATCGAGATCGTGCCGACGAGGATCGGCCGGCCGGCCGCGTGGACCGCCTCGAGCTCGTCGCAGATCGCCTTGTCCTTCTCGCGGAGCGTTCGGTAGACGACGTCGGAGTGGTTCCGCCGGAGCAGCGGCTTGTTCGTCGGGATGCTGATGACGTCGAGCCGGTAGATCGAGATGAACTCGCCCGCCTCGGTCAGGGCCGTTCCGGTCATGCCGGCGAGCTTGGTGTAGAGGCGATAGAAGTTCTGATACGTGATCGTCGCGAGGGTCTGGTTCTCCTCCTTGATCCGGAGACCCTCCTTCGCCTCGATCGCCTGGTGGAGGCCGTCGCTCCAGTGCCGACCGGGCTGGAGCCGTCCGGTGAAGGTGTCGACGATGACGACCTCACCCTCCTTGACGACGTACTCCTTGTCGCGCTTGTAGAGGTTCCACGCCCGCAGCGCCTGATCGATCTGGTGAGGCCAGTCCATGTTGGCCTCGTCGTAGAACGAGCCCACCCCGACCAGCTTCTCGGCCTTCTCGATGCCGCGATCGGTGAGGAGGATGTGGTGGTCCTTCTCGCTGTAGACGTAGTCGTAGTCCTCCTCGGCGAGCCACTCCTTGTCGACGTCCTCGTCCATCGAGCGCTGCTCGAGGCGGTTCCGCTCGACGCCCTGGAGCCCCTTGGCGACGCGATTCGCGGTGTAGTACTTGTCCGTGCTCATCTCGGCGGGGCCGCTGATGATCAGCGGCGTCCGCGCCTCGTCGATGAGGATCGAGTCCACCTCGTCCACGATCGCGAAGTGCTGCCCGCGCATCGCCTGCGCCTCGAGCACCACCTTCATGTTGTCGCGGAGGTAGTCGAAGCCGAACTCGGAGTTCGTCCCGTAGGTGATGTCGCAGCGGTAGGCCTCGCGCTTCGCGGCCGGGCCCATCTCGCGCTTGATGACGCCGACGGTCAGGCCGAGGAACTCGTGGATCGGCGCCATCCAGTCGCGGTCGCGCTCGGCGAGGTACTCGTTGACGGTGACGATGTGGACGCCCTTGCCGAGGAGCGCGTTGAGGTAGGCCGCGAGGGTCGAGACGAGCGTCTTGCCCTCGCCGGTGACCATCTCGGAGATGTTGTTGTTGTGCTGGACGATTCCACCGACGAGCTGGACGTCGAAGTGGCGCATGCCCAGGACGCGCTTGCCCGCCTCGCGGCAGACGGCGAACGCCTCGGGGAGGATCTCATCGAGGATCTGCTGCTCGAGCCTGTCCGCCTTCTTCTTCCGCTCGGCGGCGATCTCCTTCTCGCGAGCCTCGAAGAGGCGGTCGACCTCGGCGAACAGCTCCGGGACGCCGAGCTCCTTCTGGCGCTTCGCGATACGCTCGCGGAACTCGGTGGTCTTGGCGCGAAGCTCGAGATCGGACAGGCGGCCGATCTCGGGCTCGAGGGCGCAGATCTTCTCGACGGCCGGCAGCATGGCGTCGATGAGACGGTCATTGCGCGAGCCGAAGAGGCGGGTCCAGACGCTGGCGATACCGTTGACGAGAGTCTCGAACATGAGCAAATGGGCGTTCGTATTCCGGTGCCCGAACCGGTGCCGTGCGCGCGGCGAGCCGTCGATGATGGGCTGCTAAGGCGCCATCGGGCGCGCGCGAGGCAGGCGAGGGGGGGCCGCCACCATCGCCGCGACGGACCGACTCCGATCGCGCGGCGAGGGGGCGCCAGGCCCCAATCCAAACAGGGTGGGGATTCTAACTCTCGTATGCTGCACCGTCAACGTCGGCGCACGCCCGGATGCCGCAACGCGCCACGCCCGGAGAATCGTGTCGATCGCCCGATCACGCTAGAATTCCCGCATGACCGAGACGAGCTCCCGACCGGACACGCTCCGCGTGACCGAGGTCTTCCACTCGATCCAGGGTGAGGGAACCCGCGCCGGGCGGCCGACGAGCTTCGTCAGGTTGACCGGATGCGGGCTCCGATGTGTCTGGTGTGACACGGCCTACGCATTCCAGGGAGGGGAGGATCGAACGGTCGCCGACCTCGTCGGCGAGGTGGTCCGCGACGGCCAGCCGCTCGTCTGCGTCACCGGCGGCGAGCCGCTCGAGCAGCCCGCCGCCCTCACGCTCATCGCGAGGCTCTGCGACGCGGGACGCGACGTCGTGATCGAGACCGGCGGGCA
This sequence comes from Planctomycetota bacterium, assembly GCA_029260755.1. Lineage (GTDB taxonomy): Bacteria > Planctomycetota > J058 > J058 > JAJDCQ01 > JAJDCQ01. Next base: position 73,663 of record JAJDCQ010000021.1, on the reverse strand, counting down.
CGTCGAGGTCGCGGAGGTCGATCGACGGGCGAGCCTCATCGTGGATGTGAAGTGTCCCGGCTCGCGGATGGAGAAGCAGAACCGCTGGGAGAGCCTGGCGAGGCTCGGAGCGCGCGACGAGGTGAAGCTGGTCATCGTCGATCGGGCCGACTACGACTACGCGAGGCGGGTCGTCGACGAACACCGGCTCGCGGGCCGGGTCGGTGCGATCCTGATGTCGCCGGTCGTGGCGTGCGGGGAGTGCCCCGGGCTCGACCCCGCCGAGCTGGCCGGGTGGATGGTCGAGGATCGGTTCCCGGGTCGGTTGCAGCTGCAGCTCCACAAGCTGATCTGGCCGGGGGTGGAGCGGGGCGTCTGAGAGATGAGATTCGGAGCGCAGCGCGGCCGCTCCAGGAACGACGCCGGTCTCGCTCCAAACGGGAAACGATCCACAGATTTCACAGATGGCACAGATACGAGCTGCCGAAGGCGGTCGTTCGTCGCGCGAGCGAGCTCGTCGTCGTTCCGGCCCAGGCCGCGGTCCGAAGCGGAGTACCGCGACGCGACGGCAAATGGCTCGGCGACGCCCGAACCAATCCGTGCAATCCCCGGTTCGGTCTCTGTCGGCGTTGAATCAGTGGGAACCGCGGATTACGCGGATTACGCGGAATGCGAGTTGCCGGCGCCGGGTTCATTGCCGACGCGCGTGTTCCAGGAACACGAGAGTCCCCGCTCCGAACGGCTGACGATCCACAGATTGCACAGATTACACAGATTACGAGCTGCCGAAGGCGGTCATCCCTCGCCGAAGGCGCGGGCCGGTTTCGGCATCGGCAACGACTCGGACCCGCCCGCGGCAATCTGTGGAATCTGTGAAATCTGTGGATCGTTCATCGCGACGGCAATCGCACGCTCCTGTTCCAGGAACACGCCCGAGCGAGCGCTCAGAACGACACCTCGCCATCGTCGTCCCCGTGGATCTCCCGCAGCTCGTCCAGGGCCTCGGGCATGATCACGCCCATCGTGATGAACGGCTCGCTGTCCTCCCGCGGGAAGTGCTCCGCGATCGCCCGGGCGAGCTCGTTGCGGTCGACGACGCCGACGCAGCCGATCTCCCGGCCGGTCGCGAACCGGATGTCCTCGACCCGCTCGGGTGAGAGCGGCTGATCGGCGAGCACCTCGAGCCGGCCCGCCTCGTCGATCGCCACCGGGAAGATGCCGAGCTGATGCGCCGACGCGCCGGCGAGCGCTTCGAGGGCCTCGGGGTCGGGCTGCCGGGGGATGGTGCCGACGACGACGCTCTCGACCTCGAGGACGCAGCGGGGCGGCCGGCCGGGCGCGTCGGGGTCGGCGAGCACCGCGTCGACCTGGCTCTCGGCGTAGCCCTCGACGAGCTCGGTCGGCGCCGCGACGCAGCGACGGGCCTCGACGGTGCGGCGAAGCTCGTCGCCGGTGCTGGCGAACTGGATCCAGTTCTCGCACTCCTCGCACCAGCGGTTCCGGTTCTGGTTGCCGACGGGCAGCTCCTCCCACTGGAGCGGGCAGAGAAAGCGCCCCCTCAGCAGCGCCCGGGCAGCCTCGCGCCGACCCGCCCGGACGAGCGCGACGACGTAGCTCCATCGCGCCTTCGCGTCGGTCGGGTCCGTCTCGAAGCGGCGTCGCAGCGCCAGCAGCTCGGCGTCGAGGCTCATGATGTGATCTCCCTCTCTTCGATCTCGACGGTCGCGCCGGCGGCCCGCAGGCGGCCGGCGATCGCCTCCGCGCGCTCCTTCCCGACCCGCCGGAGGACCGCGGTCGGGGCGGCGCCGACGAGCGCCTTGGCGCCGGCGAGGTCGAGCTCGGTCGCGGCCCGGACCTCCCTCATCACCTCGATCCTCCGACGGCCGACCTCGCGCAGGACGACGTCGAATGCGGTCGGCTTCCAGCTCGGGTCGGGCGGAGGCGGGAGCGGAGCGCCCATCGTCACGAGCGGCCCCGGAGCGGGGGGCGCGTGAGTCGGGAAGTAGAACCTCGTCAGCGCCTCGTCGAGCGTGATCGGATCGACGACACCAGCCAGCGTCACCTCGTGGCCGGTCGCCAGTCGAACGTCCTCGGCCCGACGCACCGTCAACGGCGCGTCGGTGATCACCGCCACGCGCCGACGCTCCACATCGAACGCGACCGGGAGAGCGCGGAGGTCCCGCGCCTGCTCCCCGGGGATCCGCGCGAGGACGGAGGGGTCCAGCTCATCCGGCACCGTCGCGACGCCGACATCGCTCACCTCGAGGACGCATCGCTCGGGCCGCCCGGAAGCCTCGGGATCAGCGGCGACCTCTCCGACCTGCTCGTCGGCGTAGGCCTCGACGAGCTCGGTCGGCGCCGCGACGCACATCCTCCAGCCGACCGCCGCGCGGAGCTCGTCGGCGTTGCTGCACCACTGGATCGTATTCTCGCACTTCTCGCACCAGCGAGTGCGATCCACCTCGCCCACCGGAAGCTCTTCCCACTCCAGCGGGCAGAGGAAGCGACCCTTGAGCAGGGCTCGCGCGACCTCGCGCCGCCCCGCCCGAAGCAGCGCGACGATGTAGCTCCAGCGCGCCTCGGCGTCCGACGGGTCGGTCTCGAAGCGACGGCGCAGCGCGAGCAGATCGGCATCGAGGCTCATCGCGATCAGGTCTCCGACCTCGAGGACGCCCGACTTCCGATGGCATTTCGCCGCTCGTCGACTGAGCCGTTGCCGGGCCGCCCCCGCTCCGGCATCATGGCGGCTCGCCGCCGCCAGCCCAAGGAGATGGGCCGATGAAGCCCGCCGTCGTCCTCCTTTCGGGAGGCCTCGACAGCTCGACCTGCCTCGCCCAGTGCAAGACCGACGGGTTCGCGCCGCACGCCCTGACCGTCCTCTACGGGCAACGCCACGACCGGGAGCTCACGAGCGCCCGCGCCGTCGCGACCGCCCTCGGCGCGGTCGAGCATCGGGTCGTCTCGGTCGACCTCGGCGCGATCGGCGGCTCGGCGCTCACCGATGAGGCGATCGCGGTCCCGACGGGCCGCGACGAGGCGAGCATGGCCGACGCGATCCCGGTCACCTACGTCCCGGCCCGCAACACCGTCTTCCTCGCGATCGCGCTCGGGTGGGCGGAGGTGCTCGGCTCGACCGAGATCTACATCGGGGCCAACGCGATCGACTTCTCGGGCTATCCCGACTGCCGCCCCGCGTTCATCGACGCGTTCGCCGCCCTCGCGAACGTCGCGACGAAGGCGGGCGTCGAGGGGGCCCGGTTCACGATCCACGCTCCGCTCCTCGAGCTGACGAAGGCCGACGTCGTCCGGCGCGCCGTCGCGCTCGGCGTCCCTCTCGAGAAGACGTGGACCTGCTACGCGCCGGCGTCAGGCGGGGCCGCCTGCGGTCGGTGCGATGCGTGTCTACTTCGTCGGAAGGGGTTCGCGGAGGCGGGCGAGCGCGACCCGCTCGCCTACGCGGATGCCTGACTGATCAGACCGCGCCTTCGCCGTCGCCCTCGGCCGAGGCGCCGCGCTCGAGGCGCCGGACGACCTTCTCGGCGTGGGCGAGCCGGCTCTCGAGCTCCTCGCCCGGCGACGCGCTCGGCGCGGCGTGCTCCGCCCAGCGCACCACCTCGAGGCCGGTCTGGGCGATCGTCTTCTCGGCCTTGTGGCCGGCGCGCTCGTGCGCGCGCTCGAACGCGTGTCTGGCCGCCTTGTAATCGCAACGCCCGAGGAGCGCAGCTCCGCGGGCGTTGTGCACGCTCGAAATGTCGAAGTCGGCCGCTCGATCGGTCGAGCCGAGAATGTTGTCGAGCGCGCGGCTCGCCGCATCCCAGCTCCCGGCGCCGAGCGCCTCGAGCGCCTGGCCGAGCTGACCCCGGGCGCCGCCCCGGCGGCTCGCGGTGACGACGGTCCGGACGAAGCGATCGACGAGCGCGCTCCGGGCGGGCGGCCGCGCCACGGCGACGGGCGTCGCCGTCTCGGCGGCAGCGGTCGTGGCCGTCGTGGGCCGACCGTCTCCGGCGGGGTGCGCGGCGGCGCCGCGGCGCTCGCGGAGCGTGCGGAGGACGATCTCGTAGTAGGCGGGATGGTCGTGCAGGAGCTCGCGGATGGGCTCCCGTTCGTCTTCGGGGAGGGTGCCTTCGGCGTACCGGGTCAACCGGTCGAGCATCTCGGGGTCGGGAGCTTCAGCGGTCGTCCCGCGCCCCCGATAACTTCCCAGGAGGGCATCCGAGTAGGCGACGAAGTCGTCCTTCGGAAGGCTCGAGGGGATGCCGGACACCGACTGGTCCGAACCTCGATCATTGGAATTGCTGTCGCGCACTGGACCGCTCCGTTTCGTCTCTGGTCGGACGAACGGACGATGATCGATCGGTGCTCGGCTCTTGCGCGCAGCATCGTCTCATCTCCGTTCGCCTGCGACGCGTCCGGACCCGCGGCCCCGTCGTGCCTCGGATGCGTCTCTCGTGATGGAGAGCGCCCGCTCGGCGAGCGAGCTAGCTCTTCTTGCCCGTGGCGTCGGTAGGACGCCGCCGTTCGCCCAGACAAGAGTTGTAGTCCGGGACTACCCCTTCGAGGGGCAACAGAATTCTCTCGCGCAGCTCATCGACGAGCCGCTCCAACTCCGAGACGTCCAGCTCAGCCTGCGCCTTCGCCAGATCCGCGATCTCGGCCGGCGTCCGCTCCATCGAGCAGGTCCGGTCCTTGTACATCCGGCACCAGAGGCCGGCCCGGCAGCGGTGCTGCACGATGAATCGATCGGCGCCGCCCTCGAGGATCGGCTGGTCGAGCGAGCGGAACGCGCGGTCGACGAACGCCATCCAGAGCTTGAGGCGGACGCGGTTCATCCGGAGGTTGATCGCGTTGGTCGACATGGCGACCGCGCTCTCGAGCTCGGACGCCTTCGTGCCGCGACGGCACAGGACGCTGCCCGCCTCGCGATCGACGCTGCCCGCCTCGACGAGGTCGGACGCGTCGCCGAGCGCCTTCGCCGCCTTTTCGACCGCCGCCACCCCGTCGGGATGGTCGGCCAGGACGACCGCCTCGGCGGGCGCGAGCCCGTCGATCAGGCCGCGGATCGCGAGGGCGTCCTCGGCCCGCAGGCGACCCTTCCCGCAGAGCGCCTTCATCGCTTCCGCGAGCCTCGGCAGGAGCGGCGATTCACTGAGCGCCTCCTGGATCTCGCTCGGGCCGAGCCCGCGCTGGAGGAGCTGAAAGAGGAGAACGTCGAGCGGCTTGATCTCGCCGGTCGTCTCGAGCTCGCCGATCAGGTGATAGGTCAGCGCGACCGCTTCCTGGACCGCGAGCTCCTCGTCGTGCCGACCACCTCCCGAACGTCCCGGCAGCGGGGCCTCGTCGGCCTGCTCCTCGGGGAGCGCCACCGTCCGCGACTTCTTCCGGCGCCGTTCGTCGGCGGAGAAGTTGCGCGCGATCTGCGCGGCGAAGGCTCGGAAGTCCCGACCGTCCCACTTCTTGAGTGACTCCCAGAGCTTGCTTGCCAGGTCCGGATAGACGTCCTCGGGTCGAAGCCCGCTTCGATAGAGAATACCCCTGAGCTTGACGTCGCTGTCGAGGATTCCGAGAAGCTGACTGAACGCGTCACTGTCGCCGCCCGCGCCGCCCTCGATCAGCCCGAACAGGTCCCCCTCGCGGATCGCGGCCACCTCGACGAACGCCCACCCGATCCGCTCATCGAGGTCGGCATCCTCGCCGGGCGGTGGGATGCGGGGCGGCCGATCGTCGTCCTCCCCGCGCGGGGTGAACGCGTCGGGGCGCGTCGATCGGCGGTGGAGGCGCTCGATGAGCGCCGTCCAGAACTCGGTGTCCGGCGCGGGCGTGCCCGCCTCGGCGAGCGCGCTCCGCAGCTTGCGGTCGAACTCGGCCAGCTCGGTCTCGGTGGTCAGGGCCCCATCCCCCCCGGTCTGTCTCGGCCGTCGTGACGACCTCTCGAGCGGACGCCGCCGCGGCGTCCGCGTTACGTACTCTTCTGGCGGCGGCGGTCCGACATCCGCGCCAGGATGTGACCCGCGCCGAGCACGGCGGCGCAGATGACGAAGGTGAACAGCGCCAGGCAGAGAACGAACGCGAGCGCCTGCTGCGTCGACTGCCCCGCGAACCAGCTCGCGACCCAGGCCTGCGGGAAGAACCCCGCGCCGACGCCGAGCGCCTCCAGCCCCCAGATCGACAGGATCGTCCCGCCGACCATCGGAGCGATGAGCTTCAGGTCGCTCGCCCGCGGCGCCCCCGCGACGATCAGCGCGGCGGCCGCGTAGAGGCTCGCCCACACCTGCCACGAGTCGGGGTTGCTCCCGATGGCCGCCAGGACGACCCAGACGAGCCCGGCCGCCGTGCCGAAGAACGCGACGAGGCCGTCCTGGTCGAGGGTGAGCTCCTCGTCGATCTGCGCGTGAACCGGAACCGGCAGCTTCTCGGGGACCGCGAACAGGGCCACGAGGAGCACGGTGCACGTCAGGAACGGCAGGAACGAGAACGCGATCTTCGTCTTGATGCCGGGCTCGCCGCCGCCGTCATCACCCTTCTTCTTGCGCGTGACCTTTCCGTCGGGATCCTCCTTCACCCCCGTGACGGCGCCCGCGACGAGCCGGACGATCGTGACGCAGATGAAGCCGGGGAAGAAGACGCGCCGGGCGATCTTCTCCGCGCCGACGGTGCGGAAGAGCCATCCGGTGAGGAACACGATGAGCAGGTAGATCGCGAACCACACGAGCAGCGACAGGGCGACGGCCATGATTCGGAGCCTCTCGGTCTCCCCCGATGCCTCCCCTTGTAATGCAGATCGGGCCGTTCCCGCAAGAGTTAGGTGTTCTTCCTCTTCCTCAATGTGAAGGAGAGCTACTCGATCGCCGAGATCGAGCTCTACGAGCGGACGCTCCTCGGCCGCGAGGGCGTCGGCCCCCACATCGTCGCCAACCTCGCGAAGATCCTCGACGCCGCCGGAGCCCCCGAGGCGGTGCCGTGGACCCACAAGGTCATCGGGCTCCGCTGCCTGAAGGAGGTCGGCGACGCCGACGCCATCGGGCTGCTCGAGCGCCTCGCGAAGGACACCCGGTCGTTCGAGCACGTGGCGACCGATGTCGAGTACGACCCGGGCACGGGCGAGGAGACCGGCCGAAGCGAGGAGCGACGCGAGGTGCCCTTCGCCGAGCTCGCGGCCGAGGCGCTCGAGGCGGTCCGCGCTCGCGAGTAGTCCGAGGTCTCACCGTCCCGAGGTTTGCTGTCCCGAGGTCTTGCTGTCTCGAGGTCTTGCTGTCCGAGGTCTTGCTGTCCCGAGGTCTTGCCCGCGCGCATGCGGGAGTCGTATTGCCGACGGCGGGGCGGGGTCGATATGCGGCCTGCATCGGAGCGGGGCGGGTGGGCCGAGCCATCGATTCCCGTTCGCTACCCTCCTGGGAGGCCAGCGGTGGGGTCAGGCCGTCTGCTTGCTGCTTGGTCGGAGCGGGACTGCCGAAGCGAGCTCCCCTCCCAAGCCAGCAAGCAGAGGCCTGACGCCGCATGCCGTCACATTCCGCGGGATCCGAACGGGAAAGCAGCGGCACCCGCACACCCGCCCAGCTTCGAAGCAGGCCGCACGCCGACCCCGCGCCGCCGTCGGCGACGACTGCGCATGCGCACGGGCCTGACCCCGCATGCCGTCACTTTCCGCGGGATCCCGACCGCGAAACGGCGACACCCGCCCACCCAGAAGTTCCGACGCGCGGAAGGACCGCCAGCAGCGCGAGGGCGCCGAGGAGCGCGATCGCTCCGACCGACAACGCGACCCTCCGCCCGTGCAGGTCGCTCAGCCATCCGATCAGGGCGTGGCAGCCGACGAGCAGTCCGCTGATCCAGGCGAACGCGTCGTTCATGGCGGTCTCGATTCGCTCGGGGCGCTCCTCGGCGAGGAGCTCCATCCCGCTCGGGAAGAAGATCCCGAGGGGAAGGGCCACGAACGCGAGCAGCTCGGGGAGCCACAGCAGCCCCGCGACCGTCACCGCGAGAGCGCCGACGCCCGAGACGGCGAGGGTCGCCCGGGTGCCGATCGGAAGTCGGACGACCCCGCCCGCGAGTCGGCTCGCGAGGAGGCACGCGAAGAACGCGGTGAGCCAGAGCTTCGCAGTCTCGGGGTCGCGCCCCTCCTGCTCGAGGAGGGCGGGGAGTCGCGTCGAGATCGCGAGCTCGGCGCACACGGCGAGGCCGAGCATCAGCGCGAAGACGGTGTGCCAGCCCCGGTCCCCCGGCCCCGCCGGCGGCGGCGCCGGCCGCACCGGGAGCGGACGGACGAGCAGATCGGCCGCGACGAGGACGAGCGGGATCACCGCGAGAATCGTGAAGCCCGTCCGCCAGTCGAGCCCGAACCGAGCGAGGAGAACGACGGCGAGCGGGGCGAGGAGCGAGGCCAGCCCGTAGCTCGCGTGCAGCGCGGAGAACGCCTGGCGCCGGCGCTCCGGCGGCGCCGCCTGCTGGACCATCAGGTTCTGGGCCGGGGCGAGGAAGCCGGCGCCGATGCCGAAGACGAACGAGGCGGCGATGAGGGTGCCGGCGCCATCGCACCGGCCCATCGCGAAGAACGAGCCGGCGACGATGAGCTGGCCGAGCTGGAGCAACCGGAGCGAGGAGAAGCGCCGCCCGAGCGCGCGGCTGAACCGGGTGCCGGCGATGATCCCGGCCGAGCTCGCCCCGAAGAGCCAGGAGCCGATCGCGTCGCCGATCTTCAGATCCTCGAAGATGGACGTGATGAGCGCGGGCCGCGCGTTGTCGACGAAGCCGAGGCAGAGCAGGCTCGCGAACGCGGCGAGGAGGTAGGGCAGGTTCAGCGGTCGCTCCGTCCCAGCCACGCCCGACGGGTCGCACCGACCCGCACACCGTGGCCAGGGGGGGTCCCCCTCATCTCATTGTCGCACGTCGCGAGCGCGTCCGGAAGCTCGGGTCGCCGCGACCCTCCCTGGCTGTCGAGGAGCACCACACCGGTGTCACGGATCTCGACACGCCCTCGCCGCCCCGCCGCTGCAAGTCCCGCGATCATCACCCCCTCCGTGCGTTGGCACGTCTCGTGCGTTCGGCCTCCGTCCGCCACGACCCCTGCTATCATGGGAGGCTTGCCATGAACTTCACCCCACGACCTCGCCGCTCCTCGGCCACCGCCTCGGTCGTCCTCATCGTCGCCATCCTCGCGGCGCCCACTGGCTCCCTCGCCCAGGACGATGAGGGCCTCGCCGCCGTCGAGCTCCGCGACGGCACGCTCATCCGCGGCCGGCTCGTCGAGCTCAGAGACGGCGTCTTCCGTCTGCAGGTCGACGACGAGCTCCGCGAGATCCCCGAGGAGCAGGTCCGTCGAATCGACCTCCTCGGCGAGGGGCCGCTCCTCGTTCCCGAGGACGTCCTCCCCGGAGCCGATCGGGTTCCCTGGGCGACCGAGATCGTCCCGAAGAAGCGCCTCGGCCGGCGGGACCTCGACGGAGCGCTCGCCGAGGCCCAGGGGAAGCGCCGTCCGAAACCCGACGACACCCTGGCGCTGACCGCGACCGCCGGAGCGCTCGAGTGGCGTCGCGTGGTCTACGTCGAGAATCGCCTCTCCCGCACGTCCGATCTCTGGGTCGGGCACTACGAGTCGACGGCCGCGGCCGCGGCCGCGCTCCCCGCCTGGCGCGCGTTCGCCGCGACCGAGGAGCGCGAGGAGGGCGTGATCGACGTCCTCCACGTTCGCAACATCACGATCACGGCGTTCGTCGGCGACGCCACCCGACAGGCCCAGGCGTCGCTCCGAGCCGCGATCCACGAGAAGTGCTCCGAAGCGGCGCCCGGGGAGGTACGGCGCTTCACGGTGGAACGACCATTCCGCGAGTTCGCTCCGCACGCGCTTCTGCTGCCGGAGCCGTGGCGACCGGCCGAGGTGGCGAGCCTCGACCTGACCGACGACGCCTTCCTCGGGCTCCTCGACGCGGACCGACGCTCCGACCTCGCCTACCGCGGCGACGCCGGAGTCGTCCGGATCCGGTACGAGCCGCAGGTGCGTGCCGACGAGCGCCCGTACGCGTGCGAGACAATCGTGACGTCGTGGCGCTGGGGCGAGCGAGCGGTCCTCGTCCTCACCGAGGGAACCGTCACGGACGAGACGGCCGCCGCCTACGCCGACTTCATCGCCGACGAGCTCGCCCGCCGCCCCGACACACGCCGGGCCCGTCGGGTCGCGGCCGAAGCGTGGCCCCCCGTGCCACCGATCGAGGCGACCGAAGCGGTCCGCCTCGAGGCGGGTCGCCTCGTCGCCGACCTCGGGTCTGGCGACGTCGGCGCCGCCGCCGGCTGGCTCTGGGGCCGCGACCTCGCCCTGCGGTCGCCGCCGAGATCCGGAGACGGGTCGGGACGATGGACCGAAACGGAGCCCTCCTACTTCGGATGGCTCGTCCGGTCCAGCGGCGAGGATGAGCCGTTCTTCGCGGGAGCACGCCTCCTCGGGGTCACCGCGGTCGCCGCCGACGGCGTCCCCGAGCTCGCCGCCCGGCTGCCGGCCGGCGGGTTTCGCATCGCCGTCGAGACGGGCGCTGGACGCCGCGTGACCATCTACGTGACGGCGAGCGTCGAGATCGTCGCCATCGACGTCGGGCCCGACGAGTGAGCTGAGGCCACCGGCGCGCGAGCGCGATGCGAGCGAGTCTCGGCATTGCAGGAATCGGCGGGTCCGCGCACCCTGGCGAGGCCAGGTCCTGCCCCGGAGGCCGCCATGACCTCGAGCCGCCCCGTCCCGGCCGTCACGCTCTTCTTGCTCGTCGCGACGGCCCTCGTCGGCGCGGCGCGAGGCGACGACGACGACCAACCGACGCACACCCTTCACCGCTTCGAGCGCCGCCAGCTCGCCGACGTGTTCACCGCCGAGGGCGCCGCCGTCGGCGACATCGACGGCGACGGCGCGGCCGACATCGTCAGCGGCCCGTGGTGGTGGAAGGGGCCGGCCTTCGAGGCTCGCCACGCCTGGACCGCCGAGACGACGTTCGATCCGAAGGCGTACTCCGACAAGTTCTTTCACCACGTCCACGACGTCGACGGCGATGGCGACGGCGACATCGTCACGATCGGCTTCCCCGGGAAGGCGGCGACCTGGGCCGAGAACCCCGGCGGCGCGAAGGCGTCCGCCGGCCCGTGGTCGAGCCACGTCGCGCTCGATCGCGTCGACAACGAGAGCCCGACGTTCACCGACCTGACCGGCGACGGCGTGCCCGAGCTCGTCTCGCATCGGGGCGGGCGCTTCGGCTACGCCTCCCCCGGAGACGACCCGCGGAAGCCGTGGCCCTGGATCGCCGTCTCGGCGTCGATCGACGGCCTCGGCGCGTTCACCCACGGCCTCGGCGTCGGCGATGTCGACGGCGACGGGCGGGCCGACATCCTCTGGGCCCGCGGCTGGCTGCGGCAGCCTCCGTCGTCCGACGGCGATCGCGGCGACGCCCCCTGGGAGGTGCACCGGTTCGACTTCGCGCCGGGCGCCCGCGGCGGCGCCCAGATGCTCGTCACCGACCTCGACGGCGACGGCGACGCCGACGTCGTCACCTCGCTCGACGCGCACGGGTGGGGGCTGGTGTGGTGGGAGCAGCGACCGGCGGCGGACGGCGACGAGGCCGACGCGATCACCTTCGTCCGCCACGACGTCTGGACCGACGACCCGGCGACCAGCGCCGGCGGGGTGACGGTCAGTCAACTCCACGCCCTCGCCCTCGCCGACCTCGACGGAGACGGCATCGACGACGTCGTGACCGGCAAGCGCTACTGGGCCCACGGCGGGCGCGATCCCGGCGCGACCGATCCGAGCGCGCTCGCCTGGCTCCGCACCGTCCGCGACGACGCGGGCGGCGCCCGGTTCGAGCCGTGGCTCATCGATGTCGACAGCGGCGTCGGGACGCAGGTGACGCTCGCCGACGCCGACGCCGACGGGCTGCTCGACGTGGTCGTCGGAAACAAGAAGGGCACGTTCCTCCTCCGCCACCGAACCGAGAAGGTGACCGAGGAGCAGTGGCTCCGGGCGCGCACCGCGCAGGCGGTCCGGCGAACGCCCGGCGGAGGGCTCGCGCCCGCCGCGGCTGCCGCGGCGATGACGGTGCCCGACGGGTTCGCGGTCGACCTGATCGCCGGCGAGCCCGATCTGCACCAGCCGATCGCGTTCGCGATCGACGAGCGCGGACGGCTCTTCGTCGCCGAGGCCCACACCTACCCGAAGCGGGCGCCGGAGGGTCAGGGCCGCGACCGGATCATCATCCTCGAGGACGCCGACGACGACGGGTCGTTCGAGACACGGAAGGTGTTCGCCGAGAAGCTCAACCTCGTCAGCGGCATCGAGGTCGGGTTCGGCGGCGTCTTCGTCGGCGCGGCGCCCTACCTTCTGTTCATCCCGGACCGCGACGGCGACGACCGGCCCGACGGGCCGCCGGAGGTGCTCCTCGACGGCTGGGGCTTCCAGGACACCCACGAGACGCTCAACAGCTTCGTCTGGGGCCCCGACGGCTGGCTCTACGGGTGTCACGGCGTCTTCACCCACAGCCGGGTCGGCGCCCCGGGCAAGGCCGCGGCCGAGCGGACGCCGATCAACGCCGGGGTCTGGCGCTACCATCCCGTCAGGCACCGCTTCGAGGTCTTCGCCTGGGGGACCTCGAACCCCTGGGGCGTCAGCTTCGACGCGACCGGCGAGGCGTTTCTCACCGCGTGCGTGATTCCCCATCTGTTCCACGTCGTGCCCGGCGGCCGCTACCAGCGGCAGGCCGGGCGCCACTTCTCGTCGCACGTCTACGCCGACATCGCGACGGCCGCCGACCACCTCCACCACGCCGGCGAGCGCTGGACGCCGCAGCACGCGCGCCTCGCCGACGCTCACGGCGGCGGCCACGCCCATTGCGGCGCGCTCGTCTACGAGGGCGACGGCTTCCCCGAGGGATACCGCGGTCGCCTTCTGATGAACAACGTCCACGGAAACCGGGTGAACGCCGATCGCCTCGAGCCGCGCGGGTCGGGCTTCGTCGGGCGCCACGAGCCGGACCTCCTCCTCGCGAACGACGAGTGGTTCCGCGGGATCGCGCTCCGAACCGGACCCGACGGCGCGGTCTACCTGACCGACTGGTACGACCCGCGCGCCTGCCACAGCGCCGACCCGAAGGCGTGGGACCGGAGTAACGGCCGGCTCTACCGGATCCGCCACGGCGCGCGCCGCTCGATGCGGCTGCACGACCTCGCCGCCGACCGGACGAGCGCGCAGCTCGCGGCCACTGCGGTCGAGCACGACAACGCGTGGCACACGGCCACGGCGCGACGCATCCTCCAGCAGCGCCACGGACGGCCGGGCGACCCGTCCCCGGGCGACCGGCCGGTCGCCCCCGGACGAGCCGACGCCGTCGCGTGGCTCGAGGCGGCCCTCGCCGACCGGGAGCGACCGGCGACCGCGCGGCTCCGCGCCCTCTGGGCGCTCCACGCGGTCGACGCGACGCCGACCGACGCGCTCCTCGCCCTCACGGCCGACCCGGCGGCCGACCTCCGCGCCTGGGCGGTGCGGCTCCTCGCCGGCCGATTCGCCGACGAGGCCGCCCCGCGCCTCGCCGAGCTCGCCCGCGAGGATCCGTCGCCGCGCGTTCGCCGCGAGGTGGCGAGCGCGCTCCAGCGGGTCGCGCCCGCGCGTCGGCTCGCGATCGCGGCCGCCCTGGCCGGCCGCGCCGAGGACGCGGACGATCCGAACATCCCGCTCCTGATCTGGTACGGGATCATGGACGTCGTCGCCGACGACCCGGCCGCGGCCGCCGCGATCGTCGAGGGCGCGCGCCTCCCGAGCATCGCTCGCTTCATCGTCCGGCGCCTCGCCGGCGACCCGGCCCGGCTCGGCCCGGTGATGACGCTCCTCGGCGGGAGCAAGGACGACGAGCTCCGCGCGCGCCTCCTCGACGAGATCGCGGTCGCCTGGCGCGGTCGACCGCGGGTCGCCAAGCCGCCCGGATGGGACGAGGCGTTCGCGGCGCTGACCCGGTCGGGCGACGGCCGGATCCGCGAGGGGCTCCGGATGCTCGCGGTGAAGGTGGGCGACGCCCGCGTCTTCCCGTTCCTGCGGCGCGTCCTCTCCGACCGCGCCGCGCCCGTCGAGCGTCGGCTCGACGCCCTCGACGTGCTCGTCGAGGGCCGCGACCCGGACGCGATCGGCGTGCTCATCGAGGCGCTCGCCGACTCCCGGCTGCGCCGACCGGTGCTGCGCGGGCTCGCCCAGTGGAGCGACGCCCGGGTCCCCCGCGCGATCCTCCTCGGCTGGGCCGGCTTCACCGCCGAGGAGCGCGCCGACGCGGCCGCCACCCTCGCCGCGCGGCCGGCGAGCGCGCGCGCGCTGCTCAGCGCCGTCGAGGACGGCTCGGTCGGCCGGCGCGAGATCTCTGCCTTCACCGTCCGGCAGCTTCGCGCGCTCGGCGACGACGAGGTGAACGCCCTCCTCGAGCGGGCGTGGGGCAGCGCGCGGCCGACCGACGCCGACCGGCAAGCCGAGATCGAGGCCCTGATGGCTCGCCTCGGCCCCGAGACGCTCGCCGAGGCCGACCTCTCCACCGGGCGGGCCGTGTTCGCCCGGACCTGCGCGAGCTGCCACACCCTGTTCGGCGCCGGCGACGCGATCGGCCCCGATCTGACCGGCGCGAACCGGCGCGATGTCGCCTACCTCCTCGAGAACGTCCTCGACCCGAACGCGGTCGTCGGCCGCGACTATCAGCTCACCGTCGTCCTCACCGACCGGGGGCGCCTGGTCTCGGGCCTGGTCACCGCCGAGGGGGAGGCGACGATCACCGTCCGAACCGCGACCGGCGACGACGTCGTGATCGCGCGCGACGAGATCGACCAGCGCAAGCGCGATCCCGCATCGATGATGCCCGAGGGGCTCCTCCGACCGTTCTCGGAGACGGAGGTCCGCGACCTGATCGCGTACCTCGGCTCCGCCGGCCAGGTCCCGATGCGCGGGCGGGCGGCGCCGATCGACCCGAGCACCCGGCGCGTCGCGGGCGTCCTCGAGGGCGAGGACCTCGACGTGCTCCAGGTCGGCGCGGGGAAGGCGCAGCGCCAGGAGATGGCCGTCTTCGGGCGCGACCGGTGGAGCCAGAACGCCCAGCTCTGGTGGACCGGAGCGGAGCCGGGAGCGCGGCTGGTCCTCACGGTTCCGGTCGCACGCGCGGGGCGCTACGAGCTCGAGGTCGCCCTGACGCGCGCCCGCGACTACGGCATCGTCGCGCTCGAGCTCGACGGGGCTCGCCTCGACGCGCCGATCGACCTCTACGACCCGCGCGTCGTCCCGACCGGCTCGATCGCCCTGGGCGCGCACGAGCTCCTCGCCGGCGACCACCACCTCGCGATCGAGATCGTCGGCGCGAACGAGCGGGCCGTGAAGTCGTTCATGGTCGGGGTCGACTGGGTCAGGCTGGTCCCCCTCGACTGACGTGAAGCTCCCTGAAAGCAGCGAGGGCGAGGCCGGCCTCTCGGCCGTCTCGCCCTCGTCGGTGCTTCTTCGCGTCGCCCGAGCGTTAGCGGATCGGGGTGTACTTCCCGCTGTTCTGCTCGGCGAGCTTCTTCATGAAGTCCGCCAGGCCGCCGCCGATCCCGCCGGGGTTGAGGCCGCCGGGGAGACCCGGCATTCCGTCGAACCCGAAGGTGTGGATCGTGACCTTGCGGAACTTGTTGAGCTCCGCGACCCGCGTGAGGATCAGGTCCGGCGTCACCTGCCGACCGTCGTTGGTGTACTCGGTCGGCATGCCGTCGCTGAGGAGGATGATCGTGTCGGCGCCCGGAATCTGGAACGCCGTCTCGAGCGCCCGCATCGTGAACGTCGCGCCGTTCGCCTCGAACTTCTCGACGAACTGGACCGACTTGCCGACCGCTCCGCTCGAGGCGGGAATGAGCTTCGGGCTCCAGACCTCGATGAACTGCCGGAGCTGGTCCGGCGTGAACTTCTGCCCGATCGAGCCGCCGCCGTTGTAGGCGATGACCGTGTAGCGAGCGTCCTTGGGGAGACCCTTGAGCGCGCCGATGAGGTTGCCCTTGGCCCGGTCGATCCGGACGCGCGACTTGACGCGCGGGTCGGGCTTCTCTTCCTTCTCCTCCTCGGCTCCCGGACCCGTCTGCGGGCCGCGGGCGCCGCCGCCGGTGGTGGTGCCACCGTCGGGAGGACCGGGATCGGTCGCCGACATCGAGCCGGACACGTCGATCACGAAGACGACGCGGTTGCTGTTGATCTCGGAGCCGAAGAAGGTCGGCTTCCGCTCGTGGGTCTTCACCTCGCCGCGCGGCTCGTCGCTGTCTCCACCGCGACCGCCGCCGCCGAAGTCGAAGTCCGCCTTGCGCGGATCCCAGAAGTTCTTCCAGTCGATCCCGGTGCGGAAGTCCTCGCCCGTGATGTCCTTGAGCGCGCGCCGCAGCTGGTACTCGACCAGATCGGAGCCGTTGCTCTTCGCCTCCTCGGTCGTGAGGGCTGCGATGAGGGCATCGACGACCTTGGTCTCCTGCCGGCCGTTGAGCGCGTTGATCGCGGCCCGCTGCACCTCGGCGCTCTTGTCGGTGAGCGCCGTGATGAGCGAGTCGGTCGCGAGGTCGTCGTTCTGGTCGGCGAACATGTCGCAGAGCAGAACGCGCTGCCGCCAGTCGCCCGCCGCGCGGCGGAGCTTCTCGGCGAGCTTGCCCCGCACCTCGTCGTCGCTGATCTGCTGGAGGCCGCGAAGGCCCGCGCTGTAGACCTGCTGGTTGTCGACCTGGACGGCCGCCTTGAGCAGGAACTGAGCCGCCCGCCAGCTGTCGTCGGCCGCGAGCTCTTCGAGCGCGCTGGCCGCCTCACTGGTCGAACCGGCCTTGAGGGCGGAGCCGAAGCGCTTCTTGAGCGCCGAGAACTCCGAGCTCGAGAGGTTGTCGGCCATCGCCGGCGAAGCGAAGCCGAACATCAACGCTATGGCCAGCGTGGTGGCGAGAACGTTAGTTCCGCGGGCCATCATGGGGTGAGCCTCCGTCTCGTGTCTCGTGTGGTTTCTTTCCTCGGAATGCCCCGTCACGGGTGCACGGTTCAGAGGTTACCCGCTGTGGCTCTGGACGTTGTCATCGGAGTGCAAAACCGGCTTCCCCCGACCGCTCGACGAAGTTTCGAGCGAAGTCCTTGTAGCGTCCAGCTTTGATGGCCTCGCGAGCCTCGATCACGACGTCCTGGTAGAAGGCGACGTTGTGGATCGTCCCCGCCGTCGAAGCCAGTGGCTCCCCAAGGAGATAGAGGTGCCGGAGGTAGCCCCGGGAGAAGGTGCGGCAGGTGTAACAACGACACTCGGGGTCGACCGGCGCGGGGTCCTGGCGGTGGCAACTGTTCCGAATCCGTACGGGTCCAACCCGGGTGAAGAGGAAGTAGTTCCGGGCGTTCCGGGTCGGCATCACGCAGTCGAACATGTCCACGCCGTGCCCGATCGCCCCGAGGACGTCCTTGGGCGGCCCGACCCCCATGAGGTAGCGCGGCCGGTCCTCGGGCAGCAGCGGCGCGGTCTCGGCGACGGTGCCGACGAGCGAGTCGTGGCCTTCGCCGAGGGCGAGCCCCCCGATCGCGTAGCCCGGCAGGTCGAGCTCGGTGATCTCGGCGACGCTCCGGGCGCGCAGCTCGGGGTCGGTCCCGCCCTGGACGATCCCGAACAGCCCCTGGTCCTCCGGGCGCCGGTGGCCGTCGACGCAGCGCCGAGCCCAGCGGGTCGTGCGGTCGGCGGCGTCTCGAAGCATCTCCCTGGTGACGTCGACGGTCGGCGGGCACTCGTCGAACGCCATGATGATGTCCGCGCCGAGGGCGTTCTGGATCGCCATCGACTCCTCCGGACCAATGAAGACCTTCTTCCCATCAATGTGGCTGCGGAACTCGACCCCCTCCTCGGTGAGACGACGGCGGTGCGACAGGCTGAAGACCTGATAGCCGCCGCTGTCGGTCAGGATCGGGCCGGGCCACGCCATGAACCCGTGGAGCCCGCCGAGCGCGGCGACCACCTCCTCCCCCGGCCGGATGTGGAGGTGGTAGGTGTTGCCGAGGATGATCTGGCTGCGCGTCTCGCCGATCTGCCGCGGCGTCAGCGCCTTGACGCTCGCCTTCGTCCCGACCGGCATGAACGCCGGCGTCTCGAACTCGCCGTGCGGCGTCGTGACGATACCGGTCCGGGCGGGCCCGTCCTGGGCGGTGATGCGGAAGGAGATCGGGGCGGTCGGCGGCATGGGGTCGCCGGAGACATTGCCGACGTGGTGGGTGGCAGTCCAGCGCTCACGGCTCAGGTCGCGACTTCGCTCCGACCGTGACCGTCCGCGGAATCCGCGCAATCCGCGGTTTCGTTCACTCGGCGTCGACCGAGTGGGAACCGCGGATGACGCGGAGGACGCGGATTGCGAGCTGCAGCGCCGAGCTCATCGCCGAGCCCGAGAAAGCGCGAGTCGCTACGATCCGCCGTCCCTCGCCGCGCCGCCCTCGCCGCCGCCCGCGTCCGCGTCGTCGCTCCCGCCATACGCCCGGACGATCTGCGCGCCCGGGTAGTAGCGTCGCAGGATGCCCTCGGCGGCGTAGCCGTCCTTCGCCATCCCGCGCGCGCCCCACTGACAGAGCCCGACGCCGTGACCCCAGCCGTGGCCGCGGAGGACGACCTGGGCCGGGCCGGCGCCGTTCTCCTCGCGGGCGACCTCGAACCAGGTCGACCGGACGCGCGACGCGCCGACCGACAGCCGGAACGCGCTCGCCGGCATCGTGATGCTGTCGCGCGCCTCGGCGGTCCCTCCGCCGACGAGCGCCACCTCCTCGGCGCGGCCGGCGGCGTCGTGGCCGACGACGCGGACGTCGGCGAGGACATCGGGCGCCGCGTGGCCGCGCTCGCGCAGGCGCGCGACGAGCTCGGCCGCCGGCAGGGCGACCTCCCAGTTGGTGTACTTGCTCGCGTCGCAGAAGCCGCAGCGCGCGCCGGAGAGCGGCGTGATGTCGGGCGCGCCGAAGTAGGCGAGCGCGCTCGTCGTCCTTCCGCCGCAGCTGCTGTGGAAGAACGCCTGGAAGATCCGGTCGCGCCACGCGAGGACGACGCCCGAGGTCTCGCGGACGAGCTTCGCCGCCCGCCGTCGCTGCGCGTCGGTGTCGTAGTCGAGGCCGCGGTAGACCTGACTGCGCGTGTCGGCGCGCACGTCGAACCGCCCCGCCCCGCCCTTCTTCCGCAGATGGTAGAGGGCGTAGGTGCGGGCGGCGACCGCCTGCGCGTGGAGGGCCGAGTCGGGCCAACCCAGCGGCATCTCGGCGCCGATCACGCCGGCGAGGTAGTCCTCGAGGCCGACGCGGTTGACGATCGCGACCTTCCCCGCGGCGAGGCGATGGATGGTGAGCGCGCCGTGGTAGCGCCGGCCCTCGACGACGACCGGCGTGCCGACGCCGTCGGGGACGACCTTCAGGACGTCGCTGCCGTAGCGAAGCGAGCCGATCGCCAGCCCGCCCGCAGCCGGCGCCTCGACCGACGCCGCCTCGAGCCGCGCGCCCGGCGCCTCGGCTCCGGCGCCGGGGTCGATCAGGCGATAGGGACCGCCGACCGCGATCGTCGCGCGCTCCGCACCGGGGACGACGTCGACCCGGACCGAGGGCTGGTCGCCCGGGAAGCCGAGGAGGAGCGGATCGCCCGCGGGGTCCTCGTTCTCCCCCCGGCGCGTGGTGAGGCAGGAGACGCCGAGCCCGACGAGGATGAGGACGGCGAAAGCCGTCCCGACCACGGTGAGGAGCGATCGCCGCTCGGCGACCCAGCCGATCGCGCCGGCCGCGACGCGGCGCCGGCCGAGGCGCTTCGCCCCGCCGGTGGATTTCCGCCGGCGCCGTCGCCGGGTGGAGCGGAGCAACCGAGCGAGGAGACCGGGCCTCCGGGTGCGCTTCCCCATTCTGCTCGCTCGCTCCCGCTCTCGCTCAGTCGCCGAACAGGCCCGGCGCGTGTCCGCCGGACTTGCTCCGCGGGCGCGGCTTCTCGCCGAGCGCCGCCAGGCCCTTGTCGCTCACCCGCCGCCCCTGCGGCGTCTTGAGGACGTAGCCGCTCCGGATCAGGAACGGCTCGTAGACCTCCTCGATGGTGTCGTCCTCCTCGCCGACGCTCACCGCGATCGTCTTCAGACCGACGGCGCGCGGCTCGTGGGCGACGATCGTCCGGAGGATGCGTCGATCGAGCTCCTCGAGGCCGAAGCCGTCGACGCCGAGCCGCTCCAGCGTCCGCTCGACGATCGCGAGGTCGATCACGTCGGCATCGCTCACCTGCGCCTGATCGCGAACGCGCCGCAGGAAGCGGTTCACCACCCGCGGCGTCCCGCGCGCCCGCTCCGACAGCAGCCGGGCCGCGTCGGGCTCGATCCGCACGCCGAGGATCGTCGCGCTCCGGAGCACGATCCGCTCGAGCTCCTCGGGCGGGTAGGGGTCGAGCCGCTCGCGCAGGCCGAACCGCGCCCGGAGCGGCATCGTGAGCAGGCCCTCGCGGGTCGTCGCCGCGACGAGGGTGAACCGCGCGATCGGAACGCGCAGGCTCCGGGCGTCGGGTCCCTGGTCGAGGACGACATCGATGAGGAAGTCCTCCATCGCCGAGTAGAGGTACTCCTCGACCGACGCCCGCAGGCGGTGGATCTCGTCGATGAAGAGGACCGTCTTCGGCCGCAGGTTCATCAGCACGCCCGCGAGATCGGTCGGCCGCTCGAGGGCCGGGCCGCTCGTGGTGACCAGGTGGGCGTCGCTCTCCGTCGCGATCAGCTGGGCCAGGGTCGTCTTGCCGAGCCCCGGCATCCCCGAGAGGAGGAGGTGCTCGAGCATCTCGCCGCGGCGCTGGGCGGCCTCGAGGGCGACCTCGAGGTTCTCGACGACGCGACGCTGGCCGATGAACTCCTCGAGGGTGGGCGGGCGGAGGCTCTGCTCGGCCGGCGCCTCCCCCGCCTCGGCGCTGAGCTTCGGGTCGACGAGGCGCTCCTCGTTCTTCGGCGCGGACGCGCGCGCGCCCCCGTTCCGGCTGCCGACGCTGGTGCCGCTGCTCACGGGACTCTCCGTCTCGAGGATCGTGGATCGGGCGACCGCGGCGCGCGTGGCGCCGCGACCCGGGCGGCCTCGTGCGCCCGGACGCGTAGTCTGCCCCATCCCCGTGTCATCCGAGGACACAGCCCATCCCGACATCCCTCCTCGGATTCCTCGGGCCGGAGGTTGAGGCCCGGGCCGCCGGTCCCTATCATGGGGCCTCTCCGAACCAGCGAAGGGAGAAGACCTTGAGACGCGCGCCCCTCCTGGCCGCCGCCGCGGCCGTCCTCCTCCTCACCGCGGGCCCCGCGGCCGGGCAGGACGCGCCGCCCCCGGCGGCGCCCAAGCTCGTCGTCGGGATCAAGGATTCGCCGCCCTTCGTCTCGCTCGACACGCAGGACGGCGAGCCGCGCGGCTTCAGCGTCGACCTCATCAAGCTCGTCGCCGCGCAGCTCGACCCGCCCCACGAGGTCGACTTCGTCCCCCACGTCGACCTGAAGACGCACCTCGACTCGATCCGCGCCCGCGAGGTCGACATCGGGATCGCGGCGACCTCCATCACCGCCGAGCGCGAGGAGGGGCTCGACTTCTCCCTCCCCTTCTACTGGAGCGGCCTCGACATCGCCGCGCCGACCTCGGACGACGAGCTCTGGAGCCTCGTGATCGGTCCCGAGCTCTTCAAGATGGGCGGGATCATCGTTCTGTTCGTCCTCATCTGCGCCGTGCTGATCTGGGCGACCGAGCGGGGCAGCGACACCTTCGACGACGAGCGCCCGCTCGTCGGGATCGCCCAGGGGGTCTGGTGGACGATCGTCACGATGTCGACGGTCGGCTACGGCGACTTCGTCCCGAAGCGATGGTTCGGCCGTTGCCTCGGCGTCTTCATCATCTTCGCGGGCATCATCCTCTTCGGCATCGCGATCGCGAGCTTCAGCTCGGCCCTCACCGTGCAGCGCCTCAGCACCGGGATCAACGGCCCCGAAGGACTGCGCAACAAGCGCGTCGCCGTCCTCAAGGACACGACCGCCCACAAGATCCTCCTCGACCGGGGCATCGACGTCGTCGCGGTGAACGATCTCGACGAGGCGTTCGAGACGGCCCGCGCCGGCGACGCGGCGGCCGTCGTGGGCGACCGCCCGCAGCTCCTCCACCATCTCCGCGAGACGCAGGAGGACGGCTTCGAGCTCGTCGGCAACGTCTTCGCCGAGCAGCGCTACGGGATCACCTTCCCGCTCGGCAGCCCGCTCCGGAAGAAGATCAACATAGCCCTCCTCGAGCTGATGGAGGGGGATCCGTCCCCGCACAAGGCCCTCCAGGTGAGCTGGTTCGGTGAGGCGCAGGACAAGGGTCAGTAGGCGCGCGGCCGGCGCGCTCGCCCTCCTGACGCTGGGCGCCGGCGCGGGCGTGGC
The DNA here is from genome assembly GCA_029260755.1 of Planctomycetota bacterium. Classification (GTDB taxonomy): domain Bacteria; phylum Planctomycetota; class J058; order J058; family JAJDCQ01; genus JAJDCQ01. The sequence goes on along the minus strand of JAJDCQ010000021.1, from coordinate 51,295 downwards.
CGACGGCGACGGCGATGGCGGCGAGCCCTGGCGGCCGCTGCCCGAGCGGCGCGTCGCCTGGAACGTCCGGCTCTCGACGACGATCGAGGGCGAGGCGCCGTCGAGCCGCGGGGATCGCGGCCCGCGGCCGCTGCTCCCGAAGAGACTGTCGGAGACCGGCGTCTTCGCGGACACCGCCGCCCTCGAACCCCACCCCGCCGCGATCCCCTACGAGGTGAAGGTGCCGCTCTGGAGCGACGCGGCGGGCAAGGAGCGCTTCGTGCTCCTCCCCGGCACCGCGAAGCTCGTCGTCGACGCCTCGGGCGCGCTCGCCTTCCCGGTCGGCACCGTCTTCGTGAAGAGCTTCTTCCTCGAGACGACGACGGGCGACCCGACCTCGCGACGCCGCCTCGAGACCCGCCTCTTCATCCGGGGCGAGGCCGGCTGGGCCGGCTTCGGCTACGCCTGGAACGAGGAGCAGACCGACGCCCGCCTCGTCGAGAGCCCCGAGGTGCTCCGCCTCGAGATCACCGCGCGCGACGGGACGCGCGCGCGGCGTAAGTGGGTCCTTCCGAGCCCGACCGACTGCATGACCTGCCACACGCCGGGCGCCGGGCGCGTCCTCGGGTTCGAGCTCGATCAGCTCGGCGGCGACGACGACTTCCCCGCCGGCAAGACCCATCGCCAGCTCGAGGGGATGACCCGGCTCGGCGTCTTCGACGGGCCGCTGCCGAAGGGCAACCCCGGCTACCCCGACTGGGAGAACGCGGCCGCCCCGATCGGGCGGCGCGTCCGGGCCTACCTCGACGTGAACTGCGCGAGCTGCCACCACCCCGGCGGCAGCGGCAACTCGAAGATCGACCTCCGCTGGGAGGTCGGGCTCGACGCGATGAACCTCATCGATGCGAAGCCGGGCCTCGGCGACCTCGGCGTGCGCGGCGCGAAGCAGGTGACGCCCGGGAAGCCGGCGGCGAGCGTCCTCTGGCTCCGCATGGGCATGGACGGGCAGGAGGGGATGCCGCCGCTCGGCCACGAGGTGCTCGACGAGGTCGGGCTCGAGGCGCTCGCCGAGTGGATTCGCTCCCTCGGAACGGCGGCGCCCGAGGCTCCCGGCAAGGGCCGCGGAAAGCGCGAGGTCCACTGACGTGGATCGATCGCGGTGACCGAGCCCCCGAGCCCCTCCGAGCCCTCCTTCGCGTCGCCGCCGCCGTCGGGCCGCCCGGCGTCCGGGGAGGTCGACCGGCCGAAGGGGATGCTGATCGGCCGGTACCGGGTCGAGGCCGAGCTCGGCCGCGGCGGGATGGGCGTCGTCCTCCGCGCGTTCGACACCGGTCTTCAGCGCCCCGTCGCGATCAAGATGATCGGCGCGGCGGGCATCGCCGATCGCGAGGAGCTCGAGCGCTTCATCCGCGAGGCGCGCGTCACCGCGAAGCTCCGCCACCCGGGCATCGTCGCCGTCCACGAGGTCGCTCAGCACGGAGGCAGACCCTACATCGTGATGGACCTCGTCGACGGCCCGAGCCTCGAGGCCGTCCTCCGCGACGAGGCGCCGACCGCGCGCCGGGCGGCCGAGATCGTCCGCGACGTGGCGCGCGGGCTCGAGCACGCCCACGGCCACGGCATCCTCCACCGCGACGTGAAGCCGGCGAACGTCGTGATCGACGAGGCCGAGCAGCGTCCCCGGCTCACCGACTTCGGCCTCGCCCGCGACGTCGGCGCGACCCACCTGACGGCCACCGGCGACATCCTCGGCACGCCCCACTACATGGCGCCCGAGCAGGCGATCGGCGACCCCGCCGGCCTCGGACCCGCGACCGACATCTGGGCGCTCGGCGGCGTCCTCTACCGGTGCCTCTCGGGCGCGACGCCGTTTCAGGGCGAGAGCGCGCTCGTCGTCCTTCAGAAGGTGCTCACCGACGAGGTCGTCCCGCTCGCCCAGCAGGCGCCCGATGTCCCCGTCGACCTCGCCACGATCACGATGCGCTGTCTCGAGCGGGAGCCCGCCGATCGCTACGCCACCGCGGCCGCGCTCGCCGACGATCTCGACCGCTGGCTGGATGGTCGCTCGATCCGGGCGCGACCGACCGGTGGCCTCACGAAGCTCCGCCGTCGGCTTCGGCGCCGCGTCCTCGAGCTCGCCCTCGCTGCGGCGATCGTCGCGATCGTGGCGCTCACCGTCGGGCTCGTTCGAGAGCGGCGCTCGAGCCCCGCGGTCGATGACGAGCCCGCCGTCGTCCCGACGACGGCCGCGCGCTTCTCGAACGCGAAGGTCATCGATCTCGTCGTGGCGGCGAGGGCGGACCCCGCCGTTCGGGCGAGGCTTCTCGCGGACCTCGAGGACGTGCTGGACGAGGTGATCTCCGCCCTGGCCGAGGTCATCGCCCCGGGCGAACTGACCGGGCCGGCCCGGGCGGACGTGATCGCCTACCTGACGCCCGCGGCCCTCGGCGGAGCCGCGGGCGATGCGAGGACCGCGATCGGCGACCGGATCGCCGGCTCGGGAATGCGGGGGTTCCAGGCGCGCGCGACTCCCCTCGCCCGGGGTCACGCCCGGGCTCAGCTCGCTTGCGAGGCGATCGGCCTTCTCTGGCCCGAGCCGGAGGAGGTCCTCGCCGTCGCCCGCTACCTCGCGCTCGCAACGCAGGAGCGCGATGCGATCCATCCGGCCGTGGCCCTCGTCCGCGCGGGAACGCCCGAGGCGAGAGACGCGCTCCTCGAGACGCTCGAGGCCCACCCCGGGCTCCTCGGCCGCGAGCTGGCGATGGCGATCACGCCCGAGCTCGCGCGCGGCGTCGGTTCGACCGATCGGTCGGTTCTCGCGGAGGAGAGCGTCCGCCGGGCGGCGGCCCTCTGGGGGTCGATCGACGAGCCCGAGACCCGAGACGAGTACGACCGGGGTCTCGACGAGGTCGTCCTTCGCACGACGATCGCGCTGATCCACGACCCGGGCCACGTCGAAGCGCGCGAGCTCCGGTCGAAGGCCTTCGGAGGGCTCGCGCGATACTCCGAGTCGCTCGCCGACGCGGACGCCCTCGTCTCGAGCGACGACTCCGCGACGACCCGCGCCTTCCGGGCGAGGGCACGCGACGAGATTGGCGCGGCGGCGATCGGCGATCTCACGAGGGCCCGGCAGGCGGACCCCTTCTCCGCGGACGCCTGGTTCGGCCTCGGGATCGCCTACTGGCAGCGCAAGAAGTGGGGGTCGGCAATCGTGGCCCTCGAGGGCGCCGAGCCGTATCGCGAGGACGACGCTCCCCGCGACGACGATGCGCTCATCTTCGAGGCGCTCGGGGACTCGAAGGCCGGGCTCGGCGACTGGCCCGGCGCGCTCGAGGCCTTCCGTCGGTGGACCGAGACCGCCGACGCGGACCGCCGCGCGCCCGCGTGGCATCGCCTCGCGGAGACGATGCTCACCCTCGGCCGCCCCGAGGATGCGCTCTCCGAGCTCGAGCGCGCCTTCGCCGGCGATCCCGATGACATCCCCGAGCAGATCCTCCGAACCCGGGCTCGCGCCCTCCGCGACCTCGGCCGCCTCGATGAGGCGGCGAGCTTGCTCGGCGTCGCGAAGCTCGAGCGTCACATCGACGCCCGGACCGACCTCGGCATCGTCCTGGCCCTCCAGGGCGACCGCGCCGGCGCCGATCTCATCGCGAAGGCGCCTGCGATCGGGCAACCTCCGATCGCTCGGGCGACGACCGCCGCGCTCGCGTGGATCATGCAGCCCGACGACGCGACGGATCGGGTCGACCTCGGGCCCTTCCGCACGCTGCCGGGAAGCGTCGGCGCGACGATCCGCGTGATCCAGGCTCGCAAGCTCCCGCCGAACCTCCTCGACCTCGCGCGCGGCGACCCCGAGGGAGGAACGCTGCGCGCGCGCCTCCACCTCGCGCGCGTCGTCCTCGGCGCCTGGGCCGACTTCCGAACCGACGACCCGAACGCCGCGGCCGACCACTACCTCGCAGCGAGCGAGCTCGGCGACCCCGAGCATCTCTCGACCACCTGGGCCCGTCTCCGCGGCGATCAGCTCCTGAAGTAGCGCGCGACGCCTCGAGCGTGGCGGCCCGTTGTCGGCGCCCGGGTTCGCCGGCCATCGTGAGGTCCGATGAGCCCCGCCGTGCCGCCGCCGTCCTCGAACGGCCCATCCTTCATCGCCCCCGGCTCGGGCTTCCGGCCCGCCTCGGCGGCGTCCCACCCCTCGGTCGCCCTGCCGACGATCGGGCGCTACCGGGTCGAGGCGGAGCTCGGGCGTGGCGGGATGGGCGTCGTCCTGCGCGCCTACGACTCGGGGCTCGATCGGCGCGTCGCGATCAAGATGATCGGCGCGGCGGGCATCACGGCCGACCGCGAGGAGCTCGAGCGCTTCATCCGCGAGGCGCGGATGACGGCGAAGCTCCGCCACCCCGGCATCGTCGCGGTCCACGAGGTCGCCCAGCACGGCGGGCGTCCCTACATCGTGATGGACCTCGTCGACGGGCCGAGCCTCGAGGCGCTCCTCCGCGGCGATTCGCCTCCGCCGCCGCGTCGGGTCGCCGAGATCGTCCACGAGGTCGCCCACGCCCTCGAGCACGCCCACGGTCACCGCATCCTCCATCGCGACGTGAAGCCCGCGAACATCCTGATCGACGGCGACGGGCGAGCCCGGCTGACCGACTTCGGCCTCGCCCGCGACGCGGGCGCGACGCACCTCACCGCGACGGGCGACGTCCTCGGCACGCCGCACTACATGGCGCCCGAGCAGGCGGCCGGCGAGACCGAGCGACTCGGCCCGGCGACCGACGTCTGGGCGCTCGGCGCCGTCCTCTATCGGAGCCTCGTCGGCGCGCCCCCGTTCCACGGCGAGAGCGCCCTGGTCGTCCTCCAGAAGGTGCTCACCGAGGAGGTGCCCGAGCCGCGGGATCGGGCGCCCGATGTCCCCGACGAGCTCGCCACCATCGCGATGCGCTGCCTCGAGAAGGACCCCGCGGACCGCTACCGGCAGGCGGCCGCCCTCGCCGACGACCTCGACCGCTGGCTCCAGGGCCGCTCGATCCGCGCGCGCCGCGCCGGCGCGGCGGCCCGGGCCTGGCGCCGGATCCGGCGTCGACGGCTCGAGCTCGCCCTCGGCGCCGCGATCGTCACGATGGCCGCGCTCGCGGCGGCCCTCGGGCATGCCCGCCTCATCGCGGCCCCGCGTCGGTCGCGCGCGCTCGCGGCCGCGCGGGCCGAGGCCGCCGAGGCCGCCGGCGAGGCGGCCGGGCTCCGCGAGCGAGAGCGCACGCGTACCGCCGCGGTCGAGGCGCGCCTCGTCGAGCTCGAGCGGCTCCTCGCGAGCGAGCCGCCCGCCCCGGACGACCGGGCTGGCATCGATGCGGCCGTCCTCGACCTCGTCCACGCGGCCGGCGACGACCCGGCCGCCCGCGACCGCATCGTCTCGAAGCTCGAGCGACTCGTCGCGAGCCGCTGCGCGTCGCTGATCGACTTCCTCTCCCTCGCCTCGGGCGGGGAGCAGAACGAGGAGCTCGCCGGGGATCGGGAGCGACTCATCGAGGTCGCCGTGCGCGAGATGATCCCGCCGCCGCTCGCGGACCACCCCCGCCCCAGGATCACCGAGATCGCCCAGGAGATCCCGAAGGACGCGTCGCCGGCCGCCGGATCGGATGCGGAGGCGATCGAGGCCCTCGAGGTGCGGCTCGCCGACGTCCTCTGCGAGGCGCTCGGACGGCTGCCGCCCGACGCGCAGGCGGTCTACGCGATCGGCTGCTACCTCGCGATGGTCCTGTCCGAGGACGCGACCCTCACCCCGGTCCGGGCGCTCCTTCGGATGAGCGAGGCCCACCCGGATGCGGGGGCGACGGTGCGTTGGTTCCTCGAGCCCCGGCGCGCGTTCGGACCGAGCCTGGCGACGGTCGTCGCCCCTTTCATCGATCGGCTCTACACCCCGGACGAGCGGACCGCGCTCGCGGCCGCCTCGCTCGCGCAGGCGCAGGCGAGCTGGAAGCGGGCGACCGCCGACGGGACCCGGGCGTTCGAGCAGCCCTCCGAGCGAGTCCGCGTGGCGGACGCCGCCCGATTCGCGACGCGGGCGATCCTCTTCGATCCCGGCGACGGCGCGGCGTTCGGCGTCCGCGCCCTCGCCCGGAGCCGGCTCGACGACCACGCCGGCGCCATCGAAGACGCCGACGCCTACCTCGACGGCACGGCGACGCCGAACGCCGAGCGCCTCGAGGCGCGCGCGGGCATCCTGCGCTACGCCGCGTCCGCGGCCCGCGCCGACCTCGTCGCCGCGACCCGGGCCGACCCGGACCGGCAGGCGACCTGGTGGGCGCTCGGGTTCTTCCACTGGGAGCACGGCGCCTGGACCGACGCGATCACGGCCTTCGAGCGCGCGAACACGCTCGAGTCGACCTACGCGCCGGCCGTGAAGGGACTCGGTCGCTGCCGGCAGGAGGTCGGCGACCTGCCGGGAGCCCTCCGCGCCTACGAACGCTGGACCGAGATCGCCCCGATGGACTGCCGCGGGTGGCTCGCCCGCGCCGAGGTCGAGCTCGCCCTCGGGGCCGCCACCCGGGCGACCACCTCGAGCGCGCGGGCGATCGAACGGATCGCCGCCCGGCCGGACCTCCACGCCCGAGCGCTCCTCGCCCACGCCCGCGCCCTCCGCGACGACCGGAAGCTCGACCGGGCCTTCGCGACGTACGAGAGCGTGATGCTCGTCGACCCCGCGAACGTCCGCGCCGCCGCGGAGCGCGGCCTCGTCCAGGCGCTCCGCGGCGAGCACGTCCCGGGCGGGCTCGCGATCCTGAACGACGCCACCCGCGGTCCGCGCCTGCACCGGACCGGCGGGAGCATCCTCGGGCGGATGCTCCTCGCCCCGAGCATGGCGGGGACCTGGGGGGACCAGGACCCGCTCCTCCACCTTCGGGGTCTGACCGGCCTCGGGCAGGCGCTCGTGACCTCGATCCTGGCCGGCCAGGTCGTCGAGGCGCCGCTGATCGCCGCGGCCCGGTCGGACGCGAGGGCGGGGCCGCTCCGCGATCGCCTCCACCTCGTGAGGCTCGCCCTCGGCGTGTGGGCGGACCTCCACGAGAACGCGCCGGAGGAGGCGCTCCGCCACTACCGCCTCGCCGCCGACCTCGGCGAGCCGGGCGCGATCACGACCGCCTGGGCGAAGCTCCGCGCGGCGGCCCTCGCCAAGCAGTGATCCGGCGGGCGACCGCGCGCGTCAGCGCGCCTTGACCGACTGGCTCGCGACGAACGGCAGGCCTCGGTCGCCTCGCTCCTTCACCTGCTCGAGCATGTGGACCGGGCTCGGGTCGAGCTTGCCCTTCCAGCGGACCTTGCCGTTCACGGTGATCCTCACCGTCTCGTCGAAGTCGACCATGCCCGGGGCGAAGAAGACGGTCAGCTTCTGGATGCCCTTGCCCTTGATCCGGACCTCGTTGTCCTCGATCTCGGCGTCGGCCCAGGCGAGGCTCGGCAGGTCGGCGCCGTGGCTCTTCTCGCCCTTCAAGGACGAGCCGCCCTTGCCCCAGCTCTCGAGCCTCAGCCAGTAGAAGTCGTCGTCGCTCGCCCGCCCGCTCGCGATCGAGAGCTTCTTCGGGAAGGCGTCGCGGGTGCCCAGGTCGAGCCAGTCGAAGAGGTCGTCGAACTCCTCGCTGAACGCCTCGTGGCCGCGGTTCGGATACTCGACGTAGGTCACGTCCATCCCCGCCTTCTGGCAGTAGGCGGTGCCGGCCCGGTTTCGGTTCGTCGCGTCGCCGTCGTTCTCGCCCTCGATGCAGTAGATCGGGAGGTTGCCGGCGTTGTCGAGGTAGGGGTCGACCACGCCGAAGGGACACCCGATGAACGGCCCGAGGCGCGCGAAGCGCGTCGGGTGGCTGAGGCCGACGTCGTAGGTCATGTGGCCGCCCATCGAGTGCCCGACGAGGTAGATCCGATCGGGGTCGACGGGGAAGTCGCGGCACACGTCCTCGATCGCTTCCAGGACCGCGCGATGCTCGTCGTGGCTGAAACGGTAGCGGGGGAAGTTCGTCTTCGACCGCTGGTACTCGGGCGCGATCAGGATGTAGCCGCGCCGGAAGCTCTCGCGCTGCCAGATCTGGGGCTGACTCTCGGCGCGCGAGGTCTGGCCGTGGATCGTCACGACGAGCGGCCACTCGCGTGCCTCGTGATACGACGGCGGCAGGAGCATGAGGTAGTGGTCGGTCACGCGGCTCTTGAGCGGCCGATCGACGACGAGCGCGATGTCGACCTCGGGCGCGGGGCGGCGGGCCCGACGGGCGAAGGCGGCCCACGTCGCGAGCGGGATCCCCTTCGTCTTGCCGATCTTCTTCAGGAGCTCCCGCTCCTCCTTCCGATCGGCCGTCCCGAGGTAGTCGGCCACCCAGCGCTCGACCTCGGCGAGGCGCGCGACCATGTCCGGGCGGGCGAGGTCGGCCTCGGGAATGACGTCGCCGTAGCGCCCGACGAGGAGCATCCGCCGGGCGAGGGCCGTCGCGTCCTTGCCCGCCTCGGCGGCCGCGTCGAAGCCCTCGCCGAACGCGGCGTGGATCCGCGCCGACGCGGGGAGCGGCAGGCCCTTCGCCAGCCGCTCGAGGCGGGCCTCGAGGATGCCGGCATCGAGCGCCGCGGCGGCCGTCTCGACCCACGCGCGCGTCTCGAGGCGACGGTCGCGCTCGGCGCGGATGCGCGCGAGCTCCGCGCTCGCCTCGTCGGTCGCGCGATCGCCGAGCCCGTCGAGCGCCCGGATCGCGCCGTCGATGTCATCGCGGCGAAGCGCCAGCCTCGCCTCGGCCTGGGCCCGCTCCGTCAGCGCGGCGCCGATCGCCGCGCGCTCCGCGTCGATCTGCGCCTGCTCGACGTCGCCGCCGGCGCTGACCGTGCCGAGGCGCCGATCGGCGGCGTGGGGGAATCCGGCGAGCCGGAGGAAGTTGGCCACCTCGAGCTGCGCCCGGGGGTCGTCGGTCGGGGCGACGCGCCCGAGGAGCGTCTCGACCATCCCCGAGCCGAGCGACGCCGTGTCGTAGGACCAGCGGGTGTCGTAGTTCACGCCCTCGACGGTGTAGACCGACGGCGTCAGCGTCGTGATCGCGAGCTCGACCTCGACCTGCCCGAGCTTCGGATCGATCACCACCCGGGTGTGCCGGCCGTCGGCGCCGAGCCCCGTCGTCGAGACGAACTTGGTGACCGGATCGAGCTTCCCCTTCACCTTGCGATCGGGATCGAGCGCGTTGATCGGCTGGCCGACGAACCGCCAGTCCATCGAGGCGGCGGCGGACTCCTTCACGATCTCGTCGACCTGCGCCTTCGCGACGCGGTAGAAGCGGTCGCTCAGGGTGATCGTGACGACGCCGTCGCGCTCGTCGACGGCGCCCCGGTAGACGCGGCCGTCCTTCATCGTGACGACGTCGCCGCGGGCGAGCGCGGAGACCGCGAGCGCGAGCAGAACGGCCACCGGGGCGAGCGAGACGAGACGGGGACGACGGCGCATGGTCGAGACCTCCGATCGGCGAGGCCCGAGTATACCGCGTAGGGCATATCAACTTCGCTCAGGTCGATGAAGAGATGGAACCACGGAGGCACGGAGGCACGGAGCAGCTTCGGATGATGTCCCGTCGCGGACCGATCCCGGCGCTCCTTCTCTTGGCTCCCGTCGCCTCGCGTGACCGAGACCGAGAGGGAGCCATCCCTGGAGCCGGTCGGCGCGCGCGAGCCGGGACACGGCGCCCTCAGTCGCTTCTCCGGTCTCCGTGCCTCCGTGGTGACATCTGCTCGCCGAAGGCGAGACCATCGGCACCTGAACGAGCTTGATGGCCCCTTACCGTGTCAGCTCCCGGTCCAGCCGCTGTAGCGGAGCTCGAGCTCGACCCGCTCGAGGCGGATTCGCTCGCCGGGGCTCAGGCGCCAGCTCCTCTCGTAGGCGAGCGGCCGGTCGTCTGGACCGACGAACGTGCCGCCGGCCGTCCCCATGTCGCGCAGCCAGTACGCGCCATCGCGCCACTGGATCTCGGCGTGACGACCGCTCACGCCGGGCGTCGTCGAGATCCGGACATCGACGGCATCGGGGCGCTTGCCGAGGACGAGAGCTCGCTGACGGACGGTGATCGAGCGCTGCGTCTCGCCGTAGGGCGTCGAGAGCGCCGGCGCCGTCCCGGGCGGACCGACCTGCTCGATCGTCAGCTCCGGGGGCCCGTCGGTCGCGCGCAGGTCGGTGAGGACGAACCGAGGCCCTCGGCGCTCGTGATCCTCGATCTTGAACCCCGCCCCGTCGGCCATGTCCCGGACCTCCCGCGACTCGAAGTCGTCGTCGACCGCGAACGGACCGGCGGGGTCGTGCTCGAGGATGAGCCGCCAGCCGGTGGAGCTCCAGGCGATCTCGCCGAACGACGAGTCGTTCCGCTTCAAGCCGCGGATCCGAACCGAGCAGCCCTCGCCCGGCCCTATCGAGACCGGGCTCTCCGGCCGAAGGACGAGGGTGCCGAGCGGCCCGCCGCCGGCGCCCGAGACGGTGATCCCGGGCGGGACGTCGACGCAGTCGAGGAGGGCACCGTGCAGTCCTGGTTGGCTCATGGGTCCGCGATGATAGCATCGCCGCCATGGCGATCGAGCCCTCTCCGCCCGAGCCCGTCGTCTCCGGCCTCCCCGCGTGGACCGGCCACCCCGCCCTCGCCCTCGGCGTCGGGCTGCTGATCTTCCCCCTCGCGAAGGTGCTCTACCTGCCGGCCTACGTCTTCAACTTCCTCGCCACCCTCGTCCACGAGATCGGCCACTGCGTCTGCGCGTGGCTGATGGGCATGCCGAGCGTCCCGGCGGTGAGCCCGGCCGGCGGCGGCGTCACCACCTGGCAAGAGCAGAAGATCCTGATCTGCATCGTGATCGTCGGAGCCGGCCTGGCCGCCGCCCACACCTTCCGCGCGCGCAAGCCCGTCTTCTTCTCGATCCTGGCGCTCGTCTCGGTCTACGCCGCCCTCGCGTTCAGCCCCGCCCGGCAGCTCCTGCCGGTAGCGGGCGGGATCCTCTTCGAGATCGGCGGCGCGAGCCTCTGCTTCCACCGCGCCCTCGCGCCCGACCTCGAGCGCCCGATCGAGCGCCCGATATGGGCGCTCTGGGGCTGGTGGATGCTGCTGAACCGCGGGGCCGAGACGGCGTTGATGCTCTCGAGCTACCGCTACTGGCAGAGTCAGCGCGTGATCGAGAGCGGCCTCGCGGCCGGCCTGACGACCGACCTCGAGGTGCTCCGCGAGAAGGTCGGGATCTACTCGCCGTCGCCGATCCTGTGGCTCGTGATGGCGCTCTGCGTCCTCGCCCTGCCGACCGCGATCGGCATCACCTGGGTGCAGCGGCGTGGGCTGCCGTTCGGCCTCGGCGGCGATGGCGCAGCGGAAGCCGATGACGAGGGTGATGATGGCGAGGACGGGGACTTCGAGGTGCTCGACTGAGCACCGGTTCTCGTGTTTCACGCAGAGACGCAGAGGTTTCAAAGGAAACGCAGAGCACGCAGAGGGTCTCGGAGCGCGCCGAGGATGACCGCTCGAGAAGAGACTCTCTGGGATCTCTGCGTCTCCGCTAGAACCTCTGCGTCTCTGCGTGAGAAGTCGATCGGCGAAGCCGATCATCGCAGCCGGCGGCTACTCCGCGGGGTCGCGGACCGACACCCGCCCCCCGTCGACGAGGTCGGCATCCGGCGCCCGGACGATCCGGTCGCCCGCGGCCAGCCCGCTCGCCACCTCGAGCTGCAGGTCGCTCCTCAGCCCGAGGGTCACGTCTCGCCGCTTCAGCGTCCCCTTCTCCACGACGAAGACGTGATGGACGCCGGTCGCGCTCTGCAGGACGCTGAACCGCGGCACGATCACCGCGTCATCCTTCGTCCCGGTCACGAAGCGGGCGGCGAGCCGGTAGCCGACGCCGATCCCATCGGGCACCGCGTCGAAGCCGACGATGACGTTCACCCGCTGCTGCTCGACGCCGAGGCTGCTCAGCTTGGTGAAGCCGGCCGGCTCGATCCGCTTCACGCGACCCGCGATCGTCGGCCGCCCGCCGCCGGGATCGAGCGTCACCGGTCCGCCGACGGCGAGGGAGAGGGCGTCGGAGCTGAGGACGTCGGCGACGACCTCGAGGTCGGCCAGGTCACCGATCTCGACGAGCGGCGCGCCGGCCGGGAGCGCGCTCTCGCCGGGGTCGAGCTTGCGGAGGACGACTCCGGCCACCGGTGAGACGAGCCCCTTCGCCAGGGCGAGCCGGTAGCGGGCCCGCTCGAGCCGCACGCTCGCCTGCGCGCGCTGCGCCTTGATGACGTGGCTCTCGAGACGCCGGCGCGCGAGCCAGTTGTCGATCAGACGCGGCCCGAGCTTCATCGCCGTGATGAGCGTGGCGAACGACCGCTCGATGAACTGCTGCTGGAGCCAGTCGATCCGCGAGGTGTCGGCCAGCAGCGCGGCGTCCTCGACCTGGCTCGGCGAGGTGAGGCCGCCGCTCTCGAAGATCTCGCGCGAGCGCTCGGCCTCGCGCGCCGCCCGCTCCGAGCGCGCCTTCGCCGCCTCGACCTGCTGCTGCGCGGCCTGGAGCGCCTCCTCGGACGCGGCGATCGTCTGCTGGACGTAGTCCCGAGCGGTGTCCTCGAGCTCCTCGTTCGCGTTCACGTCGAGCTGGGCGTCGAGCTCGGTGATCGCCGACTCCGCCTCGGCGACGACCAGCTCGAACGGCTTGAGGTCGACCAGGACGATCGGCGCGTCCTTCTCGATCGCGTCGCCCGGCTCGAGCTCGACCCGCCCCACGCGAGCGTCCACCGACATCGAGACCCGGTGGGTTCGCGACAGCCGCGTCCGCCCCGGCTCGTCGAAGCTCTCGACGATCGTTCCGGTGGAGACGAGCACGACGTCGACCTCCGCCGCGGGCGAGCACCCGGCGACGAGCGCCAGCGTCACGGCGAGCGCGAGCGGGGTCGGAACGGAGCGAATCGGACGCACGGCGCGGGGCCTCCTCGGAGCTCGGACCCTCGCAACCATACCGCCGATCGTCAGTTGCGACTAGATGTGAAAGTCCCCTCGGCGAGCGACGCCCCCTCGATGAGCGCCGGGCACGGCCCGGCCCCTCGTAGCCAGCTCTCGTGCAGGAGTCTCGACCGATGACGTCCCCCTCGTTTCATCTTCATCATCATCTTCGTCGTCTTCGTCCGGCCCGTCGCGCGCTCCTCCTCGCCGGAGCCCTCCTCCTCGCCGTCCTCCCCTGACGTCGGTCAGTCCGAGCAGGCTCCGCGCGAAGCGACGCGCGCGGATCCGGGAGCGCGGCGCCGCCCTGATCGCGCCGCTCCGCGAGGCCGGCGACGACGCGCGCCTCTGCTCGCTCCTGACCGCCCTCGCCAAGCTCACCCAGCACGAGCGATGCTCCGAGGAGGCGAGGCGTCACGCCCTCGCGGCGCTGCCGCTCGTCGAAACGGGCGGCCCCGAGGCGCTCCGCTCGGTGATCCTGGTCTACCTCGCCCAGGCCGAGTTCCGCCTCGGCGACCTCGAGAGCGTCTGGCGGCGCGCCGACGAGGCGATCGCCCGCTGGGACGGCGTCCGGCCCGACGTCGTCGCCGCGATGGAGATGCTCCAGGGTCGGGTCACCCATCTCACCGGCGACCTCGCCCACGCCCAGACCCTGTTCGAGCGTGCGGGCGTGCGCTTCGCCGGGAGCGGCGACGCCGAGAACCGGATGGTCACGCTCCTCGCGCGCGCCAACCTCCACGTCAGCCTCGACGAGCTCGACGAGGCGACGGCGCTCGCGACCGAGGTGCTCACCTGGGCGAGCGCCGCCGGCCTCGTCGACCACGAGATCCAGGCGCGATGGGTGCTCGCCCACGCGAGCAACGCGCGAGGCGACCGCGACGCCGCGCTGGCCGAGCTTCGAGCTTGCCTCGCCCTCGCCGAGGAGCATCGCTCGATCCACACCGGCGCCGCCCGCGTGATGACCGCCCGCGAGCTCCTCGACCGCGGCCGGATCGACGAGGCCGAGCCGCTCCTCCGCGCCGCCCTCGAGGACGAGGGCCTGCAGCGGAACCCCTACTCGGCCGCGGCCACCCATCTCTCGCTCGGGATGGTCGAGAAGGCGCAGGGCGACCTCGACGCGGCCGAGCGGAGCTTCGGGCACGTGATCCGCGACCTCGGCGAGGAGGTCTACCCCTCGCTCCTCGCCGACGCGCACATCGAGCGCGGCCTCGTCCGGAGCGAGCTCGGCCGCTGGGACGAGGCCGCCGCCGACATGCTGGCCGCCGGCGGCTACCTCGAGCTCGAACGGGCGCAGCTCCCGACCGAGGAGCTGCGCATGACCACCTTCGAGAAGCGCAACGCCTGGGACGTCCTGACCGAGCTCTTCGTCGTCCGGATCGAGCGCGCCGTCCGGGCTGGCGACGAGGCGGCCGCCCGGCGCGCGTTCGGTCACGCCCTCGGCTCCTCCGAGCGGCGCAAGGCGCGCGAGCTGCTCGCGATCCTCGACCGCCCCGAGGTCGGCGCCGCCCTCGCCGTCGACCGGGCGGTCCGCGCCCGCCGCGCCGCCGCGAGCCGGCAGCTCTCGACGGCCCAGGCGCGGATCCGGGCGCGCGCCGAGCGCGGCGATCCGCCCGAGCCCGACCTCGACGCGGCCCTCGACGCGGCGACCCACGCCTTCGAGGACGCCGAGCGGAGGGTCCGCGCCGCGAGCCCGCGGCGAACCGAGCTCGAGCGCCCCGCCATCGCGCCGGCCGATCTGGCCGCGATCCGCGCCGCGGTCCCCGACGGAGGCGCGCTCGTCGTCTACGCCCTGACCGACCCGGTCTCGTTCGCGTTCGTCGTCACCGAGGAGGGCGAGCACGTCGCCCGGCTCGCCCCGCGGGAGGAGCTCGAGGCCGACGCGCGAGGCCTGGTCCGGCTCCTCGCCCGCCCGCCGGAGCGCTCGCTCCCCGACGCCATCGCCACGTCCACGCGCTCGCTCGGCGAGAAGCTCCTCGGCCCGATCGTCGAACGGCTCCCCGCCGAGGCGCCCCTCGTGATCGTCCCCGACGGCGCGCTCCACCTCCTCCCGTTCGAGGTGCTCACCGTGCCGGGATCCGAGCCGGCCGCGTCGCTGCTGCGGCGCGCGCCGGTGAGCTACGCCCCCTCGGCGTCGGTCCTCGCCCGCCTCGCCGCGGCCGGGGGCGACGGCGCGGAGGAGGCCGCCGGGCTCCTCCTCGCCCTCGCCTTCCCGATCGCCGGAGAAGACGGCGGACCGGGGACCGCGCGCGCCCCGACGGGGGAGCCGCTCGAGCCGTTGCCCCACGCCCGCGCCGAGGTCGCGGCGAACGCGAGGCTCCACGACGAGCCCGGCGTCGGTCTCCGCGGCGCCGCCGCGACCGAGGCCGCCCTGAAGCGCGAGCTCCGCGCCCACGACCACGACACGATCCACCTCGCCGTGCACGGGTTGATCGACGACGAGACCCCGCTCCGCTCCGGCGTGCTCCTCGCGGCCGGCGAGGGCGACGCCGAGGACGGGCTCTTCCAGGTCGCCGACATCCTCACGATCGAGCTCCGGAGCGAGCTCGTCGTCGTCTCGGGATGCGAGACCGGTCGAGGAGAGCTTCGACGAGGCGAGGGGATCCTCGGGCTCAACCGCGCCCTCCTCATCGCGGGCGCCCGCCGAACCTGCCTCTCGCTCTGGCGCGTCGCCGACGCGGAGACGGCCGCCCTCATGACCGCGTTCCATCGCCACCGGCGCGCCGGGCTCTCCGCGGCCGCGGCGCTCCGCCGCGCGAAGCTCGAGCGGATCGACGCCGGCGCGTCGCCGTTTCACTGGGCGCCGTTCGTCCTCTCGGGAGCGCATTGAGCCCGCGGCAGTTTGCGGCCGATGCCGCCCGTCGGTCATCGTCGACCGATGCCGATCACGCCCCCCAAGAGACACGACGACCATCCCGTCCCTCACCGCGACCGTCCCCCCGTGTCGCGCGCCCGTCGACCGGCGTCGAACGACGGCCCCTTCCCGGGCCTCCCGACCTACAAGATCGGTCGCTACCAGGTCGTCCGGGAGCTCGGCCGCGGCGGGATGGGCGTCGTTCTCGAGGCGTTCGACGCGGCGCTCGGTCGGCGCGTCGCGATCAAGAGGATCGGCTCGGCGCAGAGCGCGACCGACCCCGAGGAGGTGCAGCGGTTCGTCCGCGAGGCGCGCGTCACGGCGAGGCTCCGGCACCCGGGCATCGTCGCCGTCCACGAGGTCGGCGCCGAGCACGGCCAGCCCTACATCGTGATGGACCTCGTCCAGGGACCGAGCCTCGAGGCGCTCCTTCGCCGCGAGAAGCTCCCGCCCGAGCGGGTCGCCGCGATCGCCCGCGACATCGCGGCCGCGCTCCACCACGCCCACGGTCACGGCGTGACCCACCGTGACGTGAAGCCCGAGAACGTCCTCATCGACGAGACCGACGGCGGCCGCCCGCTCCTGACCGACTTTGGCCTCGCGTCCGACCGCGCCGGCACGCGCCTCACCCTGACCGGGGATGTCCTCGGCACTCCTCACTACATGCCCCCCGAGCAGGCCCGCGGCGAGAAGGACCTCGGCCCCCGGACCGACGTCTGGGCGCTCGGCGCCGTCCTGTTCCGGGCGCTCGCGGGGCGGCCGCCGTTCGACGGCGACAGCCCGCTCGTGGTGATCCAGAGGCTCCTGAGCGAGGAGCCTCCGCCTCTCGCCGCGGTCGCCCCGTCGGTGCCGCGCGACCTGGTCACGATCACGCTGCGATGCCTCGCGCACGACCGCGCCGACCGCTACCCGACGGCCGCGGCCCTCGCCGACGACCTCGGTCGGTTCCTGGACGGGCGCTCGATCCGGGCCCGCCCGGCCGGCGCGCTCACCCA
Source organism: Planctomycetota bacterium (assembly GCA_029260755.1). Taxonomy (GTDB): domain Bacteria; phylum Planctomycetota; class J058; order J058; family JAJDCQ01; genus JAJDCQ01. The sequence goes on along the minus strand of JAJDCQ010000021.1, from coordinate 34,505 downwards.
CCTCCACCGCTGGCTGCGACGCCGCAGCCTGAGCGTCTCGGTCGCCATCGGCGCGGTGCTCGTCGCCGCCCTCGGCAGCGCGCTCGTCCACGAGCGCCTCGTGGCGTCACCCGAGCGTGAGGCGGCGATCCGCGCCGAGCTCACGTCCGCGAAGGCGCCGCAGGCGCCCGTCCCCGACGCGGGCGAGGCGATCATCCTGGTCGACGACGCCCTCGTGCTCGCGCGTGACGGCGAGCTCGAACGTCTCGCCGTCTACGATCACTGGAGGGCGCAGCTCATCCGGGCGGAGCCCTCCGAGGCGGTCGTCGACCGCCTGACCGAGCGACTCGACGAGCTGACGACGAAGCTCATCGACGCCGCGCGCGAGTACGTGACCCACCTCGGGACGCCCGACGACGTCGCCGAGCTGCGACTCGCCGCCGACACGTTCCTGACCCCGAGGGGCGACGAGGCCCTCGAGGCCGGCTCCCCGGAGGAGGACGCGATCGTGACGCTCCACGCGCTCCTCCTCGAGATCGGCCCCAGGCAGGGAGCGCGCGGATTCGGATACGACGCGGTCGGGATCGATCAGCGCCGGAGAGTCCCGAAGGAGACGTGGCGCGCCGCCGAGCTCTGCTGCGACGTGCTCGGCGCGCTCGGCGTCGGCGGCGACGCCCTCCGTCGCCACCTCGCCGCGACTCCGGACCCGGTCCACTCGGCGATCGTCGGCCGAGCCCTCGGAAGGGTCGGCGACCCCGAGTCGGTCGCGACGATCCGATGGGCCTACGGCCGGCGCTTTCCGCACGCCGAGGGGTCGTTCGCCCGCGCCGTGCTCCCGTACGTTCCCGACCTCGTCGACCGGGAGCGCCAGACGGTCGAGCTTCGTGTCCAGCAGATCATCGGCCACATGGGCGAGGCCGCCAGCCGGAACGACCAGAAGAAGGTCACCATCCTTCTCGACGAGGCCCTCCGCCTCGACCCGACCAACGCCGAGCTGATCGGGCTGCGCGCCCGCAGGCGGGTCGACGCCGACGACCTCCGGGGCGCCCTCGGAGACGTCCATCGCGTGGCGGGGCTCGGCGGCGATCTCGGCGGAGCGAGCTTCGCGCTCGCGGTCGTCAAGATGCAGCTCTTCCGCTCGATTCAGTCCGACCTCGACCGGGCGATCGAGACCGCGCCGGCCGAGCCGCAGCTCCGGGCCCAGCGGGGCAACTTCCACGCCTCGTTCGGCCGCCACCGGGAGGCGATCATCGATCTCGAGGCCGCCCTCGCGCTCGATCCGTCCGACGCCGGGGCCTGGTCGAGCCTCGGCGGAAGCCTCCATCGGATCGGCGAGCTCGAGCCCGCCCGCTCCGCGTTCGCTCGGAGCGTGCGCGACCGACCGGACCACGTCCCGGGCTGGTCGGGGCTGGCGAAGGTCCTCCGCGACCTCGGCCTGACCGCCGACGCCGTCACCGCGGCCGAGAGGGCCGTCCGCCGTGCGCCGCCGAACGAGGCCGCCTCGTCTCGACTCCTACGAGCTCAGCTCCGTCTGGATGCCGGCGACGCGAAGGCGGCCCTCCTCGACTACGACGCGTACCTGGCGAGCGACCCCGACGACGCCTCGGCCCTGCTCGGTCGGGGGATGACGCGCGCGTTTCTGCGCGATCCGGCCGCCGCCGCCGACCTGAGGCTGGCGATCGCCGCGAGCCCGTCTCGACACGACGTCGCCCCGGCCGTGATCCTCGCGACCCTCGAGAGCGGCGCCGATCTCCGACCGATCCGCGCGCTGGCGTCCGCGCCGGGTCTTCCGGGGTCGATCGCCCGCGTCGTCCTGGGCGATGACCCTGCCGACGGGCTCCTCGACGTCGTCACGGACGAAGCGAGCACCGGCCCGCTCCGCGACCGCCTCCACCTCGCCCACTGGGTGCTCGGTCGCCTCGCCGCCCGCGCCGGGAGCGTCGAGGTCGCACGCCGTCACTACACCGCCGCGATCCGGTTCGGCGACCCCGCGTCGATCACGACGTCGTGGGCGCGCCTCCGCGTCGGTCCGCAGTAGCGCCGTTCCATGAATCCGACCGACCCAGGTCTGCCTCGGGACCTGCCCCGGTCCGCCTCCTCGTCGGGCTCGGGCTCGTTCGGCCCCGGCGGCTACCGCATCGGCCGCTACCAGGTCACCCGCGAGCTCGGACGCGGCGGGATGGGGCTCGTCCTCGAGGCTTACGATCCGTCGCTCGGCAGGCGCGTCGCCATCAAGATGATCGGCGCGGCGAACGCGGCGGCCGATCCCGAGGACGTCCAGCGGTTCGTCCGGGAGGCGCGGGTCACCGCGAAGCTCCGTCACCCCGGGATCGTCGCCGTCCACGAGGTCGGCCACGACCAGGGTCGCCCCTACATCGTGATGGACCTCGTCGACGGTCCGAGCTTCGAGGAGCTCCTCCGCCGCCCGACGCCGACGCCGCCCGAGCGGGTCGCCGGGATCGTGCGCGAGGTCGCTCTCGCCCTCGACCACGCGCACGGACACGGCATCACTCACCGCGACGTGAAGCCGGCGAACGTCATCATCGACGCCGCCGAGGGCGTCGCGCGGCTGACCGACTTCGGCCTCGCCCGCGACCTGAGCGGCTCGCGCCTCACCCTGACCGGCGAGGTCGTCGGCACGCCCCACTACATGGCGCCCGAGCAGGCCCGCGGTGAGACGCCGGCCATCGGCCCGCGCACCGACATCTGGGCGCTCGGCGCCGTCCTCTTTCGCGGCCTCGCCGGGCGACCGCCGTTCTCGGGTGACAGCCCGCTCGTGATCCTCCAGAACATCCTGCACGGCGATCCGCCCTCGCCCGCCGCGCTCGACCCCTCGATCCCACCCGACCTCGTGACGATCGCGCTCCGATGCCTCGAGCGCGACCCGGATGATCGCTACATCTCCGCGGCCGCGCTCGCCGACGACCTCGGCCGGTTCCTCGACGGGCGCTCGATCCGCGCCCGACCCGCCGGGCCACTCCTCCGAGCCCGACGCTGGGCGGGACGCCGGCGGTTCGGCGTCGTCACCCTCGCCATCGCAGGCGTCGTCGTCGGGATCAGCGTCGGCGCCCTCGTCCACGAGCGCGTCATCGCCGCGCCGCGACGAGAGGGCGCGCTGCGCGACGCGCTCGACGAGGAGCTCGAGCGCGCCGTCGCCGCGGCCGATCAGGCGGCGCTCGAGAGAGTCTCCCGGGGAGACCGTGACCGCGCCGACGCCGCCGCGCAGGTCGCCGAGGCGCTCGTCGATGACGCGATCGAGAGCGCCCGCAACGGCGAGCTCACCGACCGGGCCAGCTACGACCGCTGGGTGACCCGGCTCGTCCAGACGCCCGATCGGGACGCGACGGTCGATCGGCTGGTGACCCACCTCGACGAGCACACCGAGCGATTCGGCGGGGTCCTCCGCGACTACATCGTCGGGCTGGGCTCGCCCGAGGACGGCGACACCCTCCGGCGCGCCGTCGCGATCATCCTCATCCCTCGAGGCGATGATCTCCTCGAGCCGGGCAGCTCGGACTACGAGGCGGTCGCGCGGCTGAACTCGCTCGTCCTCCGGGCCGCGCGCGCCCAGAGGGTCTCCCCGTTCGGCCTCGTCCCCGCCGCCGCCCACCAGGACGAGGCCGTCGCGGAGACGGACTGGCGCGCCGCCGGGTTGTGCTGCGACGTCCTCGGGGCGCTCGGCGGCGGCACCGACGCGCTCGCCCGGCACCTCGCGACGGTCCTCGCGCCTCGTCACGCCGCGATCGTCGGGCGCGCGCTCGGCCGGATCGGCGACGCCGAGGCGGTGGCGACCATCCACTGGGCGCACGTCAGCCGCTTCTCCGAGCGAGACTCGGCGTTCGCCGACGCGACGATTCCCTACGTCCCGGACCTCCACGCGCGAAACCGTCCGGTCATGGACGAGCGCGCCCGGAAGCTCATCGAGCGGAGCTGGCAGCTCCAGCGGTCCGGCGATGCGCCCTCCGTCCTCTTCTGGATCGACGAGGCGCTCGCCTTCGCGCCCGACGACGGGCCGGCCCTTGCCTTGCGATGCTGGGCGAGGACCGAGACGGGCGACCTTCCCGGCGCGCTCGCCGACGGCATCCGCGCGACGAAGCTCGCGCCCGACCTGGCCCACGCCTGGCTCTGGCTCGCCCGCCTCAAGATGGAGCTCTCGAAGACGACGTCCCGCGACCTCGACGACACCGTGGCCCGCGCGCCGGGACAGGCCGGCCCCCTCCTCGAGCGCGCGTTCCACCGGATGCGCATCGGTCGGCACGCCGGCTCGGTCGAGGACTTCGAGGCAGCCCTGAGGACCGAACGAAAGCACCAGGTCGGACAGCTCAACCTCGGGCTGAGCCTCCGCAAGATCGACGACCTCGACGGCGCCCGCGTGGCCTACGAGCGGTGCACCGAGATCGCGCCGAACCTCGCCGCCGGCTGGCAGGGGCTGGCGGGCGTGCTCCACGCCTCGGGTGAGACCGTGAGCGCGCTCGCCGCGGCCAACCGGTCGGTCGCGGTCGCGCCGCCCGACCAGGTCGGCTTCCGCCTCACCCGCGCGATGCTCCGGCTCGAGGCGGGGTCCTTCGCGCCGGCGATCGAGGACTACGACCGCTACCTCGCGCGGCACCCCGATCGCGGCGAGGCGCTCCTCGCCCGGGGCATGGCCCACGCCCTCGCCGGCGACGAGCGCGCCGCGGCCGCCGACCTCGCCGGCGCGCTCGAGCGCCTCCGCAAGCCGCACGACACGGTCCCGATCCTCCTCCTGGCGACCCTCGGTGAGGGCGCCGACCCGGGTCCGGCGAAGCTGGTCGCCCGAGGGCGTCGGGGCTTCGACGCCACCCTCGCTCGCGCCGTCGCCCACCCCGGACAGGCGGCCGTTCTCCTCCGCGCGGCCGAGACGCACAGCGTGACCTGGACGCCCCGCGACCGCATCCACCTCGCGCGCTGGCTCCTCGGGCTGCTCGCCGAGCGGGCGGGCGACGCCGAGGCCGCGCGCGGACACTACGTCGAGGCGGTCCGGTTCGGCGACCCCGAGCAAATCACCCGGTCGTGGGCGATCGCCCGGCTCGCCGATCGGTGACGGGTCGAGCTACCCGCGGGCCTGGAGGACGGCGAGCCACTCCAGCGCGCGGATGAGCTGGTAGATCACGAGCTGCGCCGCGGCGATGAAGGCCGCCATGAGCGCCGACGCCAGGGCGAGGTTCTCCGGAGCGATCACCACCGGGAAGCGGTAGAGCTCGGTGTCGTAGGCGAGCGACAGGAGATGGGTGAGGCCGACGCCGGCCAGCAGCCCGAACCCAATGCCCACGCCGTTCAGCGCGACGCTCTCGGCGCTGAAGATCCGGCTCACCTGCCCGGGGTGATAGCCGAGGACACGCAGGGTCGCCACCTCGCGCTCGCGCTCCGACAGGCTCACGAGCGCCGTGTTGAGGACGGCGCCGAACGCGATCAGCCCGGCGAAGAGGACGGTGACGCCGATGAACGTCCCCATCACCTCGCCGAACGTCTGCTGGATCTGGTCGAGGGCCCGCCGGCGCTCGCCCACACCGATCACGGCGGGCCGCTCCTTCACCCCGCGGTAGAGCTCGGCCGTCGCGCGGCGGCCGGCGACGACCCCGAGGACGGAGTTGGCGACCCGCTCCTCGCCGACGAGCCGGCTCAGGTAGCCGAGGTCGGCGTACGCACCGAGGCCGAGGTAGATCGTGGCGATCCCGACGATCGGCGCGCGGACCGTCTCGCGGCGCCCGATCAGCGGCCGCAGGCGGACGACGTCGCCGACCTCGACCCCGAGGATGTCGGCCAGCTTGCGCGAGAGGAGCAGCCCCTCCTCGGGCACGACGAGGCGACGACCGCGGTCGTCGAGCGGTGTGTAGAGCTCGTTCCCCGACGGCAATCCGGTCACGCCGATGCGCTTGCGCCGCGCCCCGTTCTCGACGTCGCAGACGATCACGAGCTGGGGCTCGATCCGCCCGATGGCGTCGAGGAGGGTCACCTCGTCCGCCCGGGCCGCGTCGATCGGATCGCGGACCACGACGGTCACGTCCTGGTGGCTCACCTGCTCGAACTCGTGCCGCACGATCACGTCGAGGGCGTCGGCGTTGTTGAGGGTCGTGACGACGAGCGCGGTCGAGACCATGCTCGCGAAGACGCTCACGCCGCTCCGGAACGGGTTGCGGAAGATCGATCGGAGGACGAGACGCCGCCGGAACGAGAGTCGCCCCCACAGCCACGGCATGCGCTCGAGGAGGATCCGGTGGCCGCCCTCGGGCGGCGGCGGTTGCATCGCCTCGGCGGGCGCGAGGCTCGCCGCATGGCGGACGGACTTGACCGTGCCGAGGATCGCGAACCCGACCGAGATCGCGAGGCCGGTCGCCGCGATGTCGGGGTAGACGTGCGCCTCGATCCCGGGCACCGCGTAGAACTGCCGGTAGACGGACACGAGCCCGGTCTGCATCCACCATCCGAGGGCGAGCCCCGCCACGCCGCCGCCGAAGCCGACGACGACCCCGTAGCCGAGGAAGTGGACCGTCACCTGGCTCGAGCTGTAGCCGAGCGCCTTGAGCGTCCCGATCACCGTGCGCTGCTGGCGGACGAGCCGGCTGACGAGCACGTTCAGGACGAGCGCCGCGACGAAGAGGAACACGACCGGGATCGTCCGCGAGGTGACGGCCAGCCCGGCGAGCTCGTCGGCGAGGAAACGCACCGACGGCTGATCGGCGGCGGCGACCGTGTTGGTGACGCCCCAGGCGTCGAGCTCGTCCCCGATCAGCTCGAGGGTGTTTCGAATCGCCGTCGGCTCGTCGTCGTGGACGGTGCCGATGATCTGGTTCACCGCCCCCTCGAGGTCGCAGCTCCGCTCGAGCAGCTCCTCGGGGCAGTAGAGGACGCCGAAGCGGGCCGGGTCGGGCGCCAGACCGCCGCCAGCCGGGATCAGGTAGACGAACTCGGGCGACAGGGCCGTGCCGACGATCAGGAGGTCGACCTGCCGGTCCAGGAGCGTCACCTTGATCCGGTCGCCGGGGCCGAGACCGTGCGCGGCGGCGAACGACTCGTTCAGGATCGCCTCGCGGTCGTCCCGGCCGCCGAACCACCCCCCGCGGACGAGGACGACGTCGTTCAGCACCGGCGCGCGGCGGCGCGGCATCGAGATCGCGCGACCGGTGATCGGCTCGTCGACTCCCGGCAGGTCGAGGAGAACGGCGAAGTCGATCCGGCCCCGGACGCCGCTCACGTTCGGGAGGGCCGCGACCCGCTCGGTGACCGAGGCGGGCGCGCGCTTGAGGTCGACGGCGAAGTCGGCCAGGCGCCGATCGCGGTAGTAGCGGGCGCGGGCGCCGTCGAGGTCGCGGTAGACCGACGCCATCGCGACGTAGCAGGCGACGCCGATTCCGACGATCACGACGAGGGCCGAGAGGGCGAGCTTTCGCCCCCAGAGGTCGCGGAGCAGCTTCTTCTTCAGGGTGAAGCGAAGGGCCACCGGCTAGGTCCAGTCGAGGTCGGCGACGGCCGCGCGCTCTTCGTTGCGCGTGATGCTGGCGACGGTGCCGTCGTGGAGGATCACGACGCGGTCGGCGATCGGCGTGATGTGTCGCTCGTGGGTGATCACGACGATCGTCTTGCCGAGCTCGCCGTTCAGGCGCAGGAGGAGCTCGAGGACCGAACGCGTCGTCGCCGAGTCGAGCGCCCCGGTCGGCTCGTCGCAGAGCACCATCCGGGGGTTGCTCGCGAGCGCCCGGGCGATCGCGACCCGCTGCTGCTGGCCGCCCGAGAGCTGGCTCGGAAAGTGGTCGGCTCGATCGCCGAGGTCGACGAGCTGGAGCGCCTCGCGCGGGTCGAGCGGATCGTCGGCGATCTCGATCGCGACGCGGACGTTCTCGAGGGCGGTCAGGCTCGGGATCAGGTTGAAGAGCTGGAAGACGAAGCCGACCTCGCGCCGACGGAACAGGGTGAGGCGCCGATCGGTCGCGACGGCGAGGTCCTCGCCGCGAAAGACGACCGCCCCGGCCGTCGGCCGGTCCATCCCGCCGATCAGGTTGAGGAGGGTGCTCTTCCCCGAGCCGCTCGCGCCGACGATCACGAGGATCTCCCCCTCGAACACGTCGAGCGTCACCGCGCGCAGAGCCGGGACGTCGACCTCGCCCATCCGGTAGACGCGGCTCGCGTCGCGGATCGACAGCAGGACCGGTCGCTCGGCGCCCTCGCTCACCGCGAGAGCGCCGCCGCATCGGCGATCGCGGGCGTCGTTGGCGGCCCGTCGAGGGCGTGCCGCGCCTCGACCTCGACGAGGCCGAGGGCGAGGCGCGCCCCGTTCCAGACCGGCAGCGGCTCTCCCGCCGGGACGCGCCCGCCCGAGAGGTAGAGGCCCTGACCGGCGGCGACGTCGGTGACGGTGAAGCGGTCGCCCTGCCAGGCGAGCTCGGCGACGACGCCCCCGACCGGGCCATCGACGCAGACGTCGACGCGGCTCGCCGACCGGTCGGCGCGGCCGACCCGGGCGACCCGCTGCCGCAGCTCCACCCGGTGCGTCTTGGCGCCGCCGTGGGCCGAGAGGACGGGCAGGCCGACCGAGGGCAGGACCTGAACGAGGGTCAGCGGCGGAATCGGCGTCTCCGTCCGGAGATCGGTGAAGAGCAGCCGCGGCCCGGCGCCGAGCTCGTCGGCGAGGGTGACGACGTCGCCGTCCCGGAGGGCGACCGACGGGTCCGCGACGAGCCGGTTGTTGACGCGCGGGGCGAGGCGCGGGCCGACGACCCGCTCGAGCGCCCAGCGTCGCCGCTCGGCGTCCCACGAGATCGCGGCCGTCGGCCCGGCGGGCGCGGCAGGCCCGAGCACCCGCACGTCACACTCGGGGCCGCCGCCGAGGAGGGCGGCGCGGTCGGGGCGCAGGACGAGCTCGAACCGCGCCGTCCGACCGCCGAACGCACGCAGCGGCGGCGCGGCGGGGCCGCCGTCCAGGCGCGTCAGGAGGGCGCCCTGGAGCGAGGCGGGGCGCGCGGTCTCAGCGACGGAGAACGGCATCGCCGCCATGATGCCGATGGGAGCGACCGAGGGAAAGGGCTCGTCGCAACGGGCGCCCCCGACTCGATGACGCGCGGGTGACCCGGCCGCGGAGACTACGACGTCATGCCGCGCTCGCTGCGCCTCGTCATCGCCGCCGTCCTCCTCGCCGCGGCCCCGGCCGCGAGCGGCTGCGCCTGGGCCGACGCCCGGCGGCGCGACCTCGCCGACGTGATCGACCTCGAGGTCGGGATCGGCCTCGGCGTGGCCGTCGACGTCACCGCGACCGACCTCGCCGCGGTCGGCGCGGGCGCCGCGTGGTCGGAGACGGTCGGGCTGCGCGACGGCGCGCTCGGGCGGACCGAGGGGCTCGTCCTCGGGCTGCCGGTGGCGCCGGTGACGTTCCTCGCCGCCCGCGAGAACGGGAGCGCGCTGATCGCTCCGCCGACCCTCCTCACCGCGCGCCTCGCCGAGGAAGACTGGACCGACGCGCGGCCGGTCGGCCGGACGGTCGCCCGCGGCTCGACGCTCGTCCCGGCCCTCACCGGCGCGGCCTCGCCCGACCGCCCGTGGCATCGTGCCGCGGATCTCGAGGCGCGCGTCACCGCGGGGATCGCCACGGTGCGCGTCGGCTTCAGCCCCGGGGAGCTCCTCGACCTGCTCGCCGGGCTGATCGGGCTCGACCCGGCGGGGGACGACGCGCCGGCCGGCCCGGCCGAGGCGCCTCCGGGAGCCGAGCCCGGCGCCCGCTGGATCGCCGCCGACCTGCATCTCCACGCGAGCCCGCCGGACGCGGACGGCCACGCGCGGCTCGACCCCGAGGAGGTCGTCGCGCTCGCCCGGTCGCGCGGCGTCGAGGCGCTCGCGTTCGCGCCCCACCTCTGGCCCTCGCATCCGGGTCGCTGGGGGTACGGCGGCCGCGGCCGCGGCCTGACCCGGCTGTCGGTCGACGACGGGACGCCGGCGGAGGCCGTCGCGGCGTTCGCGGAGCTCGGCCGTCGGCTCGCGACGACGCGGGACGACGACGGTCCGATCGTCCTCACCGGCTGGGAGGAGAGCTACGGCGGCGGACACGTCGGCGTCCTCGGCGCCGACATGGCCGACGCCCTCGGCGCCGGGGCGCCGCCGCCGGAGCCCACCTCGGTGACGATGCTCGACGGGGGCGCCCGGATGGAGACGTTCGACCCGCAGCCGGCGCCGTTCGCGCGCGCCCTCGACGCGGGCGGCGTCGCCGTGATCCACCACCCGCTCCTGCGCCGCTTCGCGATCCCGTTCGCCGGGCGGATGGGCGTGCCCGGGTTCGGCCCGTGGCTCCGAAGCGGGGGGCCGTCGAAGCGCGACGGCGACCCCGGCGCGGGCTGGATCGGTCCGTCCGGGCACGGGCCGTCCGACGCCGCCCTCCGCGATCGCTACACCGCCGCCGAGGCGTTCAACCTGACCGTCGACGCGGCCGAGTGCGCCTTCCTCCTCCCGCGCGAGGAGCGGAGCGTCGAGCGGGTGCTCCGGCGGCTCGATCGAGAAATGCTGACGGCCGGTCGCCGGATCGGCGTCACAGGGGGTAGTGACGACCACCTCGGCTGGGTTCTCCCCGGCTGCTGGCTGCTCGTCGCGGACCGCAGCCCCGAGGGCGTCCTCGACGCCATCCGCCGCGGTCGGGTCGTCCTCGGACGGCCCCACGCGAGCAGCTTCGCCGCCCGTTCCGACCGCGAGACCACCTGGCAGCCCATCGGCGCCGACCTCGCCGCCGATCGCCGCGTGCAGCTGCGCTGGGCGGGCCCCGCCGAGCTGTGGATCGACGGCGCGAACGCCGGCACCTTCCGGGACGGTCACGTCCACGAGATCGAGCGCGGCAGCGCGCACGTCTACCGGATCGTCATCGGCGAGTCCCGCTCCGGCTGGATCCGCGTGAACCTGGGCGGGTGACGCCGCCTGGCTTCGCCTTCGGCGAAGAGGATGTCACCACGGAGACACGGAGAGCACGGAGAGCCGTTGCCGGGCAGCGTCTCCCGCGCCCTCGAACGCCATCGAGATCGAAAGGGACGAGGCACTCTCCGTGACACCTCCGTGCTCTCCGTGTCTCCGTGGTGAAGATCCTGCTCGCCGGAGGCGAGCCCCGTGCCCGTGCCCACGTTCGACTCCGCGGGTAGACTCGCTCCGCCAGAACCAACGACCAATATGAGAGAAGAAACCAGAACCCCAATGTCCGAAACCTCCACCGTTCGAGGCCGCGTCTCGATTCACCCTCGCGGCTTCGGCTTCCTCCGCCTCGACGTTCCCGGCGGCGACCTCGCCGCCGGCCCGCAGGACGGCATCCCCCGGAGCGCCTTCATCCCGCCGCGGGCGCTCGCTCGCTTCCTCGACGGCGACCTCGTCGACGCCTCCCTCATCGCCGAGGACGATGGCCGCTTCGCCGCCGCCGACCTCGACCTGAAGGAGCGCCCCCGGAACCGCCTGTTCGGCAAGGTGATCGTCTCCCGCGGCGGCAAGCGCCGACTCCGGCCCGACCCCGAGGTCGCCAACGAGGACTGGCCCCTCGAGGGCGCCTCGAAGATCGCCGACGACGCCTGGGTGCTCGCCGAGATCCAGGGCCGCACCGCGGTCCGCCCCAAGCTCGTCGAGGACGACGAGGCGCCGCTCGTCCGGGTGCTCGCTAGATGGAGCATCCGCGCCGCCTACCCCAAGGCCGTGATCGCCGCCGCCCGCGCCAGCCGGCGCGCGAACGCGCACCGGCGCGATCTCCGCGACGTGCCGACGGTGACGATCGACGCCCCCTCGACGTGCGACATCGACGACGCCCTCTCGGTCCTCCCCGCTCAGGACGACGGCGCCGTGCGCGTCCTCGTCTCCATCGCCGATGTGGACGCCTGGGCGCCCGAGGGGAGCCCGCTCGACGTCGAGGCGCGCATCCGCGGCACGAGCGTCTACCTGCCCGACCGGGTCATCCCCATGTTCCCGCGCTCGTTGTCGGAGGCGAAGGCGAGCCTGCTGCCCGACGAGGAGCGGTGCGCCCTCAGCGTCGAGCTCCGGATCGACCCCGAGGGGGAGGTCCGCTCGGTCGACGTCTTCGAGACGGTCATCCGGAGCGACGCGCGCCTCTCCTACGAGGCGGTCGCCGCGTTCCTCGACGAAGGCCGCGACGACGCGGTCCCCGCCGAGGTCCGCGAGACGGTCCGCTGGCTCCGGACGGCGGCCGGCCGCCTCTCGGCCGTCCGGGCCGGGCGGGGCGGCCTCTCGATCGTCCGCGACGAGGCGCGCCTCACCTTCGACCCGGCGACGCGCGAGCCGACCGCGATCGAGGCCCGGTCCGAGAACTCCGCGCACCGCCTCGTCGAGCGCCTGATGGTCGCCGCCAACGAGGCCGTCGCCCGCTGGCTCCACGACCGCGGCCTCCCGGCCCTCTACCGGGTCCACCCGTCGCCGGTGCCCGAGCGGGTCGCGTCGCTCGCCGCGTTCGCCGCGAACTTCGGCTTCGAGACCGCCTTCGGATCCGAGCTGACGCCGCGCGCCCTGGCCGCGTTCGAGGCGCAGTTCACGACGGCGTCGTGCGCCCCGGCGATCCGGGCGGTCCTCCGCCGCGCCCTCGGGCCCGCGCGCTACACCTGCCAGCCCGAGGCGCACTTCGGCCTCGCGGCGCCGCTCTACCTCCACTTCACCTCGCCGATCCGGCGCTACGCCGACCTCGCCGTGCACCGGATCATCAAGCGGCATCTGCACGGGGCGCGCGACCAGGTCGCGATCGACGGTCCGCTCGAGGAGCTGGCCGCGGAGCTCAACGAGCTCGCCTACCGCGCGTCGAAGGCGGAGGGGGATCGGCTCCGGATGCTCGCGGCCCGCCTGTTCGCCGGACGGATCGGCGAGCGGTTCGCGGGAAACGTGATCTCGGTCAAGCCGTTCGGGTTGATCGTCCAGCTCGAGGGCACCGGCGTGACCGGCTCGATTCCGATCGAACGCCTGCCGGGCGAGGGCTGGCGGCTCGATCCTCAGCGCGAGGCGCTCATCCGCGGGTCCGGAAGCCGCGCCCGCCGCTACGGGATCGGCGCCGGGCTCGAGGTCACCGTGGCCGACGCCGACGAGGAGCGCGGCGAGATCGAGCTCGCGATCGCCGAGACCCGACGGCGTCCCCGCGAGCGCCGCCGAACGGACCGCTGATCGGGCGTGATTTCCCCCGCGCCGCGGGAGATTCCCCGTCGGCGCCGGCATCGACGCGGCGCGCCGTGGGGCGAACGCGCTGGCACGCAGTGTGCTTCTCCCGAACGCGGGAGACCGAGAACACCATGTGCCACGACTGGATCGAAGCCGCCCGAGAGAGACGCGTCCGGCGCCACCCCGATGGGTCGCTCGTTCGCGTCGACCACGACGGAAGCCACCGGCTGCAGCGGTGCCCGTACTGCGCGGCCGCTCTCGTCGACGACGACGGACGGCTCACCGACGCCGGACGCTGGCATCGATCGATCGCGAGCTGGGCCGACGATGAGCGGCGGGTCCACGTCGTGAGTGGCCACCCGCACGGTCTCGATCTCGTCCCCGAGCTCGAGGAGGTCGCCGAGGTCGCCTGAGCGATCCGCCGGGACGTGGCAATCTCCGTCGCGTTCCGATTCCATGGGGGCTCCCCCGAGCGAGAGCCTCCCCGTCCGTGCCCGGCGAAAGCGACCGAAGTCGAAGGCAGCAAAGCAGCGCGAACATCCGCGCGGCCAGTGAGAGCAGCGGGCGCATTCCGCCCGTCTCCCGGGTCATCGACCCCGGCCGGGTCGCGGTCAAGTTCGGGACGCTCGGGGGGGTCTTCACCCCCTGCACCCTGACGATCCTCGGCGTGATCATGTTCCTCCGGTTCGGCCAGGTGGTCGGACATTCGGGGGTGCTCCTCGCCCTGGCCGTCGTCCTCCTGTCGAAGACGATCACCTCACTCACGGCCCTCTCGCTCTCGGCGATCGCGACGAACACGCGCGTCCAGGGCGGCGGCGCCTACTACCTGATCAGCCGGAGCCTCGGCGTCGAGTTCGGCGGCGCGATCGGCGTCGTCTTCTATCTGGCGCAGGCCGTCAGCGTGGCGATGTACGTGATCGGCTTCACCGAGGCGTTCCTCGCGACCTTCCCCGAGCTCGGCCTGAACCCGACGGTCGTGGCGAGCGTCGTCCACGCGATCGTCTTCATCTGCGTGTTCATCGGCGCCGGCTGGACGATCAAGGTCCAGTACGGGATCCTCGCGGTCCTCGTCCTGTCGCTGATCTCGTTCTTCGTCGGCGCGCTGATGAACGCCGACGCCGAGCGGCTCGCCTCGAACCTGAAGCCGTCGTGGAACGGGCAGAGCTTCTTCACGATGTTCGCCCTCTTCTTCCCGGCCGCGACCGGGATCATGGCCGGGGCGAACATGTCCGGCGACCTCGAGAACCCGGCCCGCTCGATCCCTCGCGGGACGCTCGCCTCGATCGGCGTGACGGCGCTCGTCTACCTCCTCATGGCCGCCGCCCTCGGCGCGGCGGCGTCGCGCGAGGCGCTCCAGGACGACAACCTGGTCGTCCGGAACGTCTCGTTCATCCCCGTCCTCATCACGGCGGGCGTCTTCGCAGCGACCCTCAGCTCGGCCCTCGGGTCGATGATGGGCGCCCCCCGGATCCTCCAGGCGCTCGCGCGCGACGAGATCTTTCCGAGCCTCCGCTTCTTCGGACACGGGAGCGGGGCGAGCGCGGAGCCGCGGCGGGCGACGGTCGTCACCTTCGTGATCGCGCAGGGCGGGATCATGCTCGGCGATCTCGACCTGATCGCGCCGATCATCACGATGTTCTTCATGATCACCTACGGGTATCTGAACCTCGCGACGTTCTACGAGTCGTGGACCAAGAACCCGAGCTACCGGCCGACGTTCCGATTCTCGCACTGGTCGACCGAGCTCGCCGGCGCGCTGAGCTGCGGCGCCGTCATGCTGCTCATCTCCCCGGTGGCGGCGTGCGCCTCGGTCCTCGCCATCGCCGCGCTCCAGTGGTGGATCGGGCGCAAGCAGGTGCAGGCGACCTGGGGCGACGCCAAGTCGGGCGCCGCCTACGAGCGGGCGCGCCGGGCGCTCCTGCGACTCCAGGAGGAGGCGCTCCACCCGAAGAACTGGCGGCCCTCGATCCTCGCCCTGTCGGGCGGCGCGTACAACCGCGTCAACCTGGCCGTCTTCGGCCACTGGCTGACCGGCGGCCGCGGCATCCTGACGATCGCGCAGATCATCGTCGGCGACGTCGCCAAGCACCTCGATCGGCGCGCGGCGCAGGAGGAGGTGCTCGAGAAGTTCCTCGGCGAGGAGGGGCTCGAGGCGTTCCCGGCCGTCCTCGTCAGCCCGAAGCTCGGCCTCGGCATCGAGACACTCGTGCAGGCCTACGGGATCGGCGCGCTCCGTCCGAACGTCGTCCTGATCGGTTGGAGCTCCGACGAGAGCCGCGTCGAGCAGTTCGGCGTCACCCTCCGGACCATCTCCGGGCTCAAGCGTAGCATCGTGATCATGCGGAGCCAGTCAGGCACGCCGGACCCCTGGATCGCGGCTCCCGGAACGATCGACGTCTGGTGGCGCGGGAAGGCGAACGGGCACCTGATGCTGCTGCTCGCTTATCTGCTGAGTCAGGCCGATCCCTGGCGCGGTCGGACGGTTCGGCTGCTGCGGGTGATCTCGTCGGAGGGAGGTCGTGAGGAGGCGACGAGGCATCTCGCCCAGCTCATCTCCGACGCCCGGATCAAGGCGGAGCCGGTCGTGATCGTCGATGCGGACGCACGGCGCGCGATCCGGCGCGCCTCGCGGAAGGCGGCCGTCGTCTTCCTCGGCTTCCAGCCGCCGGAGGCGGGCGCGGAGAAGGCGTTCATCCAGGGCATGTCGGGGACGATGCCCGAGGATCGAACGGTGCTGGTCGTGTGGAGCGCGGGGGGGATGCAGCTCGAGGCGTGAGCGCGTCCCGAGGCGATCAGTGCAGCCCGCTGCGCAGCCAGCCGACGAGGTCCTTCACGTCGATCCCCAGGATCTTGCCGACCTTGAGGACGCGCTTCTCCTCCTTGGGATCGAGCTTTCCGTCGGCGGCGACGATGTCGACCATCGCCTGGACGAGGAAGTCGCGCTCGGCGGAGTTCTTGCCGATCGAGAGATCCTTGCCGTCGGCGGCCTGCGCCTCGATGAGGACGGCGTCCTTCGCGTCGAAGCCGAACCGCTTGCGGTAGATGTCGAGCCGGGCGCGCTCCTCCGGGCTGACCTCCCCGTCGCAGTAGGCGAGGTGGCAGAGGATCCGGTAGATCCGCTTCTTGCCGTTGTCGGAGATGTCCTGGTCGGCCATCGGGGTTGCTCGCTCCTGGGTCTCCCGGTCGGGCCCGAGTCAGTCGCCGGGGCGAGCATTATAAGCGGGACCGGCGACGGGAACAGAGCGCGGCGCCGGCGTGCCCGTCTCCGCCACGCCGGCTAGACTGAAGGAGGCGGGAACCCGAGAGATCCCTTGACCTTCGCACGCGAAACCGAGATCGGCTACGGCTCCGAGGAGGGCGGAAAGCTCGCCCCCGGGGTCCGGATCGGCGGCTTCGTCCTCGAGTCCGCCCTCGGCCAGGGCGGGATGGGAACGGTGTGGCGCGCCCGCCAGCTCTCGATCGACCGCTCGGTCGCCCTGAAGCTGTTGCCGCCGCGCCTCGCCCGGGACGAGGACTTCAAGCGTCGCTTCCTCCGCGAGGCGCACGCCGCCGGCAAGATCTCGCATCCGAACGTCATCACCTGCTTCTCCGCGGGCGCCGACGGGGACCGGCTCTTCATGGCGCTCGAGCTCGTCGAGGGCGGCGACGCGGAGGCGCTGATGGAGCGGCACGGCGGCCGGCTGCCGGAGCCGCTCGCCCTCGACCTGATCGCCCAGGTCTGCCGCGGTCTCGAGGCGGTCGCGAAGGCGGGGCTGATCCACCGGGACATCAAGCCATCGAACATCTTCGTCACCCGGGACGGACGGGCGAAGCTCGCCGACCTCGGCCTCGCCCGGCACGGCACCGGCGTCGACCGCCTGACGGTGACGGGCATGGCCGTCGGGACCCCCTCGTTCATGAGCCCCGAGCAGGCCGACGCGCGGAGCGACCTCGACGTCCGGAGCGACATCCACGCCGTCGGCGGGACGCTCTTCGCGCTCCTCTCGGGGCGCCCGCCCTACGAGGGCACCAGCCCGATCGCGATCGCCGCGCAGCTCCTCGATGGCGAGCCGCCGGACGCCCGCGAGGCCGCGGGCGCGTCGGAACCAACCGCCGCGTTGATCGCGAAGGCGATGGCGAAGGAGCCCGCCGGCCGGTTCGCATCGCCGAGCGAGCTGCTCGCGGCGGTGGAGGAGGCGCGGCGGCTCCTCGACGCGGCGGGGGCGAGGACCGCACCGGAGCTGGGCCCGGCCGGAGCGAAGCGGGCGTCGGCGCGGCGCGGGGCGACGCGGACGATGGTCCCAGGGGCGCCGCCCGTCGCGAACCGCGGCGCGGGCTCGTCCGGCGGAGCGCTCCCCCTCGTCGCGATCGCGTTCGGAGCGGTCGTTGTGATCGCGATCGGCCTCGGCGTGATCGCCGGGCTCGGGAGCGCGACCGAGCGGCGACCGGCCCTCGGGGCGCGGCCGAACGAGCTCACGCCGGAGCCGCCGGCCGAGCCCGAAGCCGCGACCGAAGCCGCGACGGAGCCGGAGCCGGAGCCGCCGGCTCCCGACCCAGAACCGGAGCCCCCGCCAGAGCCCGAGCCACCGCCCGAGCCGACGCCGGAACCGCCCGAGATCCTCCTTCCGCCCGCGCGGAGGACCGCCGTCCGCTACGGCGACGTGCGGACGCTGGACCACGACAACACGCACGAGCCGGACCTCCGGATCTACCAGGAAGTCGAGGGCGGCTTGATCGCCGACGGCCTTCGAGCCGACCCACACGGAGCCTGGGCCCGCGTGTTCGCGACCACGTCTGACGCGGCGCCCTATCGAGTCGGCACGCGAGACGCGCCGTTCGAGGTCGAGTGGAGAATCAGCGACCTCCACGTCTCGCGTATCGACGAGCCGGAGCTCGAGGACCACCCCGAGGACCACACCCGACGTTGGCCTCATCAGATGGGCTACCCGGCCCGGGCGGGCACCTACGTCCACGTCGGCATCGCGCGAGCCTCGGCGACTCCGCCGCCCGACGGACGCGCGAACTGGTGGGGCCGCACGCGCGACGGCGCGAACCCGGCGGGGATGGTCTTCATCGCGATCGTCTTCGACGACCTCGACCGAAGCTCGCCCATCGTGAGCGGTCCCGAAGACGCGCCCGAGGAGATCTGCGCCGACGCACGGCTGCACGCCTACTCGGACGAGAAGGAGTCCGACCGCGGGCGGATCTGGGACACGGCGCCCGATCCTCCGGCCCGTGGCATTCGCGACACCAGCTTCGACGTCCTCGGGGGGCTCCCGAACGACGGCACGGCCCCCGCGATCGTGATCTCCTTGTCGCTCGACGACGCCGGAGTCCGCGTCGATGTCGATCGCGAGATTCTCGTCGACAACGAGGCGACTCCGGTTCGATCGTTCAAACGCTCGTGGGATCAGCTCGGGCTGGACGATGAGCTCGACGAAGGATTCTACCTGTGGACCGAGCTCGGCAACTGGCAGGGCGGCCGTGGCCGGATCCGGCTCGAGACCCACATCCGCTCGGCCGGCGGCGGCGACCGTCGGGACGACGGTGGTGATTAGCAACCCTAACAGATAGTAGTTAGCCACCCGAACGAGCCGCTAATCGATCGAAATTCCTGAAGACCCGTGCCTTCCGCACTGTAGGGCCCCTCGAGAGCGAGAGAACCGCGCGCCGCGCCGCGCACCACCACCGAGGGGACTCTGATCGTGATGCAGAAGAAGACGCGGACGCTCGCCCTGGCCCTCGTGGCCACGGCGGCGCTCGGATCCATCCACGTTTTGACCGCCGAGCCGTCGCTCGGCATCGGCCGGCGGCGCAACCCGCCGACCCAGCCGCCACCGCCACCGCCACCGCCACCGCCACCGCCGCCCCCGCCGCCTCCGCCCGCGCAGGGCGACGCGGCGAACGTCGTCCGGCACACCGTGCCCGACCGGATCGTCCGGGGGAGCTCGGCCCAGGTCGAGGTCGAGCTCGAGAACACCGGGACGAGCACCTGGACCGCCGGCCTCTACAAGCTCGGCAGCGTCGGCGACGGCAACGGCGACGCGAACGCGTTCCTCGGAGGCAACCGCGTCGGCCTTCCGAACGGCGCGCGGATCGAGCCGGGTCAGCGCCACACGTTCCGCTTCACCGTCCGCGGCCCCGCGCCCGAGGGCAGCTACGACCCGCGCTGGCGGATGGTGCACGAGGGCGTCCGCTGGTTCGGCGCCGAGGCCGGCCGCACCGTCACCGTCGAGGCGCCGCCGCCGATCACCCGGAACGCGCGCCGCGGCCGGGTGCGGATCGCGCCGCCGCGCTCCCTCGAGGATGACGACGGTCGCTTCAACGCGCTCGGCACGACGCTCTTCTGGGCGGCCTGGGCCTACAAGCACGACCGGCGCAAGCTCGAGGACGCCCTCGACCTGCTCGCCCGCAACGGCTTCGACTACATCCGCTGTCTCGGCGTCGTCGGCGACCCCGGCGGACCCGACTACTGGGACGGCCGCGAGATCCTCTGGCAGTGGCCCGACTACGACGACGTGATCGCCGGCGTCACCGACCTCGCCTACGACCAGTACGGGATCCGGGTCGAGTGGACCCTCATCGGCGACGGTCAGGTCTCGATCCCGCGGGAGAGCGACCGGTTCGGGCTCGTCGACAAGTTTCTCGCGATGTCGATCGGGCGGGAGCACAAGATCATCCACTTCGAGCTCGCGAACGAGGCGTGGCAGAACGGCTTCGGCGGGCCCGACGGGATGCGTCAGCTCCGGCGGCTCACCCGTTACATGAACGACCGGACCGACATCCTCGTCGCGGCGAGCGCGCCGTTCGGCCAGGAGTGCACCGACACGCAGGACCTCTACGGCGGCGGGATCGCCGACATCGTGACGCTGCACCTCGACCGCAACATCAACCTCGCCGACGGCCCGTGGCGCCCGATCCGTCAGGCGTGGCACCACGAGTACTGCACGGGCGTTCCGGCGGTGGCGAGCAACAACGAGCCGATCGGCCCGGGCGCGAGCGTCGCGACCGAGAACGACCCGAGGCGGCTCCTCGCCGGCGCGATCGCGACCTACGTCAGCAACATGCCGATGTACGTCTTCCACACCGGCGCCGGCGTGCGCGGCGACACCGACCTCGCGGCCATGCCCGGGATCGACGTCTACCGCAACATGCGGAGCTACCTCCCGGACGACCTGGCGAGCTGGACGCGTCAGAACCACCACTGGGCCGGCGCTCCGTTCCGGGTGCACGCCCGCGACCAGAACGGCAACATCGAGGTCGACAAGATGTGGCCCGACCTCCACCGGGCGCAGGCAGGCGCCGTCCGCGCGTTCTCCGGAGTGAACGGCAACCGCTTCTTCACCTTCCCGATGGGGATCCGCGACCACGTGATCCTCGAGCCGCGCCGCGACGTCGAGTTCGACGTGATCGACCCGGTGACCGGCAACGTGCTGCGCCACGAGGTGCGAAACGCCGGGGAGCGCTTCGAGCTCCGCGGCAGCACGATCTTCGTCCTCAAGGGACGCTTCCGGTAAGCCCTCGCGAGAGGCATCGTCCCTGGATCCGGCCGGCGAACCGCGAGGTTCGTCGGCCGGTTTCCGTTCCGCCGGGCGACCCGCCCTCCGACGCCGAGCGAAGCGATTGCCGACGGGCGGTGCCGTCGGGCGGGCGCCCTGCTTCGAGGCTCGCGGGTGGGCCGAGCGGTGGCTTCCCGATCGCAACGCTCTCCGGGGAGCCTGCGCGCCGCTGGGTGGCGGCCCGCCCTCCGACTCCGTGCGAAGCGATTGCCGACTGGCGGTGCCGTCGGGCGGGCGGCCTGCTTCGGGGCTCGCGGGTGGGCCGAGCGGTGGCTTCCCGATCGCAACGCTCTCCGGGTAGCCAGCGCGGGGGTCAGAGCGCTTCCTGCGGCTTTCCGAGGAACCACTCGCCTGGCCAGTGGTAAGTCAGCACGAACCCGTCTTCGCCGAGTTCGAGCTCGGCTCGCTCGACCGGGTCGTGGCCCCGAGGGAAGCCGAGCTCGTTCTCCTCGGTCCGCTTCGCGGCGAGCTCGAGCTGCCGCTCGGCGAGCTCCCGCGGAATCGAGGCGACCACCTCGCGGCTCCGCTCGTACGGAAGCTCATCCGTCGCCGCGCAGGCCGAGACCGTCGCCGTCGCGAGGACGACGCTCACCAGCGCGAGTGATCGCGCGAAGGCCGAGCTCGATCTCCCCGCCAGCGGCGCAGCTCCAGACTCGTCAGAGCGTCGAACGTCTTCGAGCATCGTCCACCTCGGGACTGCTGGGTCACTCGTCGAACGGCGCCTTGCGCACGCGCCTTCCGAAGGCGCTGGCTACTCCGCAACGTTCCGATCGGGAAGACACCGGTTCGGCCCACCCGAACCTCCCGAAGCAAGCCGCTCATCAGCGAGTCTCGCCCGTCGGCAATCGCTTCGCAAACGGTTCGGCAGACCTGCTCCTTCGCGCGGTGCGAAACGTCAGGGTCCTCGAAGAGTTCGCACGGCCCGTCCGGGATCTCGGAGCTGGCGACCTTGCGGCACTTCTCGAAGCGTCGTTGATGGTGTCGAGCTGCGAGAGGCCCCCCTGACCTGACGTCGCCGGACGGGAGCTCCGACATCTGTAATAATCGACGGTCGCCATGCCGAGCAGCCCGCGCACGAGCTCCGAGACCTCCGACGGGCCCGACGAACCGGTCGAGCCGGTCGCCGCCCTCGTCGCGATGGACCTCGACGACCTCGAGCGCGAGGCCGCCGCCTACGACGAGGCCGTCGCGGCCACCCGCGGGATCGATCGGTTCTGCTCCTCGAGCCCCTGGATCCTCGGCGCCCACGCCGCCTGGGGGCAGCGCCTCCGGCCCTGGATCCGCCGAGGCGAGCACGGCTACTTCGCCTTCCTTCGTCACGTCGAGGCCGGCATTCGACTCCTCGTCTCGTTCGACACGATGTGGGGCTTCAGCTCGCCGGTGGTGGGCCCCGATCCGGCCCGGCTCGCCTCGGACCTCGCGATCGCGTGCGCCGGCGGCGACGGCGACGACGGCTGGGACATCGCGCTCGTGAGCGGCCTCGACCCCGAGGGGCCGCTCCTCCGGGCGCTCTTCGAGACCCTCGGCCCGCGCCACCGGCTCGGCCGCGGCCCGATCCTGCGCCGCTGGATCGCGAGCCTGGACGGCGGGCTCGATGGCTTCCTCTCGCGGCGCACGCGCAAGTTCCGGGGCAACGTCCGCCGGGCGCGATCGCGCGCGAGCGCCGCCGGCGTCACGGTCGAGCCCGCCGGCGACCTCGGCGCCGAGGCGATCCTCGCGCGCGTCCTCGACATCGAGCGTCGGAGCTGGAAGGGTCCCGCCGGCACCGGCCTGATCTCGCCTGACATCCTGGCGTTCTACCGGGGCATGCTCGGCCGGCTCGAGGGAACGGGGCAGACGCGCGTCACCTTCGCCCGGCGCGAGGGCCGAGACGTCGGCTACATCCTCGGCGCGGTCCAGGGCGAGACCTACCGCGGCTTCCAGTTCAGCTACGACGCCGACGTCTCCGAGCTCTCGATCGGCAGCCTCCTGCAGATCGCCGCGATCGAGGGGCTCGCCGCCGACGGCATCATCCGCTACGACCTCGGCATCGACCTCGACTACAAGCGCCACTGGGGCGACTCGACCTTCGACACGCTCACCCTCGCGATCCGGCGCGAGCCCGGGTAGCCTCGTTCGGACTCCCGATCGGGCGAGTCCCGAAGGAAGGGAGCCATCGGAGGTCGACCGATGCCCGCGAACGCCTGGACCGCACTCCTCGACGCCGACCTCGACGCCGAACCCTTCACCCGGCGCGCCCTCGCCCTCGCCGAGGCCGAGCTCCGCGAGCTCGCTCTCGTCGCCCTCGCGGACTGGGCCGGCACCGAGGTCGCCTCGCGCGAGCTCTTCCGCGCGATCGCCTCGCTCCAGCGCCCGAGCTGGGGGAGCTGGAACGGGCTCCTCGGGGCGCTCCGGAAGGCCCGCCGTCACGCGCTCCGCGACGGCGATCCCGCGACACGACGACGGGTCGAGGCGGCCGCCGTCCTGGCCCGCGTCGTCGCGCGCCTCGACGATCGCGTCCCGCCCGAGCGGGCCGAGCGCCTCGAGCCGCTCGCGGAGCTCGTTCGCCGCCCGATCAAGCGTCTCCGCACCGGCGACCTCCTCAGCCTCCCGATCCCGCTGCGCAACCGGATCGTCCACGACGTGCCGGCGACCGCCGCCTGGTGGGAGTCCGCCCGCGACGCGCTCCTCCCGCTCGTCGAGCTTCACGCAGAGGCATCGCCGGTCCGCGACCTCCTCGACCGGGCCGGCCTCCCCGCGCCCTGGCTGATCGAGCACGAGGGGAGCCGCTTCGCCTTCCACGGGCTCGAGGACGGCGGGTCGGCCGTCTACGTCGGGCCTCGGGGCGAGCGCCATCACGACGCCGACCGTGGCGCGCAGATCCTCGCCGTCTGGAAGCGGCTGCTCGGCCGCGCCGACGCGCAGGCGAAGGACTTCGGCGCCCTCCTCCACAAGCTCGCCCCCGAGGAGATCAAGGGGGTGCTGCTCGGCGACTACCTCGTCGGGCCGCCGGTCGGCAGCGGCGGCTTCGCGACCGTCCACGCCGCGCGCCAGCTCTCGACCGGCCGCAAGGTCGCCCTCAAGATCCTCCGCGACGGCCTCGCCGCCGATGTCCGCGCCCGCTTCCAGCAGGAGGCGGCCTTCCTCGCCCGGCTCGAGCACCCGGGGATCGTCGGCGTCCTCGCCTCGGGCGAGGAGAGCTGGCAGCTCCCCCGCCACGTCGACCCGGGCGAGCAGGCGTGGCTCGCCGAGTTCACCCGCGGCGCCGCGGTCCGTCACTTCATCGCGCTCGAGTGGATCGCCGGCCGCACCCTCGAGGAGGTCTTCCGCGAGGGCGCCCCCGACCGCACGACGATCACCCGCTGGTTCGTCGAGGCGGCGAGCGCGCTCGGCGACGTCCACGCGGCCGGGTTGATCCATCGCGACGTCAAGCCCGGCAACCTGATGGTCGACGACGACGGCGCCATCCGGCTGATGGACTTCGGCATCGCCCGCAGTCGCGACGACGAACGCACCCTCGTCACCCAGACCGGCCACGCCGTCGGCACCCCCGCCTACATGTCGCCCGAGCAGATCCGCGGCGCCGTCGAGCCGGGCGCCGGCGGCCGCGATGGCGAAGCGGCCGGCGCCGAGGTCGATGCCGAGCTCGGCCCCGCGACCGACGTCTACTCGCTCTGCGCGACGTTCTACGAGCTCTACACCCACGCGCGCCTCTTCGGCCACGACACCGAGGCGAGCCGCAGCGTCGAGACCCGCAAGCTCCGCGGCGAGCTGCCCGAGCGCCCCCGCCGGATCGACGCCTCGCTCCCCTGGGAGCTCGAGACGATCCTCCTCGGCGGGCTGCAGGCCGAGCCGGCCGACCGCTACGCGAAGATGGCCGAGCTCGAGGCCGACCTCCGGCGCTTCCTCGCCGACGAGCCGATCCGCTACCGCCGCCCGGGGATCGCCCGACGCCTCCGCCTCGCCTACCGCCGCAACCGTCTCGTCTGGCATCTGCTCGGCGCGTTCCTCGTCGCGGCGATCGCCGGCGTCGTCGTCTACGTCCGCGATGTCGAGGCGCAGCGCGCGCGGGCCGAGGCGAACGCCGGCGAGGCGAAGGCGATGGGCGCGCTCGCCATCCGCCGCCAGCGGGCGGCCGTCGAGCTGGCGAAGGAGGCGGCCGAGCAGGCGCGCCTGGCCGAGGAGCGGCGGGAGGAGGCGGAGGGGGCGACCGCGGTCGCCCGCCGCGAGGAGGAGCGCGCCCGCCGGCGAGCGACGATCGCCGAGGACGCGGTGAAGGTCCTCGTCTACGAGGTGACCCGCGGCTTCGAGGGGCTCCCCGGCCCGCGGGTACGGGCGGCGCGGCGCGCGCTCCTCCGGAAGGCGCTCGGCAGCCTGAAGGAGCTCCGTGACCTCGATGACGAGGAGGCGACCGAGAGCCTGACCGCCGCCGAGGCGCACTTCCAGGTCGGCGCCGTCGCCCTCGATGCCGGCCTCGTCGACGAGGCACGGCCGGCCCTGGAAGAGGCCGTCGCGCGCTCGCGTCGCCTCGTCGAGGCGACGCCGGACGACCCGCGCGCCGCCCGGATGCTCGCCCGCGCCCTCGGCGAGCTCGGCCACGCCCTTCGCCTCGGCGGCGACCTCGCCGGCGCGCGCGCGACGTTCGAAGAGGCGCAGCGCCGGATGGGCGACCTCGAGGCGACCGACGGCCAGCGCAGCCTGCTGACGGGCTCGGTCGCCGCGTCCAGCCTCCGCGGCCTGGCGATGGTGCTCGAGGAGCAGGGGGAGCTCGCCGACGCCGCGGCGATCTACGCGAGGCTCTCCGACCTCGCCCGGCAGTTCATCCGGTCCGACCCCGACGAGCCCAAGCATCGCGGCCTCCTCGGCTCGACCCTCGGTTCGCTCGGCGCCGCGCGCCTGAAGCAGGGCCACATCGAGGAGGCGCGCGTCTCGCTCCACGAGGCGGAGGGGATCGCGCGAGAGCTCTACGAGGCGGACCCGATCGCGTGGCCCTCGCGGGCCGGCCTCGCGCGCATCCTCGTCAGCCTCGGGGCGTGCGACCTCGCCCGTAACGACTTCGCCGGCATGCGCGCGTGGACCGGCGAGGCGGCGACGCTCCTGCGCGGGATGGTCGAGGAGGACCCGGACAACTCGGCCGCCCGCCGGCGGCTCGCCGACGCCTTCCTCACCCTCGGCGTCGCGGACGTCCGTCAGGAGAAGCCCCGCGACGCCCTCGGGCGCCTTCGGGAGGCGCTCTCGCTCCTCCAGGCGCTCGACGCCGAGCGCAAGTCGGGCGATCACATCCCCTCGGCCGACGACCGAGGCGACGTCCTCTACGAGTCGCGGATCGCCTACGCCCTCGCCTGGGTCGGCACCGCCCTCGACGCGGTCGGCGACCACGACGGGTCATCGAAGGCGCTCGACGACTCCGAGGCGCAGTTCCGCGCCCTCTGCGAGGCCGACCCCTCGGACGCGGTCGTCAAGAAGGGCCTGGTCGAGACGCTCCTGCGGCGCGGGTTCCTCGAGGAGTCGCGCGGTCGGATCGACGCGTCGCTCGCCGCGCTCGACGAGGCGGCCGAGATCGGGATCCCGCTCCTCGAGGCGAGCCCGAGCAACATGCAGCTCCGGAGCCACATGCTCGAGGCGTGCTTCGTCCGGGCGAAGCTGCTCCGCCAGCACAAGCAGACCGTGCGGATCACCTACCTCGAGAACGTCCTGAAGCTGTTCGACGCGCGGTTCCTGTGGGACGACCGCATCGTCGTCAGCCATCAGTGGTCGCTCAAGTGGTACCAGGCGGCGATGCTCCAGCTCCGCCGCCACGACGAGGCGGTCGCGGCGTGCCGACGCGCCCTCGAGATCTACGAGAAGGCGCCGGGGCGCAACCCGCGCGCGGCCGACCTCGTCGAGTTCGCGGCGGAGCTCCTCCACGACGCCGAGGTCGTCGCCGGGGAGCGGCCGCCCGCCAGCCGCAACGACTGGTCGCTGATCGGCAACGACCGCTTCGCGGCGAAGCGCTGGGCCGAGGCGCTCGCCGCGTTCGAGGCGGCGTTCGCCCTCGACCCCGCCCGGCAGCGAGGCCAGGACCTCCTCGAGGCCGCCCGGTGCGCCGCGATGCTGGCGGCCGAGGAGAACGAGGACGCCGAGACACGGAAGCTCGAGGCGCTCGACCTGCTCGGTCGCGCCGTCGCCGGCCACAAGGAGGCGATGCTCGAGAAGCGCGCGACGCTCGAGGCGACCGCCGACGCGAGCCGGCGCGCGGAGCTCGCCCGCGAGCTCGCCGAGGCGCAGGCGGAGCTCGACTACATCCAGAAGGACCGCTACTTCGCGGCGATCCGCGGTCCGGCGCTCGACGCCGTCCTCTCGATCGCGCCGCCCGAGGCGAGCGTCCCCGACGCGGCGACCGCCGTGATCGCGAAGGCCGACCGCGAGCGCATCGAGGGCCGCTTCGAGGCGGCTCTCGCGATCATCGAGGCGCACCTCGTCCGCGAGCCCGCCGACGCCGACGCCCACGACGTCCGCCAGGAGATCCTGGTCAGCCTCGGCCGCGCCGAGGCGGCCCGCGCCGAGTACGAGGCGCTCGCCGTCGCCCGGGACGACGCGAGCTGGGATCTCCTCGCCGGGCGCCTCCTCCACGACGCGGCGGCCGAGGAGGTCATCTACCGGGCCGCCCTCCGCCGCGAGCCGGACCATCAGCGGCTCCACCGCGCCCTCGGGAGGGTCCTCGCCGCGCAGGGACGGCTCGAGGAAGCCGAGCACGTCCTGCGCCGCGCGACCGAGCTGCCGGCGCCGACCCGCCACGACGCCGAGGCGGCCCACGGCGCGCTCGTCGAGGTCGGCGCCCGGGCCGGGCGGGCCGACGAGCTCGTCGCCCACTACGAGCGTCGCCTCGCCGAGGGCGCCGACGACCCGATCCTCCGGAGCTGGCTCGGCGCCGCGCTCACCCTCGCCGGCGAGCGCGAGCGGGCGCGGGCCGAGCTCGACGCCGCGCTCGCCGCGGCGCCCGACGACGCGACCGTCCGGACGACCCTGGCGATCCACCTGGTGAAGGTCGGCGAGCGCGACGGCGCGGCCGCCGCGTTCCGCCGCGCGCTCGAGCTCGATCCGCTCTCGGTCCGGGCGATCCACGGGGCGGCGATCCTCCATCTCTCGCAGGGCAAGGCCGACCCCGCCCTACCGCTGCTCGTCGCCGCGCGCCGGCTCGCGCCGCTCGACCCCGACGTGGCCTCGGATCTCGGCGTGCTCCACGCGATGCGCGGGCAGCTCGACGAGTGCGACCGGCTCCTCGTCGAGGCGCTCCGCCTCGACCCGCGTCACGACGTGACGATGGGCCGGATCGGATCGCTGGCGCTCCAGCGGGCCGACGTCGAGACGGCGGTGACGTGGCTCGAGCGGGCGAGCGCGACCGCGCCCGACGACGGCGATCACTGGTTCACGCTCGCCCGCGCCTACGAGAAGGCTGGCCGCCACGACGAGGCCCGCGCCGCGCTCGAGAACGGCGAGGCGCGCCGGAGCGAGAGCGACTTCCAGGTCTGGCTCTCCACCGAGGAGACGACCGTCCTCGACCGGGCCGCGATGACGGTGCGGCGCCTGATCCACACCGCCCACGAGCTGCTGTTCGCGGGGAAGACCGAGGCGGCGGAGCGGCGTCTCCGGAGCGCGCTCGAGCTCGACCCGGACGCGCTCGCCGCCCACGTCGCCCTCGAACGGATCCTGCTGCGGAGGGGGGAGCCCGAGGCCGCCCTCGCCCACGCCAGTCGCGCGGCCGAGCTGGTGAGCGACCGGAGCCCGGCCATCCGGGCGCGCGCCGCGATCCGGGTGGCCGACCGGATGTGGGACCTGCGCCGGTTCCCCGAGGCCGCCTCGCGCTACCGCTCGGTCCTGGCCGAGTTCGGCGAGGCGGTGCCGGCGAGCGAGGGGCTCGCCGCGATCGTCGAGGCGCTCGAGGAGAGCGACGGCGACGCGACGATCACGACGGTGGACGGCGTCCGGATCGGCGAGTGCGCGAAGGAGAACCACTGCGCGCCCGAGGCGCTCGCCGCCGTCCTGCGACACCACGGCGCGAACGTCGACCTCGACGCCCTCGCCGGGTCGCTCATCGATGGCGAGAGCGGGGCGAGCTTCGTCCGCATCCTCGAGGTGCTCGACGCCCGCGAGGACGTCGAGGCCGTCCCGTTCATCGCGACGCCCGACGTCATCCGGAGCCTCATCGAGCAGCGGCTGCCCGTCGTGATCACCCAGCGCCTTCTGGCCGACGGTCGCTACACCGGCCACGCGTCGGTGATCGTCGGCGTCGACGAGGCGCGAAGGGTCTTTCTTCTGGAGGACAGCAACTGGGTCGCCGGCTACGAGCGCGTCGGCTGGGAGTCGGTGCGCGGGCACCGGGCGATCCTGGTCGCGCCGCCCGAGGTCGCGAAGCGCCTCCGCAAGACGCTGCCGCGGCCGAGGGACGCGCGGCGGTTCGGCTGGGCCGAGCAGCGCCTCGCGTCGGGAGAGCAGCTCGCGGAAGCGATCGAGGCTCTCGAGGTGGACCTCGTCGAGAACGAGGCGTGGAAGACCGAGCCGTGGCCTCACTTCCTCCTCGGATCCCTCTACGCGGCCACCGGCGCTCTCCCGACGGCGGCGAGTTACTTCGAGCGCGCCGCCGACCTCGACCCGAGCAGCGGCGAGTACCCGACCGCGCTCGGTCGGGC
Source organism: Planctomycetota bacterium (assembly GCA_029260755.1). Classification (GTDB taxonomy): domain Bacteria; phylum Planctomycetota; class J058; order J058; family JAJDCQ01; genus JAJDCQ01. The sequence goes on along the minus strand of JAJDCQ010000021.1, from coordinate 5,218 downwards.
CCGGCTCGCCCTGGGCGACATCGACGAGGCGGCCGCCGCCTTCGAGCACGGCCTCGCGATCGCGCCCGGCCAGATCGCGCCGCACTCGGGCCTCGCCGAGATCATCCTGGACCACCGCCTGCCCGCCGCGAAGGACGAGGCCGCCCGGTCCGCGCTGATCGACGCGGCCCTCGAGCACCTCGCCGCGCTCGCCGAGGTCGAGCCCGGGAACGGAGCGGTCCACTTCCACGTAGGGCGCCTGCTCGCCGACCGCGGAGACGCGGAGGCGGCCCTCCGGGCGCTCCTGCGGTCGGCGGCGACGGGCGGACCGCCCGAGGCCTACCGCGGGATCGGGCTGCTCCACGCGCAGGCCGGTCGTCGCGAGCGGGCCGAGCGAGCCCTCCGGCGCTACGTCGCGGGGACGACCGACGCGGCGGGCCGGGCGGAGATGGAAGCGCTGTTGAAGCGCTGGGCCGATGAGGGGGCGGGCGAGTAATCCCGGGCGGCGGACTGCCGCCGGGCGGCCCTCGCGGCCCTCGCGGCCTACGCGGCCCACGGGTCGCCACGACGCGTGGGGCGCGTCCCGCGATGGCCCCCCCCCATCTCGGGGGAATGGGATGGCTTCCATCATCTAGTTCACTCGAGATCCGCCTCGAAGGACACTCGAGACCGATTCCCCCGGCGGGAGCGCCCGGCTACGGTTCGATCACGAGCGTTCCGAGCGAACGGGATCGCCTCGCCGGAGCGACCGGGATGATCGGTTGACCGCCGACCGGCAGCGCCTACCATGGGCACCTCCATGCCCCTGCCCAAGTCGCCCCGACGTCTCCTCGCCCCGTGGGAGCGCACCCGCCTGCTCCTCGCGGCGGCGGTGGTCGGCGCGGTGGCAGGCTACGGCGCCGTCGGGTTCCGGCTCCTGATCGGGCTCGTCCAGCGCGTCCTCTGGGGCGACGGCGCCGACCTCCTCGCCGGCGCCGCGCTTCGCGGGCCGCTTCTGATCGTCGCGATCCCGGCGCTCGGGGGCGCCGTCGTCGCGTTCCTCGTCAGCCGCTTCGCGAACGAGGCGCGGGGCCACGGCGTGCCCGAGGTGATGGAGGCGGTCGCGCGCCGCGGCGGCCGGATCCGCCCGCGGGTCGCGATCGTGAAGGCGCTCGCGAGCTCCCTCACGATCGGCTCGGGCGGCTCGGTCGGCCGCGAGGGCCCGATCGTCCAGATCGGATCGGCGATCGGCTCGACCCTCGGCCAGCTCCTCGAGCTCCGTCCGAGTCAGGTCCAGACGCTGCTCGGCTGCGGCGCGGCGGCCGGTATCGCCGCGACCTTCAACGCCCCCATCGCCGGGGCCCTCTTCGCCCTCGAGCTCCTCCTCGCCAACTTCGCGATGGAGCTCTTCGCGCCGATCGTCGTCTCGTCAGTCCTGGCGACGATCATCTCGCGCTACCACTTCGGCGACATCTCGGCCTTCGAGATCCCCGCCTACGAGATGGTGAGCGCCTGGGAGGTCTTGCCCTACCTCGGCCTCGGCGTGGTCGTCGGTCTCGTGGGGTCGCTGTTCGTGCGCATGATCTACCTCGCCGAGGACCTCGCCGAACGCGTCCCGCTCCCCGTGCCGGTGAAGGGGCTCGCGAGCGGCGCGGCAGTCGGGACCCTCGCGCTGTTCTCGCCGTTCGTCCTCGGAAACGGCTACGAGACGATCGAGGGCATCCTCAACCTCGAGGTCGGCGGCACCGGCCACGACATGATCCACGGCGTCCTCGAGACCGGCGGCGTCTTCGGGAGCGTCTCGCTCGCCCTCGTCCTGATGATCGTCGCGAAGCTCGTCGCGACGTCGCTCACCCTCGGCGGGGGCGGCTCGGGCGGGGTCTTCAGCCCGTCGCTCTTCATCGGCTGCGTCACCGGCTACCTCTTCGGCCTCGGCCTGCAGGCGGTCGCGCCCGGCGCCGTCGGCCCGCCGAGCGCGTACGCCGTCGTCGCCATGAGCGGCATGGTCGCGGGGACGACGCTCGCGCCGATCACGGCCGTCGTGATCCTCTTCGAGCTGACGGGCGACTACGCGATCATCCTGCCGCTCATGCTCACGTCGATCGTCGCGAGCCTCGTCGCGCGCGCGATTCGAGAGGAGTCGATCTACACCCTGAAGCTCATTCGGCGCGGCGTGCGGGTGTCGGCCGGCGTCGAGGAGTCGGCGATGCGGACGCTTCGCGTGCAGGACGTGATGCGCACCGACGCGGACCCGCTCTCCGCCTCGGCGCCGTTCGACGCGATCGTCGGCCAGCTCCTCTCGGGCGGACGGTCGAGCGCCTACATCGTCGACGACGGCGGTCGCTACGCCGGCTCGGTCCGCCTCCGCGATGTCGCCCCGGTCCTCGGCGACCCGCCGGACGTCAAGCGCGTCCTGATCGCGGCCGACCTCGCCGATCCGACCGTCCGTCCGGTCGCGGCCGACGCGGCGCTGACCGACGCGATGGAAGAGCTCTGGTCGGTCGGCCTCGATGAGATGCCGGTCGCCGACGCGGACGACCGTCTCGTCGGATACATCACCCACCGCGACGTCGTCGGCGCCTACAACCGCGAGGTCCTCCACAAGCAGCACCTGATGGCGAGGATCGTCAGTCGCGACGCCGGCGAGGAGCGGACCGACTTCGTCGAGCTGCCCGAGGACTATGCCATCGACCAGGTCGAGGTGCCGCCGACGCTCGACGGGGCGAGCCTCGCGGACGCGGATCTCCGCCGGCGCCACGGGATCAACGTCCTCGAGGTGAAGACGACCGAGGAGGGCGGACGGGTCCGGCGCCTCCCGCCGACGGTGGGCCGTCCGCTCGTCGCGGGTGAGCTGCTCGTCGTCGTCGGCAAGCGCGACGCGATCGACCGGTTTCGGGCCGAGGCAGGCGTCGCCCCCAATGCGCCGGGGGATTCCCCGGAGATGGAGGCGGGCTCGACGAGCGCCCGACCGTCTTGACCCTCGTGACCGCGTCCGAGCGGCTCGCCCGCCGCCCATCGCTGGACGCGGCCGACGGGTCGCCACGACGCGTGAAGCGCGTCCCGCGATGGCCCCCCCCATCTCGGGGGAATGGGATGACCTCCATCATCTAGTTCACTCGAGGTCCACCTCGAAGGGCGCCTCGAGACCGACTCCCCCGGCGGGGGCGCCCGGCTACGGTTCGATCACGAGCGTTCCGAGCGAACGGGAGAGCCGATCCTCGGACGATGTGCGTCACGACCGCGTTTTCGCCCATCGCGAGCGCGCGTCTGATATCCTCGCGCCGTGACCGCCTTCGTCCCCCACCACGCGCTCGTCACCGCGCCCCGGATCGCCTCGCCGCCCGCGCGCTGGCTCCTCGTTCTCCACGGCATCCTCGGCCGCGGGGTCAACTGGCGCAGCTTTGCGCGCAAGGTCGTCGCCGCGCGACCCGACTGGGGCGCGGTCCTCGTCGACCTCCGTGCGCACGGACGCAGCCTCGACGCCGCCGCTCCGCACACCGTCTCGGCGGCGGCGGACGACCTGGTCGCGCTGATCGCGGAGCTCGCCGCCGACGGTCGGGCGGTCCGCGGCGTCTGCGGCCACAGCTTCGGCGGCAAGGTCGCCCTCGCCCTCGTCGACCGCGCCGCCGATGCGCCCGATGGGATCGACGAGGCGTGGATTCTCGACGCCCCCATCGGCGCGCGGCCCGACGCGTTCGCGGCGCGGCCGCCCGCGATCGCGGTCGGCGTCCTCGAGACGCTCGACGCGCTTCCCGAGCGGTTCGCGTCGCGCGAGGCGTTCGTCGACGCGGTGCGCGCCGCCGGCCATCCGGTCGCCGTCGCCCGATGGCTCGCCCAGAACGTCGAGGCCGATCCCGCGGGCGAGTCCGCGTTCCGGTTCGCTCTCGACCTCTCGGCCATCCGGGCGCTCATCACCGACCACTTCGCCATCGATGCCTGGCCGATCGTCGAGCGCGCCCGCGCGCGACTCCGCTTCGTGGTCGCGGGCCGCTCGCCCGTCGTCTCGCCAGGCGAGCGGGGACGTCTCGCCGCGATCGCGGCGACGCCCGGCGGCCGGGTCTCCCTCGACGTCGTCGAGGACGTCGGCCACTGGCTCCACGTCGAGCGGCCCTCCTCCCTCCTCGACCTCCTGGCCCCCCGGCTCGGCCGAGGCACGTAAGTCACCATCAAAGCGTTCCTTACGACCATGGCTATCCGCGGCGCCACTTTCACCTTGCGCGGGCCGCCGCCGTGGATACAATTCCCCAACATGCGCCTACCGCCATCGGGCGGTCGGCCGCGTCCGCTGCAGACGAAGAACAACGCGTGTCTCGATCTCCGCCGGCGGCTCCGCGATTCGCGAGCCCGCCCCCGGGGAATCGCCACACGTTCAGGAGGGCGAGGATGGGTCGTAGCCGCAAGAAGGACGAGCCCACGCTGCTCGGTCAGGCCACCCTCGATCGGCTGGCGCTCGACTTCGAGACCTCGTTCTTCGAGCAGGTGGTCGACCAGGAGCCCGATCACCTCGAGGCGCTCCTCGTCCTCGGCCAGGCCTATACCAACTCCGGTCACTACGACAAGGGCCTCCGGATCGACCAGCGCCTCTCGGCGCTCCTCCCCGACGACCCGACCGTCCACTACAACCTCTCTTGCAGCTACTGCCTCGCCGGGCAGGTCGACCTCGCCCTCGACACCCTCGAGCGCGCCATCGAGCTCGGCTACAAGGACCTCCGGCACCTCCTGAAGGACCCCGACCTCCAGGCGCTCCGCCGCGACGAACGCTTCCGCGGCATCGTCGCCCGCCTCAAGCGCAAGGACCGCCGGACCGTCTAGGCCGGACGTGAATGATCCGGGCATGGGCCTTCGCTCAGGTCGATGAAGAGATGAAACCACGGAGGCACGGAGGCACGGAGCAGTTTCGGATGATGCCCCGTCGCGGACCGATCCCGGCGCTCCTTCTCTTGGCTCCCGTCGCCTCGCGTGACCGAGACCGAGAGCGAGCCATCCCTGAAGCCGGTCGGCTCGTGCGAGCCGGGATACGGCGTCCTCAGTCGCTCCTCCGTGTCTCCGTGCCTCCGTGGTGACATCTGCTCGCCGAAGGCGAGCCCATCGGACCTGAGCGAACTTGATAGCCCATATCCGGGCTAGGAGGCTGTTGCAGAATGACGCGAGCGGCTCGTCGAGACAGCGTCGTGCAGGCCGAGGCGCGCGGCCGAGGGAACCCGTCTGGCGTTCGCGAGGCCGCGGAACGAAGGCCTGCGCGGCGATGTCCGGCGAGACG
>JAJDCQ010000003.1 GCA_029260755.1 Planctomycetota bacterium | reverse complement strand
CGAGGGAACCCGTCTGGCGTTCGCGAGGCCGCGGAACGAAGGCCTGCGCGGCGATGTCCGGCGAGACGCCGCGAGTGAAGCGACGGCGAGGAGCCTGCGACGAGTCGTCGCTTCACGCTCATTCTGCAACAGTCTCCTAGCTCTCGGGGGCGGCGGCGTCGAGTCGAGCGACCCACGTCGCCGACGGCCACGCGGCGAGGGCGAGGAGCGCGCGCTCGAGCGGGACCACGATCACGCTCGGTGGTTCCTGCTCGTCGACCTCGAGGCCGATCCGCTCCGCGACGTCGAAGAGAGCGTCGCCGCCCGCGAGGTCGAACCCGAGGATGCGTAGGACCGCCTCGGTCTCGCGAAGCGGCCAGCCGCGCCGGTGCCAGGCGATCGTGACGACGTCGTCGGAGACCGCGAGCGCCGCCGACCGACCGGGGACCGACGGATCGAGCTCGACGCGCCACGCCTCGCTCCCGTCGTCGCGGTCGACCCCGACGAGGAGCGGCGACTGCGCCGGCTGCCGCAGCGGATCGTCCCGAAGCCAGACGAGCCGGTCGGCGCCCATGGCGACCCGCGGCTGATCGCGGAGGATCGGACCGAGCGGGAGCGACCAGCGATCGACGCCTGCGTCGGCGTCGACCAGACGCATCCGGCGACGACGCGCGACCGTCCCCGAGCCCCGAGGGTCGAGCTCGCTCTCGACGACGAGGATGTCCCGCTCGTCGGCGGCGAGGAGCGAGACGCGCCGTTCGACGGGCGAACGCGCGCTGTCCCAGCGGCTGACTCCGGTGGCGACGTCGAGGGCGGACAGGCGGCCGGTCCGGTGCACCAGGATCAGGCGCCCGCCCGCCATCGCCTGGAACGCCCAGCCCGGAAGGACTCGCTCCCAGAGGACCTCGCCGAGCGCGTCGCCGGCGTCGAAGGCGACGAGCGGGCGGCCGGCGTCGGGGTCGGCCCGCCGCCCGATCACGACGTCGCCCCAGGCGACGGCGCTCTCGAGGGGCGGCAGGACCGTCTCCTCGAACCTCTCGCCCGTCTCCGGCGAGCGCACGGCGAGCTTGGCGCCGCGGGCGAGCAGCTCGGACGCGACGCAGAGGAGCTCGGCGCCGCGCACGTAGCTCGTCACCCGCGGCTCGAGCGGACGGCGCGGCGGATCATCGGCCGGCCAGCGCAGGACGAGGCGTTCGGTGTCGAGGCCCGCGAGGCCGTCCTCGCTCGCCAGGACCGCCGTCGTGTCGGTGGCGACGAGCTCCGGGAGCCGCGCGCCGAACGGGAGGGCGGCCGAGGTGATCCGGATCGCGTCGGACGCGGCTCGCAAGCCGGCCCGGCGCGCCCGACGCGTCCCGTGGACCTTGTGCGGTCGCGGCCACGGGCTCGCCGCCGCGATGGCGTGGCCGGCGTCGACGTCCCCGCCCCGCGCGAGACGGCAGAGCTCGGCGAGCTCGCGTCGCCGCTCGCCCGCCCGGCCGAGGGCGCGGACGAACGTCCACGCGGCGGCCCGATCGTCGGGGGCGCCGCGCGCGGCGCGCTCGAGCCGCCGGAGCTCGCTATCCATCGGCGGCCGTCTCGCCGTCGATCCGGGCGACCCAGACGTCGAACCCGCTCTGCACGATGACCACGAGCGCTCCGTCGAGCGGAAGCACCCGGAGCCCTCCCCAGATGCTCGAGGTTGGCACCATCGCCGGCAGGTCGATTCCGCCGAGCTCCTCGCCGCTCGCCACGTCGACCGCCAGGATCGGTGCGCGGGCGAGGCTCCCCGAGGCGTAGACGACGTCGTCCGCCAACGCGAGGCATGGACGGCCGGTTCCGACCAGGGGAACCTCGACGCGCCACAGCTCCTTGCCGCCCCGCTCGACCCCGATGAGCCCCTCGCCCTTTACGAGCGCGACGAGACGTTCGACCCCGAGGGCCACCTCGACCGACTCATCCGACGCTTCGAGGCACGTCCGCGCCCCGGCGTCGTCCAGCGCGAGCTCCGTGATGGTGAGGCGCCCGTCGCCGGCCCGCTGCACCAGCGCGGCGCCCGCCTCGTCGAGGTCGCCGAGCCAGGCATCGCCGGGGGCGCTCGCGGCGCGCCCGAGTCGGTCCGAGGAGTAGACCGGCCGGCCGTCCGGGGCGAGACCCCACGGCTCGTCCGCGGCGCCCGGCTCGGACGGGTCGGCGTCGTGGCGAGTCCACTGCTCGTCGCCGGTCTCGGCGTCGATCGCCACGAAGCGGCCCGCGCCGCGCAGGATCAGCCGGCCATCGACGAACGCGCTCACCCGCGCCCCGCCGAGCTCCCGCATCCAGACGACGCCGCCCAGGTTCTCGTCGGCGAGCGACACGGCCGTCACGACGTCGGTGCTCGGGTCGTGGGCGAGGCGGCCGACCGCGCGGTCTCCCGAGACCCAGACGGTCGCGAACGGCGGCCCGGGAACGTGCGCGACGGCGGCCCCGTCGACGACGCGACGGCGGGTGAGGCGGCCCGCCTCGAAGACGACGACCTCGCCGCCGTGGAGGTGGAGCAGGCGGGGCCGCGGAGGAGTCGGGAGACTCCAGCGGATCGTCAGGGTGCGAAGCTCGATCGCCGTGATCCCGCTCTCGTGAGCGATCAGGGCGAGCTCGTCGGTGGCGAGGATCCCGTCGAGGTCGGGTCGCTCGATCTCGTGGACGGCCGCCCGGCTCCCCGTCGCCCGACGGAGCCCGACCCGGCGCGCCCGCCACGTCCGACCCGGTCCCGCGGCGGCCCGGGGCGCTCGTCGCGCGAGCGCGTCGGCGGCCGCGACGTCGCCGATCCGCGCGAGCCGCGCGAGCTCGCGGTCGACGCGCTGGGTCTCGCCCGAGCGGCGGAGCGCCTCGACGTAGGCCCACCCGCGGAGCGCGTCTCGCGGGCTCTCGCGCGCGGCGCGCTCGAGGCGGCGGAGCTCGTCATCCATCGGCGGCCTCCGATTCGACGCCCGGTTCGTGGAGGCGCGCGAGGACCGTCTCGCCGAGGCCCGCGGCGAGGACGAGGAGGGCGCGGTGGAGCGGGACGAGGCCGACCTCGGCGATCACGCCGTCGGCGTCCGCCGCCTCGGGCGCGCCGACGGCCGTCTCCCAGAGCGCCTCGCCCGTCTCGAGGTCGAACGCGGCGACGCAGACCGCCCGGGCGTCGGGATCGGGCCACGCGACGAACGCGACGTCGGTCGCCAGGGCGACGGCCGGCTGGCGCGCCTCCGCCGCCCGCGGCGCTGGCACGCGCCAGCGCTCCTCCCCGGCGCCGTCGAGGGCGACGGCGCAGAGCCAGCACCCGCGGCGGCTCATCGCGAGGTCGCGGCGCAGGAGAACGAGCGAGTCCTCTCCGAGCGCCGCGGTCACGTCGTCGCGGACCGGCGCGCCGATCCGGAGGACGAACCGCCGATCGCCCGTCGCCGCGTCGAGGACGAAGAGGCGCCGCCCTCGCACGAGCAGGTTGTAGCCGCTGTCGTCGAGCTCGCTCCCGAGGGCGAGGACGACGCGCTCGTCGGCGCCGATGAGCTCGAGCCGCCCGAACGAGCCGGTCGGCGCGCTCCAGAGGGGGCGGCCGAGGCGTCCCTCGTGCGCGATCACCGCTCGGTCCGCGCCGACGAGGAACGCCCGGCCCGACGCGAGGCGGGCGAGACGGCCGCTCGGCTCGCTCCGCCACATCTCGCGACCCGGGTCGTCGCCGGCCGAGAATCCGACGAGCGGGCCGGCGCCGTCCCAGAGCTGCCCGACGACGAGGTCGCCGTCGACCGCGACCGGGCCGAGGCGCTGGAGCGGCAGGTCGCAGAGGGCGCGCCCCTCGCCCGTCTCGACGATGCGCATCCGGGCGTCGGCGCCGGCCTCGACGCGGACGAGGTCGGAGCCGCGGAGGCCGAACCAGGCGCGCCCGACGCCGCCCGAGGCGCGGGCGCCGAGGGCGTCCCGAAAGGTCGTCTCGAGCCGCGCGACATCGACGGCGCGGACCTCGTCCTCCCCGATCAGGAGGAGCTGCTCGTCGGTGGCGAGGGTGAAGCCGAGCTGACCTTGCATCGGCACGACGGCCTTCCCCGCGACCCGAGGCGCGTCGCGCAGCCCGGGGCGGCGCGCCCGCTTCGGCCCCCGCCAGGCGGCGGTCGGCCACGGCGCCGCGCTCGCGACGGCGCCGGCCGCCTCCGCGTCGCCCGAGCGGGCCAGCGCCGCGAGGGCGAGCAGCTCGGCGCGCCGCTCGCCGGCGCGGCCGAGCGCCCGGGCGAGGGCCCACCCCCGGGCGGCATCGTCGGGGAGCTCGCGGGCGGCGCGCTCGAGGCGGCGGAGCTCGGCGTCCATCATCCCGCGCCCCCGGGGCCGCCCCGGTCGATCTTCTCGACGCGGCGACGGCGCGGGTCGATCTCGCGCCGCCGGAGGTCGCCGGCGCTCTCGATGATCAGGCGCACCCGTCGCCCGGCGCCCTCGACCCGGACGACCTGGCCCAGATGGCGCCGGTCGACGCGGACCCAGTCGCCTCGCTGGAAGGGGACCCCTTCGCGCTCGACGTTCGCCGGCTCGTCGTCCTCGTCCGATCCGCGGGCCGGCCGCGGCGCGAAGCGACCCTGCCGCCAGCGGACGGGATCGACGCAGACGTCGCACGCGCCGCACCCGTCCGTTCCCTCGAAGGCGGGCTCCTCGAGCCCGAAGTGTCGGGCGAGGAGGACGCGCCGGCAGCTCTCGTGATCGGTGCCGAAGCGCACCATCGCGAGGAGCGCCTGGAGGTCGTCCTTGTGCTTGCCCGGCGACCCGACGAACTCGGGGAGCTCGGACGGCGAGAGCTCGCGGGCGATCCGGATGTCGTGGGTCTCGAAGCTGCCCTCGGTCACGCCGAGCACCTCGAGCCAGCGCAGGCAGATCCCGACGCGGTTGTCGCCCCGGTTCTTGATCAGGAGCTCCTGGCGGACGTCCTCGACCTCCTTCGTCCCGATCCGCTCGCCCCACCCGTGGAGCACCCCGTAGACCATCAGGAGATACTCGCGGGACGGGTTCGCCCAGCCGACGAAGTTCTGCTGGATCGCGACGTCGTCCTGCATGTACAGGAGCTCGCAGTGGCTCGGGGCGTCGTCCCGCCCGGCCCGCCCGACCTCCTGGGTCCACGCCTCGAGCGTCTTCGGGATCTGGAAGTGGATGACGAACCGGATGTCGGCCTTGTCGACGCCCATGCCGAAGGCGTTCGTCGCGAGGACGACCCGGCGCGTGCTCGTCATGAAGTCCTCCTGCATCCGGCGGCGCTCCTCGGGCGAGAGCTTGCCGTGATACACGAGGCTCTCGATGCCGCGCCGCTGGAGCTCGCCGTGGAGGATCTCGAGATCCTTGATGAGGGCCGAGTAGACGATCCCCGGGCCGTCGATCGCGCGGATCCGGTCGGCGATGAGATCGGTCTTCTCCTCGGTGTCGACGACCGGCGTCGCGGCGAGGAAGAGGTTCGGCCGCTCGATCCCGGTGCGGATCACGAGCGGATCGCGCAGCCGGAGGGCCGTCACGATGTCGTCCGCGACCTTCGGCGTCGCCGTCGCCGTGAGCGCGATCGTCGGCGGATCGCCGACGCGCCTCCGATACTCTCCGAGGCGATAGTAGTCGGGCCGAAAGTCGTGCCCCCATTGACTGATGCAGTGCGCCTCGTCGACGGCCATCGCGGCGACCCGGAGCTCGGGCAGGAGCGCGTCGAACGCCGGGCTCCGGAACCGCTCGGGCGTCACGAACAGGAGGTCGAGCTCGCCGCGGCGGGCGGCCTCGAGCGCGTCGGTCCGCTCGGCCGAGGGCATCGCCGAGTGGACGCAGCGGGCGGCCATGCCGTTGGCGCGAAGCGCGTCGGTCTGATCCTTCATGAGCGCGATCAGCGGGCTGACGACGAGGAGGAGGCCATCGACGGCCAGGGCCGGGAGCTGATAGCAGAGCGACTTCCCGCTCCCGGTCGGCATGGTGATCAGGACGTCCCGACCGGCGAGGAGCGCCGCGATCGCCTCGCGCTGGCGCGGCCGGAAGCCCGGCAGGCCGAAGCGGTCGCGGAGGAGGTCGTCGATCGAGGGTGGCGGCATGATCGGGTTCGGGACATCACTTCACGGACGCGAGCGGGTCATCCTAACGATCCGAGCGGGCCCTCGCACGGCCGGTCCCGGTTGCCACGATCCGCGCCGGTCGACCATAAGAGAGGCTCCCCCGGCGAGATCGATCCTCCGTGCCCGACCCGCGCCCGCCCGGCTCCTCCATCGGCCCCTACCTCATCGAGGTCCTCCTCGGTCGTGGCGGGATGGGCGCCGTCTATCGCGGCCGCCACCGCGAGACCGGCGCCATCCACGCGGTGAAGGTGCTCGCCTCGCCCGCGGGCCTCGCGATCGCGGCCGAGGAGGTCGCGCGCTTCCGACGGGAGATCGAGCTCCTCGCGCGGTCCGACGCCCTCCCCGGGATGATCCGGATCCACACCGCCGGCGCCGAGGGCGACACGAGCTGGTTCGCGATGGAGCTCCTCCCCGGCCCGAGCCTCGCCGACGATCTCCGGCGCGGGCCGCTCCCGGCTCGCCGCGCGGCCACCGTCGTCCGCGATGTCGCGCGGGCGGTCGCTCACCTCCATGGCTCCGGGATGTTGCACCGCGACCTCAAGCCCGCGAACGTCGTCTTCGATGCGGAAGGACGGCCCCGGCTGACCGACTTCGGGCTCGCCTTCGACCCCGACCTCGAGCGCCTCACCCAGTCCGGTGAGGCGATCGGAACGCCCTCGTTCATGGCGCCGGAGCAGATCACGACGGCGCTCCCGACCGGAGAGAAGATCGCCCTCGGTCCGCCGACCGACGTCTACGGCCTGGGGGCGGTCCTCCACGCCTGCCTCACCGGGTGCCCGCCGTTCGCGAGTCGGGATGTCCGGTCGACGCTCGTCGCCGTTCTCGACGAGGCCCCGCCCGTTCCCTCCGGGCTGGCGAAGGATGTCCCCGAGCCGCTCGACGCCGTCTGCGCCCGGGCGCTCGCGAAGCTCCCGGGCGCTCGCTATCCCACCGCGGCGGCGTTCGCCGACGACCTCGACCTCTGGCTCGCCGACCGGGCGGACGAGATGCGCGCTCTCTCACCCACGGCAGTCGGTCCCGAGGGGCGCCGGCGCCCGGAGAGGCTCGCGATCGCGATCGTCGCGGCGATCACCGTGGTCTCGCTGATCGCCGCGGTCGCGCTCGGCGCGTTTCGCCCCGACTCGAGTGCGGCGCTCGCCAGGGCCGAGCGGCTCGCCGAGCGGGGGAGCTTCGAGTCGGCCGCCGAGGCGCTCGCCCGCGTCCGTCGCGGCGACCTCGACGCGGAGCCCGGGCGGCGCGCCGTGGCCCTCGAGCAAGCGTTGGCGATCGTGAACGCGCCTCCGGGCGAGGCGATCTCCGCCACGCGAGCGCTGAGTCGGGCCGTGCGTCCCGGCGATCACATCGATGAGCCGCTCCTGCGTCGGGTCGAGCGTGTCCTCCATGCCGGCCGCCGTCCCCTCGCCGTCCACGAGCTGCTCCACGAGGCGACCCTCGTCGCCAAGGCCGGCTCACCCGACATCGCGCGGGCCGTCGCCGAGCTGATCGCCGATCGGGAGTCGGGACTCACGCCGCCGACTGATCCGTCCGCGTTCGGCGCCCTCGTCGAGCCCCGCGTCGGCCTCTCCCGCGAGACGCGAGGCCGACTCGAGCTCGGTCGACTCCTCGCCCTTCCGCGCGCCGACGACGCGCAGCTCGACGTCGTCCTCGACGGGCTCGTCGATCTCCACCATGCGACGGGGATCGTGCCCGCGCCCGCCGACTGGTCGGAGTCGCTTCGGCAACGCGCGGTGGCGCGGGTCCTCGCGGTGGTCTCCATCGAGCGGCCCCCCGAGGAGGCGATCCGCCGCGCGTCGGAGATCCTCCGGCTCCTCGTCGGCGCCGGACACCGGGTCGAGGAGTCGCTCTCGAACGATCGAGCGCAGCAGCTGGATGTGGAGGTCATCTTCGGAGCCGCCGCGAGCATCGAGATCGATCCCGAGGCCACCCCGCGGGAGATCCGCGACCGCTGGCTCCTCGCCGCCGCGATCGTCGAGGCGAGCGGGTGGAGCGCGATCCACGAGGAGAACTACAACTGGGTCGCGCGCGTGCTCTCGGCCGATGAGGTGAAGGAGATCGCGCGAGACTCGCTCGCCGAGGGCCGGGTGCCGCACGCGTCGCTGCTCGCGATCCTAGCCAGGGTGGTCGTGAAGTCGACGGCCGGGCCCTTCATCGCGGACCGGGGCGTCTGGCTCGGCTGGGCGGTCCGCCGTCTCGAGAAGGCGCTCGAGCGCCACCCGCCGACCCCGTGGTTGCTCTACACCCTCGGCGAGCTCCTCGACCGCGCCGGGGAGAGCGAGCGGGCCATCAGCGTGCTCGGCGAGGCCCTCGAGCTCGATCGGACCCGGCCCGAGCTCGAACGGCTTCCGGTGATCATCGAGGTGCTCGTCACCGCCCATCTCGAGGGACACGCCCCCTGCGCCCACGCCGATGAGCTCGTGCCGCTCCACCTGGAAGCCGGCCGTCTCGCCGAGGCCCAGCGCCGGTTCGCCCAGCCCATCCGTCCGCTCAAGCGCCGGTACCGAGGGCCGGCGATCGCCGACCGTCTCATCGCGATCGCGGAGCTCATCGCACGTCGTCCGGCCCCGCCCGGCGACCGGATCCATGAGCTCGCCTCGACCGCCCACCGGCTCCTCGAGGGGGAAGACGAGGAGTCGCGCGTTCCGGTTCGCCAGAAGGCCGAGCAGATCCTCGAGGCGTACCCGGCGCCTCCCGGGTCAGGTCGCGGCGAATGATCCGCCGGATGCGCGGGTGGCGCGGTGGCCTCAGTCGGCGAGGAGCTCGCCGAGGGCCGCGACGAGCTGGTCGTTCTCGCCGGGCGTCCCCGCGCTGACGCGGAACAGGTCGCCGCGGCCGTCGACCTTGCGGACGAGGATGCCGCGCTCGGCGAGCTGCGCGGCGAGCTTCGTCGCGCCGGTCTTACCGCGGCGGAGCACCTCGACGAGGAGGAAGTTCGCCGAGCTCGGGAAGACGGTCAGCCCGTCGAGCTCGCCGAGCGCCGCGGCGAGGCGATCGCGCTCCTCGACGAGCGACGCCGTCCGCTCCTCGAAGAGCGCCCGGTGCTCGAGGAGGACGACGCCGGCCGTCGCGGCGAACACGTCCGGGTGATACGGCGGCACGCGCCGCTCGACCCAGGCGATCGTGTCGGGGTGGCCGGCCAGGTAGCCGAGCCGGACCCCGGCCGCTCCGTAGGCCTTCGAGAAGGTCCGGAGGACGAGGAGATCGCGCCGGGTGACCGCCCGCTCGAGCACCTCGTCGCCGCGCCCGCTGAACTCGACGTAGGCCTCGTCGACGAGGAGGACCGCCCCGTCGGGCAGCGCGTCGGCGATCCGGAGGACGTCGGCGGCCGGCAGGTCGCTCCCGGTCGGGTTGTTCGGCGCGCCGAGGACGCCAAGGGCGGGACGCTCGCGGGCGACCGCCTCGCACCAGGCGTCGACGTCGTAGCGCCAGCGCTCGGCGAACGGCACCGAGACGACCCGCGCCCCGACGAGCCCGGCGTAGATCGGGTAGAGCCCGAAGCTCGGCGTCGGCGCGACGACCCGGTGGGGCCCGGCGTCGGCCCGCGCGATCCCGTCGTGGATGAGCGCCTCGAACGCCCAGCGCAGGAGCAGGTTTCCGCCGCCGCCCGGCAGGACGCAGCCCGGGTCGACGCCGTGCCGCGCGGCGAGGGCGGCGCGGAGCTCCTCCTGCGGGCGCTGCGGGTAGCGGTTCCAGGCGATCGTCCGGAAGCGGGCGAGGACGGCGTCCTTCACCTCGTCGGGGACGTCGTGCGGCGTCTCGTTCTGGTTGAGCTTGACCGGGGCGTCCCAGGCCGGCGCCTCGTAGACGGTCGGGTCGGCGGCGCCGCCGTCGTCGGACTCCGGCGCCGCGGGAGCGGCGAGGCGGCGCTCGACGCTCGTCGCGTGGGCGAAGAGCCCCTCGCTTCGGGCGAGGGTCACGACGTCCGGCCCGACCCTGGCGAGGGCCGCCGCGTCGGTGCGGAGCACGTTCTGCCGCTTCATGAAGTCGGCCGTCGAGAGGGCCGAGGCGAACCGCGCCGTCCGCCCCGTCGGGAGGACGTGGTTCGGCCCCGCGCCGTAGTCGCCGGCCGCCACCGGAGTGCCCGCCCCGACGAAGATCGACCCGGCGTGGCGGATCCGGTCGAGGAGCGGGTCGGGCTCGGCGACCGCGAGCGAGAGATGCTCGGGCGCGATCTCATCGACGATCGCGACCGCCGCGTCGAGGTCGACGGCCGTCTCGAAGCGTCCGCCGCACGCGATGGCCGCCTCGATGATCTCGCGTCGCGGCTCGGTCGCCGCGAGGCGGTCGAGCGCGCTCCGGATCGCGGCGGCGACGCCGTCGCCGAGCGCGACCAGGGTCACCCGCGTCGAGACGTCGTGCTCGGCCTGCGCCGCGAGGTCGGCCGCGACCACCTCGGGGTCGGCGCTCGCATCGGCCACGACGACGAGCTCGCTCGGACCGGCGAGGAGGTCGATCCCGACCGTCCCGGAGAGCTGCCGCTTCGCCTCCTCGACGAACCGGTTGCCCGGGCCGAAGATCTTGTCGACGGCCGGGACGCTCTCGGTCCCGTGGGCCAGGGCGGCGATCGCCTGCGCCCCGCCGATCTGGAACACCCGTCGCACCCCGACGACGCTCGCCGCGGCGAGGACGCACGGGTCGGGGAGGCCGCCGTCCTTGCCCGGAGGCGTCGCGATCACCACGTCCCGGACGCCGGCGACGGCGGCCGGGACGGCCGTCATCGCCACGGTCGAGGGGTAGCTCGCCTGGCCGCCCGGAACGTACAGGCCGACCCGGTCGATCGGCGTCCAGCGCTCGCCCGCCTGAGCGCCGTCGGGCGTGGTCGCCTCCCACGAGCGCGGCAGCGCCCGCGCGTGGAAGTCTCGGACGCGGTCGACCATCCGCTCGAACGCCGCGAGGAATCCGGCGTCGACCTGGGCGCGCGCCGCGTCGAGCGCGGCGGGGTCGACCTCGATCGCGGCGGGGGCCGCCCCGTCGAAGCGCTCGGTCAGCTCGGCGAGGGCGGCGTCGCCGCCCTCCCGGACCTGCTCGATGATGGTGGCGACGCTCGCCGCGAGCTGCTGCGCCTCGCTCGCCTGCCCCATCAGGGGATGACCTTGTTGAGGGGGTACTCGATGAAGTCACACGCCCCGGCCGCCTTGAGGGTCGGGATCAGCTCGCGGACCGACGTCTCCTCGACGATCACCTCGATCGCGACCCAGTCGGGCTCGGCGAGCTCGCTGACGGTCGGGTTGCGCATGGCCGGGAGGCTCTCGCGGATCGCGTCGAGGCTCGCCCGCTTCGCGTTCATCTTGAGGCCGACCCGCGCGTTCGCGGCGATCGCGCCCTGGAGCAGCATGACGAGGGTGTCGATCTTCGCCTTCTTCCAGGGGTCACAGAGCGCCGTCGGGTTCGCGACCACGCGCGTCGTCGTGACGAGCACGTCCTCGATGACCCGGAGGCGGTTCGCCCGGAGCGAGCTGCCGGTCTCGGTGATCTCGAGGATCGCGTCGGCGAGGTGCGGCACCTTCACCTCGGTCGCGCCCCACGAGAAGACGACGTCGGCGCTGACCCCGTTCTTCTCGAGCCAGCGGTTGCAGATGTTCACGACCTCGGTCGCGATCCGCTTGCCCTCGAGGTCCTTCACGGTCTTGATCGGGCTCGCCTCGGGGACGGCCAGGACCCACCGGCAGGGACGCGCGCTCGTCTTGCTGTAGACGAGCTCGGCGACCTCGACGACGTCGCCCTCGTGACCGCTCTCGATCACCCAGTCGTGGCCGGTCAGGCCGACGTCGAAGATCCCCTCGCTCACGTAGTGCGCCATCTCCTGCGCGCGAACGAGCATCGACTCGATCTCGGGGTCGTCGCCCGAGGGATAGTAGCTCCGGCTGCTCGCCGAGAACCGCCACCCGGCGCGCCGGAGGAGGTCGAGGGTCGCATCCTGGAGGCTGCCCTTGGGGATGCCGAGGCGGAGGGTGTTCTTTCCGTCCTGCTGCTGGCTCACGGACCGTCGCTCCTTGTCTCCGAGTCGCGGGCCGCGATCATACGGGGCCTGAATCGCTCGATCCAGGCCGGCAGGGCGGGCGGCGAGCGCCTCGAGGCCCCGAGGACCGATCGCCGGGTCCGGACGACCGATCGCCCGAGGTCAGTGCCCGGCGCGCAGCGCCGCGAGGTGACCCTCGGCCTCGGACAGCCAGGCGGCGCCCGGACCGGCGAGCTTCAGCGCCCGCTCGAGGTCGCGGACCGCGCCTTCGCGGTCTCCGAGATCGGCCTTGGCGTAGCCGCGAGCAGCGTAGGCCTGGGCGTACATCGACTCGATCGCGATCGCCTGCTCGGCATCGACGTGGGCGCCGGCGGCATCGCCGAGGCCGAGCCGCGCGAACGCGCGGTTCGTCACCGTCTCCGCGTCGGCCGGGCCGAGGGAGAGCGCTCGATCGACCGCCTCGACCGAGGCGGCGTGCTGCCCCCGCAGGAGCTCGATCGAGCCGAGCATCCGCCAGAGCTGGGGATCGCTCGGCGCCGCGCGAAGCGCCTGGCGGAGGTCGCTCGCGGCGCCGGCGAGGTCGTCGCGGCTCGCCCGGAGATGCGCCCGGGTCGAGAGGACGGCGGGGTTGCCGGGGTCGAGCTCGAGCGAGCGATCGAGGTCGGCCATCGCCCGCTCGGCGTCGCCTCGCGTGGCCGAGACCACGGCGCGGTGATGGAAGGTGAGCGAGGCGCGCGGCTCGACCGCGATCGCCCGGTCGTAGGAGCTGAGGGCGCGGTCGAGCTCGCCTCGCATGTGATAGACCTGGCCGAGGCTGGTCCAGGTCTCGAAGCCGGTCGGGTCGAGCTCCACCGCCTCGACGAGGTCGTCGCGCGCGCCGTCGAGGTCGCCGAGCTCGGCGCGCGCCTCGCCGCGGCGCCGCCAACCGTTCGCGTATCCGGGCTCGAGCTCGATCGACCGGCCGGCGTCGACGAGAGCGCCCCGGGGGTCGCCGGTCACGCGACGGATCGCCGCCCGGAGCGCGAACGCCGGGAAGCACGTCTGGTCGAGGGCGATCGCCGCGTCGACGTCTCGCCGCGCGGCGACCGCATCGCGGAGATACACGAAGGCGGCTCGGGCGCAGTTCAGGAGCGGGACCGGATTCGTCGGATCGAGCCGACTGGCCCGCCGCCACGCGTCGATCGCGGCGCGGGCGTCGTTCCGGGACGCGTGGACGTTTCCGAGGCCGACCCAGGCCTGGATCATCCGCGGGTCCATCTCGAGCGCCCGCTCGAAGTCCTGGAGCGCGCCCGGCTGATCCCCCTTCTCGAACCGGAGCCGCCCCCGCTCGACGAAGCCCCACGCCGTCGCGTCCTCGAGGCGCGCGTCCGCACCCGTTCGGGCGAGGTAGGTGACCATCTCGGCGGAGAAGACGCCGTTCGGCGGGAGGAGCCGGCGGCGCGCGCCGACGACCCGCTCCGCCTCCTCGCCGCCGAGGAGGCAGAGGGCGACCCCGGCCGGGATCAGGCGGCGCTGCTCGCACTCGGCGAAGAGGTAGCGACCGAGCGCCGGGATCGCGCGCTCGGCGATCCCGATGCGCCCGAGGGCGCGGGAGCAGAGCGCGGCCAGCCTGAGGTCGCTCGCGCGGACGACGCGGGCTTGCTCGCGGCCGATCGCCACGGCCGAGATGCCGCCGGACCGCTGCGACAGTCTTCCGTGGGCGCGGTTCAGGGTGAGGACGACCGGGTCGGCGAGCGGCTCTCCGTCGGGGATCGCATGCCACTTGGCGAGGGCGGAGGCGAGCTCGCTCGGAGCGACCGAGCTCGACCCCGCCGCCCCCGTCGTCGGCGATTCGATCGCGTCGAAGAGCGTCCGGTCGTGGACGGGTCGGAGCTGATCGCTCACCGAGTCGAGCGCGTCGCAGAGCAGCCCGACGGTCTGGGCCTCGGCGAGGCGTACCAGCGTGAAGATCGCGTCCTCGAACGGCGCCTGTCCGGCGAGCTCGCCCGCGCGCGCCTTGGCGAGCACGTCCTCGACGATACGCCTCCGGTCGGACGCGACGCGGTCGCGCTCGACCTCGACGTCGGCGAGGGCCCCCCGCGCGCGGGCGTCGTCGTGCCCGGTCTCGAGCGCCTTCCGGAAGGCGCTGCCGGCGAGCCCCCACTGCTGTCCGCGACGGGCGACGTCGCCGAGCGCCATCGCCGTGGCGAAGCGACGGGCCGCGCCGTCGGAGGCGCGCGCGACGTGGAGCGGCCCGGTCGCCTCGAACGCGTCGAGGCCGAGGCCCTGGAGGCGGTCGAGGGCGCGCCGGAGCGCCTCGCCCTCGAGCGCGTCGAGGTCGGCCTCGGCGAGCGCGGCGTCGAAGGCCGCCTGGGCGGCGTCGGCCTCGCTCCGGGCGTCGTCGAGGAGGGCCGACCGGGCGGCGGCCTCGGCGCGCGCCCCGGCGACGACGGCGAACACCGAGCCGCCGACGAGCGCGGCGGCGATGAGCGCCGTCGCCGCCGCGACGCCCGGATGCCGGCGGAGCCAGCGCCTCGCCCGGGCGATCCGCCCGAGCGGACGTGCCCGGATCGGGACGCCCTCGAGGTAGCGGTCGAGGTCGTCGGCGAGCGCGGCGGCGCTCGCGTAGCGCCGCGCCGGATCCTTCTCGAGGCAGCGGTGGACGATCGTCTCGAGGTCGACGTGGACCTCCGGACGAACCCGCGAGAGCGGTTCGGCGTCCTCGCGCATCGACCGGACGATCACGTTGACGGCCGTGTCGCCCTCGAAGGGGGCCCGACCGCCGAGCGCGTGGTAGAGGACGGCGCCGAGGGCGTAGACATCCGATCCGGGTCCGATCATCGCGAGCTCGCCGGCCACCTGCTCGGGCGGGGCGTAGCCCGGCGTCCCGATGAACGCGCCGGTGCGGGTGAGGCCGCTCGCCTCGGCAGCCGTCTCGCGGGCGAGGCCGAAGTCGGTCAGGTAGGGATGTCCCTGCCGGTCGAGGAGGACGTTCGCCGGCTTCACGTCCCGGTGAACGATTCCGGCCTGATGCGCCGCGTCGAGGGCGCGGGCCAGGTCGCGTCCGAGGGCCGCCGCGCGGCGCGGAGCGAGCGGGCCGCGGCGGAGCTCGACGTCGAGACCCTCGCCCTCGATCAGGTCCATCACGAGGTAGGGCGTCCCGCCCTCGTCGCCGACCTCGTGGACGGCGACGATGTTGGGATGGCGGAGGCGGGCGTTCGCCTGGGCCTCACGAGCGAAGCGACGAAGGGCCTGCTCCCCGGCCTGGCCGGCGTGGAGGACCATCTTGATCGCGACGGGGCGGCGCAGCTCGAGGTCGAACGCGCGGTAGACGACGCCCATCCCGCCGCGACCGAGCTCGCCCTGGATCTGGTGCCGGCCGATCCGGTCGACGCCCGGGCCGAGCTGCCCCGACGAGCCGCGCGGCGCGCGCTCGGTGGCGGAGAGCCCCGGTCGGCGACCGGGGGCGGGGCTGGTCGGGCCGGGATGGCCCGGGGTCTGGAAGGTCATCGGTCGACGTAAGTCAGGCTAGCCGAGGGGGAACGGGCGCGCAAACGGCGAGGTCAGTCGCCGTCCACTCCCGCCGGATCGGTGCGCTCGGCCTCGACGTAGCGCGCGACGGTGCGCCAGTAGTCGCCCTGCTCGCCGTGCCGGAGTCGGCTCGCCAGCACGACCCGCTCGGCTTCGTCGGAGCCGAGGCGACACAGGGCGATCGCGGGGACGGTCGCCCGGAGCCCGTCCTCCTCGGCCCAGAGGTAGCGCGCGAGCGGAGCGACCGCGCCGTCGGCGATCCCGATGCGTCCGAGCGCCTCGGCGCACAGGGCGGCGGTGCGGAGGCCGTCCTCGCCGACGCGCCGTCTCTGCGCCAGCCCGAGGCGCTGATCGCCGAGGGCGGCGATGAGCGCGGCGGGTCCGGGCGCGAGGCGCTCGCCGGGGGCCACCTCCGCGAGGGAGTCGATGGCCGCCTCGGCGGCCGCGACGTCGGGCGCCGACGCGCGCGCGACGCCGCGGAGGACGTCGAGGGAGGCGGCCCGCATCGCCGAGGAGAGCGCGTCGAGCTCGGCGGCGAGCCGGGCGACCGTGGCGGCGTCGCGGTAGCCGACGAGCTCGAAGAGGGCGTCGTCCCAGCCATCGGGTCGGCGCCCGAGCTCGCCGCTCCGCGCGTCGCGGAGGATTCGCTCGACCGCCTTCTGGCGTTCGATGCCCTTCCGGGCGCGGGCGTCGGCCACCCGCTCGAGGGCCGCCGCGGCGGCCGCGTCGTCGACGCCGAGGTCGCCGGCCGCCTTGAAGGCGCTCGAGGCGATGCTCCACTGACCGGCCGCGAGGGCCGACTCGCCGAGCTCCATCGCGACCTCGAAGCGCTCGGTGCGCGCGTCCTCGGCGTCGAGGAGGGTGACGAGGCGGCTCGAGGCCTCGAGCGCCTCGACGCCGCGAGCGAGGGTGTAGTCGGTCTGCTCCTGGGCGGCCTCGGGCGAGAGGCCGCCGGCGGCGAGGACGTGACGCTGCTCGACGAAGCACTTCCGGGCGAGGCGGAGATCGCGCCGCGCGCGCCGGACGATCCGGTCCCGCTCGGACCGCGCCGCGTCGGCGCGCTCGCGGGCCGCGCTCGCTCGCTGAACGATCAGGAAGGCGGGGACGGCGAGGACGAGGGCGACCGCGAGGGCGAGGGCCGACGCCCGGGCGGGCTGACGCCGGCACCAGCGAACGGCGCGCTCGGCGCGGCCGACGGGGCGCGCGGCGATCGGCTCGCCCGCGAGGAAGCGGCCGAGGTCGGCGGCGAGGTCGGCCGCGGCAGCGTAGCGGCGGGCGGGGTCCTTCTCGAGGCAGCGGAGCGCGATCGTCTCGAGGTCACGATGGACGCCGCGGTTGGCGGTGCGAAGGGACGTCGGCTCATCGCGGAGCGAGGCGAGGACGACGTTCACGTCGGCCGCTCCGTGGAAGGGAGCTCGCCCGGCGAGCAGGTGGTAGAGGAGCGCGCCGGCCGCGTAGACATCCGAGCGCGGACCGATCCGATCGAGGTCGCCGGCGACCTGCTCGGGCGGCGCGTAGCCCGGCGTGCCGAGGAACGCGCCGCTGCGGGTGATCCCGGCCGCGGCCGCGTCGCGTTCCTGCGCGAGGCCGAAGTCGGTCAGGAGCGGGCGGCCGTCCTCGGCATCGATGAGGACGTTCGCCGGTTTCACGTCGCGATGAACGACCCCGTGCTCGTGGGCATGGTCGAGGGCGAGGGCGAGCTCGCGGACGAGCGTCGCCGCCTCGCGCGGCGGGCGCGCGCCCTCGGCGCGGAGGAGCTCGTCGAGGCCGCGTCCCTCGATGAAGTCCATGACCAGGAACGCGCGCCCCTCGTGCTCGCCGACCTCGTGGAGGGCGACGATGGAGGGGTGCCGGAGCTTCGCCGCCGCCCGCGCCTCCTGGGCGAACCGCTGGCGACCGGCCGAGCCCTCACGCTCGGCCTGGAGCACCGTCTTGATCGCGACGGTGCGCCGGAGCTCGAGGTCGAACGCGCGGTAGACGACGCCCATTCCGCCGCGACCGATCTCGGAGACGAGGACGTGCCGCCCGATCCGGGCGCGCGGATCGTCGACGAGCGCGGCCACCTCGTCGGGAAGCCCGACGACATCGGCATCGGAGGTCGGCGACGAGGGCGGCGGAACGGCCGCCGTCGGCCCGTCGGAGATCCTGGTCGGAGCGTTCGGATCGGGCTCCGGAGCGCGGCGCGTCGCGGGGAGGTCGCTCACGGGTTCAGGATAGCGGCGGGGATCGAGGTCGGTCCAGTTGGGTCGGTCGGCGCGAAGTCGCTGCCGTACCTACCATCCGTTCCTGGAACAGACGGACGAGAGCTCACGCAAAGGCGCAAAGACGCAAAGGGTCGTTGCTCCGAGCCGAGATCTGGATCCGGCGGAGCTCCTTTGCGCCTTTGCGCCTTTGCGTGAGATTCCGTCGTTCCTGGAACAGCG
>JAJDCQ010000200.1 GCA_029260755.1 Planctomycetota bacterium | reverse complement strand
GGCGTCGATCGTGCTCGGGGCGGGCGGCACCTCGGAGACGATCCTCGCGTAGATCTCGAGGGGGTTGGCGCTGCTGGCGAGGAAGGGGAGCTTCCCGGTCAGGCACTCGTAGAGGATCATCCCCAGGCCGTAGACGTCGGCTCGGGCGTCGACGTGGTGGGCGTCCTGGATCTGCTCGGGGCTCATGTAGGCGGGGGTTCCGACGGCCTGGCCCGTGGCCGTCAGGGATGCGGCTCCCTTGCGGCGCACCTCGGCTTCGACGAGGGCGATGCCGAAGTCGGTGACGTGGGGCCTTCCCTCGCGGTCGATGAGGATGTTGTCGGGCTTGAGGTCGCGGTGGATGATCCCGTGGCTGTGGGCGTGGTCGACGGCCATGGCGACCGCTCGCATCGTCGCGGCGGCGAGCCTCGGGTCGGGCAGCGGGATCGGGGTCGGCGGCGCTCCCTCGGCGCCTCGCTTCTGGAGCAGCCCTCGGAGGCTGCTTCCCTCGATGAACGGCATGGCGAAGTAGGGCCGGCCGGCGTCCTCGCCCGCGTCGAGGATGCCGACGATGGCGGGGTGCTGGAGCTTCGCGGCCGCCTCGGCCTCTCGCTGGAACCGGGCGAGGATCGTCTGGCCGGCGTCGAGGTGGGGGAGGATCGTCTTCACCGCGACAATGCGGTGGAGCTTCGCGTCCCAGGCCTTGTGGACGACGCCCATCCCGCCCGCCCCGAGCTGGTCGAGGAGGACGTAGCGCCCGATCCGGCGGTCGGGGTCGTCGGCGGCCTCCTGGATCGCCAGGGGCGCCGTCTCGAGGGCGGCGTCGGTCGAGCCGAGCTCGTCGAAGTCGTCGAGGATCCCCGCATCGCGCATGGCGTCGGTGAGGCCGGCGACGCCGAGACCTCCGAGCTCCCAGCGGAGCTTCGGCGGCGGGGCGTTCGGGGTCTCGTGGTCCCCGGGCGTCGGGGAGGCGGCGGTCGGCGCCTCGGGGTCGATCGGGTCGCGCGGCTCTCCCTCTCGCCTCGGGGCGGGGTCCGCTTGTCTCTCTTCGCCGCGCGTCACTTCTGCGCCCCGCGGAGATGTTCGAGGGTCGCCCGGACCTTCGAGGCTTCGGGTGAGTTGGGCGCGAGCTCGAGGAACCGCTCGAGGTCCTCGATGGCGTCGGCGCGGTTCCCGCGTTTCTCTCGGACCATGCCTCGAATCGCGTATACGTCCGGGTCACCGGTCAGCTGCGCGGCGATGTCCAGGTCAGCCTCGGCGTTCTCGTAGTCTCCATGTGACGCGCGAATCCGTCCTCGATACTGATGTGCCTCACCCCTTCGCCATCGCGCACGCGTCGAGTTGCGTCTCACGCTCAGGTACGACACTTCGAGGCCAGGCCTCGCGCGATCCGGCCCGACGCTCGGGGCGGGCGACTCGATCACGTCCTCGAAGTCGACCATCGCTGCTGCGAAATTGCCCTGGAAGAAGAGAGCACGGCCCCGGGTGAGGAGGCTCGCCGGGATCGGTCCGCGGATCGCAATCGCCTCGGTGATCGCGTCGACGGCTTCTTCGTGTCGCCCCAGATGGTAGAGGGCGAGCCCGCGATCCTGGAGGAGTCGGCCTCTCAGGGAGCCGCGTGCTCGCGACATCGCATGCTCGACGTCCTCGAGTGCGTCCTCATACCGGCCGAGAACGTTGCGCAGGGCTGCCCGGTTCAATCTCAACGCGACGATGTCTGGAAAGAGAACGATGGCACGGTCGAGGGCCGAGAGCGCGTCGTCGTTGCGTCCTAGCCTCTTGAGTGCGATCGACAGGGTGTTGTGAGGCGCCGCGTCGTGGGGCCGGAGCTCGATCGTTCGTTCCGCATCTCGGAGAGCATCTTCACTTCGGCCGAGGTTCAGGCGTGCGAGGGCGCGCAATGCGAGCGAGTCCGCGTCGTTCGGGTTCAGCTCGATCGCGTGCGTCAGAATCTGCTCCGCTTCGGTGTAGTCGCCAGCGAGCTCCGCGATCTGGGCCTTGAAGAAGAGCCCGCGCCAGCTTCCGGGATTGAGCGCAGAGCCTCGTTCCAGATCCTGCAAGGCTTGGTCAGTCTGGTTGGTGAGATAGAGATGCTGTACTCCGCGTTCGAAGTACGCGGCCGCGGACTCCGGATTGTGGCGTAGAACCTCCTCGACATCGGCCCGAGCGTCGACGATCAGTGGTGCGGCTGCTTCGTCGTCGCCCGCCACGATCAATCCCAGGGCGGAACGACGCCGCAGCTCGGCGCGTTTTAGAAGCGCCATCGTGTTTCCTGGGTCGACGTCGAGGGCCTGATCGACGAGCTCGAGCGCTTCCTCTGTCGTCGTGGCGGTGGCCGTTGCGTCGAGGAGGCGCTGTGCCGTTTCGCGTCTCCGGTTCGCGGCGTCTTCCGCGAGGACTTGCGTTCGGATCGCCGCGACGAGCGGCGCGACCTCGGGGTCGTCGAGGAGGTCGTTCGACTTCAGGAGCGCGAGTGTCTCTTCCGGTCGTTCGGTTGCGAGCTCTCGCGCGGTCGCGATCGTCAAGGTCCGTGCTCTCCTCTCGGAGACAGCCTGGGCGACGATGCTGCTGACCCCGATGGCCCCGAGGACGAGGATGGCCGCGGTGGTCTTCGCCCCGTGCCGCCGCGCCGTCCGCCATGCGCGTGTCACCGGCGACACCGGCCGGGCCAGGATCGGCTCGCCTCCGAGCCACCGGGCCAGGTCCGAGGCCAGCTCGCTCGCGCTTCGGTATCTCGCGGCGGGGCTCTTCTCGAGGCACTTGAGGCAGATCGTGTCGAGGTCTCGCGCGATCGCGGCGTCGATCGTGCTCGGGGCGGGCGGCACCTCGGAGACGATCCTCGCGTAGATCTCGAGGGGGTTGGCGCTGCTGGCGAGGAAGGGGAGCTTCCCGGTCAGGCACTCGTAGAGGATC
>JAJDCQ010000199.1 GCA_029260755.1 Planctomycetota bacterium | reverse complement strand
TCTCGGTCACGCGAGGCGACGGGAGCCAAGAGAAGGAGCGCCGGGATCGGTCCGCGACGGGGCATCATCCGAAGCTGCTCCGTGCCTCCGTGCCTCCGTGGTTCCATCTCTTCATCGACCTGAGCGAAGTTGATATGCCCTGTAACTGTTAGTCGCCGCCGGGCTCGGGCGGGAGGAGCTTCCTCTTCTCCCCCTCCTTCTTCTTCGCCTCGAGCGCGTCGATGTAACGGAGCTCGCTCATCGCAAGCTCGTTGTAGGGTTCGGCCCGGAGGGACTCCTGGAACGCGGCGCGCGCCTCGTCGAGGCGCCCGAGCTCGATCAGGCTGAAGCCGACGCCGCGGAGCGCGGCCCCGAGGTGGGGTCGCTCCTTCTCGAACTTGCGGGCGAGCTCGACGGCCTCCTCGTAGACGGGCAGCGCGCGGTCGGCGCGGCGGACGCGGTTGAAGAGGAACCCTCGCTCGCACCGGGCCTCGGCCGAGAACGGAGCTCGCTCGACCTGCTCGTTGAGCCAGTCGAGCGCCTTCTCGCCGTCGCGCCGCTCGACCGCGATGAACGCCTTGTGCTGGAGCGCCTGGCGGAGCGCTATGTCGAGCCAGACGATCTTGGTCCCATCGGGGTGCAGGGCCTTCACGGCCTCGAGTTGCTTCGCGTCCCCGACGACCACGTAGACCGTGTCGGGATCGGTCATGAGCTTCTCGAACTCGGCGAGGAGCTCGTCGGCGACCGCGTCGGCCTCGTCGAAGCGCTTGGCGCGGATCAGGTCGGCCGCGACGTTCGCCCTCGCCCGGTGCTCGCTCCCGAGCCCGGGATCGGCGTCGCCCTCGCTCGAGGTGCGTCGCTCCTCGAAGCCCTCGTCGGTGGGTGGGGTCTTCTTCGGCTCGTCGCCGTCGTCCGCCCGCGCCGCGGTGGCGAGGGCGATCGAGGCGATCGTGAGGGCGAGAGTCGAGAGGCTCAGGCGCATCGTGGCTCCGATCGAGACCCGGCGGAGGTCGTCATCGGAGAATAGCCTCGCCGGTCGCTGCGTCCCAACGGCGCCCGCCCGGGCCGCCGCCGCCCAGGTAAGGCCATCGTTCGGGAAGCTCACACGTCCGGGGGCGGTCCGTAGATGGTGAGGGGGAGCGGCGCGTAGGATCGCGCCTCCCTCGTGGGTGGTTCCAAAGGGAAGAGAGCGGGCCGTCAGAGCTCGCGAGTCAGCGACGGTCGGGCCGCGTCGACCTCGCGCAGCATTCGGAGATCTCACCGATGATGAAGTTCGTCCGGCTCGGCGCCCTGCTGAGCGTCCTCCTCGCCGCGATCCTGATGAGCGGCTGCATGGAGATGAAGGAGCACCTCACCCTCAACGACGACCTGTCGGGGAACGTCGTGGTGAAGATCAAGCTCCTCGGCATGATGGCGGGCGCGATACAGCAGGCGCCCCCTCCGTCCGAGGCGGAGGTCGAGGAGGCCAAGAAGAACTGCCCCGAGGGCGTACGCCTCACCAAGTTTGGCTTCGAGGACGCGGATGGCACGAAGCTGATCGTCTTCGCGTTCGACTTCGATCACGTCGAGAAGCTCCGCAAGCTCGACATGACCGCGCTCAAGCCGGCCGACAAGCGCGAGCCCGGCGAGGAGCCCCGCTTCATGTTCGAGAACCTCAAGGTCACCAAGAACGAGGACGGCAGCTACACCTACGAGCGCGCCGGCACCGCCGACGAGTTCAAGCCGGAGACGCCGGGCGGCGAGGGCGGCGATGGCATGGACGAGGGCGGCGAGGAAGACCCGATGGCCGCGCAGATGAAGGCCATGCTCGAGGGGATGATGAAGGACCTCAAGGTCGAGTTCCGCGTCACGTTCCCGAGCGTCCCGACCGACAGCAACGCCGACGCGACCGAGGGCAACGACGCCCGCTGGACGCTCGACTGGCCGAAGATCCAGGAGATCGAGAAGTCGGGCAAGACGCCGGATCCGCAGAAGGCGAAGTTCACCGTCGCCGGCTGATCGACCTCGATCGACCGCGACGCACGGACTGGACTCACCGGGACGGCCGGGTCTCTCGAGAGAGAGGTCCGGCCGTTTCGCATTGCGGGTGAGCGATTCCAGGGACGCCGAAGCCTCCGGTGCGGCCTCGACTCGGCGCCGACCGGAACGGTCCGCGCAATCCGCGTCATCCGCGGTTTCGTTCTTCTGCCGCGAGACGAGTGGAACCGCGGATTTCGCGGATGACGCGGATTACTCAAAGGCGAGAAGGAGCTCCGCCGGACCCGGATCTCGGCTGGAGCAACGACTCCTTTGCGTCTTCGCGCCTTTGCGTGAGATTCCTCTCTGCTCCAGGAACGCCGAAGCCTCCGGTGCGGCCTCGACTCGGCGCCGACCGGAACGGTCCGCGCAATCCGCGTCATCCGCGGTTTCGTTCTCCTGCCGCGAGACGAGTGAACCGCGGATGACGCGGATTGCGTGCTGCGGGCTCCCGAGTTCACTCCCCGTACGCGTGTTCGACGAACGAACGCTCACGATCATCGGCCCGAACCGAAGCCGACATCGCCTCGAGCCCTCACCGTCCCTGCCTCCGCGGCCATCGAAACATCCCGGTCACCTTGCGACGACCATCGGACGGTGCCAGAATTCAGATGGCGCTCACGCAAGGGACTCGAAGCTCGCTCGGCTTCACGGAGGTTGCTCCATGGTCACGCCGTTCGCCCCCGGTGACCGGATTCTCGACTACATCATCCTGGAGCACGTCGGCAGCGGGGGCTTCGGCGATGTCTACCGAGCCGAGCATGCCGTCCTCCACCGGACGGTCGCCCTGAAGATCCCCCGCCACGACGAGCTCGTCCGAGCGCTCGCCCGCGAAGGCGCCCTCCACCAGAAGCTCGAGCACCGCGCGATCGTCCCGATCGTCGAGGCCCACGTCAGCCACGAGCCGCCGTTCCTCGCCTTCGAGTACATCCCCGGCCCGAGCCTCCGGCAGCTCATCGACCGCGAGGGCCGCCTCGAGCCGAGCCGCGCGTACGAGCTCGCCGCGGGCCTGCGCGACGCCCTCGCCCACGCGCACGCCCACGAGGTCGTCCACGGCGACGTGAAGCCCGCGAACATCCTCCTCGAGGGCTCAGGGCTCGCCCGGCGGGATGTGCGCCTGAGCGACTTCGGCCTCGCCCGCCTCCCCACCGGCGACGGCGAGGGCGCGAGCGTGATCAGCCAGAGCCTCGCCCTCCGCGACAGCACCGAGCGCGCCGCCGCCGGCACGCTGCGCTACATCGCGCCCGAGATCCTCGAGGGACGCTCTCCCGACGCTAGCTGTGATGTGTACGCGTTCGGGGTCCTCCTCTTCGAGATGCTGACCGGTCGCACGCCCGTCGGGCACGAGACGCCGCGGTCGGTGCGGCCCACCCTGCCGGCGGCCGTCGACGATCTGTTCCTCGCCTGCTACGCGCCGCGCGCCCGCCGCTGCGCCGATGCCGGCGAGCTCGAGGCGCCCCTCGAGCGCGCCCGACGCGCCTGGGATGCGCAGACCCGGTCCCGCCGCCGCGTGAAGGAGCGCGCCGCCCCGGAGACGCGCCTCGGTCACTCCGCGGCTCGCTCCGCTGGCCCTGGCGAGCGCGAGGCGACCGAGACGGCGGCCGTCGCCGGCCGGCTCCCCTTCGACGCCTGGCGCGAGTCGCTCCTCGAGCGGGTCCGCCGGCGGCTCCTCGCCGTCGATCCCTCGCACTTGACGGCGATCGACCCGTGCGGCTTCGACCTCGGCGTCAGCCGCCCGCCCGGCGGCTCCCGCCATCACGTCCTCGTCGCGGTCGTCGACCGGCTCGACGCGGACGAGGCGAAGAAGCTCCTCCGCAAGGCCGACCGGATCTGGGAGCGACGCAAGGGCCTCTGGGAGTGCGAGGTCAGCTTCTGCGTCGTCGCCCGCGAGGTCGTGAACGAGGAGGGCGTCCTCTGGTCGATGCGCGGCTTCACCCAGGGCTGGTGGCGGCGACGCCGGACCGTCCTGGTGAACGTCGCCCGCGGCAAGACCCACGCCCGCGAGCTCGGCAGCAGCCTCCGCGAGTCGCCGCTCCGCAAGCAGGTCGTCGGAACGGTCACCGACGCGGTCGCCGAGCTCACCCGCGAGGAGCGCGGCGAGCCCGCGCGGAAGCGCCGCGGGCGCGGCCGGCTGTTCCCGCTCGCCCTCGCAGCCTTCGCGACCTTCGCCATCGCCGCGGTCGGCATCTTCGGCTTCGGCCTCGCTCTCTGCCTCTCCGATGTGCGCCGCCACCGGATGGAGCAACGGATGGAGAGACGGATGGAGCGGTCCGAGCGGATCCGGGTCGAGCGCGAGGCGCACCGCCTCGGGCTCCGGCCGATCGAGTTGCCGCTCGAGGAGCCCGAGGCCGCGCCGCCGCCGCGTCTCGAGACGCGCCCGCGCGAGGCGCCCTCGCCCGACTCCGTCGGCCCCTACTAGCCCGGATAGGGGCTATCAAGCTGGCTCAGGTGACCGCGGACCCACCGGCTTCGCCTTCGGCGAAGAAGGTGTCACCACGGAGACACGGAGGACACGGAGGATTCACGGAGAAAGACGCGACCAGCTCAGCCCGGGTTGGTTGGCTTCGCCTCCGGCGAGGGGATGAGACCACGGAGGCACCGAGGCACGGAGGAGCCTCGGAGGGGATCCGGATCTTCGACCGCTCGGCGCGCCCTCCGTGAATCCTCCGTGTTCTCTGTGCCTCCGTGGTGACATCCTGCTCGCCGAAGGCGAGCCCATCGGCACCTGAGCGAAGTCGACAGCCCCTGTCCGGGCTAGTCGCCCGACTTCTTCTCCGGCGTCCGCAGGCGCACCTCGTAGGTCGTCGGCATCTCCATCTTCAGGCCGACGCCGTCGCCCTCGTAGGTCCCCTCGAGCTCGATCCCGAGGTCGAGCTTGGCCGAGTGCAGCGCGCCGGCGGCGACGTCGACCTCGGCCCGCCCCATCAGGTCGTAGGTGAGCGTCTTCATCACGAGGACGCGGCCGTCCTTCTGGCCGCGGACGTCGCGGCCCTGGTAGCGGCCCGCCATCCGGATGATAGCGCGACCCGCGCGCACCTCGACGAGCGAGTACTCGATCTCGATCTCGAGCGGCTTCTCGAGCTCGAACTCGAGCGGGACGGTCCGCGTCGCCTTCCACCGTCGACCGATCTCGACCGGCTTCCCGTCGGCGGGGAGCGCCGGCATCAGCATCGCGTGCATCTCGGCGAGGTCGAGGTCGCCGAGCCCGTCCGAGCCCGGCCGGCGGAGGTCGTCGCGAGCGATCGCCTGCGCCGACGGCGGCATCCGGAGGCGCGCCGCCGGCTTTCCGAACGTCTCCTTCAGCATCTGCTCGAGCTCGGGGTTGAGCGGCTGGGCGCGCCCGCCGACCTTCATCTCGCCGAGCGCCATCTCGGCGTCGAGGGCGACCGCCCCGTTCTGGCGGGCGATGATCTTGAGCCGCTCGACGGTGAGCTCGGTCACGACCTCGTCGGCCTCCTTCGCCTCGGCCGGCGTGCCGTCGGTCCGGTAGTCGGCGGCGACGTCCATGCCGAGCGTCTGCCGCTGCGCCGGTCGCCCGGGCTGCGTCGCCTCGATGACCCCGTCGCCGACGACGGCGAGGCGCCACGCCCGCGACGCGCCCGCCTTCCGCGCCAGGTAGCGGAGGCGCGGCGACGCGGCCTTCTCGCCGTCCTGGGCCCCGGCGGGAGAGAGCAGGGTCGACGCGGCGAGCATCGTGGCGAGCACGGCGAGGAGGGGGACGCGGCGAGCCATGATCGATCGATCTCCGGAGAGGAAGATGAGACGCGATCGTAGCCCGACCTCGACGCCGGTTCAACTCCCGCCGCCGGCGATCCTTGCGTGCGGTGCAGCGCCCGTCTATGATCGCCGCCGTCCGTCGTTTCGACCCTGGAGGAGACGTGAGCGGCAAGAAGAAGGCGGCCAAGCAAGGCCGGTTCGCCGAGGTGCGGCGGCGCACCCGCGAGACCGACGTCCGGGTGAGCCTCGCGCTCGACGCGCCCGACCGGACCCTCGAGATCGCGACCGGCGTTCCGTTCCTCGACCACATGCTCGACGCGCTCCGGACGCACGGCCGGCTCGGTCTGTCGGTCCGCGCCGAGGGCGACCTCCACGTCGACGCGCATCACACCGTCGAGGACGTCGGGATCGCGTTCGGCACCGCGGTTCGCGAGGCGGTCGCCGAGGGCGGCGCGATCGTCCGCTACGCCCACGCCTACGCGCCGCTCGACGAGTCGCTCGCCCGCTGCGTGATCGACGTCTGCGACCGGCCGTACCTGCACTGGGGCGTGGAGCTCTCGCGGGCGCGGGTCGGCGACTTCGACACCGACCTGACGCGCGAGTTCTTCCACGGCTTCGTCCGGAACGCGCGGGTGACGCTTCACCTCGACCTCGTCCGCGGCGCGAACGCGCATCACGAGATCGAGTGCCTCTTCAAGGCGACCGCGCTCTCCCTGCGGACGGCCCTCGCCGTCGACGCGTCGCTCGCCGGCGGCGCCGAGGTCGCCTCGACCAAGGGGACGCTCCACGAGGCCGCGGCCCGCCAGAAGAAGGTCGCCCGCCAGGGCGCCGGCAGCGGAGGCAAGGGAAGCCGCCGTCGCTCCTGACATGGCCGCCGACGACCTCGTCACGATCGTCGACGCCCACGCGGGCAACCTCGCGAGCGTCCGCAAGGCGCTCACCGCGCTCGGGGCGCGAACGGTGATCACCGATCGCCCCGAGGCGGTCTCGGCCGCGCGCCGGATCGTCTTCCCCGGCGTCGGCGCGTTCGGCCTCGCGAGCGAGAACCTCGCCCGCGACGGCCTCGGCGACGCGCTCCGCGCCGCCGTCGAGGCGGGCGCCGAGCTCCTCGGGATCTGCCTCGGGATGCAGCTCCTCTTCGATGAGAGCGAGGAGTTCGGAACCCACCCCGGCCTCGGGCTGCTGCCGGGGCGGGTCGTCCGGCTGTCCGACGCGGCGGCGAAGGTGCCCCACATGGGGTGGAACGCGCTCGTCGCGACCGGCTCGACGGCGCCGCACCCGCTCCTGGCCGCGGTCCCCGCCGGGGCGCACGTCTTCTTCTGTCACTCGTACCACGTCCTGCCCGAGCGGGCTGACGACGTCATCGCGCTCGCCCGTCACGGCGAGCTCGACGTCACCGCCGCGGTCGCCCGCGGCAACGTCGCCGGGACGCAGTTCCACCCCGAGAAGTCGCAGGCCGCGGGGCTCGTCATCCTCGACGCGTTCCTCCGCGGCGCGCTCGGAGCTCGATCATGATCGTCATTCCCGCGATCGACATCCGCGGCGGACGCTGCGTCCGCCTCGTCCAGGGCGCGCGCGACGCCGAGCTCCCCTACGAGGAGGACCCCGGCGAGGTCGCCCGCCGCTTCGTCGAGGACCAGGGCGCCCACTGGCTCCATGTGATCGACCTCGACGGCGCGCTCGGCGACCCCGCCCAGCGCGAGGCGGTCGAGGCGGTCCTGCGGGTCGTCGGGGCGCGGGTCCCCGTGCAGGTCGGCGGCGGGATCCGCGAGCTCGATGCCGTCAACGCCGCGCTCGATGCGGGCGCGTCGCGGGTGATCGTCGGGACCCGCGCCCTCCGCGACCCCGAGTGGCTGAAGGACACCGCGGCGCAGGTGGGCGCCGACGCGCTCGCCCTCGCCGTCGACGTCGGCGCCGCGGGCGACGTCAAGGTCGCCGGATGGGAGGAGTCGACCCCGCTCTCGCTGCCCGCCGCGTTCGAGATCGGCATGCAGGCGGGGCTGACCCGCGCGGTCGTGACCGCGATCGAGCGCGACGGCACGATGACCGGACCCGGCACCGAGACGCTCGTCCGCGCGCTCGACGTCGCGGCCGGTCGGATGCGGATCCAGGCGGCCGGCGGGATCGGCACCCTCGACCACGTCCGCGCCCTGTCGGCGCTCCGCGGCGCCGAGCGGACCGAAGATCGGATCGAGGCGGCCGTGATGGGGCGCGCGATCTACGAGGGGCGGTTCGAGGTGAAGGACGCGATCGTGGCCGCCCGTCGGAGCGCCGCTCCGTGAGCCTCGCGCGTCGCATCATCCCGTGCCTCGACGTCCGCGACGGCCGGGTCGTGAAGGGCGTGAAGTTCGTCGATCTGCGCGAGATCGACGACCCCGTCTCGCTCGCCCGCCGCTACGACGAGATGGGCGCCGACGAGCTCGTCCTCCTCGACATCTCCGCGACGATCGAGGGGCGAGCGGTCTTCCTCGACGTCGTCGAGGCGGTCGCCGAGACCGTCTTCATCCCGTTCGCGGTCGGCGGCGGGCTCCGCACGGTGGCCGACGCGCGCGCGGCGCTGCGTCGCGGCGCCGACAAGGTGTGCATCAACACGGCGGCGGTCGCGACGCCGGAGCTGCTCGACGAGGCCGCCCGCGCGTTCGGGAGCCAGGCGGTGGTCTGCGCGATCGACGCGCGCCGCCGCGCGACGCCCGAGGGCGGCGACGGCGGCGCGCCGTCGTGGGAGGTCGTCACCCACGGCGGCCGCACGCCGACGGGCAAGGACGCGGTCGCCTGGGCGGCGGAGGTCGTCGCCCGCGGCGCCGGCGAGATCCTCTTGACGTCGATGGACGCCGACGGGACGCTGGCCGGCTACGACCTCGAGCTGCTCGAGGCGGTCGCGAAGGCGGCGGCCGTGCCCTTGATCGCCAGCGGCGGCGCGGGCACTCTCGAGCACTTCGCCGACGCGCTCCTGGCGGGGCGGGCCGATGCGGTCCTCGCGGCGAGCGTCTTCCACGACGGCGTCTACACCGTCGACGCCGTCAAGCGTCACCTGGCCGAGGCGAGCATCGACGTCCGGCTCGACGCGATCGAGGCGCCGCCTCTTGCGGCGCCGTGGGGAAAGGGAGAGACGAGACGATGAGCTGGGAGCCGACCGCCCGCTTCCGCGACGAGGCCGAGCCGATCGAGGACGCCGCGTCGCTGCCCGGGCTCGTGAAGTACGACGACCGAGGCCTCGTGCCGGCGATCGTCCAGGATGCCAGCAGCGGCGACGTCCTGATGGTCGCCTACATGAACCGCGAGAGCCTGGGCATCACGATCGACGAGGGGCGGACCTGCTTCTGGAGTCGGTCGCGCAAGGAGCTCTGGCGAAAGGGCGCGACGAGCGGCCACGTCCAGACCGTGCGCTGGATCCGGATCGACTGTGACGCCGACGCGGTCCTCGTCGGCGTCGAGCAGGAAGGCAGCGCCTGCCACAACGAAACGCGGAGCTGTTTCTGTCGTCAGGTGCGTTCAGCCGAGACGAGCTAACCCATACATCAGGGAAGACTTGAGCGCCCGCGGCGACGTCGCCGCGGGCCGACCGTCGAGCGCCGCAATGAAAAGGCACTAGCTTGATGGCCATTGTGCGGCGCGCTATCATGACCAGCCTTTGCCGATCGGGGACATTCCGACCGTCGGCATAGGGGAAGGCAGGTGCTCCATGGGTGACGTTCCAGTCCCCCAGGACGAGGAGCAGATCGACGAGCGGGCGCGGCTCAAGAGCGCGATCCTCTCGCACACCATCCGCCACCTCGAGCCGGCGACGCCCGTCTGGGTGAAGACCGAGTCGACCGTCGCCGAAGCGGTCACGGCGATGGTCGAGGGCGGGATGGGCAGCGTCCTCGTCGGCGACCCGACCGCGCTCGAGGGCATCTTCACCGAGCGCGACGTGATGAAGCGGGTCGTCCACGCGGGGCTCGACGCCAAGACGACGCGCGTCGGCGACGTCATGACGGCGGATCCCGACGTCCTCACGGCCGATGACCGGGTCGGCTACACCCTCAAGAAGATGGTGCTGCGGAAGTATCGGCACATCCCCGTCGTCGACAAGCAAGGGCGAGTCGTCGGCGTGATCAGCGCTCGCAGCGTCGCGAAGTTCATCGTCAGCATCTTCCCCGAGGCGACCCTGAACCTCCCGCCCGGCGACGAGCTCAAGAACCCGAACCAGATGGACAGTGGCTAGGCGCGCCCGTCGGGCGCCTGTCCAGTCGAAGCGAACGAACGAACCGTCGCACCTCACCGAGCCGAGAGCGAAAGCGAAAGCGAAGCAACCGATGTCGGAGACCGTCGCACCCCCGCCCCCCGAGGCCTCAGCCAAGCCGCATCACACCGTCGAGTTCGCGGTCGTCCGGTTCGCCGGCGACTCCGGCGACGGAATGCAGCTCACGGGGCAGCAGTTCGCGATCGAGACCGCGTTCGCGGGCAACGACCTCGTCACGCTGCCCGACTTCCCGGCCGAGATCCGCGCGCCGGCCGGGACGCTCTACGGCGTCTCGAGCTTCCAGATCCAGTTCGGCTCGGGGAAGGTCTGGACGCACGGCGACAAGGTCGACGTCCTGATCGTCATGAACCCGGCGGCCTTCAAGGTCCACCTCCCGGACCTGAAGCCGAGCGGGATCCTGATCGTCAACACCGACGCGTTCACCAAGAGCAACCTCGCGAAGGCCGGCTACGACGCCTCGCCGCTCGTCGATGAGACCCTCAAGGGGAGCTACCGCGTCTTCGAGGTGCCGCTCAGCAAGCTGACCCGCGAGGCCCTCGCCGAGACGGGCCTCGCCCATCGCGACGCCGAGCGGAGCAAGAACATCTTCGCCCTCGGGATCGTGAGCTGGCTCTACGATCGTCCGCTCGCGCCGACCCGGACCCTGCTGGAGTCCAAGTTCGGCAAGAAGCCGCAGATCCTCGAGGCGAACCTGCTCGCCCTCGACGCCGGCCATCGCTACGCCGAGGCGACCGAGCTCTTCACCGAGTACTACCGCGTCGAGCCCGCGGAGCTCGAGAAGGGCACCTACCGCAGCATCAGCGGCAACCAGGCGCTCGCCTGGGGTCTCCTCGCGGCGGCGCGGGCGTCGGGTCGGCCGATGGTCTACGGCGCGTATCCGATCACCCCGGCGAGCGATCTCCTCCACGAGCTGGCGAACCACAAGAACTTCCGCGTGCGGACGTTCCAGGCCGAGGACGAGATCAGCGCGATCGGCGCGACGATCGGCGCCAGCTTCGGCGGCGCCCTCGGCGTGTGCGGCACGAGCGGCCCGGGCCTCGCCCTCAAGGGGGAGGCGCTCGGCCTCGCCGTGATGGTCGAGCTCCCGCTGGTCGTCGTGAACGTGCAGCGCGGCGGCCCGTCGACCGGGCTCCCGACCAAGACCGAGCAGAGCGACCTGCTCCAGGCGTTCTACGGCCGCAACGGCGAGTGCCCCCTGGTGATCCTCGCGCCGCGGACACCGAGCGACTGCTTCACGATGGCCTACGAGGCGGCGCGGATCTCGATCCGCTACATGACGCCGGTGCTCCTGCTGTCCGACGGCTACCTCGCGACCGGAAGCGAGCCGTGGAAGCTGCCCGACCTCGCGGCCCTGAAGCCGGTCGAGTTCAACCTGGCGACCGACCCCGAGACCTTCCAGCCCTACGCCCGGGACGCCGAGACGCTCGCGCGCCCGTGGGCGATCCCGGGGACGCCGGGCCTCGAGCACCGCGTCGGCGGCCTCGAGAAGAAGCACATCACCGGCAACGTCAACTACGAGCCCGACAACCACGACCTGATGACCCGACTCCGCGAGGAGAAGGTCAAGCGGGTGCAGCGGGAGATCCCGCCGATCGAGGTCGTCGGCGACCAGAGCGGACAGGTCCTCGTGATCGGCTGGGGCTCGACCTACGGGGCGATCTCGGCCGCGATCGAGGAGAGCCGCGAGGCGGGGCTGAAGGTGGGCCACGTTCACCTCCGGCATCTCAACCCGCTGCCCGCCGACCTGCTCGATGTGATCGGGCGGTTCGAGCGGGTGCTCGTCCCCGAGATCAACCGCGGTCAGCTCGTCCGGCTGCTCCGAGCCGAGTTCGCGATCCCGGCCGTCGGGTTCAACCGCGTGCGCGGGATGCCGCTCCGGCTCCCCGAGCTGGTCGAGGCGATCGAGACGGTCGCGCGCGGCGAGCCGCTGCCGACCAAGGACACCGCGGCCGAGGCGTTCGCCGGCGGTCAGGGCGTCCGGTCCGGGGACGCGGAGGGCAACGGCGGCTGGATGCGCGACGCGTTCCAGCAACTGTGGGGTCTCGACCGCAGCGGCGGCAACGGGGCGAGCGAAGGCTGAGGTAGCCTCCCGACCCTCTCTCTCACCAGGCGAAAGGCGCGGCAAGGCGCTCGAAGGGGTAGACGATCGATGTCCGACGCGGCAAGCGCGACGACCGAACCGCTCACCAAGGCCGACTTCCAGTCCGACCAGGACTCGCGGTGGTGTCCGGGATGCGGCGACTACGCGATCCTGAGCACCGTCCAGAAGGTGATGCCGGACCTCGGCGTGCCGCGTGAGGAGATCGTGTTCATCTCGGGGATCGGCTGCAGCAGCCGCTTCCCGTACTACATGAACACGTACGGCTTTCACACGATCCACGGCCGGGCCCCGACGTTCGCGACCGGTCTCAAGCTCGCCCGGCCCGAGCTGACCGTCTTCCTCGTGACCGGCGACGGCGACTCGCTCTCGATCGGGGGCAATCACCTCCTCCACATCCTGCGCCGCAACGTCGACGTGAAGATCCTCCTCTTCAACAACCGGATCTACGGCCTGACCAAGGGGCAGTACTCGCCCACCTCGGAGCAGGGGAAGGTGACGAAGTCCTCGCCGGCCGGAAGCACCGACTACCCGATCAACCCCGTCCTCTTCGCCCTCGGCGCGGAGGCGACGTTCGTCGCGCGCACCGTCGACCGCAACGTCCCGCACATGGAGATGGTCCTCAAGCGGGCGGCGAAGCACCGCGGCAGCGCGCTGGTCGAGATCTACCAGAACTGCAATGTCTTCAACGACGGCGCGTTCAAGTACCTGACCGAGCGGGCGACGAAGATCGACACCGAGCTGGTCGTCAAGAACGGCGAGCCGCTCGTCTTCGGGCCGATCGACGACCGCAAGGGGTTCGTGATCCGCGGCACCAAGACCGAGATCGTCAAGCTCGGAAGCGTCCCCGACGAGGACCTCTGGGTCTACGATGAGACCGACCCGGTCGGCGCGGGAATCCTCGCCCGCTTCGACCACCCGAACTTCCCGGTGCCCATCGGTGTGTTCCTCGACATCGACCGGCCGAACTTCTCCGAGAGCATGGTCGTGCAGGAGGAGCAGTCGATCGCGAAGAAGGGCCCCGGCGACATCAAGGAGCTCTTCCTTCGCGGGCAGACCTGGGACGTCTGACCCCGCCCGTCCCCGAGGGCTCGTTCGGTCGTTCGAAGCAGCCGCCTCCCGGGCGGCTGTGGTCGTGTACGGGATCTCCGTTAGAATCGGCGCCTCGACGCCCGACCCAGTCCAACGTCCGAAGGCCGCGCATCGTGTCCGACCAAGACCGCCACGCCGTGCTGCTCTGCGACGCCGCGACGGCGGCGAGGCGCGCGGTGGAGATCGCCGATCTCCTCTCGCTCACGACCGGGCAGCCCGCCCAGGACCTCGCCCTTCGCGTTCGCTACGGCTCGGGCATCGTCGCCCGCGAGCTGTTCCGCGACGACGCCGAGAAGGTCGCGGCGGCCCTCGAGCTCGACGGGATGGCCGCGTTCCTCGTCGCCGAGGACGGGTTCGTCCTCGAGCCTCGCCGGCGCAAGATCACCGGCGGCGTGATCGGCGAGGACGCCTTCTTCGCGCAGATCGGGCACGCGGCGGCGCCGACCGAGATCCCGTGGCGGGCGGTCCGCATCGTGAACGCCTACGCCCTCGCCCATCAGCTCCCCGAGAAGCGCAAGAAGGAGCACGTCGTCTTCACGGCGGAGGGGGAGGAGCTCGACGACTCGGTCAAGGACCTCCAGAAGCTCCGGATCTACTCGAACGAGGCGATGCGGATCATCGAGTCCGTGGCCCGCTACGAGGAGCGCTTCCCCGACCGCGACGTGAAGTTCTACATCGACCTCTCGACCCTCGACGCCAGCTACCAGGTGCGCCGCCGCGAGTACAACTTCGAGGGCCTCGGCGACCTCTGCATGAACCACAGCATGGACAACTTCATGGTCCTCCTCCGGCAGATCCTGAAGCGGGTCCGCTGCGCCTTCGTGCCCGAGCGGAGCGTCACGTTCGCCGAGACGGCCGACCTCGCCGCGATCCTCGTCGAGAAGGAGGAGGAGCAGCGGAGCTACGCGCGGTGGGTGCAGCAGCTCATCGTCTACCGGCCCGACGTCGTCCGGGCATCGGTGGAGCGCCGCACCGGCGAGGTGCCGGACGAGCTGGTCCCCGACCGCGGCGGCGATGAGCCCGGCGACGACGGCGCGGGCGGAGACGAATCGCCC
Organism: Planctomycetota bacterium; assembly: GCA_029260755.1. Taxonomy (GTDB): domain Bacteria; phylum Planctomycetota; class J058; order J058; family JAJDCQ01; genus JAJDCQ01. The sequence continues at coordinate 17,933 of JAJDCQ010000199.1, read as the reverse complement.
GGCGGAGAAGGAGACCTCGTGACGATCAGCGACCCGAGCGCGGAGGGCGGCGCCTCCCCGAAGCCCGGTCCCGACGAGGGCTCCGGCTGGAAGGAGCCGACCCCCGAGCAGAACCCGATGGGCATGCTCCTGATCGTGCTCACCATCCTCGGCCTGATCGGGCTGCTCGGCTACATGGGCTACATGACGTTCACGACGTCGGAGAGAACGCCGCCGTCGGCGCCGGGGGCGCCAGGGACGCCGCGCTGAGCGGGCCGGCCCTCCGGACGCCGTCCCGGACGGCCGCGACGAGCTCGTCCGGCATGAAGGGCTTCTCGATCACCCGTTCGTCGTCCCCGATGTCGCCGCGGCTGCGGAGGTCCTCCTCGCCGTGCCCCGAGAGGAAGATCGCCGGCCCGCCGAAGCCCCGCTCCCGGAGCTGACCGACCAGGGCGGGGCCGTCGCCGTCCGGCATGGTGACGTCGGACAGGACGAGGTCGATCGTCGACCCGAATCGGTCGAAGAGCTCGACCGCCTCGAGCACGCCGGAGGCGAGGTGCACCTCGAAGCCGGCCTCGCGCAGCACCTCGTCGGCGTACTGACGAACGGTGAGGGAGTCGTCCGCCAGCAGCACCGTGATCGCCGGGTCGGCGCCCGGACCGTCTCGTCGCTCGTCGTCGCTCGGGTGGATCGGCTCGCCGACCGGCGCGTCGGCCGGCCCGTCGGGGCGAATCAACCGCCCGGCGTCGATCGACTCGCGGACGCGCTGGCGGAGCGTCTCGGGTCGGAACGGCTTGCGGACGACCCTTCCGCGGGCGGTGTCGAGGCCCGCCTCGGTGAGGGACTCCTCGTCGTAGCCAGAGATGAAGAGCGCTCCCCAGCTCCGCGTTGAGCAGATCCGGTGCGCCAGCGCGCACCCGCTCATCCTCGGCAGGATCACGTCGGCGACGAGGAGGTCGATCTCGTCCCCGTGCCGTTCGGCCAGGCGCCGGGCCCCCTCTCCGTTCGCGGCCTCGAGGACCTGCCAGCCGCCCTTCTCGAGGGCGACCCGGGCGAGTCGCCGCACCTGGTCGTCGTCCTCGACCAGGAGGATCGTCTCGTTGCCGCGGGCGGGGCGGTGAAACGGCGAGGGGGCGACGTCGTCGGCGCCGTCGTCCGCCACGATCGGGAGGTAGACCGTGAAGACGGTGCCGCGACCCACCTCGCTGTAGACGGTGAGGTGGCCCCCGCTCTCCTCGACGATCTCGGAGACGGTCGCGAGCCCGAGGCCGGTGCCCGACCCCTCGCCCTTGGTCGTGAAGAACGGCTCGAAGATCTTCTGAAGGGTCGCGTCGTCCATGCCGAAGCCGGTGTCGGTCACCGAGATCTTCGCGTGCGGGCCGGGACGGGAGCCGGCCGCCAGGCGGCAGTGAGCCTCGTCGAGCTCGACCGTGGCCGTCTCGATCATGAGGGTGCCTCCCCGCGGCATCGCGTCGCGGGCGTTCACTGACAGGTTCAGGATGATCTGCTCGAGCCGCACCGGGTCGACCCTCACGCGACCGGCGCCACAGAGCTCGAACGCGACGCGGACCCTCTCGCCGATCAGGCGGTCGAGCAGCTTCTGGCCCTTCTCGAGGAGGGCGTCCACGTCGACGACGCGGGCGCGGCGCGTCCGCCTCCGGCTGAAGGCGAGGAGCTGCCCGGTCAGCTCGGTCGCCCGCTCGCCCGCGTCACGGATCTGGGCGAAGTAGGACCGGGCCTGCTCGTCGGCGCTGTGGGTCATGCCGAGGTCGCTGAAGCCGACGACGGCGGTGAGCACGTTCTTGAAGTCGTGGGCGACGGCGCCGGCGAGCTGTCCGAGGCTCTCGAGCTTGGTCGCCTGGGCGAGGCGCGTCTCGAGCTCGTTGGTGGAGGTGGCATCCTGGAGGACCATCACGGCGGCCTCGACCTCCCCGTCCTGGTCGCGGATCGGCGTGGCGCTCACCAGGAGGACGCGACGCTCTCCGTCGAGCCGATCGAACAGGATCTCCTCGTTGACGGTGGCCTCGCCGTCGCGGAGCGTCCGCACGATCGGCCACTCGTCGAGATCGTACGGCCGCTCGTCCTCGGCGTGGAGCCCGCGCGCGACGAGCACCTCGGCGACCGAGCGACCGACCGGGAAGCAGCCGAGGATCCGCTCGGCCTCGTCGTTCGCGAGGGTGACCGTCCGGGAGCTCGCCTGGGCGATCACGATCCCGACCTGGACCTGTCGGAGGACCGTGTTGAGGAAGGTGCCCTCTGTCCGGAGCTGGTGGACGAGGCGCTCGCGCTCGACCTCGGCCTGTCGGCGGGCCGCCTCGAGGCTCGCCACCCGGATGGCGCGCTGGACGCACGGGGCGAGGCGCCCGGGCTGCTCCTTCAGGACGTAGTCGACGGCGCCGCGGGTGAGCGTCTCGATCGCCCGGCCCTCCTCGAACGCGTCCGAGAAGATGAGGAAGGGGAGGTCGGGGCGCCGCTCGCGAACGAGGTCGAGGACCGAGCGCCCGTCGAGCTCGGGGATGCCGTCGTCGGCCAGGACGAGGTGCCAGTCGGCATCGAGCGCCTCGAGGAGGGCCGCGGGCGCGTCGACCCGCGCGATCACGCAGGGCAGCCCGGCCTCCTCGAGGAGGGAGTGGGCGCGCTCGGTGTCCCGCGGATCGCGTTCGATGTGGAGGATCCGGAGGGGGTCGTCGGCTGGCATCATCGGGTCGGCTCCGTGGGTTTCTCGGGGAGGGCTCTCCTCCCGGGTCGCTCCTCGTTCTCGCGAACGGCTTGCCGATTCTCGGGCGCGCCTCCTCCGGGTGCGCTCCACCCGCCCGACGGGCGGGGTCGGGACGTGATGGTGGACGTGGTGGGGAGCGGAACGGCCGGAAGAACGCTCCGGGATCCGGACGCCGCCAGCGGAGGCGCGTTCGGATTCTGAACGCCCGCGACCGGACGGGCGCCGCGAGCCCGGACAGCGCGGGCGTCCCCGACGCTGCCGCGTCGTGGCACGGGGCTTGCGCCTGGGGCCGAGCGCACCTCGACCCGAGACCAGGAGACCCCTCATGCGATCACGGCCCGCTTCGCAGCCGACGTGGAGCACCCAGTCGAAGCCCCTCCGTCCCCGTCCCATCCAGACCGCCGACGAGCTCACCTGCGTCCATCGCACCGCGTTCTTCGCGGCGGTGTCGCCCGAGAAGCTCCAGTGCTCCGCCGTCGGAGACCCCGGCCCCGCCCCCGACGCCGCCGTCCTGCTCCGGCAGCGCAAGGGCACGCCCGAGCTGATCCGGGCCTACCAGGACCTCCAGTCGGCCTACCAGGCGAGCAGCTACCTCCACCGTCACGCCGCGGCCGAGGACCTGCCCGAACGGATCCTCAAGGCGGTCGCGGACGCCGTCGACGTCGATCGCCTCGCCGTGTTCCGGCTCCGCGCCGACGGCGGGCTCGCCCGGCTCGCCGCCCTCGGCGGCAGGCCGGACCAGCTTATGCGCGTCCATCGCGCGGCGGTCGCGCGATCGGCCCGCGACCAGGTCGCCCTGGCCTCGAAGTGGGGCGAGAACGGCGCCGGAGAGGCGAGACCGTTCGCCTGCGCGCCGGCGCGGACGCCCGAGCACCTCCTCGGGGTGATCTACGTCGACCGGGAGCCCGGCGCGCCGATGTTCAGCCAGGACGAGCTCCAGCTCGTCTCCGCGATCGCCCGCGCGGCGGGCTACGCCCTCGAGACCCACGAGATGCTGCAGACGATCGCGCAGCGCGACGGAGAGCTCGAGCAGGCGCGGAGCGATCTCGAGGGGCGCCTCGTCGAGCTCCAGCACGAGAATCAGCAGCGACGCGCGACCGAGGAGCGGCTCCAGAGCACGGTCGTCGAGCTCGCCCGGTCGCACGAGAGTCTCCAGACGGCCCAGCTCCAGCTCATCCAGGCCGAGAAACTGAAGAGCGTCGGCCGGCTGGCCGCCGGCGTCGCCCACGAGGTGAAGAACCCCCTGATGACGCTTCTCCTCGGGCTCGACTACGTGGCCGAGTTCGTCGACATGGCCGTCGACGAGGGCTCGGATGTCGCCAGCCTCATCGGCGACATGCGCGGCGCGGTCGAGCGGGCGAACACGATCATCGAGGGCCTGCTCGACTTCTCGGCGCCGCGGAAGCTCGAGATGCGCCCGCACGCCCTCGACGACATCGTCCGCGAGGCGCTCTCCCTCACCAGGCACGAGCTCGCCCGGGCGCGGGTCCAGCCGAGCGTGCGGTCGTCGGCCGCGCTCGAGCCGACCCCGATCGACCGGCCGAAGCTCGTCCAGGTCCTGGTGAACCTGATCGTCAACGCGGCGCACGCGACGGATCCGGGCGGCACGATCGAGGTCGCCGTCGGCTCCGAGACCGACGAGGGCGGTCGCCCGGTCGCCGTGATCGAGGTGCTCGACTCGGGATCCGGCATCGCGCCGGAGCGGATCGAGAAGATCTTCGACCCGTTCTTCACGACCAAGCCGGCCGGCGAGGGCTCCGGGCTCGGGCTGGCGGTCGCCCGTCAGATCGTCGAGCTCCACGGCGGCTCGATCCGGCTCGAGAACCGTTCCGAAGGGGGCGTTCGCGCCGTCCTGACCGTTCCCCAGGCAGAGAGGAGAGTCTCGTGGACACCAAGCATCGCATCCTGATCGTCGACGACGAGCCGGGAGTCACGCGGATCCTTCGGATGTTCCTCGAGCGAACGGGCGACTACGTCGTCCGGGAGGAGAACCGGGGCGCCCGGGCCATCGCCGCCGCGCGGGAGTTCGCGCCCGACCTCATCCTGCTCGACGTGATCATGCCCGACCGCGACGGGGGCTCCATCGCCGCCGACCTGAGCGACGACCCCCTCCTCGGCGGCGTGCCGATCGTCTTCCTCACGGCGACCGTCTCGCGCGAGACGGTCGGCCCCGGGCGTGCGGCGAGCTACGCGGGGAGACCGCTCATTGCGAAGCCGGCGCGCCCGCGGGAGGTGATCGAGCGGATCGTGTCGATCATCGGGTCGCGCGCCGAGGCCGGGCGTCCGTAGCACGCTCGGGTCGTTGGGACGGAACGGGAAGGGAGACAGGGATGAGCGCCGACGAGCTTCGATACCGAAACCGGCTGATCCAGCGGGATCGTCTCCGTCTGATCGAGAGGCTCGCGGCGGGGATCGCGCACGAGATCAACACGCCGCTCAGCTACGTGACGTGCAACCTCGGCGTGCTCCGGGCGCACTCCGAGCGGTCCGGACCGGGAGCGGGCGAGGCCCGAGCCGACGTCGCCGACCTCGCGCCGATCTTCGACCAGACGCGCGAGGGGCTCGCCCGGATCGGAGCGGTCGTGCGGAGGTTCCGGAGCTTCGCGTGCTCGCGCTCGACGACCGGCGAGGTCGACGTGACGGTCGGCCTCGAGGCGACGGCCTCGCTCGCCTGGGCCGAGCTGCGCCACCGCTGCGTCCTGGAGCGGCGCTTCGCGCATCTGCCGCCGATCCGCGGGGACGCGAACGAGCTGAACCTCGCCTTCCTCAACATCCTCCTGAACGCGGCCGACGCGGTGGAGGACGGGGCGGGTCGGGTGATCCTCGAGACCGAGGTCGACGGCGGGGAGGTGACCGTCCGCTTCGTCGACGACGGCGCGGGCATCAGACCCGAGCACCTCCCCCGGCTCTTCGAGCCGTTCTTCACGACGAAGCCCCCGGACGAGGGAGCGGGGCTCGGCCTGTCGGTCGCCCTCGAGATCGTCGAGGGGCACGGAGGGCGGATCGAGGTGGAGAGCGAGCGGGGGCGGGGAAGCGCGTTCACGGTGCGGCTCCCGATCGACGGTCCGCTCGCGCCCCTCGCGCCCCTCGCGCCCGGTCAGACCTCGAGCCCGTAGCCCTTGATCTTGGCGTAGAGGGTCGTCGGGCTGATCCCCAGGATCTGCGCGGCCTGCCGCTTGTTGCCCTCGGTCTCGTCGAGGGCCGCGAGGATCGCCCGGACCTCGTAGGCGGCGAGCGAGCGCGGGTCGAGGTGGCTCTCGCCGGCCTCGACCGTCCGCATCGTCTTCTCGCGGATCCGCGCCGGGAGATGATCGGGCGTCAGCCGCGGCCCCGAGGCGAGGGCGATCGCCTGCTCGATGCAGTTCTCGAGCTCGCGGACGTTGCCGGGCCAGGCGTAGCTCTCGAGGATCCGCATCGTCTCGGGCGGGACCTCGTGCGTGACGTCCTCGTCGGCGTCGAACTTCCGGACGGCGGCGCGGACGAGGAGGGGCACGTCCTCGCGGCGCTGGCGGAGGGCGGGCGGCTCGATCACGACGACGTTGAGCCGGTAGAACAGGTCCTCGCGGAAGCGCTTCTCGGCGACCTCCTCCTCGAGGTTACGGTTGGTCGCCGCGATGAGCCGGGCGCGGAGCGGCTGGACCTCGTTGCTCCCGAGGGGGCGGAACTCGCGCTCCTGGAGGGTGCGCAGCAGCTTCGCCTGCATCGGCAGGGGGAGCTCGCCGACCTCGTCGAGGAAGAGGATCCCCCGGCCGGCGGCCGCCATGAGGCCCGGCTGATCGGAGCCGGCGCCGGTGAAGGCGCCCCGGACGTGCCCGAACAGCTCGCGCTCGATCAGGTTCTCGGCGATCGCGCCGCAGTCGACCGGCACGAACGGCTCCTCCGCGCGGCTGCCCGTGACGTGGATCGCGCGCGCGATGACCTCCTTGCCGGTGCCGCTCTCGCCCTGGATCAGGACGGTCGCCTTGCCGTCCTTCACCCGCTCGATCACGTCGTAGACCTTGCGCATCGCCGGGCTGTTGCCGACGAGGTTCTTCGGCTGGAAGCGCTCGCCCAGCGTCCGGCGGAGCGACCGGTTCTCGAGGCGGAGGTTGCGGCGATCCTCGAGGACCGACAGACGCGCCTTGAGGTAGTCGATCTCGACCGGCTTCTCGATGTAGTCGGCGACCGCCATCCGGACGGCCTCGATGACGTCCCCGATCGCCCCCTGGCCGGTCAGCAGGATCACGTCGAGCTCGGGGCGCTCCTCGCGGGCGCGTCGGGCGAGCTCGATCCCGTCGACGCCGGGCATCCGGAGGTCGGTCAGGAGGACGTCGAGCGGATCCTCGGCGAGGACCCGCGCGAGCCCGGCATCGCCGTCGGCCGCCGTGGTCACATCCCAGCCGGGACGATCGAGGCCGCGGACGAGCGCCTCGCGCTGGTAGGGGTCGTCGTCGACGCAGAGGATGCGGAACGGCTCGGCGCTGGTCATGGGCCTTCGACCCGTTCGACGACGGGGAGGGTGAAGCGGAAGGTGGCCCCCGGGGACGGCCCCGGGGTGTCGAGCCAGATGCGGCCCCCGTGAGTCTCGACGATCTTGCGCGCGATCGCGAGGCCGATCCCGCTCCCCGGCAGGCGATCGGTCGCATCGACCCGCTCGAACACGTCGAAGATGCGGTTCGCGTGGCGCGGCTCGACGCCGATCCCGTTGTCGCGGACCTCGAACTGCCACGCTCCGTCGGCCCGGTTCGCCCCGACCTCGATCTCGGGCGGGCGCTCGCTCCGGTACTTGAGCGCGTTCTCGACGAGGTTCTGGAAGAGCTGGACGAGGAGGGCCGGCTGCCCCTGCACGGTGGGGAGGGCGCCGCGGCGGACCCGGGCGGCGGTGTGCTCGATCTCGTGGGCGAGGTTGGTCTCGACGATCCCGACCAGGACGGCGGTGTCCACCTCGCGCGGCTGCTCGGGTCGCCCGCCGACCCGGGCGTAGGCGAGGAGGTCCCCGAGGAGCTCCGTCATCCGCTCGGCGCTCCCGCTGGCCGCGTCGAGGAGGCGGCCCGCCTCCTCGGCGCGGCTCGCGCCGAGCGCGTCGTGCAGGCGCGAGAGGAGGTCCCGGACGCGCGTCAGCGGGCTCCGGAGGTCGTGCGCGATGACGTGGGCGTACCGGTCGAGCTCGCGGTTGCTCCGCTCCAGCTCCCGGTTCTTCTCGGCCAGGTCCGTCTCGAGCTGGCGCCGGCGGAGCTGGGCGCCGACTCGAGCGAGGATGACCTCGGCGTCGTCGTCCTTGATCACGTAGTCGTCGCCGCCGGCCGCGAAGCACTCGAGGATCGTCTCGCGCTCGCGGTCCCCGGTGACGAACAGGATCGGCAGCCCTTCGAGGAGCGGGTCCTGCCGGATAAGGCGGCACGTCTCGGCGCCGCCGAGGCCCGGCATGACGACGTCGAGGAGGACCAGGTCGGGCGGCGGCGCCGTCCGATCGGCGAGCGCGGCGAGCGCCACCTCGCCGCTCTCGGCGGCGACGGCGAGGTGGCCGGCGCCGGCGAGGGCGTCGATGACGAACGACCTCCAGGTGAGGGAGTCGTCGACGACGAGGACGCGTCCGGGGGTCGTGTCTCCGGCCATGGTCGGGCAATCCTAACCGACCCGATCCGAAGACGTGAGCGACTTTCGGGCGCCGGGTCAACGGCGAGGGGGCGTCTCCGCGGGCGGCGCGAGGTCGAGGAGGAACGCCTCGGTCTCTCGCAGGACGAACCCGAAGCAGATCCCCGAGGTCTGGTGGTTGCCGGCGAGCTCCCAGGTCGCCGGCGACCCCATCGCGGTCTCTACGAGGCGCCCGCCCTCGATCGGGACGCGGGTGTCCCCGTGACTGAGGAAGAGCAAGACCCGGCGCGGGTCGACGTGGCGGGCGAGCGCGGCCGGCTCGGTCCGGACCTCGGCCGCGAACGCCCTGGAGAGGGCCGCCGGCGAGACGCCGCGCGCGCCCCACGCCTCGCGGTAGGCGGTGACGGTCGACTCGTCGCTGACCGCGATGAGCGTCGCCAGGTCGCCGCCCGGGAAGATCAGCGCCGCGCGCTCGACCTGCGGCTCGACCGCGAGGAGGACGACGCCGAAGATCCCACCCGCGGAGATGCCGACGTAGTGGATCGGGCCGACGTCCGGCGTGCGCGCGAGCGCGCCGATGACCGCCCGCGACGCGACGACGTAGGCGCGGAGGCTCGCCTCGATCCCCGCCGCGTCGAGGGCCGGGTCGAGGAAGACCGCGTCGGGAGCGATCACGGCGGCGTCGATCCCGCGGTCGGCGTAGCGGGCGGCGAGGTAGCGCGCCGCGAAGGTCCCCTGGGTCGGCGGGCACATGATCACGAGCGGCCTCACGCCGTCGCCCGCGGCGCGGTCGGCCCGGCTCACCTCGAGGGCGGCGGCGACGCCGAGCGCATCGAGGCGGACCGTAGCCGGCCCGTCCCCGGAGTGCGCCTCGGCCTCGGCGAGCGCCGTCGCCAGATCATCGATCGCGTCGGACGAGACGGCGTAGTAGGCGGCCGTCTCCTCGAGCAGCGGAACGGGGGCGCGCGGGTCGGGGTCGCCCTCGCGGTGCGCGACGACGAGGCCCCAGGGAATCATCGTCGCGTGCGGCGGTCGCTCGCGCGCCGAGGAGAACGGAGCCACCGCCGCGTAGAGGGGCGCACCGATCGCCGCCTCGGTCACGAACCCGAAGCCGACCGACGGAGCGGTCACGATGTCGACGGCCGTCGCCAGGTCGACCCAGGGGGTCGCCCACGCGAGCGCGGCGAAAGGGATGAGGCCGAGACCGAGCGGGCTCGCCGCGACCCAGCCGAGGTACTTGGCGCTGACGGCGGTCGCGGCGACCGGCTCGGGTCCCTCCTCGAAGAGCTCGATCCCGGCGTTGCTCCGCCCGACGAGCGTCGAGCACCCGGGACCGGCGGCGAGGACGGCGAGGCAGATCAGGGCGGCCGCAGCGGACCGCACGGAGACGTTCATCATGGGGTTCTCCCTCTCGGAGCGCGTGTCTACCCGAGGGCGACTCTCACCCGCGGGGCCGCGAGCGTCGAGGGCAAGCCCGCGCAACGCCCCGTTTCGTCCCGGGAAACGACGCCCGAAGCGCGCGCGCCTGCTTGAACGTCCCCCGTCGATGGAGAACCATCACGGCGGGAGGGAGGCCAAGCGTCATGACGGAGCCAGCCCCCGGCTTCGATCCCTGGTCGAAGACCGTCGATCACGGCGCCGAGACGGTTCGCGACGGCGACCTCGCGGGCGAGCCGCCGCCGAGCGACGACACGACCATCATGGAGGACCCCACCGGGGCCTCGAGCGGTCCGTCGGCCCAGACGCGGGTCGCGTTCCGCTCGACGACCCAGGCGATCCCGCCGGCGGTCGTCCTCGAGATCCAGGAGGCGTCGGCCGACCCGAGCCGGCGCTTCGGCCGCTACCTGATGCTCGGCAAGATCGGCGGCGGCGGGATGGGCGTCGTCCACCGCGCGTTCGACCCCGAGATCCGGCGCGTCGTCGCCCTCAAGCTGCTCCTCCCGAGGGCGGGCGTCCACGCCGACGACGTCGAGCGGTTCCAGCGCGAGGCGAGCAGCGCCGGACGGCTCGGCCACCCGAGCGTGATCCGGGTCTTCGATGTGGGGAGAGCCGACGACCGCCCCTACATCGTGATGGACTACATCGACGGCGGGACGCTCGAGGACCTCATCAAGCGGAGCGACGGCCGGCTGCGCGGCCTGATCACCCTCCTCGCCGACGTCGCCTCTGCCCTCGCTCACGCCCACGCTCAAGGGATCGCCCACCGCGACGTGAAGCCGGCGAACATCCTCATCGCGAGCGCCGAGGGCCACGTCCGTCCGGTGCTGACCGACTTCGGCCTCGCCCTCGACGCCGCGAGCGAGCGGCTGACGACGACCGGGACGATCCTCGGGAGCCCGAGCTACATGGCGCCCGAGCAGGTCGACGCGCAGCCCGATCGGATCGGGCCGCCGGTCGACGTCTGGGCGCTCGGCGTGATCCTCCACGAGATCGTCGCGGGAGCGAGGCCGTTCCGCTCCGACGAGCTCGTGAAGATCTTCCACCAGATCCTCGAGGCCGAGCCCGCCGATCCGCGCGAGAGCCGGCCCGACGCCCCCGGCCCCCTCGCCGAGCTCGCCGGGCGCTGCCTCGCCAAGGACCGCGAGGCGCGTCCGACCGCGGCCGAGGTCGCCGAGGCGCTGACCGAGTGGCTCGGCGATCCGAGCGCGGGGCTCGCCGCGCCCGCCCCGGCGACCGACGAGGACCCGACGAGGCGCCTCGACGCCGCGGCGCCGAGGGCGGGGAAGCGCCGGAAGTCATCGAGGAGAGCGGTCCGGGACTCCTCGCCTTGGACGCGCGCGGCCCACGCGTCTCGGAGTCGGGTCGCCCCCGCGGGCCTCGGATCGCCCTTCACGATCACGGCTGGCATCATCGTCGGCCTGATCCTCGTCGGAGCGGCCGTCGCAGGGCTCATCGACGAAGACATCGGTCCCGGGCCGACGGTCCGAAGAGACGACCTGTCGACGCAGCTCGCCGAGCCCGACCCCGGGCCCGGCGTCGAGCCGGTGCCTGCGTCCTCGCCGGAACCCGAGCCGGAGCCCGAGCTCGTAGCACGACCGGAGCCGTTGCCCGAGCCAGTGAAGGAGCCCGAGACGAAGCCGGAGCCCGCGCTACCCGACCCCGGACCACCCGAGCCCGAGCCCGACGCGACTCCCGAGCCCCCCGACGCTCCCGAGGTCGTCGAGCCACCGCCCGCCGAGCCACCGCTGGCCGAGGTCGACACCACCGCGCCCGAGCTCGGGCTCCTCGCCGAGCTCCCGGATTTCCACGACGGGAGCCGGCTGACGATCGAGGGCCGGCTCTCCGAGCCGGGCTGCACCCTCGAGGTCGACGGCAAGCGCGTGAAGGTCGCCGACGACGGCGCCTGGCAGGCGAAGGTCCGGATCGACGCCCGCCGCCCGACGCCGATCGAGATCGTCGCGACCGACGCAGCCGGGAACGAGACACGGCTCGAGCGAACCGTGGTCTCCTCGAAGCTGAAGGCTCGGACGGGCCCGGGAAAGGCGTGGTGGAGTCCGACGAGGACCCAGACCGACGCGGCCCGGTCGAAGGGCTGGCCGCTCTGGTTCGAGTCACCGACGATCGGAATGCGCTTCGTCCTCGTGCCCGGGCCGAAGGGAAAGCCGTTCTACGTCGGGGAGACCGAGGTCAGCTGGGCGCAGTACGCGCGGAAGGAGCCGGGTACGGAGCGAAGGAACAGGCGACAGACCGACGACCACCCGGTCATGTACCGCACCGGGGAGCAGGCCGAGGCGTTCTGCCAGTGGCTCGGCGAGCAGGACCGAGACGAGGGACGCTATCGTCTCCCGTCCGCCGAGGAGTGGGGGTACGCCGCGCGGGCGGGCACGACGACGAGGTGGTTCTGGGGAGATGATCCCGGCGGAGCGCTGGGGTTCGCGAGCGTGCTCGACCGGGAGTCCCCGAGGTTTGCGGGAGGACCCGGAGATCCGTTCCCGATCGACGACGGGGAGGAACGCGAGGCTCGGGTCGCGGCCATCGAGCCGAACCCGTGGGGGCTACGTCACACGATCGGCAACGTCGCGGAGATCTGTCGCGGACCCGAGGGCTTCGTCGCGATGGGAGGCAGCTACCGCGAGGGAATGGCGGGGTGCCTCCCCGAGGCGATCACGGCGACAGTGCCAGCCCGAGGAAAGGGCAAGGTCGCAATCGGCTTCCGCCCGATCGCCGCCCGCCCCCCGAAGTGATCCCGTCAGATCAGCGGTCGCTCGGAGGCGAGACCGCGACGATCCGGAAGCCCGCGCGACCCTTGGAGTCGCTGTTGCTCGACCGGTCGAAGCAGCCGTCGGAGTTGCTGTCGCCCCACCAGTGATCGCCCCGGACGACGTGGCCCTTGCCCTTCTCGGGGCCGGTCGGGTCGACGAGCGGCTCGGTCGTCGGCCTGAGCCTTCCGGCCGACAGATCGCCGCACCACTCGTGCGCGTTGCCGATCACGTCGTAGAGGCCCCAGGGGTTCGGCTCGAAGCTCGCCACCGGCGCCGTTCCCTGGAACGGATCCGCGCTCGGGAAGGCGGGACGCGTGAATCCCCGCTTCTTCTTGGTGGTCGTGTCGAGGACGTTCGCGAAGCGGGCATGCTCGGCGGGGTCGTCGCCCCAGAAGAACCTCGTCGTCGTGCCCGCGCGCGCCGCCCGCTCCCACTCGGCCTCGGTCGGCAGGCGGTAGAGGCCGGGCGTGCCGGCCTGCGCGCCGAGCCAGTCGCCGAACGCGACCGCGTCGGCGTGGGCGACGTCGATCGCGGGCTGGTCGTCGCCGTTCATGGCGCGGCCGAGCCACCTCTTGCTCTCGTAGTCGGCGCGGAAGGCGCGCATCTGCGCGTTCGTCACCTCGGTCGACGCGATCCAGACGGGGCGGCTCAGGATGACGACCCGGTCGCCGTCCGGGCCCATCGCGAACGGCCCGGGAGGAACGATCACGAAGCGAAGTCCCAGGGGGCCCTCGAACCACAACGGGAGGGCGTCCCGCGTCGAGATGGCCTCGATCTGCCCGGGCGTCGGCGTCCACCAGGTGCCGGCGGGAACGTGGCCCTTGGGGCGCTTGCGATACCACGCGACCGAGAGCTCGACGCGAGCCTCCTTGCCGGCCGGGTCGACCGCGACGACCTCGATCTCGTTGGCGCCCTCGTCGAGGCGGAGCTCGCGCGAGAACGAAAGCCCGTCGAGCCGGGCCGCCTCGCCGGCGACGGTGACGGACGAGCCCGCCCGGTCGACCCGGCCGGCGACGACGATCTTCCGCGCCGTCCGCCCGAAGAGCTCGGGAGGGAGGGGCGGATCGAGGACGATCGTCGGCACGCCCGAGTCGAACGTGACGGTCAGCGTCGCCGTCTGCGCGTTCCCGGCCGCATCGATCGCCTCGACCGCGATCGAGTGCGAACCCTCCGCGGCGAGGGTGAGCGCGAGCGTGAACGAGCCGTCGGCGGAGAGAGGAACCTCCCGGTCGCCGACCCGGACCGACGTCGGAGGATGGGCATCCGCGACCCGACCGGCGACCGTGAGATCCGGAGTGTCGACGACCACCCCGTCGACCGGCGAGGTGACGACGACGCTCGGAGCCACGGAGTCGACGACGACGCGACGGCGAAGCGTCTCCGCGGAGTTGCCCGAGGCGTCGTCGGCATCGAGGGCGATCACGACGGGGCCGTCGGCATCGAGCGTCAGGGTGGTCTCGAAGCGTCCATCCGCGTCGAGGGAGAGAGCCTCTCCACCGAGCCGCGCCGAGCCGGCACCGTCGACGACCCGGCCCCGGACGGAGAAGGAGCGCGAGGACAGGACAGCCCCATCCGCCGGAGCATCGAGCTCGAGAACGGGAGGGGTGCGATCGACCGCGCCGGCGGGCTCCGCCTCGGGAGGCGAGGGCGGCGAAGGCGCGTCGGCCGCGTCGGCCGCGTCGGCCGGACGGCTCGGAGGGGCCGAGCTCGCGTCGGAGTCCGCGGCGGTCGTGTCGGAGTCGGACTCGGCGCCGGACTCGACGGCGGAGTCTGCGAGCGCGAGGTCGGGAGGGGAGTCCTCGCCACCCCGGCCGAGAACGAACGCGAGAGCGCCGACGACCAGCAAGCCGATCACCGCGCCCACGATGACGCGAGGATCCACGCCCGGACGAGAGGCGGATCGAGGCGCCGGAATCCGCTGGCTCGAACGGCCCGAAGGGCGGGAGCCACGCCTCGGAGCGCGAACCCGAGAGCTCGAGCTCGAGCCCGAGGGCGAGTCCGAGGGCAAGGACGATCGGCCGGCCCGGATCGCATCGAGAGCATCCGCGAGCGCCGCGGCCGAGGCCGGTCGCTGAGCCGGGTCGGGGGCCAGGCACCGGAGGACGAGCGCCTCGAGATCGGAAGGGATCGAGGCATCGATCGAGCGAGGAGCCTCGACGCGGCCGCCGAGGATGGCCGCCATCACCTCGACGCTCCGCTCGCCCGGGTACGGAGTCCGGCCCGAGAGCGCGCGATACAACACCGCTCCGAGAGCATGAACGTCCGTCGCGGGGCCGATCGAGCCCCGCTCTCCGCGGACCTGCTCGGGAGCCATGTAGTTGAGGGTGCCGACGACCTCGCCGGTGGCCGTGAGCTGCTCATCGGCGGTCTCATCCCGGGCGATTCCGAAGTCGGTCAGGACGACCCGGCGGTCCTCGGAGGCTATGAGGACGTTCTCCGGTTTCACATCGCGATGGACGATGCCCCGCTCGTGGGCGTGCTGAAGAGCGCGAGCGACATCCGAGACCACCCGAAGAAGCTCATCCCGGGCGATGCCCCGGCGAATGGCCGCCCCGAGCGTCTCCCCGGCGACGAAGTCCATCGCGATGAAAGGCTGATCGGCGATCTCCGAGACATCATGAATCGAGATGATGCCCGCATGATCGAGCCGAGCGGCGGCCCGGGCCTCCCGATGAAACCGGGCGAGAGCCTTCTCCTGCCGAAAGCGAGTCGCCTGCAGAACCTTGATGGCCACGACACGAGCGAGCTGCTCATCCCAGGCGCGGAAGACCGTCCCCATCCCCCCGCTGCCGAGCTGCGACAGCAAGACCCAACGGCCAAAGCGCCGCCGAGGATCAGAACGCGCAGCCGCCACCTCGGCCACCAACTCGGAGCTCGACCCAGAACCCATCGAACCCATCGTGGCCCCCACCCCAAGAACGGGCAAACCACGCACGAATCCCGAAGAGCCACCCCGCTTTACAACGACCCCCGCCAGACCTACCATCGAAGGATCAGGGCGATTAGCTCAGCTGGTTAGAGCGCTTCCCTTACAAGGAAGAAGTCGGGGGTTCGAGTCCCTCATCGCCCATCCTCGTCACCTGCCGAGGTCCCGCCGTCCAGGCCAAGGGGTGTCCGACGGCCGGTGTACGCGCGGAACAGCCTGACGAAGGACGCCTCGTGGCGAGGGAAGAAGAGCTCCTCAAGGCTCCTCCCCGGATTCCGAGACGACCTCGGTACTTCCGTCTGCCCTGACCTCGATTCGAGCTCGGCGCGATCAACTCGCCCTCCTCGACGAGCCAGCTCAGGCTGGCGAAGAGTCTGCCTAGCAGGCGGCGATCACGACGTGGAGCAGCCCTCTTCGAGGCGTATCAGGACGCTGCGGTGGTGGTCCCCGACGATCACAATGAGGCAACGGTCGAGGGGGACGAGCCGAATTGCGAAGGGACGGAATCGCCAGTGGGCTGGATCCAACAGCAGATCGGTCGAGAAGAGGGGGGTTCCGTCTTGGAGCCGTCGTGCTCGAACCGTCAACGCGGGCTCGGCTTGCTCGGTCGAGGTCGCGACGTAGAGGACGTCATCGGCGATGGCAAGCTCCAAGAAGTCGTTGGCGGCGAGTGGTGCGCTCCAGAGCGCCTTTCCGTTCGTGCGGTTAGCGCCGATGAGCGTTTCCGTTTCTCCGTCGGGCTGGGAGAACACGAACGCGTCTCGACCGAGCCTCGCGATCGTCAACGCTTCAGCGTCCGTCTCCCAGGAGTGAGATGCGCGTAGACAGCCTTCTTTCGCGTCGACCACGACGACTCGGCGAGTTCGCGTGAGCGGGCTCTGGGCTACCAGGAGAAGGGAATCGAAGTCTCCCCCGGTGCAGTGATAGTCTTTGACCCTCTCGGCTCCCTCGCCTTCTCCCAGGCTCTCGCGAAGGGTCCACACGCACTCTCCCGTCGACGTGTCGTGGACGAGAAGGTCGTCGTGTTCGGGGTGAATGAGCATCCTTCCGCCGACAACGTCTTGCAGCCACTCCCGCTCTCCGTCGCGCCTCCAGAGCTGATTGCCGAATCCGGTGCCGGCCGAGAGGCCGAGAAGACGACCCTCTCGATCCGTTCCCACGACTCGGTCGCCATCCCCCATGAGCGAGGTGACGGGCGGGAGGTTGGCCTCGACCTCGATCCGTCCGCGGGCGGCGTCTCGAACCGAGAGTGTGGCTTTCTCGCCGGCGATGCCCACGACGACGTGCTCGCCTAGAGACCAGAGATGGCAACGGTGACTCCGTGAAGCCTCGACGTCCCAGCTTGCTTGCAGCGTCTCGGCGTCGAGAGCGACGAGCTCCCGTCCATGATGGGAAACGAAGAGCCGATTCCGAGTCGCCACGGGGTGAGAGACGACGTAGCCGGAGTCGACCATACGCCGGACCGTCTCGGTCGGATCGCGGCGGAGAGGCTTCCTTGCACCAAGCACCTGAGCCCGAGCCTCTTCGTCTCCCGAGCGGGCGAGGCGGGAGACCTCGCCGAGTGCTCCCGCCCAGTCCTCGGCGCGTCGGAGCGCGGTGATGAGCGCCCAGCCGGCGGCAGAGTCGCTCGGACGCTCCCGTGCTGCTCGTTCGAGAGACCGCAGTTCGTCGTCGATCACGGGCGTCCTCCCGCTCTGGCGGCGGCGGCCACGGGCTTCCGCCCCGGCCCGATACGACTCTCCCCGAGCGCTACGTTCGACGCCAGCGAGCGATTCGGCGGTCGGACACTCCCCTCGTCTGTCGGTCGAGCGCGACGGGCGATCTCGTCGGAGTCAGGTCTCACTTGGTGGCCGAACGCGGCGCGGCCTCACCCCCCGGATCCCTCGGGCGCGACGTTCCGGGACGTGAGCCAGCTCCGGAGTCGTTCGCGCTCGCTCTCCCGGGCGGCGTCGTCGCGGGCCTCCCGCAGCCGCTCGAACGCGGCGCGGCTCTCGTCGAAGAGGTCGTGGAGCGCCGCGGGCGCCTCGGTCGGGGGCTGCTCCGGGAGCGCCTCGAGGCGCTTCTTGGCGAGGTCGAGGTCGAGCTCGAGGAGCGCCGCGATGAGCTGCACGGCGGGCGCGACGGCGCGGGCGGCGGTTGCTCGTGCCTCCTCGGCGGGGAACTCCCCCCGACACACGGCGCGCATCTCGGCGTCGCTCGGCTCGGCGAGGAAGTCCGCAGCGAGGTGCAGCGCTTGCCCGTTGCTCTCGCCGAAGAACCCGCGGAAGCCGTAGACCGGCTCGCCGTCTCCGTCGCAGAGGGCCTCGACCTGGTCGAACCAGGTCAGGCCGTCGAAGGCGAAGAGCTCCGAGGCGCGCTCCTCGACGATCGCCGCGATGCGGTCGCGCTGGCGCGCCTGGCGGCGCCGGAGGTGGGTCACCCCCGCCACGATCGACGTCACCGCCAGGGCCGCGAAGAGGATGACGCGGACGATCGTGCCGAGGAGCGACCGGGGCGGCCGAGGCGATGCCTCGGCCGGTTTCGGCGCCTCCCC
>JAJDCQ010000198.1 GCA_029260755.1 Planctomycetota bacterium | reverse complement strand
GGGGCCCGGCGGCCGCGTTGGGCGCCTATGGGTTCCGGTGGGGTTTGTCCTATTTTGCGGCCCTAATGCTAACATCCGAGACCTGACCCCTTCCGTCGCGGATGTTCGCATTGGCGGTCTTAATGCGAACATCCGAGACCTGACCCCTTCCGTCGAGGTCGGTCGGCTCGGGGGTGAGCGTTCTTCGGAGGAGCTCCTCGACGCCGGTGGCGAGCTGGACGAGGAGGACGGCCCCCAGGGCGACCCAGAGGATCAGGTTGGGGTCGGGCGCCTCCTGGACCGCTTCGAGGACGAGGGCGCCGATGCCCGGGACGTCGAAGGAGAAGATCGACTCGACGATGATCGTCCCGCCGAGAAGCACGGGAAGTCGGGTTCGCACGCCGCGGGCGGCCGCGACGGCGAGCCGCCGCCACGCGTAGCGGTGTGGCCAGACGCCCCGGGCGGCCAGGGCGAGCACCCACGGCTCCTCCATCTCCCTCCGGTAGCCGCGGGCGAGGGGGGAGGCGAGCGCCGCGAGGCCGAGGTCGGTCAGGCCCAGCACCGCCCCGGCGACCCAGACGCTCGCGCTCGCCTCGCGCTGCGCGAGCGGGGCGATCGCGACGGCCGGCAGGCTCGCCCCGAGGACGATGACCAGGCGCAGCCCGGTCCCGGCGGCCGGCCGCCAGGCGGCGACCGCGGCGGCGAGCAGCCCGAGGGGAAGGGTGACGAGAAGGGCGACGCCCACGAGGGTGAGCGAGAGCGGGGCGTTCGCCGCGAGGAGGGGCAGGACCGGCCGGTCGTTGCGGTCGGCGCCGAGGCCAGCCACGAAATCTAGTAGGCCCGGCGCCTCCTCGCCGGCCTCGCGGGGGAGCGCCGCGCCGAGGAGCCAGCACGCGATCACGACGACCGCCGCGACGGCCAGCGTTCGCCCGAGAGGCGCTGCCACGACTCGGATCGCGCTCATCGGGGCCTCCGCGTGCCCGCCGGGGAAAACGGGGCCGGGCCACGTCGGCCCGCCCCGAAGGCCTTAGATCCTTGCCCTTTAGGGATTTGCTCCCGCCGCGACGCCCGGCTCCGATCGGGCGTCGTCACGCGTTCTTCGAATGGGACTTGCCAATTTCTTGCTCTGCCGCATCATGCGTCGTCGTGGGGGCAACCCCGAGGCCCGAAAAACCGATCAATGGAGACGCGGCGGGCTCGACAATGGGGCTGCCTGCCGCCAGCAAGGAGCGAGCGCGATTGGGCCGCGTTGACCAAGCTCCACTTTATCTGGTATCTTGCCCCCGGTAGGTACCCGTGGTCTCGTTACTGAAGATCGAGCTCGACCACTTCAAGTCGTTCGACCGCAAGGTCGTCGTGCCCATCAAGGATGGGTTCACGACCATATCGGGCCCCAACGGCTCGGGCAAGTCGAACGTCGTGGATTCCCTCCTCTTCGTGTTCGGCGCCTCGTCGAGCAAGGGGATGCGGGCCGACCGTCTGACCGACCTCATCCACTCGGGCAACAAGAAGAACTACGCGAAGATCGCGGTCAAGCTCGCCCTCGACGAGGCGGACGCCGCGAACCTCGCCACCTTCTACGCCCTCCGGAGCGTGCCCGAGGCGCACGGCAAGCTCCCGCCGACCCAGGATGACGACGACGGCGACTCCAAGAAGAGCGAGTCGAACCGTCTCCGGTCGGTGACCGGCGCCGACGCCGCCAATGGCAATGGAGATGGCGACGGCGAGGCCGAGGCGCAGGACCCCGACGTCCCGCCCGGCACCCTCACGATCGAGATCGGCCGGATGGTGCGTCGCGTCCGCGGCGGCAGCCAGAGCGTCTACAGCATCGATGGTCGCCCCGTCACGATGGGCGAGGTCCACGACGTCATGCGGGCGCTCGGGATCCCGCCGTCGGGCCACAACATCATCATGCAGGGCGACGTCACCAGCCTGACGCGGATGAGCGCGCTCGAGCGCCGCCGCGTCGTCGACGACCTCGCCGGAGTCAGCGAGTTCGACCTCCGGATTCGCCGCGCCGACGAGGAGCTCGGCGCCGCCGCCCGACACATGGACGAGACGCAGCTCGTCCTCGACGAGGTCGAGCCGCGCCTCCGCGAGCTCCTCCGCGAGCGCGAGCAGGCGCTCCGCTACATCCGTCTCCGCGACGAGCGGCAGCGGCTGCTCGGCGTCCTCGCGCGCCTCGAGCTCAGGGAGGCGAAGGATCGTCTCCACGCGATCACCGAGGCCTCCGAGGAGGCGAAGGCCGCCCGCAAGGCCGCTCGCGAGCGCCTGATCGCGCTGTCCGCGGAGATCGAGGACGCCCTGACGCTCGTGAGCGTCCGCGAGGGCGAGCTCGCGGCGCTCGCCGACGGCGAGAAGACCGAGGCGCTCCGTGCCCTCGAGTCGCTCCGGGCCGAGCTTCGCCAGGCGCGCGAGCGGCGCGACGAGGCGGTGCGGCGTCGGAACGAGGCGGCGGTCCGCCTCGAGACGGCCGGCCGCGAGCTCGGCGAGGTCGAGGGGCGCCAGTCCGGCGTCGTCGCGCAGGCCGACGAGGCGCGCGGCCGGCTCCAGGCGCTCGAGGCCGAGGCCGACGTGCAGCGCGCCGAGGTGAGCCGGGTGATCGAGGAGCTCACCCGGCGGCATGAGCACATCGGCGTCAACGTCGCCCGGATGGTCGAGGCGCACCGGACGCTCCAGGCGCTCCGCGAGCGCCACGCCGACGCGCGGCGCCGCCTCGACGAGGTCGGCGAGCGGCGCCGGCGCCTCATCGAGGAGCGCGAGCGGCTGAGCGGCGAGCTCGCCGCGGAGGAGGACCGCCTCACCGCCGTCGCGGCGGCCCGTTCGAAGGCGCAGGAAGACCTGGCTGCGGCCCGCGAGAAGATCGCGGCCGAGGAGGCGCGGGTCAAGCGCCTGATCGATCAGCGCCAGCGGGCGAAGCACGACCTCGAGCGGTCGATGCGCGATCGCGAGAACGCGATGCGCAAGCACGCGAACGCCGAGAACGAGCAGCGTCTCGCCCACGAGCGGACCGGCCACCGGTCGCTGACGGCCCTCAAGCGGGCCGGGCTCGCCGGAATCGAGGGCGCCGTCCTCGAGCTGATCCAGTTCGAGCCGGAGCACGCCTCCGCGATCGAGGCGGCGGCCGGGGGGAAGCTCTGGTGGGTCGTCACCGAGGACGAGCGCGTCGCCGCCAAGGCGGTCGAGCTGCTCAAGGCGGAGAACGCCGGCCGGCTGACGTTCCTCCCGCTGACGAAGCTGCGGCCGCCCTCGGTCGTGCGCCGCGACGTCGACATCCCTGGCTTCCAGGGCTACATGCTCGACCTCGTCACCTACAAGCGTCGCTACGACGATGCGTTCCGGATGGTCTTCGGCGACACGATCGTCGTCGCCGAGATGCGCCCCGCGCTTCCCTACGTCGGCAGCCATCGGATGGTGACGCTCGACGGCGAGGTGCTCGAGCGGCGCGGCCAGATCACCGGCGGCAGCCGCCCGCGCGGCGCGCAGCGCTTCGCCGACCTCGCCCGCAAGGAGGAGGAGGTCTCCGAGCTCAAGCGGCTGCTGCACCTCGCCGACAAGCGACTGGCGGCGAACCGGAGCGCCCTCGACGAGCTCGAGGGCCAGAGCGGGCGCCTCCAGAGCGAGCTCCCCGAGCTCAAGGGGAAGCTCGAGCGGGCCAGCGCCGAGGTCGACCAGGCGAACATCCGTCACGCCGAGGTCGCCGAGCGCGCCGGCACCCTCAGGGCGAGCCTCGCCGAGGTCCACTCGGGCGAGGAGGAGATCAAGGCGCAGTCCGAGCCGCTCGCCGAGGAGCTGCGGGACTGCGGCGAGGCGGTCGAGGTCGCCGAGCAGGAGCTGGCGGCGCGCGAGGGCGACGCGGCGGCCCGCCCCGACGACGGCGTCGAGCGCTCCGGCGACGAGGTCGACCCCGGCTTCGAGGTGAAGGAGAAGGAGGCCGTCCTCAAGCGCATCGACGAGCGGGTGAAGGACGAGCGGAGCCGACTCGAGAGCCTCGAGACCGAGAAGATGCAGGGCGCCGCCGGCGTCGCGCGGCTCAAGAACGAGGTCGAGGATGCGCAGCGGGCGCGCGACGGCTTCGAGCAGCAGGGCGCGCACGAGTCCGAGCAGTGCGAGACGCTCACCGCCGAGCTCGCCGAGCGCGAGGAGGCCTTCGCCGCTCTCGAGGAGGAGGTCAAGGACGCGAAGCACGCCGTCGACGCGGCGCGCGAGAACGTCGACAAGCTCCGTCGCGACGAGCAGGAGGCCTCGCTCGCGATCGAGAAGCTCGAGGGCGACCTGCGCCGCTTCGAGGAGCGCCGGACCGAGGCCGAGGCGGCCGTCGAGGAGGCGCGAGCGAAGGTTCGGGCGCTCGGCATCCCGGAGGAGGCGCCGCCCGAGATCATCGAGCCGGAGACCGAGCCCGAGACCGCCGCGACCGAGACCGAGCCGGGCGCCGGCCCCCACGACCCCGACGCGCACGGTCCCGCCCTCGAGGAGCTCGGCGTCGCCCGGGCCGGTTGTGGCGCGGCCGACACCGGCCCCGTCGAGTCGGCGAAGGTCACGCCGCCGGCGGTCAGCGGCGTCTTCGGGCCGACGCTGATCGAGCTCGGCGCGGCCGATCACCCCGACGCCTTCGGTCCGACGCGCGACGAGCTCGGGGCGCCGCCCCGGATCAAGCACTTCGAGCTCGCGACCGAGGACGACGAGCTCCTCGAGCGCGGCAACGAGGTCGACCGGATCAAGGTCGGCCGGCGGATCAAGCGGATCGAGCGCACGATGCAGGAGCTCGAGCCGGTCAACATGCTGGCGATCGACCAGTACGCCGAGCTCGAGGTTCGCCGCGACGAGCTGACCGGCAAGCTCCGCACCCTCGAGATGGAGAAGGACGCCGTCCACGACCGGATCGCGCGCCTCGAGGCGATGAAGCGCCAGGCGTTCCTCGAGACGTTCGCGATCGTCCGGACCAGCTTCGCCGAGGTCTTCCGCGAGCTGGCCCACGGCCACGGCGAGCTCTACCTCGAGAACGAGGATGACCCGTTCCAGGGCGGTCTCGTGATCCGCGCCCGGATCAAGGGCCAGTCGCTCACGCGCCTCGAAGCGATGAGCGGCGGGGAGAAGTCGCTGACGGCGCTCGCGTTCGTCTTCGCGCTCCAGAGCGCGCGGCCCTCGCCCTTCTACCTCTTCGACGAGGTCGACAGCTTCCTCGACAGCGAGAACACGCGTCGCCTCTCCAAGATGATCCGCGACCGGGGCCACCTGGCGCAGTTCATCGTGGTGAGCCACCGCCGGCCGATGGTCGAGCAGAGCCACCGCACGATCGGCGTCTACCGGACGAAGACCCGCGGCAGCCGGATCACCGGAATCGAGCTCGACGGCCGGACCGCCGCCGAGGGGATCCCCGAGGAGCCGCCGCCCGAGGGCTCGCCGGACGCCCCCGACCCGACCGACGCCGAGCCGGCGGTCGCGGGGAGCAACGGGAACAACGGGAGCAACGGGAAGAACGGCGAGAGCCCGAAGGGAGGCGCCCGGTGAGGACCGTCACGCCCCCTCCGAACGTGCTCACCGGCCGGATCGCGACTCCGGCGCCCGCCGACCTCGGGATCGAGATCCTGGTCAGGCTCGCCCGGGACGGCGAGGTCGACCCGTGGGACATCGACGTCATCGACGTCACCGACCGGTATCTCCAGGCGATCGCCGGCCTCGAGGTGACCGACCTCGTCGCGAGCGCGAAGCTGATCTTCTACGCGGCGGTCCTGCTCCATCTCAAGGCGCAGCTCCTCGCCCGCGGAACGATCGACCTGTCCATCCTGGATGACCCCGACGCGGCCGAGCTGCCGGACGACCTCGCCGCCGAGCTCGAGGAGCTCGGGCCGAACAAGCCGCGCAGCGCGATCCTGAGGCCCGGCGAGCGGCTCTCGCTCGAGCCGCGGAACCGCCTGCCGCGGACGCGGACGGTCACCCTGGGTGATCTTATCACCGCGCTGCGGACCTACGAGGACCGCCTCAACGCGCCGCCGCCCGAGGTCGAGATCGACGAGTTCGGCGACGACCTGCCGTTCGTCGGCGACGAGCTCGACATCGGCGCGGCCTGCCTCGACTCGGGCCACCGCGAGGACCCCGACGCCGAGCGCGAGGCCGTCGAGGGACAGCTCGGGCTTCCGGGAGTGCCCGGCGAGATCTTCGACTTCGAACGGCTGAGCCGAGGTCTGGCGCCCCACGGATTCACCCGCGCGGCGGTCTATCTCGCGCTCCTCTTCCTCGCCTCGCGGGGACAGATCGACCTCGAGCAGGAGTCGATCTACGACGACGGCCTCGAGGTCGTCGTTCGGGATCCCGACGCCGAGGAGCTCGACGACGGATTCGGAGACGAGCCCGAGGTCGCCGTCGAAGCGGCGGGCGACGAGACGCCGGTGGTGATCGTCGATGAGAGCGTGGACGAGTCGAACGACGGATCGAAGGGAGGGTCGTGATGGCGGAGCAAGCCCCGATGATGCACGAGTCGGACACGGCCGAGATCGTCCACGATGAGGTCGCGACCGCGACCGCGACGCCGGTCGAGCCCGAGCCCGTCGCCGCCGCGGAGCCGCGCGTCGAGCTCGAGCCGCTCGCCGAGGTCACGCCGCTCCTCAGAAAGCGCGTCGAGGCGCTCCTCTTCGCGACCAACGCGCCGCTCGATGCGATGGACCTCGCCGAGAGCCTGGGCGACGTCCCGCTCCTGAGCATCCAGGCCGCGATCCAGGAGCTGATCGACGACTACGACGGCCGCGACACCGCGATCGGCCTCGCCCGGGCGGTGAAGGGCAAGAACCCCGCCTACTACATGGACGTCAAGCGGGAGTTCCGGACCGACCTCCTCGAGCTGCTGCCGCCGACGCTCGATCCGCGGACGGTCGAGACGCTCGTGCTGATCGCGCTGAACCAGCCGGTGAGCCAGGCGCGGCTCGTCCACGAGCTCGGCAGCCGCGTCTACGACGACGTGCGCTCGCTCTCGGGGCAGGGCCTCATCCAGAAGATCCGCCGGCGGAACTCCTACAGCCTCCGGACGACGACCCTCTTCGCCGCTCAGTTCGGGTTCGAGGACGACCCGGCCGAGATCAAGAAGGAGATCGCCGACTGGGCCGAGCGCGAGGGCATCAACGTCGAGCGGATCGGCGGGAAGATGCGAAAGAAGCGCGCCGAGAAGGAGGCGAAGGCCGCCGTGAACGCGCCCGTCGATGATGGGGACACGGAGACGGTCGACGCGACCGAGCGCGGCGTCGTCGAGGCCGCCGCCGAGATCGATGTCGAGGCCTCCGAGCCCGAGGTCGTCGCCGAGACCGAAGCCACCGCGTCGGCGGAGACCGAGACGGAGCCGCCGACCGCCGTCGACGAGTCCGACGCCGACACCGTGATCGAGGGCGACGTCGAGCGCGCCGAGGTCGAGGCGGAGCCGAAGGTCGACTCCGAGTCCGAGATCGTCGACGAGCCCGAGGACGAGCCCGAGGACGACGACGAGGACGTGTCCTCGTGAGCGACGCCGGCGGCTCGCGCACCGCGACGCCGCCGGAGCGGAGCATCACGACGTCGACTCGCGCGCCGATCGACCTCGGCACCCTCTGGCAGCTCGTCGAGGCGAACGACCGGGCGAGCTCGGTGACGGCGGCCTGTGTCCAGATGTTGCGCGGCGATCTGGGTCGGGTCGATCTGGCTTCGCCGTACGTCGTCGCGCTCCTCTCCGAGCACCTCTCCCGCGCCGACGCCCCCTGCGATGGGCTGCGCACGTTCGCGTTCGAGCTGCTGACGCAGCTCGCACCCGAGGCGGCCGCGCGCTGCTTCCAGGACGCGCTCGCCGAGGCGGCGGTCGCCGACGCCGCGCCGAGCGCGCTCTCGCACGCGATGGAGGGCTTCCTCGAGGGGCGCGGAGCCGTCGTGCCGCGAAGCGCGTCGGCGGCCGCCGCGGCCGCGGGTGTCGCCGAGCCCGTCCCGACGGGCGTCGCGCGCGAGTCGCGGCGAAAGCGCCAGGAACGCCTCGCGAGCCTCGTGGCCGCCCAGGGCCGCGACGCGGCTCGCTGCGGCAACTGCGACGGCGTCGAGGCCGTCGTCGTGCTCGAGGTCGTTCCTCCGGCGCTCGGCGGGGCCGACGTCGCGGGCAACCTCGTTCCGCTCTGCAAGACCTGCCGGGCGCGGGTGCCGCGCCTGCGGGTCGGGGCGAGCGCGATGGCGCGCGCCGCGGCCGCGCAGCGCAAGAACGCCGGCGTCCCCGAGGCGTTGCGGCGCCGGAAGCAGCTCGGCCTCTTTGGTGGTTGAGTCCCCTCACCAGGTCTCCCGGATGAAGGGCTAGCTCCTCCGAGGCTCGGCGCCCGCAGCCCGGTCCGGCCTCCCGGAGTGCAAGAGTACAAGCCTCCCTCGACGGCAGGCCGTCCGGTCGCCCGGTTGGCTCGGCAACCTCGCCCGCCGAGTCGCGCCGAACCGCCCGGTCGCGACCCCGTCGTGCGGTGAATGACGCCCCATCGACGCGAGGCAGAGTGCTACGATAAAAACCTTAAAAGACCGAAACAGACACCCCACTTCGAGCGTATATAAAGGAGAGAGAGAGGCTAGGCTAGCCCTAATGCCTGGAGGTTAAGCTCCAACTCCCTGCCGCGAAGCAGCTTTCCCTCCCTCCTGAGCTCGTCTGATCGAGTTGAGCCCCTCTACAAGCGTGTCGATCAGACTCACCGCTCGCGCTGGGCAGGCTCGCC
>JAJDCQ010000197.1 GCA_029260755.1 Planctomycetota bacterium | reverse complement strand
CTCGCGCGCATCGAGGATCGCCAGGGCGGCCTCCTCGTCGGCGAGGAGCGTCAGCAGCTCGGCACGGAGGACGGCGACGGCCGCCGCCGGCTGCCGCGCGCGCCGCAGCTCGACGAGGGCGCCGACGGGGTCGGGCCCCGACGCCGGCGGCGCCGCGGCGTCGACGGCGTCGGCCTCGCCGACGAAGAGGGCGAGCGCCCGGGCGATCCGTCGGGTCCCGTCGGGCTCGAGCCTCCCCGGCCCGAGCATGCGGGTGTAGTCCCCCGCCTCGAGCGCCGCCTCGGCCGACGCCTCGGGGACGGGCCGATCCGCGGCGCCCGACCCGCGCGCGACGCCGCTCGCGCCGGCCTGGCCTCCGCCGCCCGAGAGCGCGATCGTCGCCCCCGCCGCGGCCGCGACGACGACGGCGACGCCGACGCCGATCGCGAGGGCCGCCTGGCGCCGGGGCGGCAGAGCGGGCGTCTGAACGCTGACGCTCTCGCCGCGCCGGAGCCGCTCGAGGTCCTTGGCGAGGTCCGATGCCCGGCGGTAACGCTCGCCGGCGGTCTTGCGCATCGCCCGCGCGACCACCGCGTCGGTGCCCCTCGGCAGGCCGTCGACGACCGTGCTCGGCGGCGGCGGATCGTGCTTGACGATCGCTATGTACTGCTCCGCCGGGCTCGAGGCCATGAACGGGGGCCGCCCGGTCAGCATCTCGTAGAGGACCGCGCCGAGCGCCCAGACGTCCGCCGCGGCGCCGACGTCCTTCTCGCCCTTGGCCTGCTCGGGCGCCATGTAAAGCGGCGTTCCGACCGCCGCGCCCGACTTGGTGAGGGCCGGGCTGCCGGGCTCGCTCTCGAGGATCCGGACGAGGCCGAAGTCGGTCAGCCGCGGCGCGCCGCTCTCGTCGAACATGACGTTGCTCGGCTTGAAGTCGCGGTGGACGTAGCCCTTCTCGTGGATGAAGTCGAGGGCGCGGGCGAGGTCGCGCGCGATCGCGAACGCCTCGGCCGGCGCCATCGGCTTCCCGCCGATCCGTTCCTTGAGCGAGCCTCCGGGCAGCCACGCGAGGAGGAGGTAGGGCGATCCGTCGTCGAGGCGGCCCGCCTCGTGGACGCGGCCTATGTGCCCATGCCCGCCCACCTGCGCGATCGCGTGCCCCTCGCGCTCGAACCGCGCGCGCATCGTCTCGCGGCGCTCCTCGGTCCGGCCGTAGGTGTCGAGCACCTTCAGGGCGTGGATCACGCCCGTCTCGGGGTCGCGCACCCGATAGACGAGCCCCATGCCGCCCTTGCCGGCCAGGCCGAGGACGTCGAACCGGGCGAGACGGGTGAGCTTGCGCGCCCCGCTCCGGGTCATCCCGCCGGACGCTCCGACGGAGCGCCAGCCCGAGGCGGCGCCCGCCGAGCCGCTTCCGCCGGGCCGGTCGCTTCCGCTCGGCCCGCTCCTGGTGACGTCGCTGTCGCTCAACGCGGTCCCGTCTTCTGGATGAGCCGGTAGACCTCCTGGAGCTGCTCGACCCATTGCGGGTGGAGGGTGGCGGCCCGCTCGGCGTCATCGCGGGCCTTGGCGAGCAGCGCGCGGGCGCTCGTCGGGTGCAGCTGCGAGGCGACGCGCGCGCGCAGGTTCGCCCGGTAGAGGAGGAGCGCGGACGGGTCGAGGGCCATGACGTTCTCCTCCTGGAGGACGTCAATGTAGAGATAGGGGAACCCGGCGACCGGCATCGGCGGCACCCGCCCGCGGGTCTGCCACCGCCGCGCCTCCTCGAGGCAGGCGCCGAGCTCACGCTCGATCCCCGCCGCCTCGCCGGGATCGCCGGATGAGGCGAAGACCCGAGCTCGCGCCGCCGCGACCCGGTGGATCCGGACGAGCTCGGCGCGGTCGCCGCGGCGGGCGGCCTCGTCGAACGCCTCGGCCGCGTCGAGGTAGATCGAGCGGGCTCGCTCGGGCTCGTCGTCGAGGATCGCGTCCGCCATGAGCCGGCGGGCGGCGCCGATGATGTGCCAGCGGATCGGGTCGGAGCCGCCGTCGCTGTCGGCGAGGCGCCGGTGGGCGTCGGCGTCGGTCGCCTCGTCCTCGCCGAGGGCGCCCTTCCGCTCGAGATGCCGCAGCATCGAGAAGAGCTCCTCGACCCGGGCGCGGCCGGCCTTCCCGATCCGGCTCGGGTCGACGACGACCTCGAAGTAGTTCGCGTTGATCCCGTAGGCCACCAGCCGCTCGATCGCGCGGACGACGTCGCCGTCGTCGAGCCGGTGGATCAGCCGCAGCGCCGAGAGGTCGCCGCACTCGGGCGCGAGGCGCTCGGCGACGGCGAGGACGGCGCGCCCCTCGGTCAGGCGCCCGAGCTCGAGGAGGCACTGGGCGCGGGTGACCCACGCGGCGGCGAAGAGCGGCTCGAGCTCGCAGGCGACCTCGGCGTGACCGAGCGCCGCCTCGAGCTCGCGGGGGCCGCGCCGGAGAGCCACGACCGCGTCGCGGACGGCCGCCTCCGAGGGGGTCAGCCGCTGCATGGGCCCCTGATCGGGGGCGGCGGCCGCCGCGAGGATCTGGACCATCTTCAGCCGGGCGCCGACCTCGGTCCCCCAGCGAGCGAAGATCACCCCCTGCGGCAGGAGGCGCGAGGCGCGGACGACGTCGCCGACGCCCCACGCGCGGACGCTCTCGTCCCCGTCCTGGAGCCGACCGAGGCCGCGGAGGAAGAGGAACATCAGGTTGTCGAGGCTCGGCGCGCCGTCGGACCGCCCGCGGAGCGAGTCGTTGAACCTGCGGAAGGCGCGGCGCACGTCGTCGAGGACGTCGATCGCATCGCCGACGCGGCCGGCCGCGGCGAGGGCCCGGGCGTGGATCGTCTCGATCCGGAAGAGCCTCAGGCGTCGGGCGACCGCCCGCTCGGGGTCGGGCGCGCGCGCCCGGGCGAGGAGGTCTCTCGACTCGGCGACCGCGGCGTCGGTCTCGCCGGCGGCGAGGAGCGCCTCGAGCCGGATCGCGCCCGCGGCGAAGGGCTCGGCGCCGTGCTCGACCGCGGCGAGC
>JAJDCQ010000196.1 GCA_029260755.1 Planctomycetota bacterium | reverse complement strand
GGTTAATGCGAACATCCGAGACCTGACCCCTTCGGTCCTAATGCGAACATCCGAGACCTGACCCCTTCGGTCCTTCAGTCGCCGCCGGTGGCGACCTCGAGGAGGCGGCGCTTCGCCTCGGCGTGCTCCTCGGGCGTGATGAGGCCCTCGTCGAGCCAGCGCTTCAGGACGCGGAGACGCTTCTCGATCCGGTCGAGGCGGTTGGCCGGCGGCGCGGACGTTGGCGCCGGCGGCTCGGTGCCCACGGGCGCGGGGGTCGCGGGAGCGCGCTCCGTCATCGTGAACGCCTGGAGCGCCCGCTTCAGCCGGACGCCGGCGCCGTGCTCGCGCTCCGCGAGCTCGACGTAGGGGAGGGTGACTCCGAGACTCGAGAGGTTCGGGCGCTCGGCCCGAGCGCGCTCGACGGACGGCGAGTGGGGATCGAGGTAGAGGTAGACGGTCGTCGGTCGGGTCGGGAACTCGGCCAGGTGCTGCCACTCGACGCTGATGATGTCCGCGAAGCCGAGGGTGCGGACGCCGGCCTCGCCCTCGAGCTCCTTCCATGCGATCCCCGTCGGATCGAGCGCGACGACCTCGGCGACGGCGCGAGGGCTCGCGGCGACCGAGCGGCTCGCCCGGTCCTCGAAGACGGCTCGGATCGCGGAGGTCGCGTCCTCTCGCGCCGTGGTCGACTGGCAACCGGTCGCCCCGAGGGCGACGCCGATCGCGAGGAAGCTCAGGAAGAAGCTGATCGGGGTCTGCATGTGGCTACTCCTCGCGATCCTCGAACGGACGCGCGAGCGCGTCACCGTCGAGGTCCGGGCCGGCCTCGGACCACCAGGCGCGCCACCGCGCGATCGCGTCGCGGTTCCCATCGGCGTCCTCGTCCGGGTCGAACCCTCGGGCGTTTGCGTCGCCCGCGATGGCGACGAGGGCGGTCAACGCCTCGTCGCGCGTGAACGGGAAGAGCGACTCCTGCAGCAGATCGACGAGCAGGCCGGCGCCCTCGCGCTCGCCGAGATGGACGAGGGCCAGGGCGGCGTGGAGGAGCAACGTCTCGTCGTCGGTCGACGCGGCGACGGCCCGAAGCTGATCCACCGCGCGGGGGTCGCCGAGCTCGCCGAGGGCGTCGACGGCGGCCTCGCGGACGCTCTCGTCCGGGTCGCCGAGGGCCGCGACGAGGTCGGGGTAGGCGTCGTCGTTGCCGAGCCGCCCGAGCAGGGCGAGCGTCTCCGCCCGCTCCACGGGGTCCGAGCTCGTGCGCAGGATCCGGCGGTAGTCCGACAGGCTCGGCATCCGTCCGGGCGCCTCGCGGCTCCGGGCGACGGCGTCGCCGCCGGTCCCGACGACCACCTCGTGGCCCGCATGGATCCGCTCGGGCTCGAAGAAGTGCGTCTCGAACACGACGCTCGAGAACGCGACGGCGAGCGGCGGCAGGCAGAGGACGACCGCGACGCCGACGCCGCGCCGGCCCCAGCGGGCGATCACCTCGGTCCGCGAGACGATGACGGCGCCCATGAGGACGACGAACAGTCCGACGATCACCGCCGGCCCGATCGGCCAGTCCTGCGCCGCCGACATCGAGAGCCCGGCGGTCGACCCGATCAACGCGACGCCGACGGCGACGGCCGACGCGCCGCCGAGCCGACCCGAGAGGTGGAAGCCGGCCAGGGCGGGCAGGACGAGGAAGCCGAAGACGAGGAGCAACCCGGCGCTCTGGATCGCGACGGCGATCGCGACGCCGATCGTCAGGTCGAGGATCGCGTCGTAGAAGCGGGCCGGCACCCCGAGCGTCCGGGCCATGTCGGGGTCGTAGGAGGCGAACAGGAACTCCTTCCGGAAGGAGACGTGGACCGCCGAGATGACGAGCATCACGATCGCGATCAGACCGAGCCGCGCGTCCGAGACGAACAGGACGCTGCCGGCGAGGACGTTCTTCAGCTCCTCGAGCCCTTGGGCCGTGCCGGAGACGAGGACGAGGGCGAAGCCCGCGGCCGCCGCGTAGCCGACGCCGAGGCGAGCGTCGGGGCTCATCCGCACCGAGCCGCGGCTGCCGTGGCCGAACAGCGCCACGCCGAGAATCCCGAAGAGCAGGGCGCCGAGGACGGCGCCGTGCTCGTGCCAGAGATGGCCGACGGGCGTCTCGTCGGAGACCAGGGTGAACGACCGGAACGCGACGGCGATCCCGAGCGCGGCCAGCTCGCCGATGGTGATCCCGACGAAGACCGTCCGCCGCATCACGAGGAACGTCCCGAGGTACGCGCAGACGAGCCCGATCAGCACCGTCGCGAGGTGGGCGGCGCCGAAGTGCTCGAACGGGAAGAAGAGGGAGACGATCACGGCGCCGCCTCCCCGATCGGGGCGACTCCGCCGGCCGCGGCCGGCCGCGACGGCGCGACGAGGCGCCGCCCGTCGGGCAGCTCCAGCACCGTGATGTCCGCGCCGTAGAGGGCTCGGAGGCGCTCCTCGGTGAACATCGCATCGACCGAGCCGATCTCGAGCCCGCCATCGCGGACGACGGCGACCCGCTCGGCGTAGCTCGCGACGACGTGCATCAGATGGCTGACGAACACGACCGAGCACCGCCCCGCCCGCCGCATCTCGGAGACCAGCCCCATCACCGAGCTCTCGCCCGAGAGGTCGAGGTCGTTCGTCGGCTCGTCGAGCACCAGCAGGTGCGGATCACTGCAGAGCGCCCGGGCGAGGAGCGCGCGCTGCTTCTGTCCCCCCGAGAGGTCGCGGAACGAGGCGTCGGCCTTCTCCTCGAGGCCGACGTCGCGGAGCGACGCCAGCGCCTTCTCCCGATCCTCGTCGTCGGGGCGCGCGAACGGGCCCAGCCGTCCGAACCGCCCCATCAGGACGACCTCGAACGTCGAGAACGGGAACAGGTCCGAGAGGGCATGGCGCTGCGGGACGTAGCCCGGCCGAACCGCGAGCGCGGTCGAGTACTCGACTCCCCGCGTCCCGCCGAACCAGGTGATCATCCCCGCCCGAGGCGGCAGCAGCCCGAGAATCGCCCGGAGCAGGGTCGTCTTCCCGCAGCCGTTCGGGCCGAGGATGGCGAGGAAGTCCCCCGCGCGGACGTCGAGGTCGACGCCGCGGAGGATCTCGGGCCCACCGGGGTAGCCGAGCGACACGCCCTGGCACCGGATCAGCGGGGCAGAGACGGGGACTCGCTCGCTGATGGCGGCCGACACCGACTACTCGCCGCCCTTCTTCCCCATCGCGGCGTCGAAGCGGTCGCAGATCGCGTCGAACATCGAGAAGACGTCGGTCGCCTCGTCGACCCCGCCGACGAAGCCGGGCAACAGCAGCGGCTTCGCGGCCGTCCGACCGCAGACGCCCTCGACGACGTCCTCGTCGAAGTAGGCCTCGTAGAGAATCACCGGCACCGCGCGCGACGCGATGACCGCCTCGACCTCGGCGACGTGGCCGGCCGAGGGCGGCAGCCCCGGCTTGGGCTCGAGCTCACCGACGACGACCAGCTCGAACGCCGAGGCGAGGTGGCTCCACGTGCGATGGAAGGTGACGACGGCCGTTCCGCGGTAGGGGAGCATCCGGCCGAGCCAGCCGTCCAGACGGTCGATGAGCGGCTTGCCCTTGTAGCTCTTCTTCTCCAGGAACCCGATCAGCTTCCCCTGACGCCGGAGCTTCACGAGCGTCTTGCCGCCGAGCAGCCGGACGAGCTCCTCGCCGAAGTAGGCCTCGTCGATCCGCTTCTCGAAGTCGGCGAGGCGCTCGGAGAAGTAGGTCGCGTCGCCGGGGCGCAGCCGCGTCAGGCCGGCCGCGACGTTCGCCGCGATGATCTTGTGGTTCAGCGGATCGAGGTTGACGTGCGGGTTGCCCTCGGCGTGGATCTCCCCCTCGGCGCGCGTGACCCGCGCCGGCCGATCGAGGACCGGACAGCCGGCGGCCGCGTAGATGTGGCCCGGCGCGCCGCGTCGGACGCGCGGGTTCCGCGCGCCGTCGAGGACGTTCTCGGCCCAGATCTCGAGGCCCATCCCGATCTCGATGAAGACGTCGGCGCCGTTGACGCGCGTCATCAGGCTCGGCGTCGCCGAGACGAAGTGGGGGTCGAGGCTGCCGCGAACGAGGTGTTGCACCTCGACCCGGTCGCCGCCGACCTCGCGGGTGATCGCGGCGAGGTCCTCGACCGTCGTCACGACCTGGAGCGCGGCCTCGGCGGCGCGCGCCTCGCCGGCGCCGGCGCCGACGGCGAGGGAGCTCAGCCCGGCGACGGCGGCGAGCACGGTCATGGCGATCTTCGGATGGCTGATCATGGTCTCTCCTCCGATCACCGGTTCACCCAGAAGGGCTCGGTCGGGTGGCTGCCGAAGACGAACGTGAACTGGACGAACAGGGTGTCGAGGTCGGGGTCGCCGCCGCCCGAGGTCGGTCGCTCGCGGTGCTCGACGCCGACGCGGAGGCGCAGGAACTCGGTGGTGTAGAACGAGACCCAGGCCGACGCCGCCCACTGGTCGTTCTCCTGCTGCTCGAAGAAGTCGCTGTAGTCGTAGCGAGCGCCGAAGTAGAGGTTCTCCATCGGCTGGATCTGGATCGCGGCGTAGCCGCCCGAGGCGTGCTGCTCGGTGCGTCCGGCCTGCTCGCGGTCGGTGTAGAACCCCTCGCCGGTGATCACGACCGATCGGTACCGGCTCGGCGCCCACTTGAACATGAAGTCGGCGCCGTAGAGCTCGGTCTCCTGCTCCCGGTCCTGGTCGTTGTAGCCGAACAGGAACGAGCCGCCGACCGAGAGCCACATCGTGTCGGAGATCTCGAAGAAGGTGCTGATCCGCCCGATGTAGGCGGGGTCCTCGCTGTCGCCGTCGGCGAGGACGGTCGCGTTCTCGCCGTTGACGATCGCGCCGGTGATCTCGATCGGGACGCCGGGGGCGAGCCACTGGAGCTCGACGCCGTCCTGGACGTCGCCCTCCTCGCCGAGGAAGTCCTGCACGGCGAGGGGATACTCGCTCCACATCAGGTCGTGAAGGTGGAGGCGGTTCATCTGGCCGAACGGCGTGCGGAACCGGCCGACCTTGAGGCGCGCGTTGAACGTCGGGATGTCGAAGGGCAGCGCCTCGATCGTGGCGTAGCCCTCCTCGATGACCGCCTCGAACTCGCCCGTCTCGTTCTCGAACGCGACGATGACGACGCCCTTGGCGTAGGGATCGATGTCGGCCCGGAAGTCGATCTCGGTCTCGCGGAGGCGGAACTTGTTGTCGATCTGCTCGCCGTCCTCGACGAGCTCGTCGCTGCCGAGCGCGCGGCGGCCGAGGAAGTCGCCGAAGACGGTGATCCGCGGGTTGAAGGCGTTCAGCCGCTCCATCTGGCTGCTCGCGAAGGTCGTCGCCGAGGCGACCGCGCCGGCGACTCGATCGCTCACCGAGGGCTCCTCGGTCTCGCGGGCGGCGTCCGCCCGGAGGGCGTCGAGGTCATCGTCGCCGCTGCTCTCGACGCCGTCGTCGTCATCGAACGCCTCCGCCTCGGCGCGGGCGGCCGCCCGGAGCTTCTCGAGCTCCTCGTCCTCGTCCGCGACGTCCGCCGGCGCGGGGTCACCGTCCTGAGCGATCGTCGCGTCGGGCGCCGCGACGATCGCCGAGAGCACGCCCGTCGCGATGAGAAGTCCATGCGTCATCGGGGCGCGACGACCCCCCCGATGGACGGCCCGAGTCCTGAGAGTTTTCACGTCGTGACCTCCGTCTCCCGACAGGGAGACGCTCGCGCGACCCGGTCGCCCGATGGACGGGGCGGACCGTGGGTACGCACGGGTTACCTGGTTCCATTCGAATGCTCGAACGTTCGAGCGACGAGGGAGGACTCAGGCAGAGAGGGGCGGACCGCGAGGGACGATCGATGCGGTCGCGGCCGGGTCGTCCGGCGCGCCGATCGTCGTGGGCGGGAGCGGGCGCGGCGGCGAGGAGGCCTCGAGCAGCTCCGCGTCGAGCGCGAGGGTCGTCTCCTCGCCGAGGACGCAGGTCTGGCACTGCTCGATCGAGCCGGCGCCCTCGTGGTCGTGGCCGTCGTGGGCGTGCTCGAGGGGGTGGAGGATCTCCGCCCCGACGAGGAAGCCGAGGGCGAGGACCAGGCCCAGGAGGGTGAAAATGGTAGATCTCGAGCGCAGGGCGGCCATCGCGGCGACGACGCTAGCCGCTCCCCGCCCTGCTTGCAAGGGTCTCTCCGCGCGTCGGCGCTCAGCCGCCCGGGCGGATCCGCTCGAGCAGCTCGCGCGCCCGCGCCCCGACCGGGCCTCCGGCGTCGACCTCGGCGGCGCGCTCGAGGTCGGCGATCGCCCCCGCCCGGTCGTCCCGCCGGAGGCGCACCTGGGCGCGGAAGAAGTACGCCTCGGCGAACCGCGGCGCCGACTCGATCGCGCTCGCCAGATCGGCGAGGGCGCCATCGAGGTCGCCGGTCTGCGAGCGGATGCCGGCGCGCTGGTAGACCGCCTCGGCGTTCCTCGGAGCCCGCGCGACGGCGCGGTCGGCGTCCTCCGCCGCGCCGCGCAGGTCGCCGAGCTGCCGCCGCACCGCCGACCGCGTCAGGAAGACGACCGCGCCCTCCGCCCCCTCCGGGGCGACCGCCGCGGCGCGATCGAGGTCGGCCTGCGCCGCGCGTCGGTCGCCGATCCCGCCGTGGGTGATCGCGCGGCCGATCCACGCCTGCCACATCCGCCGATCGATCTCGGTCGCGCGCGTGAAGGCGGCGATGGAGCCGCGCGGGTCGCGGGCGCGAAGCGTGTTGCCGAGCGAGATCCAGCCGCGCGCCGAGCGCGGGTCCGCCTCGATCGCGCGGCGGAAGTCGGCCTCCGCGCCGCGCTCGTCGCCGCCGATCAGACGCGCGTTGCCGCGGTTCACCCATCCGTCGGGGTTCCCCGGCGCGAGCTCGATCGCGCGGCTCGCGTCGGCGATCGCCCCCGCGACGTCACCCGCCGTGCCGCGCACCATCGCGCGGCTGACCCAGGTCGTCGGCCGCTCCGGGCCGGCGGCGATCGCGCGGTCGAGGTCGTCGCGCGCGCCGGCGAGGTCGCCGCCGTCGTAGCGGGCGAGGGCTCGGGTCTCCCACGGGCGAGCGAACCCCGGGTCGCGCTCGATCGCCGCGGTCGCGTCGGCGATCGCCCCCTGGCGGTCGCCCGCCTCGCGCCGCAGCCACGCGCGCGTCGCGAGCGCGCCCGGGAGGTCCGGCGCGAGCTCGACCGCGCGCTCGGCGTCGGCGAGCGCCGCCTCGACCTCGCGCCGCTCCCAGAGCGCCTCGGCGCGGAGCAGCCGCGGCGCGATCGCGCGCGCGTCGATCGCGATCGCCCGCTCGAAGGCGGACCGCGCGCCGTCGAGGTCGCCCCGCTCGAGCAGGAGCGCCCCCTCGAGCGTCGCCCGGAGGCCGGGATCGGTCAGCCGGTCGAGGCGCGTCCGGACGCGCGCCTGGTCGAGCGCCCACGCCGCGGCGAGGTCGTGGCTCGCCTCGTCGGTCTGGGCGACGGCGAACCGACCGAGCGCCTCGTCGAAGCGCGCGTCGGCCGACCCGGGCGCGACGTCGGGCGCCGGCAGCGCCCCGCCGCCGAGGAGTCGCACGAGCCTGGTCGCATACGGCCCGTTCGGCCCGAACCGCGCCACGCCACGGCGGGCCGCCGCGAGGGCCGGCTCGGTGCCGATCTGGGCGAGGGCGAGCCCGGCCACGGCCGCGCGCTGCTCGTCCGCGTCGATCAGGACGCACCGCCCCAGCGTCGCGACGATCCGCGGTCGGGCCGCGACGAGCTCCGACGGCAGACGACCGAGCGCCTCGATCGCGAGACGCGCCTCGTCGAGGCGCCCCGCTCCGAGGCGCTCGCGCTGGGAGGCCGCGACCATCGTCATCGGGTCCGCCTGCGGCACGCTCAGCCCCGCGCCCCCGCGCGCCTGGCGGCGCAGGAGTCGCTCGAACGCGTCGACGACGGCGGGCAGCGTCGGGTCGGGAGCGGCGTCGGGGTCGTCGATCGCCGCCAGCCAGCGGTCGACCGCCCCCTCGAGCCCGTCGATCGGCGCGAGGCCGAGCTCGCGCTCGTCGGCGTCGGGCGTCTGGACCGAGAGGAGCAGACCGCGCGTGGCAGCGGTGAGCTCGGCGTTCGCGGCATCGACGAGGCCGACGAGACGCTCGACGAGCCAGGCGTCTGGCTGGCGGACGAGGCGAAAGACGGCGTCCTCGAGCGCGCCCGCCCGCCGCGCGAGTCCGCCCTCGCGCGCCTCGGCGAAGATCGCCTCGACCGCCGCGCGCCGTTCGTCGGCGGGCCGGTCGCGCGCCCGACGAAGTCGCTCGGCGAGCGCGTCGAGCGACGCCGCCTCCGGCGCGTCGGAGCCGGCGTCGGAGCCGGCGACGCGCCGGGCGTCCTCGAGCGCGCCCTCGGCGACCCCCCACTGCTCCGCGGCGATCGCCGCCTCGGCCAGCCCGAGCTGGGCGCGCCGGACGGCGGCGCGCGCGTCCGCGTCGTCGGGCGCCGCGAGCAGCAGTCGTCCCGCCGCCTGGGTCGCGCGGAGCGCGGTCGCGACGAGGGCGTCGCGCCCACGGCGGGCGTCGGCGTCGTCGTCTTCCTGCGCCCCGCCCGCGCGGCCCGCTCCGGCGGCGCGGGCCTGCTCGAGCGCCGCCCACGCCTCGTCGGCCTCGATGCGGGCGCGCGCGGCGACCTCGTCGCGCGCGCGCGACGCGGCGCGTCCCGATGCCACCGCGGCGAACCCGACCGCGCCGGCCGCCGCGATCGCGACGGCGACGAACGCCGCCGCGAGCGCCCGGTTGCGGCCCGTCCAGCGGGCGAGCCGGGCCAGCGGCCCGAGGGGGCGCGCGAGGATCGGCTCGCCGTCGAGGTAGCGGCCGAGGTCGGCGGCGAGGGCGGCCGCCGACGCGTAGCGGCGCCCCGGCTCCTTCTCGAGGCATCGCAGGGTGATCGTCTCGAGGTCGGCGTGGACGCCCGGGTTGACCCGGCGCGGCGGATCGGGGTCGAGCCGCATCGAGGCGAAGATCACGTTCATCGGCGAGTCGCCGAGAAACGGCGGGCGCCCGGTGATCGCCTGGTAGAGAACGGCGCCGAGGCCGTAGACGTCCGCCCTCGGACCGACGTCGGCCTCGCC
This sequence comes from Planctomycetota bacterium, assembly GCA_029260755.1. Lineage (GTDB taxonomy): Bacteria > Planctomycetota > J058 > J058 > JAJDCQ01 > JAJDCQ01. The sequence continues at coordinate 13,761 of JAJDCQ010000196.1, read as the reverse complement.
GCTCACCTGCTCGGGCGCCGCGTAGCCCGGCGTGCCGAGGAACGCCCCGGTGGCGGTCAGCGTCCCGCCGCCTCCATCCCCGTCGCTCTGCTGCCACTGCCGGGCCAGGCCGTAGTCGGTCAGGTGCGGTCGGCCGGCCGCGTCGACGAGCACGTTCTGCGGCTTGACGTCGCGGTGGATCACGTCGGAGGCGTGCGCGTGCTCGAGCCCCTCTGCCAGCTCCCGCGCGATCCGGGCCGCCTCGCGCGGCGGCATCGCCCCGCGGGCGAGGATGGCGTCGAGGGCGTCCCCCTCGACGAGGTCCATCTCGAGATAGGGGAGCCCTCGATGCTCGCCGACCTCGTGGACGGCCACGATCGCGGGGTGACGCAGCCGGGCCGCGCTCCGCGCCTCGCGCGCGAACCGCTGCCGGGTCTGATCGTCGGACGCCCCGGCGTGGAGCAGCATCTTGAGCGCGACCGGCCGACGAAGGCGCACGTCGTAGCCGCGGAACACGACGCCCATCCCGCCCCGGCCGAGCTCGTCCAGGATCACGTAGGGCCCGAGGCGCCGATCGGGGTGCGCGGCCGCCGCGAGCACCGCGGGCGGCAGGCCGCCGTCGGCGTCGCTCCCGCTGCCGGGCCGAGACCCCGACGGCGGTCGGTGGCCGGGACGAGGAGGAGGCAGGGGGGAGACGCTCACGGCGGTCTCAGCGTAGCGCCTCGCTCGGGCGACTCGCAATCGCCGCCCCCGGTCGCGAGAATCGCCCGTCGATGGCTCTCCCCGACCCCCACGACGCCGAGCCGCTCCCGACCGCGACGACGCCGAAGGCCGAGCCCACGCCGCCGAAGGCCGAGCCGATGCCTCCGATGGGGGTCGAGCTGGTCGCTTGCCTCTCGGGCGCGATCGCGGCCGCGATCGTGGTGGCTCCGACCCTCGCCTCCTCGATGCGCGCGTCGACGCCGAACCTCCTCCCCGCCGTCGGCCCGCTCGGTCAGGGCGTCGCCGTCGCGTCCGGGCTCGTCGCGATGAACGTCCTCCTCGGCCTCGCCGTCGTGGCCGTTCACCGGATCGCCGGCGGCGTCGACGTCGTCTTCGACCGACGCTCGCCGACCCGCGCCAGCCTCACCGAGATCGTCCGCGCATCGATCCGTCCCGGCCTCTGGCGGCTCACCCTCATCGTCGGCCTGGTCCTCGCCGGGCCGTTCGTCGGCTGGGCCGCGTTCGGCGCCGGGACGCGGGTGGTCGAGGACGGGCTCGGCGGACTGCTCGCCCCGCCGCTCCCGGCCGAGGCGCTCGCCCGTCTCCCGGGTGCGATCATCCTGATCGCGTTTCTCGGCTTTCTCCGACTCGAGGCGTGGTGCCAGGCGCGCCCGTCGTGGCCCTGGACGATCGCCCTCACCGCCGCCGCCGTCATCGTCGGGATCTGGCTCCCGCACGTGAAGCTCTTCAGCTTCGTCGCGATCGGCCTCGACCCGTGCGTCTTCGCCCTCGTCCGCGACCTCGTGATCCGGCTCGAGCCAGGATCCGGCGAGGGCTGAGCGCTCGCTCGACGCCGACGCGTCAGTCGCCCCGCCGCCGCTGCTGGATGAGCGCGCCGATCTGCTCGCGAAACGCCTCCGGAAGACGCGAGACGAAGGCGTCGAGCGTCTCGGAGCTCGCCCGGTCAATGACCATCCAGTCGCGGAGCGCGCCCTCGAGGTCGCCGAGCTGATGGAGCGCGATGCCCCGCCAGAAGAGCGACTCGACGTGCCCCGGGCTCACCTCGAGGGCGCGCCCGAAGTCGTCGCGGGCGGCGGCGAAGTTGCCCTGGTTGAGCCACTGGTTCGCCCGGTTGCGGAGCGCCCGGGCGAACGGCCTCGGCTCGGTCAGCTCGATCAGGCGAGAGTAGGCCGCGATCGCGTCGCGCGGCCGGCCGAGGTTGCCGGTCGCGAACGCGCGGGCCATGAAGGCCCGGGGGTGATCGGGCTGGAGCTCGATCGCCACGTTCGACGAGGCCTCCGACGCGGCGAGGAGCTGCGCCTGCGTCCGGCCCTCGTGAGGCGCCCTGTTGCTGAGGTCGTTCAGGCAGAACGCGAGGCTGATCCGCGGGTCGACGTACTCGGGGTCGATCTCGATCGACCGCCGCGCGAGCTTCTCGCCGATGTCGTTCATCCCGGAGTAGGAGTGGAAGACGGCGCCGGCGTTGTTGCCGACCGGCCCGTCGCGGTCGTCCTCCCAGATCCCGCGGAGCTCGGCGAGCCCGTCGTTCATCGACACGTCCTGCCAGACGAGCGCGAACGCGGCGACGTAGCGCGCCTGGAGTCCGACGCGGCCAGGCTCGTTCGAGAGGCTCCCGGCGAGGGTGCGCGCCTCCTCGAGGCGCCCCCTCCGGAAGAGGTAGCTCGCCCGCTCGAGCTCGACGGCCCCCGACTCGTCCGCGCTCGCGGCGAGCCTCGCCGCGAGGTCGAGCACCTCGAGCGGCTCCTCGTAGGGGGCGTGGCGGGCCGATCGGGCGCGCGCCCCCTCGACGAGGCGCGCCCGGAGATCGGCCCGGGCCGCCAGATGCTCCTCGGCGAGCGCTCCGGCGAGCCCCTCGGGGACGCGTCCCTCGACCAGCACCGTCGCCGCGCGGAGCTCGCCGAGCGAGACGGCGGCCGCCTCGAGCGCGGCGACCCGGGCGAGCGCGTCCCGGTGCTCACGCTCGAGGCGCTCGTTCGCGTCGAGGGCATCGGCGCCGGGTGACTCCCGCGGCGGCGGCCCGTCTCCCGATCGGCCGATCGCGGGCGAACCGGTCGGCGAGGTCGACGCCGACGAGGGCGTCGCGGCGCTCGAGTCCCCCGAGCCGAGCGAGACGACGACGAGGCCGGCCGCGATCGCCGCGAGGAGACCGCAACCGATCGCGAGGGCGATCGTCCACCGGCGGGTCGGCGAGGTCGACGACGGATCGGAGGCCGGCCGGCTCCGCTCCGAACGCCGCGACGACCGACGGCCCGAGGCCGGCCGCCCCGCCGCGTCCGCGGCGCGCAGGGCGGCGATGAGCTCCTCGGCGCTCTGGTAGCGAGCGTTCGGATCGACCGTCATCGCGCGCTCGCACGTCTCGACGAGGACGCGCGGCGCGGTCGGCGCGACCCGGGCGAGCGGCTCGACCCAGCCCTTGCACGCCCGCTCGGCGATCTCGACGAACGACTCGCCCGGGAACGCCCGCCGCCCCGAGAGCGACTCGTAGAGGATGACGCCCAGGGCGTAGAGGTCGACCCGGCGGTCCGACCGCTTGCTGTCGGCGATCTGCTCGGGCGCCATGTAGCTCGGAGTGCCGATCGCCGTGCCGGTCTTGGTGAGCGAGAGGCCGTCGCTGAGGTCCTGGGCGAGGCCGAGGTCGGTGATCCGCGGCCCATCCGGAGTGAGGATGACGTTCGCCGGCTTGAGGTCGCGGTGGACCACGCCCGCGCGATGCGCGTAGCCGAGCGCCTCGGCCATCGCGACCACGAGCGCGCGCGCCTCGTCGGGAGGGATCGGCCCTCGCGCGATCCGCGCGTGGAGCGTCTCGCCGGGGGCGTACTCCATCGCGACCCACGGCTGGCCGCCCTGGGCGCCGGCCTCGATCGCGGAGACGATCCCGGGATGCCGCAGCCGCCGGGCGAGCTCGACCTCGCGGGTGAAGCGGGCGAGGTTCTCGGCGACCTCGGGGCGGATGAAGATCTTGAGGGCGACCGGGGCGTCGATCCCATCGCGGCGGCCGAGGTAGACGACGCCGAACCCGCCGCGCCCGAGCTCGCGCTCGATCCGGTAGGGTCCGATGCGTCGACCCGTCGAGCCCGATGCCGGGCCCGAGGTCGAGCTCGGCTGGCCGACCGCGCTGATCGGCCCGGAGAGGTGGCGGGGGTCCATTCCTCCCCATGCTGACAGCCCGAGCGCGCCGCGGCCATCCGCCGCCGATCCCGGTCAGTCCTCGCGGTCGGCCACGATCCGCTCGAGCTCGGTGAGGCTCGCGAACGGGACGCTCTCGACCGAGGCGAGCGCCGCGGCGAGCGCCTCGCGGGAGGGGTGGACGTCGGGGCCGCAGCTCGCGACGACGCGCCGCCCCGATCGGACGCCGCGCACCGCGTCGGCCCCGCCGAGGATCGCCTCGAACCGGCGGGCGCTCGCCTCGTCGTCCCACTCGGTCCAGACGATGACGGCCCACCGCTCCCCGTCGTGGTAGGCCTGGACGAGGTCGCCGCCCCAGCGGAGGTCGTCGGGGAGGCCGCCGCCGAGGCGTTCGGGCGCGGCGGGCTCGCCGCCCGGCGCCGCGGTCGCGTCGACGGCGCGGACCCAGTCCGCGAGCGTCCACTCGCCGAGGACCGAGCGCATGACGAGCGTGAGCGTCCCGTCGTCGATCACCGCGGCGAGGTCGGGCGCGAAGACCGCCCGCGGCGCGTCGCCCCGCTCGGGATGGTGAACCTGCTCGGTGCTCACCGGCGGACGCTTCCGGAGCGAGGCGCCGAGGGTGGCGATGGTCGTCGCCTCGCCCGCGTCGGCGAGCGCGCGCAGGCGGGCGAGGCCGAGCCGGCAGCCGGCGACGTAGGACCAGTAGGTCCAGCGGAGAGCGTAGGGCTCGGCCTCGATCGCGGGCAGGCCGAGCCGGACGGGGAGGCGCTCCACCTCGGGCGCGAGCGTGGCCGGATCGAGCGTCGCCGCGGGCCAGGCGAGGTCGGCGAGGACGCCCTCCGCCTCGGCCGCCGCGACGTACGCCCATCGGACGTCGTCGGCGCGGCCGGTGTCGTCCTCGACGACGTAGAAGGGCGCGGTCTGGGTCTGGAGGGCGTGGATCAGGGCGTGGCCGAGCGCCGCGTCGCGCCGGGCGCGGGGCGCGTCGGTGATGAAGGTGACCTCGTGCGCGTCGCGGTCGTAGTAGCCCTGATTGTGCTCCATCACGGCGGCCATGGAGCGCTGCTCGGCGTCGCGCGCGGGGACGATCCCGAGGGTGACGAAGAGGACCCCGTAGGGATCGGATGGCGCCGCCTCGCCGTCCCCGCTCTCGTCGTCCTCGTCGGAGCCGTCGCCGTCTTCGTCACCGTCGACGGGCGGAGCGTGCCAGCTCCGCACCTGGGCGACCCACTCCTCGCGCGTCCGGACGACCAGGGTCGGCCGGGGATCGAACGCGCGTCCAGTCAGCTCCTCGACCCGCGCGAGCGCCCGCGCGAACGCCACCTCGGGCGTCCAGCCGTCGTCGCCGCCGTCTCCGTCATCGGACGCCGCCGAGGCGAGCCCGACGAGCCCGACGAGCGCGCCGACCAGGCACGCGAGGGGGAGGCGTGGGAGGCGGCGGGCGATCGCTAGCGCCGGAGCCAGGCGAAGGGGTCCTCGCCGGCGAGCGCCGCCCGCGCGAAGTTGGGCAGCGCGAAGCAGGCCGCGTGGATCTCGGGGTTGTAGTAGAGGGTGTCGCGCGCGACCGCCCGCGACCGCTCCTCGTCGAAGTGGTCGCCGGGGCGTCGCCCGTCGGTCGCCCAGCTCCAGGTCCAGACGGCGCCCGGGTAGGTCGGGACGGTGCCGATGAACGCGGTCGCGATCGGGAACGCCTGACCGATCTCGCGGTAGATCGAGCCGATCTGCTTCGGGTTCCAGTGGGGGTTCTCGGTCTGGGCGACCATCACCCCGCCGGGCTTCAGAGCGCGGGCGACCTTGGCGTAGAACTCGCGGAGGAAGAGGCCGACCGCGCAGCCGGCCGGGTCGGTGCTGTCGACGATCACCAGGTCGAACGCGCCCTCGCTTCGCTCGATGAACTTCACGCCGTCCTCGAACACGACCTCGGCGCGCGGATCGGCGATCGCGTCCTTCACCCACGGGAAGAACCGCTCGCACACGCGGGTGACCCGCTCGTCGATGTCGCACTGGACGACGCGCCTCACGCCCGGGTGCCGGAGCGCCTCGCGCAGACACCCGGCGTCGCCGCCGCCGATGATGAGGACGTCGGTCGGCTCGGGCATCGCGCACAGGGGCACGTGCGTCGTCATCTCGTGATAGACGAACTCGTCGCGCTCGGTGAACATGCAGAGCCCGTCGAGGGTGAGGACGTTCCCGAAGAACGGCGTCTCGAACACCTCGATCGTCTGGTAATCCGAGCGCTCCTCGTGGAGCTTCGCGGTCACCTTCATGCCGAAGCGGTTGGTGCCCTGGTCCTCCTCGGTGAACCAGGTCCCGTCGAACTGGCCGCTCGCCCCGCGCTGGAGGAGGTGGTCGGGGACCGCGGCGGTGCCGGCACCGATGCCGCCGGAGCTCGTGCTGGTCTCGGACATCTGGGACTCGATTCTGCGGGCGCCGGGGTCAGACGAGCTGACCGACCTCGGTGATGATCTGGACGTCGTCGGGCAGGAGGGTCCGGTCGCGCGCCTCGAGATCGTCGGGCAGGCCGCGGACGATCTCCTGAAGCCGCGCGTCGCCAGCGCCGAGCGCCTCCTTGAGATGGAGGAAGCCGGGGCGCGGATCGAGGCCGCCGCAGGTGAAGATGTCGACGGCGACGTAGCCGCTCTCGGGCCAGGTGTGGATCGAGAGATGGCTCTCGGCGATCACGACCGTTCCGCTGACGCCCTGCGGATCGAACTTGTGGAACGCCTCCCCGACGACGGTCGCGCCGATCACGGCGGTCGCCGCGAGCATGTGGCGTCGAATCGCGTCGAGGTCGTCGATGATCTCGAGGTCGCAGCGGTAGTACTCGGCAATGAGATGGCGGGCGATCGTGTTCACGGCAGAACCTCGAGGCAGCTTCCGACGGCGCCCTTCGGCGCCCGGTTTCCACACTGGACGACGACGACCCTGGCCGCCCCAACCATCGGAGGCGACGACGCTTCTGAGCCCGAGCTCGGGAGGGTCGGCCGGGCCTGCCGCGGATCGTTGCGATGCCGCATGTCTTGCCCAGCCCGGCCATTGTGAGGATCTCGATCCGCCGAAGTCAAGGGCTGGCGCCGCCCTGAAATGAAGAACGGGAGCCCACCTCGAAGGCGGGCTCCCGTGGGTGAGGCTCGGGTTCGGGCGTCGCGCGGGCTAGTACAGCTTCACGCCCTCGGCGAGGCCGCGGCCTCGAAGGCCTTCGCGGATTCGCTTCTGGAGCTCGCGGGGCAGGTCCTCACCGAGCCGCTCGAGCTCCTCCACGTCGAGGTCGAGGTCCTCGAACAGCTCGCCGAGCTCCTCGAGCTCTCCGAGCTTGCGGAGCTTCTCGAGGCCGCGGAGCTTCTCGAGGCCCTCGAGCCCTTCGAGGCCCTCGAGCAGCCGACCGAGGTCGAAGCGCTCGTGACGCTCGCCGCGATCGTCGTCGCGCTCGTCGCGCTCCTGCCAGAAGAAGTGGCGCTCGTGCTCGTCGCCACGCCCCCGCTCCGGGGCAAAGAAGAAGTGGTTGCCCTCGCGGCGGTCGTTCGGACGGACCAGCCGGCGGCGCTCGCGGGGCTGGTCCCGGTCGCCGCGCTCCCGGTCGCCGCGCTCCCGTCGCTCCTCGAGATGACGCTCGAAGAGGCGGCGAAGGTCCGGGACCTCACCGCCGCGCCGCTCGTTCCAGCGCGGGTCCTCGTGACGCTCGTGCGGGACGGCGAACGGCAGACGACGGGGGCGGTCGTCGCGCCGGTCGTGATCCCGGTCGCCGCGATCGTGGTCACGGTCGTGGTCGCCACCGTGGTCGCCGTGCGGGCGGGCGAAGTCGCGCTGGTGCTCGCGATGCAGCCGGTCGTCGTCGCCGCCGTGACGGCCCTCGCGGAGGTCGAACTCCTCCTCGATGACGCGGTCGCCGAGCTCGATCCGGATGCGGATCTTGTTCGGGTCGCCGTGACCGCCGCGCCGCTCGCTCCGACGGTGGCCGTCCTCGTCCCCGCCGCCGCGACGGCGAACGACGACGCGACGCTTGCCGTCCTCGCCCTCGAGCTCGAAGACCTCGACGTCCTCCTCGACGAGCTTCTCGATCGTGTGGTTCCCGTCGCGAAGAACGAGGGCGCGGGGAGCCTTGGTCGTCCGGCTGGGCCGAGTCGTCGAACGATGGCCGTCGGGAAGGATCTCGATGATCCGCTCCCTCTTCCTCCCGTCGGGGAGGACCTCGACGATCCGCTCGATCTTCTTCGCCTTGGTCCCGTCGTTCGGCGTGACGATGACGACCCGGCGCTCATCATCCTGCCCGCCGGCTGCCTTCGGCGCCGCGCGAAGCAGGGCCGTCGCGGGCCGGCGCGTCGGCGTCGTCTCGACGGCGCGGAGAGCGCTCGTCTTCCGGCGCTCGCCGACCTTGCCGGCCGTCCCCTGGCAGAGCTTGCAGCGCTTGCCGGTCTCGTCGTCGCGGGCCTCGGCCGGCGTCGCCAGCCCCATCATGATCACGGCCGGAGCGAGCCCCGCCGCGAGCCAGAGTCGAGTCATGGATCCGTCCCTCTTGGTTCGGTGGATGAGATGTATCTCTCGGACGCGGAGCGACACCCGCCGCCCGTCGGTCACGGAATGATACGGCGCGGCCCCCGGATCGCTCCGTGCGGAGGCTGTAAGATGTTTGCGAGCCACTCGCCATCAGGGAGAGGTTCGGGAGGTCCCGATCCCGGGTTCACCATCGATATCCACCATCATCGTGGACGCCTCATGACCCGGCCGCGCCGCCCCTCCGACGCCAGCCGCCGGCTCGGCCGACGCCTCCTCGACGCGCGGCGCCTGACGCCGGAGCAGCTCGAGGCCTGCCTCTCCGAGCAGGACCGTCGCGGCGGCTCCACCCGGGTCAGCCTCGGGGCGATCCTGGTCGAGCGGGGGATCCTCACCCCGCGCGAGCTCGCAGCGCAGGTGCCCGAGCAGCTCCCGCGGCGCCCGTCGGGATCCGGCCCGGTTCCGCGCGCGCCGCTTCCGGCCGGCACGCCGGCGCCGATGGCGACGCCGCTCCCCTACCTGGCCCCCGGCGCCGCCCCGCACCCGCCGACGCGGGCCGTCCCGCCGCCGCAGCCGCCGGGCTCGGCCTCGGGCTCGGCGCGTCTCGCTCCGGTCCGGCCGATCTCGGATCCGGCGGCCGCGCCGGCGCCTGGCGCGCCATCGCGCGGCGGCGAGCGGATCGGTCGCTACGCCGTCGTCTCGGAGCTCGGCCGCGGCGGCATGGGCGTCGTGTATCGCGCCTGGGACGCCGAGCTCGGCCGCGACGTCGCCGTCAAGATGATCCTCGACCCGGACCGCATGGGCGACCGCGGCCGCCAGCGCCTCCAGCGCGAGGCGCGCGCCGCGGCGAGCCTCCGGCATCCGGGAATCGTCTCGGTCCACGAGGTCGGCGAGCACGAGGGGCGCCCCTACCTCGTGATGGACTTCGTCGACGGGCGCCCCCTCGACGAGGCGCGCGAGCAGGACGGCCTCGGACCGCGCCGCGTCGCCGAGATCGTCCGGGAGCTCGCCGCCGCGCTCGCGCATGCGCACGCGGCCGGCGTCGTCCACCGCGACGTCAAGCCGCAGAACATCCTCGTCGATCGGGCCGGGCGCGCCCACCTCGTCGACTTCGGCCTCGCCGCGCAGACGCTCGTCGGCGACGACCGCCTCACCCGGACGGGTCAGCTCCTCGGGACGCCCGGTTACCTCGCCCCCGAGCAGGCCCGCGGCGACCGCGGCGCGGTCGGCCCGGCCGCCGACGTCTTCGCCGTGGGCGGCGTGCTCTACTGGGCCCTCACCGGCGAGGCTCCCTTCGCCGGCGAGACCGTCCTCGAGGTGCTCCGGCGCGTCCTCCACGAGGAGCCGGTCCCGCCGCGCCGGCGCGACCCGCGCGTCCATCCCGACCTCGAGACGATCGCCCTCCGGTGCCTCGAGAAGGACCCCGCCCGTCGCTACGAGAGCGCCGCGGTCGTCGAGGCCGAGCTCGGGCGCTTCCTCGCCGGCGAGGCGATCCACGCCCGACCGATCGGCGGCGCCGAGCGCGCCCGCCGCTGGGCGCGCCGCCACCCCGCCCGCCTCGCCGCGATCTCGCTCGCGGCGCTCCTGGCCCTCGGAGCGCCCGCCGGCCTGATCGTCCACTCGGCGACGACGGCCGCCGAGCGCGCTCGCGCCGCGTCGGCCGAGCGGGCCGCGATCGTGCAGAGCGCGCGCACCGCGACCGACGAGGCCTGGGGCGCCTTCGCCGACGCCCGCGACGCGCCCGAGCGCGTCGAGGGCGACCCGCTCGACGACGAGGCCCGGCGCCAGCGCCAGGACGCCCTCCTCGCCCTCGCCCTCGAGGCGTTCGCGGCGAGTCACCGCCTCGTCGCCGTCGCGCCCGAGGACGGCTCGGCCGACCAGGCGATGTTCCGGGCGGCGAGCGCGCTCGGCGAGGTCGCCCTCGACGCAGAGCAGTGGAGCGTCGCCGCGAGCGCGTTCGAGCGCGCCCTCGCGACCGAGGTCGCGCCGGGTCAGTCGCGCGCCGACCTGGCCAGGGTGGAGACACGGCGGACGGCCGTCGCCCTCGAGCACCGGCGCGCGGTCGAGGGCGTCCTCGAGCAGGCGCGCACCGGCGCGCTCGCGAAGGTCCCCGGCGGCTACGAGGACGCCCTCTTCCAGATCGTGCGCTACCCGGAGGCGCAGACGGTGCGGCTCCTCGGCGACGCCCTCGACGAGGTCTCCGACGCGCTCGGCGCCACGACGCGCGGGCTGCTGCTCTCCGCGGCCGAGCCGATCGCCGGCGAGTCCGGCTCGCGGCTGACCGGGCTCGACGCGGCCATCGACGCGCTCGTCGCGAGCGTGGACTCGGAGCTCGACGCCTCGCAGCTCGACCTCCTCCGGCGCGCCATCGCGCGGCTCGAACAGCGCGAGGCGGTCCGCCGGGCGAGCGCCGGACGCCCGAGCCGCGCTCCGTCCCTGAGCGAGCTCCTCGCCGCCGCCCAGGATCGAGAGGTCGGCGCGCCGCTGCTCCAGCTCGCGCGCCTCGCGGCCGAGGCGCTCGGTCGCCTCGGCATCCGGGAGGGGGCGATCGCCCCGCTCGTCCGCCACGTCCACGCCGAGCACGACCAGCTCCGCGCGGTGACCGCCGGGATCTCGCTCTGTCTCCTCGGCGGCGAGGAGGCCGAGCGCGCCGTCCTCCTCGCCGGGAGGCGCTTCGGCCTCAACGGGATCTTCTGGAGTCAGGTGGGACCCTTCATCGGTCGAACCGCCGTGGAGGAGCAGCTGCCGGAGTCGGCGAACGCGGAGGACCAGGTCAAGCGAGGGGTCGTCCTCGCCACGAGCGGCGATTACGCCGGGGCGGTCGCCGCGTTCGACGCCGCGCTCGCGATCGACCCGGCGGTCGCCGGCGGGTGGATGAACCGCGCGAGCGCGCGCGCGAGGGCCGGGGACCCGAAGGGAGCCTTGGAGGACTTCGAGCGCGCCCTCGAGCTCGCGCCCGACGACCCGATGCTGCTGGTCAACCGCGCCGGCGTGCGCGCGATGCTGAACGACTTCGACGGGGCGCTCGCCGACCTCGATCGGGCCGTCGCGCTCGCCCCCGACGACGCGTTCGCCCGATCCCATCGCGGACTCATGCTCAACATCCACGGCCGGAACGAGGAGGCGATCGTCGACCTCGACCGGGCGATCGAGCTCGGCGGAGGCGACGCCCGGGTCTACGACGTCCGGGGAACCACCCGCCTCGAGCTCGGCGACCGGGCGGGCGCGATCGCCGACTTCCGCGCCGCGATCGCGATCGATCCGCGCCACGCGCTCCCGTGGCGAGACCTCGCGGTCGCGAGCCTCGAGGTCGACGACGTCGACGAGGCGCTCGTCTCGGTCGCCCGCGCCCTCGAGCTCGCTCCCGGCGACCCGACCGCGCTGTTCGTCCGGGGACGGGCGCGAGCGGCCAAGGGAAACCTCGCCGGCGCCGAGGCCGACTTCGATGCGGTCATCGCCTTCGACGCCGAGCACTACGAGGCGCTCGGGCAACGCGGCCTCGTCCGCGCCCGGCGCGGAGATCGGGAGGGCGCGCGGGCCGACCTGCGCGCGTCCCTCGACCTGATCTCGAGTCAGGACGATGCCGACGAGCTCCGCCGCGTCCTCGCCGAGCTCGACGAGTGACGGGCGCGGCGCTCGCCGTGCGCAGCCCGCCCCTCCCGACAGCCATCGTCGTGGCGGCAGCGCTTCTTGGAGTGGTCGGCTGCGCTGCGTGCACGCCACGCATGGGTGACCCCCCTCCCGAGCCTCGCTCCCCCGATTCCGACCATGAGTTGCCCAGGGAGAGGGTCGGGGGCGACCATGCGGAGCGTTGGTGGACGCCCGCCGAGCGACAGTTGAAGGCCGCACGCCGGCTCCGTCTGCCACTCGTGCGTCAGAATGACCTTGGCATGCGCTTTGCCCTGGTGCCGAGAGGAGCTCTCGCTCTCGCGCCATTGACGGACGAGCCCCAACGCGCTGAGGACGAAAAGCAGCGCCGGCTCACGGCCTCGGCCGACTTGTATGTCGGCGTCACCGAGGTCACGAACGGCGAGTTCCGGCGCTTTCGACCTGGACATGTGACGTCAGGATGGGATCCGGAAGTGGATCTCAACCAGGACATACATCCTGTCGCCTCCGTCTCGTGGACAGAGGCACGAGCCTTCTGTGACTGGCTCTCCGCTCGATCCGAGCCGCACATCGAGTATCGACTTCCAACCGAGGAAGAATGGGAGTACTTCGCGCGGTCAGAAACGACCACCGCTGCCTTCTGGGGCGACGATGCCGGCGAGGCTGGGCGCTTCGCGAACGTAGCGGACGCTACGTTCGCTGCGTCGTTCGCCCGGTCGCTCCCTGAGTCCGGCGAACGCCGCGCGGCGATCTCGATCGTCGAGACGTCGGACGGCTTCGCGGAGGCCGCCCCGGTGGGCTCCTTCCTACCGAATCCGTGGGGACTGTACGACGTCATCGGAAACGCGTGGGAGTGGTGTGCGTCACCCGATCCCGGTCGACCGAACCAGGGCGCGAGAGGCGGATCGTGGGCCAATGCAGACTGGCACTCGGGCCACCGCGCCGAGGCGCCGATTGCGACCAAGAACTACAATCTCGGCTTTCGAGTCGTCTACGAGGCCAACGAGCGGTGAAACGCTGATGGGATGAGCGCACGATCGACCCGGCAGACCTGGGCTTCCATCGCGCGGGCGAAGGTCCCCTCGCCATGAAGGACGATCCCGCGCCAGCCCCCCTCCGGGGTCACTCGATTCGTCCCCTCCAGTCGGACATCGGTTCGCTCAAGGAGGGGGGCAGTTCCACGGCGCGCTCGACGCCGACTGCTGAATGTCGCGCGTCTCACCGCGCGCCAGCCCGCGGCGTGGCAAGAGTACGAGCGTCTCCCGACGGCGTGGCCCATTGTCTTGCGAGGCGATCGCGGCCGCACCGCTCGCGCGGCCCTCTGCCGTCGCGATCACCACTTCGGCATGGGCGCCTCGAACCCCTCCGGGCGCGTGAAGCGCAGCGACCCGTCGGGCAGACGTTCGATGTGCAGTCGACCTGCCGTCTCCTGAGAGTGACCGTCGGCGCGCAAGGTGCAGCCGCTGGACTGCTCGAAGATGAGTGATACGATAAAAACCCTAAAAAGAACGAAGCAAACACCCCACCTCGAGCGTATGTATAGAGAGAGAACGCGACCAAACTCCACGACGAAAAGAGAGGGGAGACGACACGATGACGACGACGCTCACGGACGCCTCGAGAGTCTCGGACGCCCTGCTCGAGTGCGAGTCGGGGCTTCATCCCGACGAGGTCCTCGCGCGGCTCGTCCGACTCGCCCGCGTGGGCGAGCGGTGCGACGCGACGACCGCCTTCTACCTGCTCGACGTCGAACAGCGGAAGCTCCACGACGGCTTCGGCTACCCGAGCACGGTCGCGTTCGCCGATGCGAAGCTGGACTTCGGCAAGGACAAG
>JAJDCQ010000195.1 GCA_029260755.1 Planctomycetota bacterium | reverse complement strand
CCCTCGGCCGCGCGCCTCGGCCTGCACGACGCTGTCTCGACGAGCCGCTCGCGTCATTCTGCAACAGCCTCCTAGCGGGTGGGGATGAGGATCCCCTCGGCCTCGGCGTCGTCGATCTGGCCCATCGCGTCGAGGAAGCGTCGGTAGGACTCGGGGCCCAGCGTGCACGGGGCCATCTGGAACGTCCGGGTCAGGGTGACCGTGCGGGCGGTCGGGTCGGCGCGCCAGACCAGGGCGTAGCTTCCCCAGTCGTCGAAGATCACCAGCGGGGCGGGCAGCTCGTTCGGCATCGCGACCGCGTCGCTCAGGTGGATCGTCGCGCGGTCGTCCGAGCTGCGCACCTCGCGGAGGACGTAGGGGTGGGTCCGCTCCGGCGGGCCTCCGTAGCCCATCCGCATCTCCAGGCTCGGGAACGGGAGGGCCAGGCCGAGGCCCTCGCCGTGGCGTTGGAGCTTCGCGTCGGCCGCCCAGAAGAGGGCGAACGGCTCGGCGTCGTCGCCGAGGGTGGGCAGCTCGAACTCGCTCAGGGTCGCGCCCGGGATGACCTGGTTCGCCTGCCCGGCGACCCAGTTCTCGAGGAGGTCGGCGCTCGCCGTCCGCGCCTGCTCCTTGAGCTGCCAGCCGGCGACGTGGTGGGCGACCGTCTCGAACTCGACCTCGATGGCGCCCTCGGCGCTGGTGACCGCGATCCCGACGCGCGTCCCGGTCGACGAGCGCTCCCACGGGCCGCCCGGCACGCGCGCGGTCTCGATCCCTCCGTCGCCGGTGACGATCAGGGCCGGCGCTCCGGCGAGGTAGTGTGGCGTCAGCCCCGGCGGGAGGACCCGGGCGTCGGTCGAGATCGTGTACCACCGACCGGCCGAACCCGGGAGCTGGCTCGACGCGATCCGGACCAGCGGGAAGACGAGCTCGCGCTCGTTCGGGATCGTCCAGACCATCGACGGGGTCTGCTCGAGGCCGGGGCCGACCGCCGCGTAGGCGCGGTCGGCCTCGACGCCGGCCGCGCGGAGCGCGGTGACGAAGAGGGTGAGGCGGCTCCCCGCCCGCGCCGACAGGGTCTGGCTGGCGCCGCTCGACCCGTCCGAGCTCCGGACGCGCCGCTGCACGGCCGCATAGAGGGCGTCGGCGATCGCGACGGGGTCGCTCTTGCCCGCCTCGAGCCCCTCGCCTCGGAGCACCCGCGTCGTCCACGCGGCGATCTCGGGCGTGACCCGGAGCTGGCCGGCCGTCCGGTCGAGGACGAGGCGCGCCTGGTCGGCCCACCGTCGCTGCCGGGCGAGGGTGACGAACGGCTGGAGCTCGTCCGCCGCCGGCATGTTCCGCTCCTGCTCGATCCTCGGCTCGTCGCGGTGCTCCCAGGTCACGACGAGCAGGTCGCCTCGCTCCTGCACGGTCGGCTCGTTCACGCCGTTGCGGGCGATCACCTGGAGCTCGTCGCGGAGGGCGCGCGGCAGGATCACGATCCAGCGCGAGAGAATGAACGGCTCGGCCAGGTCGGGGTCGCGGAAGTAGAACGGCCCCTCGACGAGCTCCTCGCCCGGCCGGGCGGGGCCGTCGAGGCGATAGGCCCGCGAGACGAACGCGCCCGGCTCGAGGCCCGGCATCTGGTAGCCGCCCGCGCCCTGGACCGAGATCGGCTCGAGGCTGGTGCCGTCGGCCTTGATCGTGCGGACGTCCCAGACCTCGCCGCCGAGGTTCACCTGACCGAAGGCCTCGATGCCCGACGGCCGCAGGATCTGGTGCACCTGATGGATGACGCTGCTGCTGCTCCCGTCCTCGTAGAGGCGCGTCACCATCTGGTCGAAGACGCAGGCCGTCTCCGCCTTCGGGAAGCGCGCCGGGTCGACGGGCTTCGCCGTGATCGCGGCGACGTCGGGCTCGAACTCCTCCCAGAAGCGGTCCTCGCTCCCGCGCGCGACCATGTCGCGGCGGCGGCGGACGCGGTGGAGCGAGGGGTCGCGCCCGAGCGCCTGCTCCCACGCGGCCACGGCGCCGGCGTCGCCGCCGAGCTCGTAGAGGGCGTCGCCGATCGTCACCCACGGGTTCGGGTCGTCGGGACGGCGGTGGGCCATCGCCCGGTGGATCGCGATCGCCCGGCCGAGGTGGAAGCCGGCCGACGGGTGACCCTCGTCGGCGCGGCGCCGCGCCTCGAGGAGGTCGAGCCGGGCGAGGTCGCGGAGGTGACCGTCGTTCTCGGGGAAGGCCATCGCGAGGCGGGCGTGGATCGCCCGGGCGACCCCGATCGCGCCCGCGTCGAGGAAGCTCTGCGCGGCCCGGGCGGCCACCCAGCCCAGGCGCCGGTCCGCCTCCCACGCGGCGAGGTGGAGCGCCCGCGCGGCCTCGTTCCGGCCGCGCCGCTGGAGGTGACGCGCCTGCCGGAGGATCGTCGAGGGCCAGCCGGCGAACGTCTTCGCCTCGAGGGCGACGATGTCGTCGGCCTCCTTCTCCCAGCCGGCCGCGGTCGCGAGGTCGTAGGCCGCCTCGAGCGCCGGGCGACAGCGGGGGCCGCCCTCGGCGTCGAGGAGCGCCCGGAGCATCTCCCACGCCTCGACGCTGCGGTCGCTCCGCGAGAGGCGCTCGGCCACCCAGACCTGCGCGGGGATGAAGCCCGGGTCGGCGGCCGCGATGGTCTCGAAGGCGGCGTTGACCTCGGCGTCGCGGATCGAGTCGTCGATGTGGCCGACCGACACGAGCGCCCGCGCCGTCTGGTAGCGGATCGCCGCCGAGCCGGGAGCGGCTTCGAGCGCGCCGCGCAGGTGCGCCAGGGCGAGCTCGGCCCGACCGTCGTCGAGGGCGAGGAGGCCGAGGGCGGCGCGGAGATGCGCTCGGCCCGGCGCCGTCGGGACGGCCGGCCGCGGCAGCTCGCCGGCGGCTCCGTCGTCGGCGCCGTCCTCGCCGTCGCCGCCCGCGTCGTCCTCGTCGGGGTGCGGCTCGATCGGGCCGGCGAGCGCGGCGAGGTGGCGGCCGACCGGGTCGGCCCACGTGAACGGACCGGGGCCGTCGTCCGGCCACCGCCACGCGTCCGCGAGGCCGATCGGACGGATCGTGGCGTCGACCGCGCCGCGGGCGGGCACGGCCGTCGGGGCGTCGGCCGGCAGATGGTGGAAGACCTCGTCGGGGGTCCACGCGATCGTTCCGCCGTCGTGGCGGACGACGCGCGCGGCCAGGCTCGCGCCGGGCGTCGTCGCCTTCACCGCGAGCCGGTTCCAGCCGGGCGCGAGGGTGACGGTGGCGCCCGCCTCGTTCCCGGCGGCCTCGATCGCCCGGTCGACATCGATCACGAGGTCGCCGTTGACCCACACCTTGTAGGAGCCGCCGCCGATCAGGATGAGGTCGGCATCGACGGGAGCCTCTCCATCGACCTGGCCCTGCGCGACGAGGTAGTAGGTGCCGCGGTAGCGCGAGAGGACGTCGGTGTCGACGGCGCCGAGCGGCGGGAGGTAACCGACGCTCCGCCAGCTCGCGAAGCCGCGGCGCGTCCGGAAGGTCGCGTTGATCGGGATGGCGGCCTCGGCGATCGCGGCCTCGGGCGGGAACGCCTCGTGGTGGAGCGAGGCGCCCCAGCCGCGGCCGAACGGTCCGACCGCGAGCCAGTGGCGCACCGCGCCGACCCGCTCGCCGGTCGCGACGGCCGCGTCGCGATCGCCGCGGGCGGCGTGGACCTCGGCGAGGAGGATCCCCGCCCGGATCGCCAGCGAGCGCGCCGCCCGCCCCGGCTCGCCCGCCGGCGCGGCGAGGCCGCGCGCGACGATCGCCTCGAGGGTCGCGGGCAGCGCGGGCTTCGCATCGTCCGGTCGGCGCAGCGCCGCCTCGGAGCTCTCGCCGAGGCGGAGCAGCGCCACGCCGACGACGGCCGGGTCGGTGCTGGTCGCGAGGGCGTCGAGCGCCGCCTGGGCGATGCCGACCTCGTCGCCGGCCCGCTCGGCCGGCGATGCGATCAGCTTCGCGAGCGCCTTCTCGACGGCGTCGGCGTCATCGGCTCGCGCGGCGGTGGGCAGCGCGACCGAGAGGACGAGCGCCACGGAGAGGACGAAGATGATGATGCGGTGGAGATTCATCGGTCGGTGACTTCCCAATCTGGGTGTGCGTCCATCAGGGATGTCGCCTGACCGACGCGCCTTTGCGCCTTGCGCCTTTGCGCGAGATTCCTGCTCGCCCGGGCCGCGATGTCCGCGCCGCCCGCGATGGGCGACGCCGGCTACTCGCGCCCGGAGCCCGGCTTCACGATCGGCCGCAGCTCGTCGGCCGCGTCGACCTCGATCGCGAACTTCCGGAACTCCTCGTAGTCCGCCTTCGGGATGCGCCGCCCGTTCATCCGGACCTTGCGGTGGAAGCGGATGGTCCCGTCCTTCGCCTCGACCGACCGCTCGAAGCTCCCCCACGCCTCGTCCCGTGAGATCGAGCGCGGCATGGCGCCGGTCTCGTAGCCGGGCGGGAGCTCGACCTCGACCTCCTTGTCGAGCCGCATCGGCAGCGGCAGCTCGACGTCCCAGCTCCGCTCGGACTTGGCGGCGTAGTCGCCGAAGCGGTCGAGGTAGAGCGCGCGGAAGAGGTGGCTCGTCACCTCCTCGAGGGCGAGGCCCGAGCGCGCCTTCCGGAACGCCTTCGGCAGGCGCATCCGGAACTTGAACGTGATCGGGTCCTTCAGCTCGGCCATGTCGGGGAAGTCGGAGTCGATCAGCTCGGCGCCCTCGAACTGACGGCCGAAGAGGCGCTCGAGGATCTGCTTGCGCTGCGCCTCGACGCTCAGGAGCTGCCGGAGGACGGTCGCGAAGTTGCCGCGCGTCTCGATCTCCGCCTCGAGGATCGCCGAGCCGTCCGGCGCGATCCGGATCTTGTGGCGCTCCTTGACCGAGTTCCGCTCGCTCGGCGGATCGGCGATCGTCGCGAGCTTCCCGCCGTCGGGGTGGATGATCACCACGTCGGCGCCGTAGTCCATCGTCGGGAGCGTATCGACCGGGTGGTACTCGGCCGTGCCGTCGACGAAGAAGCCCTCGCCGTCGGTCGGCTTCACCCACGCGATGCAGTGGTTGAAGTGCCCGATGAGCGGCAGGCTCAGGTCGTCCTTGCCGCGGGTGGTCTCGCCGCGGATCAGGACGGGGTGCGCCTCGATCCCGACCTCGTCGAGCATGACCTTGATGAGGGTCGCCTTGTCCTTGCAGTCGCCGAAGCGACGGCTGAAGATCGAGCTCGCCTTGTACGGCTTGAAGCCGTGGATCCCGAACTCCCAGGCGTCGTTGTAGCGGATCTCGGTGACGACGAAGTCGTAGATCGCGCGGATCTTCTCCTGCTCGGTGCTCTTGCCGGCGCACAGCTCGCGCACCTTCCGCCGTAGCTCGTCGCTGCTCTCGTGCTGCTCGCGGATCATCCCCCAGTACCAGCGGGCGAACTCGTCCCAATCGCCGAACGTCGACACCTGGATCCGCGGGATCACCTCCCGGGCCCACGGCATCGCCGTCTCGGTCTCGATCCGGGGGACGTCCCGGCGCTCGAAGACGCGGACGACGAAGCGCTTCCCGTCGGCGCCCTCGACCTCGCTCGTCTTCGGCTCGAGGTCGTCGACGCCGATCACGTTGATGTGGAAGGTCCGCTCGGCCGGCGTGATCAGGACGTAGCGGTCGGCGTCGATCGGGTCGACGCCGGCCAGGTCGTGCTCGTCGTCGAAGTACTCGCCGAAGAACCCCTGGACGAGGTCGTCGGTCCGGTACTCGATCTCGACGACGTCGCCCGGGCGGAGCGGCGGGAGGTCGACGCTCCGCGGGAACATCGAGGCGAACTCGCCGCGACGTCCGCCGCCGAACCCGCTCGGGCCGCTCCGGGTGTCGGCGTCGGCGAAGGTCCCGTCGGCGTGCCAGACCCTCGCCCTGCGGAAGGCGAGCTGCTGCTCGCCGGCGTAGTAGTAGGCGGCGTAGGAGTCGAGCCGGCGGACGCCGTCGTCGTTCTCGATCCGGATGATCTCCTGGACGACCCGGTTGCTCAGCCCGTCGGGCTGGACCCGGATCACGTTCACCCGCGAGAGGTAGCGGACGTCGGTCCGCTCGTCGAGCGCCTTGCCGGCGGCCGCCGCGATCACCTCGCGCGGCTTCACGAGATGCGGCTCCCACCAGGGGTCTTCGCGCTCCTGGAGCAGCTCGATGTAGTGGGTGATCGCGGTCCGGCTCGGGTCGAGCTTCGCGGCCCTGTGGAAGCTCGCCAGGGCCAGCTCGTCCTCGCCGAGGCGGCGGGCGAGGTGGCCTCGCCGCAGCCAGACCGTCACCTCGTCGGGCGTCACCGCGAGGGCGTCGTCGCACGCGGCCAGGGCGGCCTCGACGTCGCCGTGGGCGTCGTGGAGCTGGCTCGTGCGGATCGCGTGCTCGGCCGAGTCGGGGACGTAGCGGGCGAGCTCGCCGACCTCGGCCAGGGCGTCGACGAGCCGGCCGCTCCGGGTGAGGAGCGCGATCTTCTCGCGGCGGGCGCTCGAGGCGTCGGCGTCCGCGGCCAGCGCCCGGTCGAGCGCCGCGAGCGACCGGGGGATGTCGCTGCTCTCGAGGTGCTGGATCGCGATGCGCCGCCAGGCCTGCGGTCCGGTCGGGAGGTCGTCGCGCGCCGAGAGCTCGGCCGCCAGCGCGGTCAGCTCCTTCTTCGCGAACGCGGCGTGGCCGCGGCTCCGGAGGATGTCGTGGCGGGCGAGGCGCGCGCCGACGTGATCGGGATTCGCGGCCAGGGCCGCGTCGATGTGGTGCTCGGCCCGGGGCAGGTTGCCGATCGCCGTCCGGTGGTGCTCGCCGAGGAGCAGGTGCGCCTCGGCGTAGCCCGGGGCGATCGCGATCGCCTCCTCGAGGGCGGCGCGCTTCGCGTTCTCCTCGCGCTGGACCGAGAGCTCGGCCCGGGCGGCGCTGACGAAGCTGAGCATCACCCGGAAGAAGGCGTTGCGCGGGGCGCGCGCGATCGCCGCGGTGAACGCCTCGCGGTCGGGGTGGTCGGTCGCGTCGTGGGCGTGTCGGGTGTAGTGGAGGTAGCCGCGGTGGTAGAGCGGCCACGGATCGCGCGGGCGGGTCGCCGAGACGCGCGCGAGCGTCGCGATCGCGTCCTCGGTCCGACGCTCCCGAGGCGTGACCGCGCCGCCGTCGAGGGTGAGCGTGCCGCGCTCGGCGAGCTCGGCGGCGCCGATCACAGCCACCGGCGCGGGCCGCCCGTCGGTGTCGGTGATCCGCAGGCGCATCCCCCAGCCGCCCGCCCGGTCGCACACCTTCACGACGAGGATCGTCTCGCCGGCGGGGAGCTGCACCGGGATGACCGTCTGGTCGAGGTTGCCAGTCCGCTGGACGTCCTCCTCGTGGATGAGCGCGCCGTTCGCCCAGACCTTGATCGCCTCGTCGCTCCCGATTCGGAGGTCGACCGCCCGCGGCGCGTCGCTCTTCACGGCGCAGAGGGCGTAGGCGAGCGCCTGGTCGTTCGGCCGGAGCATCGCGTCGAGGTTGACCCAGCCGAGCGTCCGCGCGCCCAGGCCCACCCGCCAGCCGACCGAGCGCTCCTTGCCGTCGTGACGTTCGGCGAGGTCGATCGCCTCGACGCCCTCCGGCCCGAGCTTCGCCGCGAAGCCCTGACCCTGCTCGTTGTCGAACGGGCCGAGGACGAGCCAGTCGCGGATGAGGCCGAGCGCGTCGGCCCGCTCCTCGGCCCGCTCCGGCTCGCCGGCCGCGCGCCACGCGAGCGCGCCGTAGAAGAGCGCCCACGTCCGGAGCGAAGGCGCGACGTCCTCGCGCTCGGCCGTCGCGTCGAGGATCGCGGCGACCCGCGCGCCGAGGCCCGTCTGGGTGCGGAGATAGTGGAGGCGTCGGACGTAGACCTCGGCCCGCGCCGTCGCCCAGCTCCCTTCGAGCGATCCGGGCGCGGCGGCCGCCGCCGCCTCGATGGCCGCGGTGAGCGCCTCCTCGTAGGCGTCGAGGGCGACGCCCCAGCGCCCGAGGGCGGACGCGCGCAGCGCGCGCATCTCGGCCTGCCCGTCGGCGTGGGTCGGCGTCGGTCCGAGGACGACGTCGTCGGTCGGCTCGCCGTCCGCGCGGGCGGGGGAGCCGCTCGCGAGGAGGGCGGAGATGACGATCGCCGCGGCGACGGTCGCGCGACGGAGGGCTCGGAGCTTCAGGGCGGGTCGGGTCACGACGGCTCTCGCTGGGAGGGGCTCACGGGTTTCGGCGGGCGGTCGACGGGCGTCGGCGCCCTCACATCATCACTTCTCTTCAATGAGTGGACCGCCGAGAGACCGTCCACGTCTTCGGCGGCCGAACCGGGCGGCGGCTCGAACGAGGCGAGGGGCGGCGCCGCTACTGCTGGCCCTTGACGAGGTGCGCGTTGGCCCAGACGGCTCGGCCGCGCTCGTGGAGGCTCTCGCCCTGATCGACGAGGAGGATGACCTCCTTGGCCCCCTTCACGTCGACCTTCACCAGGCGCGGCTCGTCGCTCGCTCCGACGAGGAGGCCCTCGCCGAGGCGAGGCTTCCCGTCGACGATGACCTGGAAGGTGACCGTCGGCTTGACGTCCGAGGGCTCGCGGGCGCTGTCGTCGAGGGCGACCAGGGCGCGGAGCTCCTGGTGGCCGTCGCCCGGCTCGAGCTTGAACGTGAGCTCGCTCCGGCAGTGGACGCCGATGCCGCGCTCGTGGAGCTTGCCCTCGAGCCGGATCGGCGCGCCGAGGCAGGTGCGGTCGCGTTTCCAGCCGAAGCGATTGTCCCAGGGGAAGATCGGGTCGGCCTCGTCGAACTCGCCGAACGCCTGCCGGGCGGTGCCGGGGAGGTCGGCCAGATACGTCGTGCGGCCGCCGATCACGGTCAGCGAGGAGACCTCCTTCACCGGGATCGCGATCGGCTTCTCCTCGTCGAGGAGCGACTCGATCTCGAGCTGGCCCTCGGCGAGCTTCGTCACGACGCCGGTCAGGAGGCTCCCGTCGGAGAGGCGCGCCCGGACGCGGACGACGCCGCCGGTCGGCTCGAGCGGGTCGAGCTCGAGGAGGACGACGCTCTCGATCTGGTCGGGCTCGAGGTTGAGGCTGCTGTCGAGGGTCTTCTCCTGGATGACGACCCCCTCGTGGTCGATCTGCTCGACGGTGCCCTCGGCCCGGCCGCCGGTCGTGAGGAAGCAGACGTCGTGCTCCTCCTCGATCGCGAGGTGCGTCTGCTCGAACACGCGGACGCGGGCGCGGTCGCGCGACGCGGGCGGGAAGAGGACGCCGTGAACGAGCTCGAGCGGGACCGAGCGCTCGCCGAGGGGGCGGCTCTCGACCTTGATCCCGTCCTCGTCTCCGCCGGTCACCTCGGCATTGATGACGTCGCCGTTTCGCAGCGCGATCCGCACGGCGCCGGACGCGGCGTAGTAGTTGTCGAGCGGCGCCAGCCGGATGAGCTGAACGTCGGCGAGCGGGATCCGCTTGCCCGACTCGGTGACGACGGTGGCCGCGCCTTCGTCGTCGACCTCGATCGAGGAGACGCCCTCCTCGACCACGCCGTCGACGGTGAGGATCTCGTCGGCGAGGGCGGGCCTCGGCGCGAGCAGGACCGCGAGGAGCGTGGCGACCACGGTCGCGACGGCGGACAGGCTGGCGTTCTTCACGGTCGGTCGATCTCCTTCGATTTCGGACGCTTCGGTCGCGGGACGGTTCTCCGGAAACGGCCGCGCGGTCTTCGCCGGGTGGCGAAGACCGCGCGTGTGGCCGCGACCTACTCGAAGAGCGCGGCTCTTCGAGCTACTTCGGCCACGTGAAGCTCGGCTTCGCGCCGGTGCCCGCGTCCGAGAGCCACGTCTCCATCTGGTCGGTGGTCATCTTGACCATGATGCCCTGCGGACCGGCCGGCTTGTCCGTGATCCACATGACCTGCTTGTTGCTGTAGGTCGCCACGCGGCACTTGTACGACTTGTCTCCGGCCTTGTGGTCCTTCTTCTCGAGCTTGGTGAGCTCGTAGTCGCCCGCCGCGCCGGCGAACTTGACGGTGATGTTCTTCGCGTCGCCGTCCTTGCCGGTCCACGACGTGGTGCCGGCCGCGGTGTTCTTCCAGCAGGCGTAGCTTCCGGCCTTGACCTGGACGGTCTCGGTCGGAGGCTCCTTGCCCTCGACGGCCTTGGGGCGGTCGATGTGCATGAGCTTGAGCTCCTTCACGTCGCCGTCCTTCTCGCCGTACGCCTTCGAAACGGTGCCTTCCTTGTCGATGACGTAACCCTGGGTGAAGCCCTGGTTGCTGTCGACGACCTCGATGAGCCACTTGTCGCCGCTCTTGCCGACGACGGAGACCTTGCGGCTGGTCTTCATGTTCGCGGCCGGGAGGTTGGTCGTGGTCTCGTACCACTCGCCGACCGCGATCCCCTCCCACACCATGCCCGGCTGCCAGTCGGGCGCCTGGAAGTACTCGCGCATGTCGGGGCCGGCCGCGGCCTCGCCGCCGCCACCTTCGCCGCCGCCGCCGTCGGCGCCGCCGCCGTCGCCGCCGCCTTCACTTCCGCCTTCTTCCTTCTTCTGGAGCATGTCGCAGCCGATGCTGCCACCGATGAGCGCGAGCGAGACGCACGCGATCGCCGACGTCACAATGAGCTTCTTCATCACGGTTCCGAGATCCCCACTGCTAGAGGCCGCCCGTCGGGCGAGCGCTCCTTGGGTTCAAGACGATCCCGGGCGTGCGCCCGATCGTCGTCTGCGGTGCGGACGTCCCCCTGACGTCCCGTCCATTCGACCCGGGAGCCCGGACCGAGCGGACGATTCTAGATACCCGGGGGGGCGTGTCAACGGGGGTCGCTCGCGCTTCCAGGGGCGAGATCTCCTTGACGATGCTCGTCATGACACGACAATGCGACGGCCGAACCCCGCCCGGAGGTCTTCGCGACCTCGCCGAGAGCCAGCCGCGTGACCGACAACGCCCCGAACGAAGGCCCCTCAGCGTCCGAAGCCGACCGCGGCGGGCTGGCGAGCTACCTGCCCGACGCGCCGACGGCAGCCTCGCTCCCGGAGGCGCAGGCGAACCGGCTGCGCTGGAACCGTAAGCGCCGTGGTCACTACGAGGTGTGGTACATCACCGTCGCCGAGGGGCCCGGCGGGACGGGCTTCTGGTTCCGCTACACGATCCACGTTCCCACGACCGGCGATCCGGCCGTCTGCGCCGTCTGGGCGATGGTCTTCGACCCCGACCGGCCCGATGCGACGCCGACCGGGATGAAGGTCGAGCGCCCGATCGACGACCTCGAGGCGAAGGATGCGCCCTTCGGCGTCGCCGTCGGAGAGCTCGGGTCGTTCGACGGGCGGCGGGCCCGCGGCGCGGTCGGCGAGGGCGCGAGCCGGATCGAGTGGGACTTCGAGCTGAGCAGCGGCGGCGTGCACCGTCACTTCGGCGAAGGTCTCTACCGCTGGGGCTTCGCGAAGACGTGCGTCAACTCCGCCAACGTCGACGCGCGGGCCGACGGCAAGATCGTCCACGGCGATCGCGAGTATCACCTCCGCGGCGCGGCCGCCTGCCAGAGCCACGTCTTCGGCAGTCGCCACGCCCTGAGCTGGGCGTGGAGCCACTGCAACGAGTTCGCCGAGGACGGGAGCGCCGTCCTCGAGGTCGTCTCCGCGCGGATCAAGAAGCTCGGGATGACGATGCCGGCCGCCACGATGGTTCTGGTGCGCTGGACCGGCGGCGAGGTGCTCGTCTCGACGCTGCTTCGCTCGATGGGGGTGCGCTCGACGGTCGAGCCGGGCCGGCTCTTCTTCGAGGCGAAGGGCGGCGGCTCGATCGTGCGCGCGGAGATCACCGCGCCGCCCGAGCGATGCCTGACCCTGCCCTACGCCGACCCCGACGGCACGCCGATCTGGGTCACCAGCTCGGTGATCGCGCACGCCAACGTCGAGATCCTCACCCCCGGCGCCGGCGCGATCCAGCTCTCGGCGGAGGGGACGGCTACCCTCGAGCTCGGCGGTCGCGAGCGCGACGAGCGGGTCGAGCGCCTCCTCGACGGGACGCGCCTCTAGCCCGCGCTGGCCCGCGCTAGCCCGTCCCGCGCGCTCTCTCGTTAGGTCGATGATGGGATGTCGGGATCCGGCGACCTCGCCGGCGCCCGCGGCGTGTGGTACGATGCGTTCGGTGGGGAAGCGCCGACCGGGCATGGCGCGGGGGCCCGCCTTCGAGCCCGGTCTTCCCCGAGCAGTAGAGGTGATCGAAGCGTGTCTGACCGCTGTCGCTTCCTCCGTTCGACGCCGAGCCGCGTCATCGTCTCCGGCGTCCTCGTCGCCGGCCTCGGCCTGGTCCTCGCCTCGGTCGCGCCGGAGGCGGCGCGCGGTCGCCCCGACTCGCCGACCAAGGTCGACCCGTTTCCCGCCAAGGAGACGCTGAAGTATCAGGTGATGGTCTGGAAGGGCTTCGAGTCCCTCGGCGCGGTCGTCGGCACCGGCGACATGATCCTCGAGCGGAAGAAGATCGGCGACGACGAGGTCTACTACATCTCGGGCGAGGGGCGCGGCGGCGCCCTCGGCTTCGAGATCCACACCCGGATCAAGTCGCAGATCGAGCGCGACGGCCTCGCGCCGATCCTCTACGACTACGAGCAGGGCGGCAGCGACCCGAAACGATACAAGATCGAGTTCGGCTCCGACGGCGCCGTCTACAAGAAGTGGAAGCACTGCAAGATCGTCGAGGGCTGCAAGGACAAGAGCCACATCAACACCTACACCGAGCGCGCGTTCTGGATCGGGCCGAAGCGGACGGTCAAGGAGCACTGCGAGCTCGACGAGGAGGAGTGCTCGAACAGGAAACACTTCTGGTGGCAGAAGCGCAGCACGCATCCGACGGAGGGAGACACCTACGACCTCCTCACCGCGGTCTACATGGCGCGGACCCTCGGCCTGAAGCCGGGCGGCGAGTCGAAGACGATCCGGGTGGTCGATCGCCACGACATGTGGGACGTGAAGGTGACGCCGGGCGCCGCGCTCGAGACGGTCACGGTGCCCGCCGGCGAGCGGGAGGCGCTCCTCGTCAGCCTGGAGCCGGCCCCGACCGAGGGGAGCACGGGCGTTCGCGAGGAGTTCCGCGGCCTCTTCGGTCTGCACGGCGCGCTCCAGGTCTGGTGCGATCCGCAGACGTTCGTGCCGGTGAAGATCCTCGGGGTCATCCCGTTCGGCGTCGACCTCAACGCGCAGGTCGAGCTGGTGAGCGAGGAGCGATCCGAGACGCCGTGACCGAACGGCCTCGGGGGACGGCCGCCGCGCGATGACCGGCGAGAGCCGACGCGAAGGCAGCAGCTGGCGCCTCGCCGCGGGGAACGCGCCACCGCGTCGGCTCCCGGAGAGGCTCGGTCCCTACGTCCTCGGCGACGAGCTCGGGCGCGGCTCGCTCGCCGTCGTGATGCGCGGCGAGCACGAGGCGCTCGGGCGAACGGCGGCCGTCAAGATCCTCCTCCGGGTGACCCAGTCCCTCTTCACCGAGCGGTTCAAGCGCGAGGCGCACCTCGCCGCGAGCCTCAACCACCCCAACATCGTCTCGGTCTACGACACCGGCGTCGACGACGGCTGGCACTGGCTCGGGATGGAGCTCGTCGACGGGCCGCACCTGTCGGCCCACATCGCGGCGGCCGGCGGCCGGCTGACCCTCAAGCGCTCGCTCGAGGTCGCGATCGCGATCGCCCGCGCCCTCGCCTTCGCGAACGACGCGGGCGTGATCCATCGTGACGTGAAGCCGAAGAACATCCTGATCGCGCCCGACGGCGTGGCGCGCCTCGCCGACCTCGGCCTGGCGAAGGTGGCCGGGAGCGAGGGCGTGACCGCGACCGGCGCGGTCCTCGGGACGCCGCGCTACATGGCGCCCGAGGCGGTCACCGACGGGGCGACCTCGATCGACGGGCGGGCCGACATCTACTCGCTCGGGTTGATCCTCCACGAGATGATCACCGGCGTCGTGCCGCTGCGCGGTCGCGGGAAGGTGCTGACGATGCAGCGTCACGTCCGCGAGGACGTCCCGCCGCTGTCGGCCGCCGAGCCGTCGGTGCCGCCGGCGCTCAACGCGGTCGTCTACCGGATGACGGCGCGGACGCTCGAGGACCGTTACCCCCACGCCCAGGCGGTCGTCGACGACCTGACGGCGATCGCGGAGGGGCGCCGGCCGCCGTCGATGTAGGCGGCGCTCGACGAGCCCAGCCCGTCGATCCTGGAGAGTCATCGCGTGACCGAATCCACCGAGCCGGCCCCCGCCGCGCCCGCGCCCGCGCCCGCGGCGGAGGCGGAGGCCGATCCCCCCGCGCCGCGAGGACGCTGGCGCCGCCGCATCCTGGCCGGCGTGGCGATCGTCGTCGTGGCCGCGCTCGCCGTCGCGACGCCGTTCGTCCTCCAGCTCGCGCGCGTCGGGACGGGCTACGGAGCGAAGATCCTCTGCTCGGGAACGTTCGTCTCCGAGCGCCCGCCCGAGCGCGTCTTCGCCGAGGACCTCGAGCCGATCGCGGGCTTCGCCTCGTTCGAGGTCGACCGCGAGGCGAGGACGGCGACGGTCTCGATCGGGCCGGTGAGCCGGAC
The DNA here is from genome assembly GCA_029260755.1 of Planctomycetota bacterium. GTDB lineage: Bacteria > Planctomycetota > J058 > J058 > JAJDCQ01 > JAJDCQ01. The sequence goes on along the minus strand of JAJDCQ010000195.1, from coordinate 43,589 downwards.
GGCCGTCTTCCGGCCGGGGCTCGGCGCGACCCTCGTCCTCGGGGAGCACGACGCGGCGGCCCTCCGAGCCGTGCCCGCGCCGCCGGCGCCCGGGGGGCTCGACGAGAGCCGGCCCTGGCCGGTCGGCGACGCGCTCCCGCCCGACGCGTCCGGCGCGGCCGAAGCGGCCGGCGTCGACATCGCGAGGATCGAGGCCGCCCTCGACGAGGCGTTCGCGGAGCCCGGTCCGAAGCCGCGGCGCACCCGCGCGGTCGTGGTCGTTCACGACGGCACCATCATCGCGGAGCGCTACGCCGAGGGAATCGACGCCGAGACGCGCCTCACCGGGTGGTCGATGACCAAGAGCCTGACCGCGACCCTCGTCGGCATCCTCGTGCGCGACGGCAAGCTCGACATCCACCAGCCGGCGGGCCTGCCCGAGTGGTCCGCCGACGGCGACCCGCGAGCGAAGATCACCCTCGACCAGCTCCTCCGGATGAGCAGCGGGCTCCGGTTCGTCGAGGAGTACGGCGACCCGTTCTGCGACGTCGTGCAGATGCTCTTCACGAGGCCGAGCGCCGCCCGCTACGCCTCGGCGCTGCCGGCGGACGCCGAGCCCGACGCCGTCTGGAGCTACAGCAGCGGCACCACGAACGTGATCCAGCGAGTGATCCGGCGCGCGGTCGGCGACGACGCCGCCTACCACGCCCTCCCGCGCCGAGAGCTCTTCGACCGGATCGGCATGAAGAGCGCCATCATGGAGACCGACCCCGACGGCACGTTCGTCGGAAGCAGCTTCTCCTGGGCGAGCGCGAGAGACTGGGCCCTCTTCGGCCTGCTCTCCCTCGAAGACGGAGTCTGGCAAGGAGAGCGGATCCTCCCCGAAGGCTGGGTCACCTACTGCACCACGCCGACCCCGAAGGCGCCCGGAGGACGCTACGGAGCCCAGTGGTGGCTGAACGCAGGAGAGGGAGGCGACCCCGAGACCCGCCCGGCCCCCGAGCTCCCCGCCGACTTCTACTCCGCCCGCGGCTACCAGGGCCAGAGCGTCTGCATCATCCCGAGCCGCCGACTGGTCGTGGTGAGGCTCGGCTGCACCGAGGCGCGAGGGGCGTTCGATCTGCAGGCGATGCTGGTGGAGATCATCGCGGCGGTGGACGAGGCCGGGTAGCGCATCGGCGCAGCGCCTACCGAGCGAGCGAAACGCCACTTCGACGAAGAATGCGCAGCGCAGCCTCGACGCATCGCTCACCGTTGACACCGAGGTGCGCTCGAAGAAGCGGGAGATCCGAGGAGTCGCCGATGATGCCGATCAGCTCGGACCAGGCGTCGCTGGGATCCTCGAGAGTCAGCTCCTCGCGGACAAGTGGAAGGACGCACTCCGACCGGGGCTCCGAACGCTCCGTCACGAGGTAGATCGCCGCCTCGAGTCGAACTTGGCCCTCGGGGGAATCGAGCATCGCTTCGATTCGCTCGAGCGCGCCGGCGGAGCCCAGCCGATCGCGACCAATCTCGACGTGGAGATCGAGTGCGAGTCGCTTGTCGTAGGAGTCCCACCTCGAATCGGGCGGTCCGATCGCCTCGCGCACTCGGTGGTATTCGGCTTCCGAGAGGCCGCCGGCCCTGGCAACAGGCGCGGACAGCGAGGTCCGGACGAAGCCGGAGGCTTGGAACAACTCGTAACGGAGCACGCCGAGCGCTTGCTCTCGCGCGCCGAGGTCAAGGGCGAGACGCTCCAGCGCCTCAGGAATCTCATAGTGCTCGTGATAGCCGGTCGACGCGGGTGTGGTGCGGTAGATCCGGATCAGTCGATCGACGTCCTGGGCCCCTCCGTGGGCCACGAGGATCGGAATCGCAGGCTCGTCGGGAGTCCGGAAGGAGAATTCCTCGCCGTCCTCTTGGCCGTCGCCGTCGCACCGCTGAGCCACTCTATCGGCGACGCCCCGAGCCCAGGCCAGCGCCTCGGGGACGTGCCCACGCCGCGCGAGGGCCTCGTAGATTGGCCCCCGAGCCTCATCGTCGACTGCCCCGGAGAGCAGCGTCCGGAGCTCACCGACCGCGACCTCATCGCCCAGCGAAGCTCGCCAGCCAAGGGCAGACAGCGGCACGTGCATGTCGTCCGGGTCCTCCGGCACCGACGCCTCTCGGAGCGCCTCGATGAGCTCGGGCGTCGCGAGCTCGGCCGCAACCCGGCGAGGGTCAAAGTGCTCCCACCCGTGGTAGGTAAAGAACTCGTCCGCAACCCAGTCGCAGAGCTGCGCGTGGGCGATCTCGGCCAGAAGCGGCGGATCCTCGGATCCGCGAAGCTCGACGTAGCGCTCGTACTCGGTCGCCGCACGCCACGGATTGCCTTCATCGAGACACTCGCAGACGGCGGCACGCCTGCGAGTCAGCCGGACCGGCTCGACACCGATCGCAAACCCGACCGCGACGACGACAATCCCCGTTGCAACAGTGACGAGAGCTCGACGGTTGGACGGCATCACATCAGAGAACACCCGTCATCCTGAGGCGAAGTTCCGGGGTCGATGGGGTTGGGCGTAGGTCTTCGGGGCTGCGTTGTCCGATTCGTATCGACCTTCACTTGCCGACAGACCACGGGCGGGTTGCAGGTTGGTTCGGTTTGTGTTAAGCTGCTCGCGTGAACGAATCGACGGCCCGAACGACGACGCCGCCCAGCGCTTCTTCGCCCGCCGCGCGTCGCGGCGACGAGGATCAGCGCGTCTACCTCCACGGGCTCTCCTGGGAGGACTTCGAGGCCATCGTCAGGATCCGCGGCGAGTGCTCCGTCCCGCGCATTCACTTCGTCGGTGGGGAGCTCGAGCTCCTGACCCCATCGATGAACCACGAGTCGATCAAGAAGACGTTCGCTCGCTTGCTCGAGACGTGGAGCGAGGAGCGGGGGCCCGAGCTCTATGGCGTCGGCTCGTGGCTGCTGAAGGAGTCCAGGGAGGAGGCCGGCGCCGAGCCCGACGAGTGCTACGTGATCGATGGGGAGCCGGTCGAGGGCGGACGGCCCGACGTCGCCATCGAGGTGATCTGGACGCGCGGCGGACTCGACAGGCTCGAGATCTACCGGCGCCTCGGCGTCCGCGAGGTCTGGTTCTGGGAAGAGGACCGCGTCGCGATTCACCGTCTGAAGACGGACGTGTCCGGCTACGACCCGGTCACGAAGAGCGAGCTGCTGCCCGAGGTCGACGCCGAGCTGCTCGGCCGCCTCGCCGGCGCCACCGGATCCCAGACCGCGCGCGTGAAGGCGCTCCGCGCCTGGCTCCGCGGCGAAGGCCCTCACCCGGAGGCACCCAAGGCGGACTGAGCCGGGCGGCGTCGCTCCCGCACGACGATCGATCACGAGCGAAGAAGCGAGCGTCGCGAAGCGAGCGGTGAGAGCGTCGACCGAGCCTGTGCCCGAGGTCGTTTCACCGGTCCACCACCCGGCGCGCGCGGAAGCGCGGGCCCGGTGAAACGGCCTCCGAAGAACCAGAGAGCGAGTCCCGGAGGAGGTGTTCCCCGAGGAACGAGGGGAACACCTCCGGAGGAAGCGAGCGAAGAAAGCGAGCGAAGCGAGCGTGGGGCTGAGCGGCCGCGAGGCGCGCCGGCGGCGCGCTCGGCGGTCCATGAGGAGCCCCGCACCGCGCGCCTCGCGGCCGCTTCGCCCCCATCATCGCTGCCATCAACCAAGCCTACCGGACGAACGGCAGCAACGCCTGCGCCAGCGCTCCCGCGCTCGGGAAGCGGTCGGCGGGCTCCTTCACGAGGCAGTGCTGGACGATCTTGTCGAGGGCGGGGTCGACTGACGCTCCGCGTTCGCGGAGGGTCTTCGCGCGCTTGGTGAGCACTCGGCGCACGACCGTCGGCAGGGTCGAGCCGGTGAACGGGGCTCGCCCGGTGAACCCGACGTAGAGGAGACAGCCCAGCGCGTAGACATCCGCCGGCGGCCCGACGAGCCCGGGGACGCCTTCGAACTGCTCGGGCGCCATGTACTCGGGCGTTCCGAGGCACTGCCCCGCCTGGGTGAGCTGCATGTCCTCGTTGAGGTCGCGCGAGAGGCCGAAGTCGGTGACGAGCGCCCTCGCGGTCGCGTCGACGAGGATGTTCTGCGGCTTGAGGTCGCGGTGGACGATCCCGAGGCCGTGGGCGTGCGCGATCGCGGTGGCGACGTCGCGGACGGCCCGGACGACGAGCCCGTGGGGCTTCCCCGGCGTCCAGAGCTCGAACGTCGTCCCCTCGATCAGGTCCATCGCGATGTAGGGCCAGCCGTCCTCCTCACCGACGTCGCGGAGGCCGACGATGTGGTGGTGGACGAGCTGCGCCGCGTTCCTCGCCTCCTGACGGAACCTCGCCAGCGCCTCGCCTCCGTCGGCCGACGTCACCGATGTGAGGATCTTGAGGGCGACCTCGCCTCCGCTGTGGGTGTCGATCGCGCGGAAGACGACGCCGACGCCGCCGCGCCCGAGCTCGTCCTCGAGGAGGTACTGGCCGAGGCTCTCGCCGCGCCCCGGCGGGGTCCTCCCCGTCGCGGCCGGCTGCATCCCCGAGATCCCCGCGCGGTGGCGACCGGACGTTCCTCCGTCGGCCCGTCGGGCGCCGGGCGCGGGGTAGCGTCCCGACGCGTCGGAGGTCGAGGTCGGCGCCGGGTAACGCCCCGACGCGTCGGAGGTCGACGGGCGCGGGGCGCGGTAGCGACCCGAGGCGTCCGAGGTCGACGGACGCGGCGCGCGGTAGCGCCCCGACGCGTCCGACGTCGAGGTCGGCGGCAGCGGCGCGCGATGTCGTCCCGACGCGTCCGCGACCGGCAGCCTCCCCGAGCTCGACGGCGAGGGCGCGCGGTGGCGGCCCGACGCATCGGCGGTCGGGAGGCGCCGCGAGCTCGGCGGCGGCACGGCCGGGCGCATCCCGGAGGCGCCCGGCGACGGGAGCGCCGGCATCCGTCCCGACGCGTTCCCGGTCGCGCGCGGCCCGCTCGGATACCGCCCGGAGCCCGTCGGGGCGCGGTGGCGGCCCGAGGCGTCGGCGGTCGGGAGGCGGCGCGAGCTCGGCGGCGGCACGGTCGGGCGCGCCCCCGAAGGCGCCGAGCTCGGCCGGCGGAAGCGACCGGACCCGGCCGCGGCGGCGGGCGCCGTCGGGTGCTCATCGTAGGTCGGCCGGCTCGCGCGCCGCTGGCCAGATGCGTCCCCCGCGGCGACCGGTCCCGGCGGCGGGTTCTGCCACGACTGGGTCGGCTGCGCGACCGCCTTGCCGATCGCCGTGTCGCGGGCGCCGCTCTTGCCTGCGCCCGCGCCCGAGCCCTCGGGGCTGGACGTCGCCGAGATGTCGTCGACGCCGGTCGCGACGTGGACGATCCGGAACTCGCAGTAGGGCGCACCCCGGCGCATGCAGCGGGGCTCGATGATCACGAGCTTCTCGCCGTAGTGCTCCGCGAGCCCCTCGACGATCCCCTGGGCGCCCGCGCAGAGCTGGCGGTCCGACGAGTACTGGATCACGACGCTCGAGGGCGAGTCGCGGTTCGCCTTGATCTCGGGCGGACGCGCCTCGGGGTGCTGCTCGCGGATCACCCGGTGGATCGACCCCTCGAGGTTCTCGATGATGTCGAGCGTCCGCCAGCTCGAGGGGATGAGCTCGCGGTAGGCGCGCATGAGCGCGGGCGCGACGAACTTCCCGAAGTCACGCAGGAGCGGATCGCGCTCGATCCCGGAGAGCTCCACGGCGGCGCCGACGAGGGCCATCATGTCCTCGTCCGGATACATCTCGTGATACTGATAGACCGCTCCCGGAAGGCCCGCCTTGGCCACGACCGCATCCCACGCGGCGTGGCCCAGCTTGGCCTCCACGAACATCTGGAGCTCGGCGAGGTAGATCCCGTGCATCGCTCTCTGCGAGAATCCTACTCCCTCGGGTCGAGAGGCGCGACGCGGCGCGCCTCGGTGCTCTCCCGTCAGCGCCGGAGCGCGTTCAGGGTCGGGTCGTGCCGCACGATCGCCTCGGCGAGCTCGTCCGTGTCGGTGTGAGTCGTCTCGAGGAGGGCGCGCGCCCGATCGGGCTCGGTCTCGGCCAGGATGCGCGCGCGCGCCAGCTTCACGTAGGTGCCATCGCCCTCGGGCATCCGGGCGGGCCGCCAGCCGGCCAGGATGATGGCGAGCCGGGCGAGGTCTCCCTCGAGCCCGGCGACCGTCGCGATCGGTCCGACGATCGCCTGGAGGTCGGTCACGCGGACCTTCCCGGTCGCCCAGCGCGCGACCGCGGCGTGGCCGAGGCGGCGGGTCGAGGCGAGGTTCGCCGCGATCCTCTCGAGCGCCACGTCCATCCGCTCACCTCCGACGTTCCGGGCGCGTATCACGCTCGCGACGCCGCGGGACGTCTCACCGAGCTCGAGGAGGAGCAGCGCTCGCTGCCACCAGCCCCAGTAGTTCCCGGGATAGAGCTCGACCGCGCGGGTCCAGGCCTCGACCGCCTCCTCGGGGCGTCGGAGGAAGACGAGGAGGCCAGCCTCGAGCTCCTCGGCGAGGTGCGGAGATTCTCGCGGAACTCCCTCGAGCGCCCGGACGACCTCGAGGGCGCTTTGGATCCGGGAGACGTCCAAGGCCAGCCCTTGGTCCCGCTTGGTCTCGGCCTCGAGGAACACCTGACGGGCGAGCAGGTATCGCACGCGCGGCTCCTCCTCCGGTCTGGCGAGGACCGCGGCGACCTCGAGGGCGGCGCCGCACACCGGCCCGTCCCATCCTTGAACGCCGAGCCCGTTCATGAGGTCGGCGCTGATCGCCTTCCCTCTCGGCAGGCGTCGGCCGTGAAGGCGGTCGAGCTGCGCCCGCGCCGCCCCGAGGCTGCCCGCCTCGTCGACGAGCCTCTCGGCGTGCGCGCGGGCCGACGCCGCCTGCCCGGCGACGGTCGCCGCGAGGACGGCGCGCGCCCGCGCGTCGAGGGCGGCGACGGGCGAGGGGGCGCCCTCGTCGATCGCCGCCTCGAGCCGTTGCAGCGCCCGCCCGGCGATCGCGGCGCGCGCGGCGATCGCGGCGCGCGCGGCGGCCGCTCGGCGCTCGTCGCGGTTCTCGCGGTCCCTCCCGCCGAAGTGCGTGGCGTGGTCCGGCTCGACGACGGTCCGGAGCAGGGTCGCCCCCTCCCGCCATGCGGAGCGGATCCCCTCGAGGGGCGCGCCTTCCGCGGCGGCCGCGTCGAGGGCGGCGCGGTCGGGGTCGTCGTCGCCGCGGTGGACCTCCACCGCCTCGAACCGCACCCGCGGCCCCGTCGAGCCGTAGATGGCCCGGTGGCTCGCGATCCGGAGGGCCGCCGGGATGCACGCCTCGACGACGGCCTCGCGCCCGTCCCGGCCGAGGCTGGCCCGCGCGGTCACGAGGTCGCCGCGTCGCTCCAGGACGAGCCAGCCGTGCGGAGCGTCGGCGCCCTCTTCGACCTCGACGTCGGTCGCCACCAGGAGCCGGCCGGCCGCCCGAAGGCGCAGCGTCGACCCGACGAGCTCGAGCTCGATTGCGTCGCCTTCGCGATCGCCGAGGGCGACGAACGGTCCGCCCGACGCGTCGCTCCCTCCGTCGGTCTGCGTGAACGCCGCGGCGATGCGGGCGCTCGTCGGGAGGGCGCCCGGCACGACGGCGGTCGCCGGCACGTCGGACCGGCGCGGGATGCCGGAGACGACGACCGAGCGGACGAGGAGGTCGATCTCCTGGAGCTGGATCCAGATGGGCGTCGCGCCGCGCGACGGCGCGAGGTCCTTCTCGAGGGTCGTCGAGCGGATCGGGGCCGCCCACGCGCCCTTCGGATCCTCGGCGACCTCGATGCCGATCCGGGCGGTGGCCGGAGCATCGGGCTCGATCGTGATCCGGTGCCACCCGAACCGGATCGGATGACGGATCCCGCCGTGCCGGCCGATCGCGATCTGCCCCGCCCGCCCATCGACCGAGAGGCGCTGGCCGGCGACGTGAAGGTCGAGCTCGTTCATGTCGACGTTCCCGGCGAGGCCGACCTCGAACGTTCCCGCCGGACGCGCCCAGAGGGCGCGGCCGACCGAGAGCAGGAGCGTTCCGGCGTCGTTCGGAGCGAGCACCCGAACGGCGCCCGCGCCGTCGCGCTCTCCCAGCGGCGGCTCGAGGAGACGCATCGAGGTCGCGCTCCCGGCGAGGAGGAGCTTCTGACGGTTCCACGACTCGACGACCGTGATCGCGCGGCGAGGCCGGTAGGTGACCTCGATCCGGCCGCCGCCGAGGGGGCGCGCGTCGCCGAGGAACGCGGCGGCCAGCGCGTCGGGCGACGGATCGTCCGGGAGGGGGCTGGCCGCGCGACCCACTCCGTCCTCCCAGAGCGCGGCGGCGGCGAGGGTCGGGGCGGCGCCGTCCTCGAGCGACCACGCCGTGCTCCAGCTCGGGTCGTCGACCGGGGGCAGGGTCGGGCGGGGCGCTCGGACGGCGTCGCCGGTCGCGGGGGCCGACGGCGCGCCGCCGGGCGGGGCGTCCGGCGGAGCCATCGTCTCCGGGCCGCTCGTCAGGATCGCGACGCCGGCGGCGACCATCGCGAGGCACCCGGCGATGACCGCGGCGACCAGGAAGCGCTCGGGGCGACGCTCGACGCGTCTCGAGCGCCGCCGGGGCGAGGCGGTCGGATCGTCGAGCTCGCGGGCGACCCGCCGGAGGTCGGCGGCGAGGTCGCGGCCGCCGGCGTAGCGGGCGTCGGGGCTCTTCTCGAGGCACCGCGCGACGATCGCGTCGAGGGACGGCGGGGTCTGCGGGGCGACCTGGCTCGGACGCGGGGACGGCTCGTCGAGGACGCGCGTCATCACATCGATCGCCGATGCGCCCGCGAACGGCTGTCGCCCGGTGAGGGCGTGGAAGAGGGCGGCGCCGAGGCCGTAGATGTCGGTGCGCGCGTCCTGCGCGCCGAACCGGTCGTCGATCTGCTCGGGCGCCATGTAGGCCGGCGTCCCCACGATCTCGCCGGTGCGGGTGATGTGCTCGCGCGCGGTGACGTTCCGGGCGAGCCCGAAGTCGGTCAGCCGGGGTCGTCCGTTGCGGTGGAGGAGGACGTTCACCGGCTTCAGGTCGCGGTGGAGGACGCCGTGGTCGTGGGCGTGGGCGACGGCCTCGGCGAGCTCGGCGAAGATCTCGACGATCGCCCGCGGGCCGAGGTGACCTCGCGCGATCGCGCTCTCGAGCGTCTCGCCCTCGACGAGCTCCATCACGATGAAGGGCATCCCTTGATGGACGCCCAGCTCGAAGAGGCGGACGATCGCCGGGTGCCGGAGCCCGCCAGCGGCGAGCGCCTCCTGCTCGAACCGACGCCAGTCCTCCGACTCCGGGTCGAGGGCGGTGTCGTGGAGGACCTTGATCGCGACGGTCCGCTCGAGCGAGGTGTCCCAGGCCCGGTAGACGGCGCCGAAGCCGCCGCGCCCGATCGGACCGAGGACGACGTGGCGTCCGACCCGTCGGGTCGGGTCGGCGAGCGCCTGCGCGAGGTCGAGGTCGAGCTGCCAGCTCGAGCCTCGCCCCGACGCGGCCGGAGCGCGCGATGGCTGACTCGCCGAGGCGGGACCGACCCCAGCCCACGATGCGTTCGAGCTCGAACCCCACGAGGGGGCCGAGGGGGCGGGACCGGGCGGGGCGACGTGGTCGTCGGCGCGACCGTCTCGAGGCGGCCGCGTCGCGGGCGGGGTCGTGCTCATTCCGTGTCCGTCAGGATAACGGCGGCCGCGCGGAGGGGCCAAAGAGCGAGGCGGGGGGCCGACCGCGGCGCCGCTCAGGCGAGCCCGGCCGCCTCCTCGATGAGCTCGGCGGCGGTCGCCGCCGAGTCGGGTCGGTCCGCCCGGTCGGGGGCGGCGAGGCGGTCCGCGACGGCGACCAGCTCGGCCGGCGCGCCGGGCGGGAGCGGCGGATCGGGGGGGCGCCGGCCCTGGGCGAGCGCCTTCAGGGTCTCGAGGGCGCTCCCCGCGTGCGGCCAGACGCCGGCGAGCATCCCGCGGAGGATCCGGCCGAGGGCGTAGATGTCGGTCCTCGGGTCGGGGGTGGCGTCGTTGATCGCCTCGGGGGCGAGGTAGAGCGGGGCGCCCATGATCCGGCCGCGCTCGGGATCGGGCCGCTCGCCGATCCGGCGCGCGTGCGCGAGCTCGACGACCACGGCCCGTTCGCCGCTCTCGGCGGCGTGGACGGCGAGCGGCGTGAGCGCCTCGTGGACCCAGCCTGCGTCGTGGATCGCCGCCAGGCCGCGGGCGATCCCGGCCGCGAGGCGGGCGGCGGCGGCCGCCGCGATCGGTCCGTCCCGGCGGACGAGGTCGAGGAGGTCGGGCCCGTCGACCGCGTCGCTCACGAGCACGGCGAGGGTTCCCAGCTCGGCGAGCTCGATGATCTCGAGCCCGTGGACGCGGACGACGTGGTCGCTGCGGACGGCGACGCCGACCCGGGCGAAGCGCTCGAGCGGCGGCAGGTTCGCCTCGTCGAGGGTGCCGCCGGTGAGGCGGCAGACCTGGAGGTCGACCGCGCCGTGGAGCGGGTGGTCGCCGCGGTAGACCTCGAGGCCGCTCGCGCCGGCGCCGAGGAGGCGCTCGACCGAGCAGCCGCCGATGCGACGGCCCTCGAGCGGGCGGCTCACGACGGCGCGCCCTCGGCTCGAGCCTCCGGCGGCGTCTTCAACCGGATCGGCCGCAGCACGACGAGGCACGCCGGCAGCAGGACGAGGTCGGCGACGAGCGCGCCGATGACGGTCACCTCCATGCAGAGGGCGAACGTGCGGCTGACCGGGAAGCGCGAGAAGAGAAGGACGCCGAACCCGACGGCCAGGACGACCGTCGTGGTCACGACCGCCTTCCCCGTCCCGCGGTAGGCGCGCCGCAGGGCCGACTCGTAGCTCGGCCGGCGGAACCACTCCTCCCGGAAGCGGGCCATGCAGTGGATCGTGTCGTCGACGGCCAGGCCGAGCGAGATCGTGAAGACGATGACCGAGGTGAGGCGCAGGTCCATCCCGACGAGGCCCATGAACCCGAGGGTGACCACGAGCGGCGCCACGTTCGGGATCATGCTGACCAGCGCCGCCCGGATGCTCCGCAGGAGCAGCACCATCGTGACGAAGATCACGATGAACGCGAGGAGCAGGCTGGTGAACATGTCGTCGATGAGCCGGTTGATCCCCTGGCTCGCGACGTAGCCGTCGCCGTTCAGGAACGCGCGCAGCCCGAGCGCCTCGATCCGGGCGCGGTCCGCCTCGAGCCACCCCTCGATCCGGTCGAAGACGCCGTCCTTGATCGCCCGGCTGCCGTGGTCGCCGGTCCACGCCTGGACGCGCATGATCCGGGCCGGCTCGTTCCAGACCGAGGCGACGACGTCGTCGGCGCCGCCGGCGGCCAGGGCCGCGCTCGTCTGGGTGACGGCGAGGCGGCAGAGCGCGGGCGTCGCCGGGATCGTCCGGCCCGCCGGGTCGCCGAGGTGCGCGGAGACGTTCCACTCCGCCGCCACGTCGGCGATCGAGATCGAGCTGCCGGCGAGCGGCAGGCCGTCGATCCGTGCGCCGAGCTCGTCGAGGTAGGCGAGCACCTCGGGGCGGAGCGGGTCGACGCCCTCGTCCCACTCGAAGAAGACGGCGAACGGGACGACGCCGGTGAAGTGGCGCTCGACCTCGCGGTTCGCCGCGACGATCGGGTCGTCGGTCGAGAACGTCTCGTAGAGGTTGTTCGTGACCTGGACGCGCGAGCCGAGCAGCCCGGCGCCGACGATCACGATCACGCCGCCCGCGAGGATCGTCTTCGGTCGCCGGAGCACCCACTGGATGAGGCCGAGGGCCAGCCGACGCGCGCGCCGATCGACGGCGAGGCTGTCCGCCGGGAGGATCGGCGCGGCGAAGCTGAACGCGAGCGGGACGATCACCACGGTGACCGCGTAGGCGATCATCAGGCCGGCCGCGGCCCAGAGGCCGAAGCGCTTCAGGATGTCCATCTGCGCGACGGCCAGGCTGGCGAAGCCGACGGCCGTCGTGAAGCTCGTCAGGAAGCAGGCGACGGCCAGGTGGGTGACGGTGCGGCGGAGCGCCCGCTCGCGATCGTGGCCGGCGGCGAGCTCCTCGCGGTAGCGGCTGACGAGGTGGATCGCGTCGGAGATCCCGATCACGAAGATCAGGGTCGGGTAGACGTTGTTGATCACGTTGATCGGCTCGCCGCCGAGCCCGAGCGCGCCCATCGTGAGGAACGTCGAGACGCCGACGGCGCCGAGCGGGATCAGGACGGCCCGGGCGTCGCGGAAGAGCCAGAACAGGATCCCGAGGAAGAGCAGCCCGCACAGCGGTGTGAACGTCGCCATGTCCGCCTGCATCCGGTGGACGAGGACGACGCGGACGATCGGGACGCCGGTCGCCTCGATCGCGACGTCGCCCGGGCGCGCGATCTTCTCGATCACGTCGAGGACGCCGCGGACGACCTCCTCGAGGCGCTCGAACTTCATCCGCTCGGGGTCGATCCGGACGAGCATGATCGTCGCCCGCGCGTCGGCCGAGAGGATGCGGCCGCGGACGAGCGGCTGCGCGAGGAGCGTCTCGCGGAGGGCGTCGCCCTCGAGCGCTTCGACGGCCGGGATCGGGAGCGGCGAGCCGCGCGGGACGAAGCGGGCATCGGGCAGGCCGCGGGCGTCGAGCACCCCGTCGACCGCCTCGAGCTCGGTCTTCAGCCGGACGAGGAGGTCGACCACCGGCGGCGCGGTGACGTCGGGCGCGGTGACGACGATGACCGCGGTGCCGTCCTGGCGGCCGAGGAGGCGCTGGACCCGCTCGAGCTGCGCGAAGGCGGGGTCGCCGGACTGGAAGAGGTTCTGCGGCGTGAAGTCGAACCGCAGCATCGCGAGGCCGACGCCGGCGCCGACGACGGCGCCCGCGAGGAGCGCGATCCAGACGAGGCGGAGGCGAAAGAGGAGGTCGACCATCGAAGAGCGGGCCAGTATAGGGCAACGCCCCGGCGTCGTCGGCATCCGCGACGCGGGGCGCGGTGGATCTCCACACCCTCCGGGCGGGGCATCCGGGCCGAATGAGGCCAGCCAACGAGTTACGCCTGTGGCACGGGTCGTGCGTCTGGTCTCCCCGTCGCAGGTGATCGCAAGGCTGTCCTCGAAGAGCCAGGAGACCGATCGATGAAGACCATGATGATGCGCACCGCCCTCGTCCTGACCCTCGCCGCGACCGTGCTCGTCGGAGGGAGCGGCTGCGTCTCGCTCATCGACGCCGGGTTTCGCGAGCTCGCCGACGATGGCGATGACGCGCGCTACGAGAACAAGAACTTCGGCGAGCACTTCCTCGACTCGCTCGGCGAGGACGACGATGACGACTGCGGCTGCCACGGACACCACCGCTGCCACCACCACGCGTAGAGGTGCGATCCTCGTCGCTCCGCGGTCCGGCGGCGTCGCGGCGGAGTCGGCGTCCGCGCCGGCGTCCGCCCCGGCCCGGCGGACCGCCGCGACGCCTCCCTGGGCGCCGCGCCTCGAAGGTCCGGCCGAGGCGACCCGAAGGTCATCCGAGGGCGCCGGCCTCCCTTTCTGAAGTCGTCCGGGGGTCACGGTTTGAGTCGGGACGGGTGGTCCGCCGCTGCCGGAGCTGCTAGAATCGCTCCGACTCGGGCGGTTCCGGTGCCGCCCCGGCGGGGGCTCCATTGCCCAGCGACATCCCCCCCAGCTCGCCCCTCGCGCGCTACCCCTACCGTGGGGTCTGCACCCAGATCGTGCGCGCGATCCTCGTCATCAATGTCGCGGTGTGGGTCGCCCTCTGGGCGCTCGATGCGCTCGGGGTCGTCGGCCACGCCGACGCGCTCGCGGCGCTCGCCCTCTCGCCGGCGGCCGTCACCGAGCGCCTCGAGCTGTGGCGGCTCGTCTCCTTCGCGTTCGTCCACACGGCGAGCCCGTTCTCGCTCGTCGTGTCGTCGGTCGTCCTCTTCGCGATCGGGCGCGAGGTCGAGGAGCTGATCGGCTCGCGGCGCTTCGCCGCCCTCTACGCGGTCGCGGTCCTCGGCATCGGCGGCGGCGCGCTGCTCATCGGGCGAGGGACGGCCGACGGGACGTTCGCGGCCGGCGCGGCGGGCCCGGCCCTCGCCGTCCTGATTGCGTTCGCCGGCTACCGGGCGCGCGACCGGTTCGTCCTGTTCCGGATCTTCGCCCTCGAGACCTGGCTGCTCGCCGTGATCGCGATCGGCCTGGGCGTCGCCGGCTACGTCCTCGACACCTACGACGCGGCGGTGACGTCGAGCTCGGCCTCGCTCGGCGTGGCGCACGTCATCGGCGCGTTCGTCGGCCTCGTCTGGGTTCGCCTCCACGGCCGCGTCGAGAGCTGGCTCGATCGGGCGCGGCGGGCGCCGCCCACCACGTCGGACGAGGTGCCCGACACGGACATCGAGTCCGAGGTCGACCGGATCCTCGAGAAGATCGCGCGCGAGGGAATCCAGAGCCTGACGCCTCACGAGCGCGGCCTCCTCGACGATGCCAGCCAGCACTTCCGCCGCCGCCAGGACGACGACTGAGCGGTCGGTCGGGCGCTCCTCCCCGAGACGAGGTTTCGATGCCGAGCGGCGTTCCGCGTCCCGTCCTGAGCCGGGACCGCATCCGAGACATCGATCGGCGCGCGATCGAGGAGTTCGGGATCCCCGGCGTCGTCCTCATGGAGAACGCGGGGCGTGGGCTGGCCGACGTCGTCGACGAGGTCCTCACCGGGCGCCCCGGGCCGGTCGTGATCCTGACGGGGAAGGGCAACAACGGCGGCGACGGGTTCGTCGCCGCGCGCCACCTGACGAACGCGGGCCGCCTCGTCGCGCTCCTCCACGTCGGCGACCTCGACGACGCGCTCGCCCGGGCCGAGGCCGGCGCCGGCGGCGACTGGGGCATCAACCTCCGGATCGCGGTCCGGATGGGGTTGACGCCGATCGGGCTGCCGGACGCCCTCGCGATCGCCGCGCAACGGGAGCGGCTTCGGGACGCGGGCGTGATCGTCGACGCCCTCCTCGGGACGGGTCTCCGCGGGGAGGTGCGCGACCCCTACCGGGCGGCGATCCACGCGATCAACGACGCGGCGGCCGCCGGCGTGCCGGTCGTCGCCGCCGACCTGCCGAGCGGGCTCGACGCCGACACCGGCGCGCCGCTCGGGGCGGCGGTCCGGGCGCGCATCACGGTCACGTTCGCGGCGTCGAAGCAGGGCTTCGTCGAGCCCGGCGCGCGCGAGCACACCGGCGAGGTCGTCCTCGTCGGGATCGGCTGTCCGGCGAGCCTCCTCGAGGAGTGATGGAGTGACGACATGATCGGATTCCAGGCGAGGCCGCTCGGCGCGTTCGCGGCGGCGGTGGCGACCGCGATCGCCGCCCTGATCGCGGTCGCGGACGGCGACGCGGCGGCGGGGGAGACCTCGGGGGCCGCTCCGCTCCGGACCGAGCGGGTCGTGATCATGGTGATCGACGGCGTCCGCTACCGGGAGTCGCTCGGGGAGCGAGGCGCCGAGCTGTGGCCGAACGTGAACGGCCCCCTCGCGGCCGAAGGCATCCTCGGGCGGGCGTTCGAGAATCGCGGCCTGACGGCGACGAACCCCGGCCACGCCGCGATCCTGTGCGGCGAGTACCAGATCATCATGAACGACGGGAGCATGCGTCCCTACAAGCCGACCCTGTTCGAGGCCTACCGGAAGGCGACCGGGGCGCCGGCCGGCGCGTGCTGGCTCGTGTCGAGCAAGCGGAAGCTCGCCGCGCTCTCGCACAGCCGGGCGAAGGGATGGGGCGGCGAGCTCGGCGCGAGCGTCGACTGCGGCCGCGACGGCGGCACGAAGAACCGCGACGACGCGGCGACCTTCGCCCGCGCCCTCGAGGTGCTCGAGCAGGAGAAGCCGACGATCCTGGTCGTCGCGCTGCGCGAGCCCGACAGCCGGGGCCACGGCGACGACTGGGAGGGCTACCTCGCGGCGTCGAGGGCGTCGGACGGCTACATCGCGAAGATGGTCGAGGCGATCGACGCGCTGCCGCACGCTCGCGGCCGGACCGCCCTGTTCGTGACCGCCGACCACGGGCGTCACGACGACGGCCGTCTCGACGGCTTCGTCAGCCACGGCGACGGGTGCAACGGCTGCCGTCAGTTGCCTTTCTACGCCCGGGGCCCGGACTTCCGGCGGGGTTTCGCGTCGGAGACGAAGGCCGAGCAGGTCGACATCGCCCCGACGGTCGGGCGCCTGCTCGGGTTCGAGATGCCCCCGACGAAGAGGGGGCGGGTGCTGGAGGAGCTCTTCGCGCCCGCCTCGGCCCCGGCTCCGGCGCCCGTGCCCGCTCCGGCGCCGGCACCCAAGTCCAGGCGGGGCAAGCTCTACTGATCGGCGCGAGGAGCGAACCGGGAACAGGCGAAACGGGATCGAGCGCGACGCGGTATGACCGAAGCGAACACCTCAGACGAAACGGCGGACGCCATGCGACCCACCCGACGGCGCTGCATCCGGGGCTTCGGAGTCTTCTCCTTCGCCAAGGTCTCCGGGATGCTCTCCCTCCTCCTCGGCCTCGTCTCGGGGATCCTCGTCGGGCTCGGGGCGTCCATCGGCGCCATCGCGGCCGGCGCGAACGGAGACGCCGAGCAGATCGGGGGGATGCTCTTCCTCGCCGTCGCGTCGGTGATCGGCCTGCCGATCGCGGGCCTCCTGGCCGGCTTCTTCGGCGGTCTCCTCGTCGGGCTCTTCTTCAATCTGGCCTGCCGGATGGCGGGCGGGATCGAGATCGACCTCGAGTAGCGGCCCCCCGCGCCATCGGAAGCCTTCGGGCCCCTGGCGGCACCTCCCCCGTTGATGAATAATCCCATCGGACCGAGCCCGCCTGGCGGGCTCGGTGGTGCTCCGTACTCGCGCGTCAGGCGTGAGCACGAACCGCGGCGGGAGAGCCTCGCTTGGGCCTCGTCCTCGTTCACAAGTCGGGAGACCGGACCGGCCTCGTCCAGCGGCCGGACGTCGAGCGCGTCCTCATCGGACGCGACGTCGACAGCGAGGTCGTCCTCGACGACGACGTCGTCTCCACCCACCACGCCGAGATCATCCAGGACGGCAAGGGCTGGGTGCTGGTCGATCTCGACAGCACCAACGGCACCTTCGTCAACGGCGAGTCCGCATCGCGGCAGCCGCTGACCGACGGGGACGTGATCCGGTTCGGCAAGCGCGGTCCGGAGCTCAAGGTCGAGCTCGCGGCGAACGGCGGCGCGAACGGGAACGGCGCCTGGGGGCGCGAGGGCGGAGCGCTCGGCGACCTCGCCGCCGGCGGGATCCGGGATCGGCACGATCGCGACCGCGACGGTGACCGAGATCGCGACCGAGAGCGAGACCGCGACCGCAACCGCGACCGTAACCGGGACGAGCCGAAGCCGAAGCCCCAGCCGCCGCGCCAGGAGCGCTCGGTCGCGATGGGCAACACGGCGATCCGCGCCGCCGTCGACCAGGCGGTCGCCGCGAGCCAGCGCCGGTTCCGGATGGCGCTCCTCGCGATCGTCGTGCTCTGCGTCGGGCTCTCGACGGCCGTCGTCGGCTTCTTCTACCGCGAGGGGCGGGTGCGCGCGGCGGCGGCCCGGGAGGCCGTCTGGGCCGAGCTCCAGGAGCAGCGCCACGAGTTCGAACGCAACCAGGCGACGCGCGACAAGGCGGAGCGCGAGGCGACGCGGCAACGCGAGGTCGAGCTCGCGGCGCTGCGCCGGCAGCTCGACGAGGCGAAGCGAGCCGGAGACGACGAGGCGCATCGGGTGGAGGCGCTCCAGAAGGAGCTGGTGACCCTCCAGACCGAGATGAAGGACATCACGACCCGGACCGCGCGCTTCAAGCAGATCTCCGAGGACACCAAGTCATCGCTCGTCCTGATCTTCGCGTCGGTCCAGGCGCGCGACAGTAACGGCGGCCTGCGCACCGTGAGCGGCTTCGGCTCGGGCTTCATCGCGACCGACGCGGGCCACATCGTCACGAACAAGCACGTGATCAAGCCGTGGCTCTACTCGGAGGCGGCGATCCAGAACGTGCAGCAGGGGATGACGATCGACCCGACGACCCTCCAGCTCGCCGTCTGGCCGGCCGGGACGAAGTTCGCGCGGCCGGGGACGCACCAGCTCGACTTCACCGCCGCCTACTCGACCCAGAAGGGGACGCTCAAGATCGCCCGGACGACGCGCGACCGCTTCACCCACGTCGTGATCGACGGACCGAACGGCAAGAAGCAGAGCGTCCGCGTTCACGCGGGCGACCACAGCGACGACCTCGCGATCCTCAAGGCGGAGGGCGGGCCGTTCAAGCCGATCCCGCTCCGGCCGGAGGGGAGCGTCCTCCCCGAGACGCTCGACGCCGTCATGGTGCTCGGCTTCCCCCGCGGACCGCAGATGCTCGAGATGGGACTGGCGATCGCGAGCCCGGTCACCGGCGAGATCAGAAAGGTCGAGGAGACGATCACCGTCAGCGCGCCCCTGATCAAGGGCAACAGCGGCGGACCGCTCGTCGACATCGAGGGCCGCGCGATCGGCGTCTGCACCCGCGTCGCCGCCGGAACCGAGACGCTCGGAACGTGCATCGGGATCGAGCACGTCCGGCGGCTGCTCCGGAACATCCGGTAGCGTTCTCGCGAGCTCCCGTCCGGGCGGTTCTCTCCTTCGACGCACGCAGGCCGAGCAGACGTGGGAGGGGCCATCCCATGCGAACACCACCGACGTTCGCCGCTCCCCTCCGGGCGGACACCACAGGTCGAGGAGGGCGGGGAGGACCTCGTCTGTAGGCGATCTCCCCGCGCTCGTACGCGAGGCGGAGCGCCTCGTGGCGCTCGCAGGCCCGGGCCGCCCGGATGAGTCGGTAGGTCTTGTCCTTGCCGCAGTTCAGCTTCGCATCGGCGAACGCGACCGTGCTCGGGTAGCCGAAGCCGTCGTGGAGCTTCCGCTGGTCGACGTCGCGGAGGTAGAAGGCGACCACCGCGTCGCACCTCTCGCCCACGCGGGCGAGGCGGACGAGCCGCGCGAGGACCTCGTCGGGATGTAGCCCCGACTCGCACTCGAGCAGGGCGTCCTCGACTCTCGAGGTGTCCGTGAGCGTCGTCGTCATCTGCCGCCTCCCCTCCCTCTTGCGCCGTATCGAATCCGTCTTCTTCCCTCCCTATAGACGACCGAGGTGAGGTGTTTGTTCCGTTCTTTCTAAGGTTTTTAGTGTAGCACTTTGCCTCACCTCCGCGGGTGATCGCAACGCGACGCGAGAGGGCCGCGCGAGCGGATCGGCCGCGATGGCCTCGCAAGACAATGGGCCACGCCGTCGGGAGACGCTCGTACTCTTGCCGCGCCGCGGGCTGGCACGCGGCGAGACGCGCAACGTTCAGCAGTCGGCGCCGAACGCGCCGTGAAACCGCCCCCCTCCATGAGCGAACCGATGTCCGACCGGAGGAGACGAACCGAGTGACCCCGGAGGGGTCTCGGCGCGGGAGCGTTCTCCTGGCGAAGGGGCCCTCCTCGCGGTGCAAGCCCAGGTCCGCCAACTCGAGCCTGCCCTTGCTCCAGGCACTAGCTAACGGAGGGCCGCCCGGACCGGACGCCCCAGGATGAGGAGCGCCGGCGTCGCGTAGAGGGCGATCCCGAGCAGCCCGCTCACGCTCGGCCCGCTCGCGATGGTGATGAGGAGCCCGATCGCGACGAAGAGCCCGGACAGGAGGAGCTGCCCCGAGAACGCCCACGCTCGTCGCCGGAGCAGCCCGACGCCGACGGCCACGAACGCGGGCGCGGCGACGCCCCAGACGACGCCGAGGAGGCCGAAGAGGCCGCCGACCGCGGCGCCCGCCCCGGCGCTCGCCCCGGCACTCACTCCGGGGTCGGCCTGGGCGAAGATCGTCGCGAGGCCGAGGAAGAGGACGGCGACGAGGGCGCAGAGCACCCCGAGGGCGATGTCCAGCACGGCGGCCGCCACGGCCACGCCGGGGAGCCGCGCGCTCCGCGCCGGCGCCCGCCACGCCCGGCGGCCGCGGCCGGGGACGTTCCGGACCGGCCGGTCGTCTCGACGCGCGAGCGGCCTCCGGCCGCGGCGCCGAGGACGTCGACGGCTGGCGATGGCCGTCGGCCGTCCCTTCTCGACCCGGAAGACCGCGGCCGACAGCGGCCCCGACCCCTCCTCCTCCGCCGTCTCCCGGAGCTCCTCGGCGAGGCTGAAGAGCGGCTCGGGCGAGTCCGCCGCCACCATCGAGAACCGCGAGGGGACGGCGACGTAGATCACGTCGGCCTCGAGGTGCTCGTGCGCCTCGGCGAGGAGACGACGGTCCACGACGTCGCTCGCGGTGAGGTCGTCGCCCGCCCGGAGCAGCACCGTCGTCTCCGAGCCGCGCCACGGCACCAGGTTCGGCTGCCATGGGGCCCGCTCCGGACGACGCCGCAGGTTGCGAACCGCGTGGCGCTCGGCGTCGCGCACGCCGATCCCGCCTTGACGGGCGACCTCCCGGACGAGATAGCTGACGGAGCGGGCCGCGTCGCTCCCGAAGCCGACGAGCAGCCCCGGCGCGTCGCCAGACACGAGCGGACGGTGGAGGCAGACCTTTCGGCCGCGCCAGTCGAGCGGCTGAAGGACGGGGACGAGGGTCTTGGTGAGCGGGTTGGCGGTGGCGGCGGTCATCGGGACGGCTCCTTCGGGATCGGCGTTCGAGTCGGTCGGGCGCGCTCGCGCCCGTCACCCCTCCTGTCCGGCGCGGGCGCCGATCCCCCCCTCGATCTCGAAGAAAGTGGAGCCGCCAGGGTGATCCCGTTGCCCGACGAAGACTTGAGCGAGTCGGCCGACCGCCCGGACCCGGACGCCGTGGGCCGCTACGAGGTGCTCGGGCGGCTCGAGCGCGGGGAGACGGGCGAGGTGTTCCTCGTCCACGACGACGACCTCGAGCGCGAGGTCGCCGCGAAGGTCGTCGTCGACGGAGACGACCCGGCGCTCCTCGAGACGTTCGTCCGCGAGGCGCGAATCACCGGACGGCTCGACCATCCGAACATCGTCCCGGTCCACGAGATCGGCCGCACCGCCGATGGCCGTCCGTTCTTCACGATGCGCCGGGTCGCCGGCGAGACCCTCGAGGCGCGGATCGAGCGCGCCCACGATCCCGGGTCGGCGCGAACGGGCGAGGAACGCGCGCGGCTCGTCCCGCTCCTCGAGGCCTTCCTGAAGGTCTGCGACGCGATCGCGTTCGCCCACGATCGCGGCGTGATCCATCGCGGCCTCGACCCGGCGAGCGTGATGGTCGGCGGCTTCGGCGAGGTCGTCGTCATGGACTGGGGACGCGCGCGAGCCGCGGACGACGACGGACCCGACCCGGCGCCGTCTTCGAGCGAGCGCGCCGACATCTTCGACCTCGGCGCGATCCTCTATCGGATCCTGACGGGGACGCGGCCGTTCCCGGGCGAGGCGGGCGAGGCGAGCGAATCGGGCGAGACGGCCGGCGCGCTCGTCCCGCCGCGCGCTCGCGCGCCGGATCGGGCGATCCCGTGGGAGCTCGAGGCGGTCGTCCTCCGCGCGATGGCGCGCGACCCCGCGGAGCGCTACCCGAGCGTGGCCGCCCTGCGGACCGACGTGGTCGGCTTCATCGAGGGAACGACGCTCGGGGCCGCCCGCTACGCTCCGTGGCGGCGGCTGGCGAAGTGGGCGGGGCGGAACCGTCTCGCGATCGCCGCGACGCTCCTCGGCCTCGCCGTCACCGCGGTGGCCGGCTGGTCGGCGATCGGCTCGCTCCGGTCGAGCAACCTCGTCGACGACGCGCGCGTCGAGGCGCGGGCCGCCCTCGCCGACGAGCGGCCGGCCGACGCGGTCGCCGCGGCGGAGCGCGGCCTCGCCATCGCGGACGACGACGATGAGCTCGCCGCGATCCTCGTCCGCGCCCGCGACCTCATCGCGGCGCGCCGCGCCCGGACCGAGGCGACCCTGACCCGGGCCGATCGCCGGAGCGCCCTCACCGAGGCGCTCCGCCCGATCGAGCGTCGCCTCGCCCGCACCCGCCCCTACCTCGCGATCGAGCACGTCGCGATCCGGCGTCACCTCGACGCGCTCGAGGCGAGCCTCGCCCCGCTCCTCGCCCTCACCGACGACGAGCGCCACCGCGCCGACCCGCGCCTGCACGTCGCCCTCGGGATCGCCTGGTGGACGGCCGACCGGCCCGACCGCGCCGAGGGCTCGCTCCGCGCCGCCCTCGCCCTCGACCCCGAGAGCGCGGTCACGCGGTGCTACCTCGTCCGCCTCGCCGTCGCGGCGACCGTCCTCGACGGTCCGAGCGCCGCCCGCGATGCCGAGCTCGTCGCCCTCGTCGACGGAATCGGCCGGGATCAGCTCCCGGGCCTCTCCCCGCGCGACCGGCGGCTCCTGGCCGTGCATCGCGCCCGCGCGTCGGGCGACCCCGTCGAGGCGATCCGCCTCGCGCGCGAGGGAGTCATCGAGCACGCCGGCGAGCTCGGCGCCGAGGAGCTCCATCTCGCCATCGCGCTGTCGACGGCCGAGCCCGACGCCCGCGGGGCGGCCCTCGACGCCGCGATCGCCCTCCGGCCGCACTGGCCGACCGCGCGGCGGATGCGCGCCGCGGCGAGGCTCGCCCGGGGCGAGACCGCGGCGGCGCTCGACGACCTCCGACGCGCTCGAGCCGTCGTGCCGGCCGACGCGCGCGCGGCCCTCGACGCGCGCATCGCGGAGCTCGAGGGCGGCGGCTGAGGCACCCGGTTCCGCGCTCAGTCGGCGGCGGTGAGGTCGAGCGCGCCGAGGACATCGCGACCGTGGGCGAGGAGGACCTCCACCTCGGCGCCGAGCTCGTCCTCGTCGGCGACCGACTCACGGATCTCCTGGAGGATCCAGTCGCGGAGCTTCTTCCGGGCGTGATCGAGCTGGCGCTCGACCGCCTTCTCGGTCAGCCCGAACCGCTCGGCGAGCTCGCGCTGGCCCGGCCGGTCGGCGTCGTTCGCGGGCAGGTGGTAGGCGCGGACGAGGTCGAACGGGCGGCTCTTGCCGTCCTGGGCCCGCCGCGCCCGCTGATACAGACGCAGCTTCTCGAGGGCGAGCTCGAGGACGCGCCCCGCCCACGCGCGGGCGAACCACCGCTCGGCGTCCTCGGCGCCCTCGTCGGCCGGGTCGATCCGG
This sequence comes from Planctomycetota bacterium, assembly GCA_029260755.1. Taxonomy (GTDB): domain Bacteria; phylum Planctomycetota; class J058; order J058; family JAJDCQ01; genus JAJDCQ01. Next base: position 20,540 of record JAJDCQ010000195.1, on the reverse strand, counting down.
GGCGCCCCGTCGTCGTCGGCGCCGCCGCCGCCGAGCCCGAGCCAGGTCCGAATCCCGCCGCGGGGTTTCTCGTCGCGGTGCCGCTTGAAGCGGAAGTTGCGGAGCGACCGGGCGAGGTAGCGGCGGAAGCTGCCCTTCTCGGGGTCGGCGCGATCGAGGCTGCCCTCGACCCACGCGGCGAGGAACTCGTCGGCCCACTCGGCGGCCGTCGTCTGCTCGGGGGCGTGGCGGGCGAAGTAGGCGACGATCACCGGGCGATACGCGCCGAAGAGGTAGCGCCAGGCCTCCTCGTACCGGCTGCCGTCGGGGTCTCGCCCGGCGACGATGAAGGTCCAGCGCGTCGTGCTCGGCCCGCTCACCCGTTCACGATAGCCGCCGGGCGGGCGGTCAGCGACTCCGCTTGCGCGGCTTCGGCCCGCCGGTCTGCTTCCGGAAGACGAGCACGTTCTGGTGGATGATCGAGGGGATCCACGCGTAGCGATAGCCGTAGATGTGGAGCTTCTTGCTCACGTCGTACCAGACGAGCGACGCCTTGAGAACGAGATCGGGGCTCGCGGCCGCGACGGCCGAGGCGAGCTCGGCGCCGAGCTGGTGGTAGGCGTCGTCGAAGTACATGTCGCCGACGAACGCGAGGAGGTAGCGCTTCTCGCGCAGGCGCGCGGCGGCCGCGAGGAGGACGGCGGCGACCTCGTCGCGCCAGATCTCCTTGGTCGGGTAGGCGTGCGCCTGAAACCGACTGAGCTTGCTCTTGCGCCGCTCGCGGCTCGCCTCGCCGACCCGCTTCCACTTGCCGGGGCTGCGCGGCGCCTTGTCCATGTTCCAGTAGGGGACATCGGTCAGGACGAGGTCGACCGAGGGCGGCAGCCCGGGCGGCTCTGGCTCGGCCGACCCGTCGAGCACCGCGCGGGCGTCCCCGGTGATCGTCGGGAACCGCGTCAACCCCTCGCGCTCGCAGACGCGGTCGTAGAGCTCGGGCCAGCGCGCCTCGAGGTCGATCCCGACGGCGCGCCGCCCCGCGAGCGCGGCGCCGAGGAGCGTCCCGCCGGTGCCCATGAACGGATCGAGGACGACCTCGTCCGCCTTGGTGAAGACGCGGATCAGGTCGGCGCAGAGATGCGGCGGCTTCTCCGCGCCGTGCTCGCGCCGGAGGTCGTGGGCGACCGAGGTCTTCCCGGTCGCCGGGTAGGGCTTGGTGATCACGCTCCGGGTCCAGAACTGCCACTCGCGCCCGGTCAGGTCGTTCAGGACGTTTCGCGGATCGAGGAAGCCGCGGCTGTTGCCCGCCTCGTCGAAGAGCTCGATCGCGTCTCGCCTGGCCTTCCCCGCGGCGTCGGTCACGGCGGTCGTCTCGGTCGCCTTCGTCACGCTTCCCCCCGATCGGGCGCGAGCCGCAATGCGTAGAGCCGCTCGGTCACCCGCCGGTCGCGCGATCGACCGGCGCCGTTGCCGAACACGCGGTAGTCGTGCTCGAGCACCTCGACCTCGCCGTGCCGCGCGAGGATCGCCTCGATCGTCTCGGCGGGGATGATCCCCTCCGAGGAGTAGGACAGGAACACCCACCGACGGACGCGCGCCCGCGCGAGGAGCGCCTCGAGCGCGCCAGCGGCGAGGCGCTTCCGGCTCCAGTCGCTCCGGAGCCCGGTCCGGTCGAACTTGGCCGTCACCCCGCGCACCGGCGGCTTCTCCCAGCGCGCGATGCTCTCGAGGACGTGGTAGTTGTCGCAGTACTGCCGCTGGTTGTAGGGCGGATCGAGGTAGGCGACATCGGCCACCGGCAGCTCCGGCGCGAGCGCCACCGCGTCGCCCGTCGCCACCTCGACGCGTCGCTCCTCCTCGATCCGAGGCAGCCGGAGACGCAGCGCCGCCTTCGCCTTTCCGTCGACCAGATGCCGCCCCCGCTCGTCGTAGCACGGGCCGCCGAGGTGCTTGAGGAACGCGTCGTACTGCCCGACGGTGTTCGCGACCCCGTCCGCTGCGAGGAGGAGCGCGCCGACGAGGAGGGCGTGCGCCCGCTCGCCGAGCTCGCCGGCCTCGCGGCGGCGCTCGATCTCGTCGCGGATCGCGTCGATCCGGGCCGCGTTGCGCGCCGTGAAGTAGCGATCGCCCCAGACGCGTGTCGCGTAGCCAGGGCGCGGCGGGAGGGCGTCGAGCTCCGCCGCGATCGCGTGGAGCTCGCGCGATCCCGGCTGGAGTCGCCCGGGCCCGAGGCAGCCGCGCAGGATCGTCGCGTTGCAGGCGAGGAGGTCGACGAGGATCGCCCGCTGCGCGATGCCCCGACGGAGCAGATGACAGGCGAGCGCCCCGGTGCCGGCGAACGGCTCGAGCAACGTCTCGACCCGCGCACCGGCCCGCGCCACGATCGCCTCCTCGAGGAACGGGAGCAGCCGGAACTTCGAGCCGATCAGCTTCCGATTCCAGGGGTCGGGGACGCCGTCGCGGGCGGCGCGACGCGGCGGAGAGGCGGAGAGCTCGGTCGAACGGGATGCCATGCGGATTCCCGATACCGTAGCAGTGGGTCCGTGTGACCGCAACATGTGGGGGGTCTTTCCCGAAACGAGCTTCTCCGGGAACCGGATCGGCTGCATCGCGTCGAACCGGATATGCTGAATCCGTGTCATCCGCGAATTCCGCGGTTCGGGCCCGAGTCAATTCGCGTGGTCCGCGAAATCCGCGGTTCGGTCTCTCTCGGCGTTGAACGAGTGGGAACCGCGGATTGCGCGGATGACGCGGAGCTCGAGTTGCCAGAGTCCGGTTGCCGTTGCGCGGGTCCGTTCCAAGAACAGGAGTCTCGGTCGGAGCGCCGTGACGCGTCGGCAATGGCTCGGCGACGCCCGAACCAATCCGTGCAATCCGCGAAATCCGCGGTTCGGTCTCTGTCGGTGTTGAATCAGTGGGAACCGCGGATGACGCGGATGACGCGGAATGCGAGTTGCCAGCGTCCGGTTCGTTTGCCGTTGCGCGGGCTGTTCCAGGAACGACGAATCCTTCCGTGACCGAGCCCGCGACCGATCCCCTCTCGACCGCGAACGGCGCCGAAACACCTCCGCGACGCGGCGGCGGCCGTCGGCTCGCCGTCTCGCTCGGCGCGATCGCCCTGATCGTCGTGACGGCGCTCGCGATCGCGGTCGTCGAGCGGAAGCGCATCATCATTGGCTATCTCTCGGCGAAGGTGCGCGGCGGCGATGCCGACGCCTTCGCCACCCTCCGCCGCCTCGACCCCGAGGCCGCCCTCGCCGCTCTCGACCTCGAGATCACCGTCGAGGCGCGCCGCGAGCACGACGGCTCGCCGAGCGACGAGACCCTCGCGGTGCGCGTCCGCAGTCGGCGCCTCGCCGAGACGAGCCTCCACGTCCTCGCGATCGACCTCGTCGTCGGCGCCGACCGCCCCGACGACGACCCCGACGACCCGATCTGGGCGCGGCAGCTTCACATCGACTTCTGCGGCGAGCTCGCCCCGCACCAGCCGCCGCGGGCGCCGCTGCTCGTGCCGGCCGCGGGCGAGGTGGCCTTCGACCTCTCGGTCGGCGCATTCTGCGCGATGGTCGAGCACAGCAAGTGCGGCCCGCTCCTCGACCCGCGCGACGGCGTCCTCTCGGGCGCTTCGGCCGTCGACCCGGGCGACCACGACGCCGCCCTCGTCCTTTGGATCGACCCGAGCTCGCTCTTCGAGGGTGCCTCGTCGCCTGGCGGCGCGGTGACGATCAGCGGGGAGATCGCATCCGTGCCGGTCCGGACCGCGCGCTTTCCGCTCGGGCTCGGGCGGTGACCGTCGTCCCCGAGACCGAGGTCGAGCCCGACCGGGCGGACGCGACCGGGCCACGCCGGCGGGTCGCCGGACGGGTCGCCCGCCTGGGCCTCGCCGCGGCGATCGCGATCGGAGCGCTCTTCGTGGCCGGCCGCCGTGACCGCCTCGAGATCGCCTGGCTCGGGTGGCGAGCCCGAGGCGGCGACGTCGCCAGCCTCCGGACCCTCCTCGAGCGCGACCCCGCGGCCGCGCGCGCCGCGCTCGGACTCGAGGTGACGGCCGTCGCGAGCCGCCGGCAGAGCGAGGGCGGCGGCCACGACTGGATCGTGCTCGAGGTTCGCGGAGACCCCCACCGGATCGATCGGCTCGCCGAGAGCTACGTCGACTTCCAGCTCGAGATCGAGCAGCCCGGCGGCGGGCTGGTCGTCGTGGGAACGCTCGGCGACCGCCGGATACCGATCCCGACGCGCCCCGCGCCGGGACTCTGGCGTTTGGATGTGCCCCTCGCGATCTTCTCGAGCTCCGAGAACGGCTGGCGCGGAGAGCAGCTCATCGATCCGAGCACCGGACGCCTCCGGGTCTCATCGGGGCGAGTCGCCTCGGGCCGCTACCGGACGACGCTCCGGCTGGTCTTCGATCCGTCGGTCCCGTTCCCGGAGCTTCCCCGCGGCGAGCCCGAGCTGACCATCCCGTCGACGAGCTTCGAGCTCGAGATGGTGCGATGACCGACGACCCCGCCGCCGCTCCGACCGAGGCGAAGCCGCGCCGGCTCCGCGGGCCGCTCGTGATCCTCCTCGGCGCGGCGGCGCTCGCGATCGCGGGGATCGCGAACCGCGAGCGGATCCGCCTCGGGTGGCTCGAACGACAGGCGCGCAGCGGGCGCTACGAGAGCTGGCTCGCCCTGCGGCAGGCGGCGCCGGACCGCGCCGCCGCGGTGCTCGGCGTCTCGATCGTGGTCGAGGCCGTGCGCACCGGCGTCTCCCGGAGTCGAAGTCAGGACCTCCTCGAGCTCCGGATCGAGAGCGATCGCTCGACGCCCGTCCCGCTCGAGCCCGAGTCGATCGGCCTCCGGATCATTCCGGAGATCGGCGACTCGAACCTCTGGGAGCTCCACGTCGACTTCTGCGGCGAGGGTGTGGCCCACCCGGCCGGCGCGCTGACCGAGCTCCGGGCCGGTCGTTCGGCCCTCTCGACGGGGACGTTCTGTGCAATTCGGGATCACAGCGAGTGCGGTCCTCTCCTCGACTCCGACGGGAAGCTCCGGGACTGGCTCGTCCCGGCCGGCCACCACGAGGCCATCCTGATCCTCCGCGCTCCCGTGTCGGCGTTCTTCACCGACCTCCGCGGCGGCGGCATGCCCCCCGGCGAGAGCCCGCTCCTCGAGCTCGTCTCCGAGCCGTTCCACCTCGAGCTTCGTTGACGGGCGGCGCCTCCCCGCTACCATCGGCTCGTCGCGACCGCGATCGCGGTCCATCTCGAGGAGCCGACCACCGATGACCGTCGATCGATACGTCGTCCTGGGCGCCGGGCGCCAGGGCACCGCCTGCGCCTACGACCTCGCCTTCGCCCCCGCCCCGTCGGGCGCCGACGCGAAGGTCGAGATCGTCCTCGCCGACGCGATCCTCGAGAACGCCGAGGCAGCCGCCGAGCGGATCCGGAGCAAGCGCGGCGAGGGCGTCGAGATCACGGCGAAGAAGCTCGACGCCGGGAGCGACGCGGCCCTCCGCGACGTCCTCGACGGCGCGATCGCGGCCGCCTCCTGCGTCCCCTACCGGTTCGGGCCCGCGGTGGCGCGGGCGGCCGTCGACCGGGGCGTCCATCTCTCCGACCTCGGCGGCAGCCCGGTCACCCGGAACGCGATGGCCGAGCTCGACGCGAAGGCTCGCGACAAGGGCGTCGCGATCATGCCCGACTGCGGCCTCGCCCCGGGGATCGGCAACACGCTCATGGGGCTCGCCCTCCTCGAGCTCGGCGGCGAGGCGCGCTCGATCATCGTCTACTGCGGCGGTCTGCCGGAGGAGAAGGTCGGCCCGCTCGAGTTCCGCCTCCTGTTCCACCCGGCCGGCCTCACCAACGAGTACCTCGGCGAGTGCGCCGTGCTCCGCGATGGCAAGCTCGCGACGGTGCCGTCGCTCGACGAGCTCGAGACGATCGACTTCACGCCGCTCGGCCCGCTCGAGGCGTTCTCGACCGTCGGCGGGACGGCCGGCGCGACGACCTCGCTCGCGGGCAAGGTCGATCGGCTCGACTACAAGACGCTGCGTTACCCGGGCCACGTCGAGAAGATCCGGCTCCTCCGCGACCTCGGCCTCCTCGAGCTCGACGCCGTCGACGTCGTCGCCGAGGTCGACGGCGCCGAGACGACCGCGCGCGTCCGTCCGCGCGAGCTCTTCCACGTCGTCGCCGGCGAGCGGCTCGCCTATCCCGAGGTGGGCGACCTCGTCGTGATGCGCGCCGTCGGCGTCGGTCGCGACGGGAGCGAGGTGATCCTCGAGATGCTCGAGAAGGGCGCCGACGGGTTCACCGCGATGGAGCGGACGACCGGCTTCGGCGCCGCCGTCGTCACCCGCGGGCTCGCGAGCGGGCGGGTCGAGCCCGGCGTCCGCTGCCTCGAGACCGACCTCGACCCGCGCTGGGTCGTGAGCGAGCTCGCCACGCGGAGCGGCGTGCGGATCCAGACGCGCCGCCGGGCGGCCCCCGCGTGACGCGACTCGCGGCCCGGTCGTTCGCCATCGCCGCCGTGGGCGGGGGACTGCTCGTCGCCGCGACGATCGCGAGCTCGGCGACCCGGGCCGGCGACGGCGACGGCGAGCCGGGCGGCCCGCGCGCCGCCGCGATCGACGTCGCCCTCGAGCTCCCCGACGACCTGCCGCCGCTCGCCGGCCCGAGTCACGGCTTCGTCTTCCTCGTCCGCGAGGATGTCGACCGCGCGACCGCGGCGGCCGAGGCCGCCGCGCGAGCTCCTCGGGCCGAGCGGTTCCGCCGGCTCGGCCAGTCCGAGCTCCGGTTCCATCCGAAGGTGGTCGGGCTCGTCCTGGGCGAATCACTCGTGATCGGCAACGACGACCCCGAGGTCCACAGCGTCCACTGCCGCGCCCTGCGGACGCCGTTCAACCTGACGGTGAAGCCGGGCGACCGCCGCGAGCAGAGCTTCGGCGCGGTCGGCGCGCACGAGATCCTCTGCGACATCCACGCGCAGATGCGGGCGCTCGTCCTGGTCGTCCCCGATCCGTGGCTCGAGCGGATCGGGACCGGCGGACGCGCCCGGCTCGCGCCCGTCCCGCCCGGACGCTATCGACTGCAGCTCTTCCACGAGTGGCTCGTCCCCGAGGGCGTCGAGGATGACGAGGCCGGCCCGGATGAGCCCGGCGCCCCCGACGGCCGACGCCCATCCCGGAGACCGGCGCCGGGCGTGACCATCGGTCGGATCGTCGTCGATGCCGCCGGAGCGGCGAGCCCTCCGTCGGTGGCCGTCACCGTCCGGGTGCGCGCCGCTCCCCCGCCGCGCGGCGACGGCGCGCCGGTGCGACCCGACCCGCCGTCGCGGCGAGCCGAGCGGTCGATCGCCGGCCTGCGCGCCGCCCTCGCCGACGCGCGGGCCGGCCGCGCCGAGAGAGCCCGCAGGATCCTTGACCAGGTTCTGCACGGCCACTACGGTGGCCCGATCGGGCTCGAGGCTCACCTCCGCCGGGAGCTGCCTCGGGCGCGGGTGGCCGAGCTCGGCGAGCGGATCGAGGCGGCCGCCGCCGCGGTGAATCGGCTGCTCGCGTCCCCGTCCGACGACGTCGCGGCGACGCGCGCGGCCGCCGCGGTGGACGAGGCCACCGCCGGCATCGCGGCCGCCATCGCCGCCACCGAGCGAGAGGACCGATGACCCGAGCGCGCGCGAGCTCCGGACCGAAGACGGCGATCGTCGCCGCCTCCCTCGTCGCCGCCCTCGCCCTCGGCGGGCTCGCGATCCTGCGGAGCCCGGGCCGCCCGGCGGCCGCCCAGGACGCGCCCTTCCGGGAGTTCCCGATCGGCGACCCGGTCAAGAAGAACGCGATGCGGGTGACCGCCGTCTGGCTGCCGCCGGTCACGATGGACCACGGCGAGCCGCTCACCGGCGAGAACGTGATCCACCTCGAGTGCGACGTCGCGGGCGACCGCAAGAACCCGAACGGCTTCGGGCTCGGCGAGTGGATCCCGTACCTGACGGTGAAGTACACGATCACGCCCGCGGGCGGCGGCGAGCCGCTCTCGGGGACGTTCCACCCGATGGTCGCCAAGGACGGTCCCCACTACGGCGCGAGCATCCGCATGCCGGGGAAGGGTCGCTACCGGCTCCGCTACGAGCTCCGGCCGCCGTCGGAGAACGGCTTCGGCCGGCACACCGACCCGGTCACCGGCGTCGACCCGTGGTGGGAGCCGTTCACCGTGGAGTGGGATTGGAACTTCCCGGGCGCCAAGTGAGTCGTCGTCCCTGCGCGCGCGCCGCCGGGCTCCTCGCGTTCGCCGCGGCGGCGAGCGTCGCCGTCGGCTGTCCGGCCGGCCCGGGCACGGGTGCGACGAGCGGGACCCCCGCGAGCACCGCCGCCGCGAGCGCGCCGGATCGGACGACGCCGCGCACCGACGCGATCGACGCCGCCGCGCCCGCGAGCTGGGATGACGTCGCCGAGCAGGTCGCGGCCCACCTCGACCGGGCCGTCCGCCACGCCGTCCTCGGCGAGCCCGACGCGGCCGTCGCCGCGGTCGACGACGCCTACTACGGCACCTACGAGGCGGTCGCCCACAACCTCGAGGTGGCCGTCCGGCAGAACGTCGGCGTGCGCCGGGTCGGGTTCGTCGAGGACCTCTTCGCGCAGCTCCGCGAGGCCGCCTCGCGCGAGACCCCGCCCGACGTCGTCCGCACCCTCGCCGACCGGGTCGCCGCCGCCGTCGCCGAGGACGCCCGGAGCGTCGCCGCGCTCGACGTCGCGTTTCCCGAGATGGAAGAGACCACCGTCCACCCGAACTGAGCCGACTGTCCGCGGCACGGAGCGATCCCGATGACGACCGACCAGCCCACCTACGCGAGCAGCGGGGTCGACGTCGCGGCCGAGGAGGCGGCGATGGGCGGCCTCCTCGGCTGGGTCAGGAAGGCGACGGAGGCCTGCGACGGGCCGGGCCGCCCGCTCGTCGGCGGCGGCTACTTCGCCGAGGTCGTCGAGCTCGGCGCCGGGAGCGGGATCGGCCTCGCCGTCTGCTGCGACGGGGTCGGCACGAAGCTCGTGATCGCGCAGCTCCTCGACCGCTACGACACGATCGCGATCGACCTCATCGCGATGAACGTCAACGACCTCATCTGCGTCGGCGCCCGCCCGATCGCGTTCCTCGACTACCTCGCGATCGAGCGGCCCGACCCGGTCTTCTTCGAGGCGTTCGGGCGCGGCCTCCACGAGGGGGCGCGGCAGGCCGGCGTCTCGATCCCCGGCGGGGAGATCGCGCAGGTCGGCGAGATCATCAGGGGCATCCGCCCCGGCCGCGCGTTCGAGCTCGCCGGCTTCTCGGTCGGCACGGTCGCCCTCGACCGCATCATAGATGGCACCAAGACGACCTCCGGCCAGGTCGTGATCGGTCTCGCCTCCGCCGGCATCCACAGTAACGGCCTCTCCCTCGCCCGCCGCGTCCTGCTCGGCGACCGCGACCTCGACGCCGCCGCCGAGGCGCTCGCCGAGCGCCCCGAGGAGCTCGGCGGGGCGAGCATCGGGGAGGCGCTCCTCGAGCCGACCCGGATCTACGTGAAGCCGATCCTCGAGCTCCTCGCTGCCGACGACGTCACCGTCACGGCGTGCGCTCACATCACCGGCGACGGGCTGCTGAACCTCCGCCGGGTGGCCGCGCCGGTCGGCTTCGAGATCGACGCGATGCCCGAGGCGCCGGGCATCTTCCGCCTCATCGCGGAGCGCGGCGGGATCCCGACCGATGAGATGCACACCGCCTTCAACATGGGCGTCGGGTTCTGCGTCACCGTCCCCGAGGATCACGTCGACCGCGCCCTCGCGGTCCTCTCGGGCGCGGGCGTCGAGGCCGGGCCGATCGGGCGCACGACCGACGACGCGGAGCGCACGGTGACCCTGCCTCGGGCGGGGATCGCGGGGCGCGGGCGCCGCTTCGCCGCGCTCTGACGGAGCGCGGTCGAGCTCGACCGCTGGCGCGCGGTGGACAGGCCTCGCCTCATCACCGATAGTCTTTGCAGTCAGAGAACTATGTCGCGGAGCTTCCCAGCGCGCGACCGAGGCGACGGTGTCGAACACGACCGAGATGGGTCGGGTCATCGCCCTAGAGATGGGCCTCGACCCCGACCACGTGACCTGGACGCTCGAGCAGCTCGCGCGAGGACGCCGACCGAGCTTCCTCGCCCACCACCGTCCTGATGAGACGGGCGGGCTCGACGCGGCCACCATCCGCCACATCCAGGACCGGAGCGACCGCCTGACCGACCTCGAGCGGCGGCGGCAGACCATCCTCGAGGCCGCGCGCAAGGCCGGTCGCGCGCCGCTGGCCGACTTCGAGGGACAGGTCGCCGCCGCCCGGAACCGTCGCGAGCTCGAGGATCTCTACCTCCCTCTCCGGAGCAAGGCCCGCACGCGCGGGGCGACCGCGCGGGGCCGCGGCCTCGAGCCGCTCGCCGACGAGCTCCTCGCGCAGCAGCGCTACGAGGGCGACGTCATCGACGTGGCCGGGCCGTTCGTCGACCCCGCCCGCGAGGTGGGCGACGTCGTCTCGGCGCTCACCGGCGCGATCCACATCGTCGCCGAACGAATCGCCCAGGACCCGATCGCGCGCGGCTGGATCCGCGAGGCGACCGAGGCCGACGCGGCGATCCTCGCCGAGCTCCGCGGGCCGCGCCCGCCCGACCCGCTCCTGGAGATCGTCGCCGACATCCTCGGGCTGCCGGCGCCGCCGCCTCTGCCGGCCGCGCCCTCGACCGACGCCGACGGCCCGCGGTCCTCGGGTCGACTCGGTCGCCTCGGGGTCTTCGGCGAGTCGAGCGACGACGAGCTCCGCTCTCCCGGCCTCGGGCCGACCTCGGACGACTTCACGCCCCCCGAGTCGCCGGCGCCGCTCGGCCGGCCGTCGCCGAGCGCCCTCGCGCCGCCGACGATCATCGGTCCGACGAGCGACGACTTCGCGCCCGAGGACAGCCTGGCCGGCGGGATGGTCCCGGCGCCCGCGTCGACGCCCGCGTCGACGCCGGCCCCCGGCACCGGTCCGATGCCCCGCGGCATCCTGAGCGCATCGGCGGCGAGCGATCCCGGAGACGGCCCGATCGGCGGCGCCGGGGACGACCCGGTCGACGCCAACTGGCCCGACCTCTCGGCGCCCGGCGACGCGAGCCCCTACGCCTCGCTCGCCGGCGCGCGTCTCCCGCTCGACAAGCCCGACGAGGCGCTCCTCCTCGCGATCAATCGCGGCGAGCGGGAGCGGGTGCTCCAGGTCACCGTCGATGGCCCGGCCGACCTCATCCTCGCCTACCTCGAGGGGCGCTGGCTCCGCGGCCACTCGATCTTCGAGCCGCTGATCCGCGAGGCGATCCGGCACGCCTACGAGCGGATCCTCGCGCCGAGCATCGGACGGGACGTGCGCGCCCAGGCGGTCATGACGGCCGAGCGTCGCGTGATCGACGCCGCCTGCGCGGAGCTCCGACGGGTGATGGGCGGGCCGTGCCTGCCGAACGGAACCGTCCTCGCGATCGTCCCGGGTTACCGCCTCGGATGCCGGATCGCGGTCGTGACCGGGGACGGACGCCTCGTCACCCACTCGACGATCTGGCCGCTCCCGCCGACCCGGCGCGTGGAGGAGGCCGAGGCCGTCCTCGCCGGGCTCATCGAGGCGCACGCCGTCGACGTGGTCGTCAGCGGCGCGGGGATCGCGAACCGCGACGCCGACGTGTTCGTCCGCCGCTTCCTCGCCCGCTACCACCGGGGCGACATCGAACCGCTGCCGCCGAAGCCATCGCGGCCCGGCAGCTCCGACGACGCGGCGGCGCCGCCGACGTCCGCGAGCGCGACGCCCGCTGCGCGCGCCCCGCGCCGCGTCCGTCGGACCGTCCTGCCGCTCGAGGTGGCGAGCGACTACGGCGCGAGCAAGATCGGCCGGGCCGAGTTCCCGAAGCTCGACGGCACGGGCCGCTCGGCCGTGGCGCTCGCCCGCCGCGTCCTCGACCCGCTGACCGAGCTCACGAAGGTCGACCCGCGCAGCCTGCTGACCGATCCGGTCGTCGCGGACGTGGCGCCGCGCCGGCTCCGGGAGGCCCTCAACGCCGAGATCGAGGACCTCGTCTGCCTCGTCGGCGCCGATCTGAACGCCGCGACCTGGTCGCTCCTGTCCTACGTCCCGGGGATCGGAACGAAGCTCGCCCGTATCATCATCGACAACCGGAATCGCGACGGGCGGTTCGAGCGGCGCGCCGACCTGAGCCGCGTCCCGGGCGTCGACGAGGCGGTCCTCGACGACGCGATCGCGTTCCTCCGCGTCATCGGCGGCCCGGATCTGCTCGACGCGACCGCGCTCCATCCCGAGAGCCGGACGATCGTCGAGGAGCTCGCCCGAGGCGCGGGCGTCGAGCTCGAGAGGCTGATCGGTCACCCCTCGGCGATCGACGAGCTCGACTGGTCGACCACCAGCGCCAGGCTCGGCGCGGCCCGGGCCGCGGCGCTCCGGCGCGCCCTCGAGCGCGGCGCGCGCGACGACCGGCCCCGGTTCGAGCTCGACGCGCCCGAGGGCGTCACGACGCTCCGCGATCTGCGGCCGGGGATGGACCTCGACGGGACGGTGACGCACATCACCGAGTTCGGCGCGTTCGTGAACATAGGCGTCGATCACGACGGCCTCGTCCATGTGAGTCAGCTCGCGGAGCGCTACGTCGGCCATCCCGAGGAGGTCGTCACCCTGGGCGAGGCGGTCTCGGTGCGCGTCCTCGGCGTCGACCTCGAGCGCAAGCGGGTGAGCCTGTCGATGCGCGCCGACACGCCTCCTCCGCCTCCCCCCCGCTCGGAGCTCGAGCCGACCCGCGTCGGCGGCTTCGTGCCCGCCTCGGCCGCCGGGGACGAGCCCTGGGACGACGGCCTCGATCCGGCGGCCCGGCGGCGTCTCCACAAGACGGGCCAGCCGCATCGCTTCCGGCCGGGCGCCCGCTCGGCGCCCGCGGCGCGCGGCGGCGAGCCCGAGACCGCGCGGACGAGCCCGGCGCCGCTCCCCGCGACCGACGCGATCCCGACCGAGGCGGGCGACGCGCCGGCGACCGAGGTCGGCGATGCGGCGCCCGCGATCGCCCCCGCGCGGGAGACCGCTCCGCCGTCGAAACCCCCGGCCCCGCCGCCGGCACCGGCATCCCCCGCACCGGCACCAGCACCAGAGCCAGCACCAGAGCCAGCACCCGCCCCGCCACCTCCGTCCGCTCCGCCCGTGTCCGCGACCGAGGCAGCGCGGTCGGCCGCCGAGACCGAGGCGGAGCGTCCGGCGCTCGCGAGCAAGCCGCCCGCGCCCATGCCGCGGAGCGCTCCGCCGGCCGCGGCGGCCAAGCCACCTCCAACACCCCGGCCCGCGACGGCGGAGGCCGCGGCGGCGGCATCGCCGAAGAAGAAGAAGAGGCCCGCCGGGCCCAAGGATCCGGTCCTTCCGGGGGCCGCCGACGAGCTCGCCCGACGCCTCGGTCTCAAGCGTCCGCGCAAGAAGTAGGAACCAAGGCCCCCCGGGGCGGGTGTCGAGCGAGCGCCCGGTCCGCCCCACCGCCTCCGACGGAGAGCCTCGTGGCCAAGACCAAGCCAATCCGCAAGTGCCTCATCGCCAACCGCGGCGAGATCGCCGTCCGCATCGCGCGCGGGCTCCGGGAAGCCGGGATCCGAAGCGTGGCGATCCACTCCGAGCCCGACCGGGGGAGCCCGCACGTCTCCGCGGCCGACGAGGCGATCTCGATCGGAGGCAAGAGCCCGGGCGAGAGCTACCTCGACTTCGGCAAGCTCCTCGACGCGGCCCGACGGAGCGGCGCCGACGCGGTCCATCCGGGCTACGGCTTCGTGTCGGAGAACGCCGACTTCGCCGCCGCGGCGCGCGACGCCGGCCTCGTCTTCATCGGCCCCTCGCCGGAGTCGATTCGCCTGATGGGCGACAAGGTCGAGGCGCGCGTCACCGCCGAGCGGCTCGGCGTTCCGACGATCCCCGGCTCGGCCGGCCCCTGCGCCGATGCCGCCGACGCCCGCGCGGTGGCCGAGTCGGTCGGTCTGCCGGTCGTCCTCAAGGCGCGCGGCGGCGGCGGCGGCAAGGGCATCCGCACCGTCACCGAGCTCGCCGAGGTCGAGAGCGCGTTCGAGCGCGCGCGGAGCGAGGCGGCGGGCGCGTTCGGTCAGGCCGACGTCTACGTCGAGAAGCTCATCACGGGCGCCCGTCACATCGAGGTGCAGGTGCTCGGCGATGGCGCCGGCGGAGCGATCCACCTCGGCGAGCGCGAGTGCAGCCTCCAGCGCCGCCACCAGAAGCTCATCGAGGAGTCGCCGAGCCCCGTCGTCGACGCCGCCCAGCGGGCGCGGCTCGGCGAGGCCGCCGTCGCCCTCACCGCCGGCTCGAGCTACGCGAACGCGGGCACCGTCGAGCTCCTGGTCGAGGATGACGGCAGCTTCTACTTCCTGGAGATGAACGCCCGGCTCCAGGTCGAGCACCCGGTGACCGAGCTCGTCACCGGCGTCGACCTCGTCGCGTGCCAGCTCGCGATCGCCCAGACGGGCGTCATCCCGATCGCGCAGAGCGACGTGAAGATGTCGGGGCACGCGATCGAGGCGCGGATCTACGCCGAGGATCCGTTCGGCGGCTTCGTCCCGAGCGCGGGCGTGATCGACGCCCTGCAGCTGCCGTCGGGACCCGGCGTGCGCGTCGAGCACGCCCTCCGGGCGGGCCTCGAGGTCTCGACCTTCTACGACCCGATGCTCGCGAAGCTCTGCGTGCACGCGCCGACCCGCGACCAGGCGATCGCCCGCCTCCGCCGCGCCGCGAGCGAGTTCGTCGTGAGCGGTCTCGAGACGACCCTCCCCCTGGTCGTGAGGCTGTGCAGCGAGGACGACTTCCGCGCCGGCCGGTTCCACACCGGGTGGCTCGAGCCGTTCGTGAGCGGGCTGCGCGAGCGCGGCGGCGCGAGCGCGCCGGTGACCGGCGAGGGCGACGACCACGTCGATCGGCGCGCCCGCGCGGCGGCGGTCGCGGCGGCGCTCGTCCGATTCGAGGGACGCGGCGGCGAGGCGGCGCCGCGCCTCGAGGCCGCGCCGCCCTCGCCGTGGGTGATGCTGGGTCGAGCCAGCTCGCTCCGCTGAGCGGCGCATGTCCGGACCCGACGACGATCGCGGCGATCAGGCGGGCGGTGGCTCGGCGGGGCCGGTCGACGCGCCGTCCCCGGAGCCGGACCTCCTCGAGCGAGCCGGCATCACCCGAACCCGCGGACCGATGCCGGTCATCGTGGTCGCGATGCTCTGGCTCGCGGTGGCGGCGCCGATCATAGCGATGGCGCGTCAGCCGGCCGCCTGGCCGGTCCACGCGGCCATGCTCGCCTGGGGCGCGTTCGTCATCTGGTTCGCGCGCCGGCCGCGGGTGACGCTGCTCGCGATCTGGCTGCTCGTCGCGGTGATCGGGCTCAGCGCGTTCGCCTGGCAGAGCCTCGAGTCGACCGTCGACGCGGTCCACGCCGAGTCCCGGGAGCTCCGCGCTGCTCTCGGGCGCGAGCTGACCGATCCCGACGGCCGCATCGAGCTGCTGCGGCTGCGCGCGAAGCGGGGCGACCCCCTGGCGCTCGCGGAGCTGATCGAGCGCTTCCAGGCGCGTGAGCGCGGCCTCGCCCGCCTCGACGGGGTGCTCCGCGAGCTCGGCGCCGACGGTCCCTACCCCGACGGGCTCGACCCGTTCGCCCCCGGTCCGACCCCGCTGCGACTGACCTGGCGCGAGCACTCGATCGTCGTGCTGATCGCCGCCCTCCGCGACGGCGGCGACCTCGGCCGGGCGGAGGCGCATCTCGCCGCCACGCACGAGAAGCGCGAGCGGCGCGATCGGTGGCACCGCCAGCGGGTCGAGTCGCTCGAGAGCTTCCGCCGTCTCGACGGCGCCCCGCCCGGACATCAGGGTGATCACTGGGTCGCGGGCG
Organism: Planctomycetota bacterium; assembly: GCA_029260755.1. Classification (GTDB taxonomy): domain Bacteria; phylum Planctomycetota; class J058; order J058; family JAJDCQ01; genus JAJDCQ01. The sequence continues at coordinate 4,650 of JAJDCQ010000195.1, read as the reverse complement.
CCGGCGACCCGGCGGCCGGCTTCCCCGGCGAGTTTCCCTGGCATCTGCTCGGTCAGGGCGGGCTCGACGATGCGAGCTACCTCCTCCGAGAGGACTGGGCGCGCCACCTCGATCGCCACGGCGCCGACCCGCTCGAGCGGGCGCTCGTCGCGCTCGGCAGCACCGCGGGCGGGCGGGCGCGGTCCCTCCTGGACGAGGTCCGGGCCGACGCCCGGGAGGCGGGCGACGCCGATCGGGCCGCCGTGGCCGCCCTCTGGGGCGCGCTCGCCCGCTGGGAGGACCTGATCGGAGGTGGCGGGATGAGCGGAGACCCCGTGGCGGTCGACGATCCGGGCGCCCGGATCGGCCGGGCGCTCCTGACCGACTCGACCCGGACGCTCGCCGAGGCGCTCGCGCAGCTCCCCGGCGAGCCGACGACCGAGGCGGAGGTCCGGGCGCTCGGCAGCTGGGTCTCGCTCGTTCTCGAGGTCCGGGAGACCCTCGCCGCCCTTCCGCCCCTCCCGACCGGCGTCAGGCTGCCTCATCCGGCGCGCGACCCCGAGACCCGCGCGCGCCTGATCGCGCTGCGGGCGCGCTGCCGGGCGGCGGCGGAGGAGCTCGGCGCCCGCCCGATCCCCGGCGCGGGCGCGCGGCCCGACGTGGTCCTCCTCCTCGAGGCCGCGGCGCTCCTCACCGCCCACGCGCAGGACGACGACATCGTGGTCGCCGTCGACGAGCTCGAGCTGATCCGACAGCGGCGCGGCCAGAGCCTGCGACGGCTGACCCGGCCGATCTACTTCGGGAAGGTCAAGAGCGCCCCGTCGGAGCCGAAGTAGGAGCGCGCCGCCGACGCGGGATCGCCGCCCGCGAGGGCGGCGGTTTGAAGTCGGGCCCCGAGGCGGCCATCATCCCGACCGGAGGCCGGGCGACCCCGCGCGGCCCGTGACGGCGAGGCCGATGGACCGGCAGACCGAGCAGGCGTTCTGGCGTCTCCTCTCGGAGCGAGGCGTCGTCGACCAGGCGACCCTGGCCGAGCTCATGACCGAGCGGGCGGGCGCGTCGGGTTCCGTCGATGTGCCCCGCCTCATCGCCAGCCGCGGCCTGGTCGACCCCGTCACCCTCGAGAAGCTGACCCGCGAGGCGATCTCGCGCGCCGGCGCGCCGGGCCGACCGGGCGCGAGCTCGGGGGCGACCGCCCCTGGGCGACCGGCCAGCGGAGCCGCCCCGCCCCCGCCCCCGCCCCCCCCTCGGGCGCCGAAGCCGCCGGCGTCCGGCGCCAAGCCACCCCCGCCGCCGCCGCCGCGACCGGCGAGCGCCGGAGCGCCGCGCCCCCCGGCGCCGGCCCGGACGGCGGCCGCGCCGGCGGCCCCGGTCGCCGTCGCCGTCGCCGCGCCCGAGCGCCCGACGACCGCGTCGGAGGCGAAGCCGAAGAAGGTCGAGACCGACGACGACGCGCCGACGCGAGCGCTCCCGCCGAAGCGGAAGGCGCGGCGTCGGGGCGAGCCGCTCCCCGACGACGCTCCCCGCCAGATCGGACGCTTCACGCTCGAGGCGCTCCTCGGCGCCGGGGTCTCGGGCACGGTCTACCTCGCCCGCGACCGGGACGCGGGCGAGGGCGACGACGCCATCGTCGTCGTGAAGGTGATGCACGAGAAGCTCGGCAACTACGGCCTCTCGGCCCAGCGCTTCCAGCGCGCGGCGAAGCACGCCGAGCCGCTCGCGGGCGAGCCGGGGATCGTCCCGGTGCGCGAGGTCGGAGCGACCGAGGACGGCGTGCCGTTCCTCGTCTCGGACTACGTCGCGGGCGACGACCTCGCGAAGGTGGTCGACGACGGGCGGGTGGTGAGCCCGCGGCAGGCCTGCAAGATCGTCCGCGAGGTCGCCCGCACGCTCGTCCGCGCGCATCGCCGCAAGGTCGTCCACGGCGGCCTGAAGCCGGGCAACGTCATCTTCGACGACCACGAGCTGCCCACCCTGACCGACTTCGGCCAGGCGCCGGACCTGACCGACGCGACCGGCAACCCGATCCGCCTCCCGGTCGGGACGGTGGCGCTCCGGGACGCCCTCGCCTGCCACGCGCCCGAGCGGTTCGCGCCCGGGCCCCCGGCGGCGACGACCGCGGGGGACATCCACGCCGTCGGCGCCCTCCTCTACTTCTGCCTGACCGGCAAGGGTCCGCTGGCGGCGTCGACGCCGCGCGGCACCCTCGAGGTGGTCAAGCGCCGCGCCTGGCCGCCGATCCGCGAGCTCTCCCCGACGACCCACCCCGACCTCGAGGCGATCTGCGAGAAGGCGATCGAGCCCTCGCCGGGCCAGCGCTATCGATTCATCGACGAGATGATCGTCGACCTCGACGCGTTCATGGACGGTCAGGCGACGAGCACCGGCGCGGCGGGCGCCGTCGGCGGGGCGCAGCTCTCGCGGCAGCTCCGGCGTCGCCCGATGCTGCTCGCCGGCAGCTTCTTCGCGATCATCGGCGGCTTCATCGCGCTCGCGTTCGTCCTCAAGGTGTTCGTCGGCGCCGCCGACGACCGACACGCCAACGAGCTCCGCGAGATCAACGCGCTCAAGAAGTCGCTCGAGGAGGAGCGCAACGGCCTGCGCTGGCGCGCCCAGAAGGCGGAGCAGGAGGTCGCCCGCGTTCACGACCGGCTCGAGGCGCTCGAGGCGAGCTCGGAGAGTCAGCGGCCGGTCGTCGACGCCCTCCGGCGCCTCGGCCGCAGCTCGACGGCCGCCCGCGACGCCTCGTTCTGGCAGGAGCTGACGAGCCGGCTTCCCGACGATCCCGTGATCGCGCTCGAGGCGGCCCTGCACGTCCTCGAGGCGGCCCACCTCGACGACGCCGAGCGCTGGTCGCTCGCGAAGGCGAAGGGGACCGACGGGAGCGCCGGGAACGGCGGGGGCGGCGTGCCCGGAGCGATGGGCGGCGGCGGCGGCGGTCGGGTGAACCCGACGCCCGGCTGGCACGCCGGCGTCGAGCTGATCGTGTCGACGATGGAGGCGCTCGGACAGCGGTTCACCGAGATCGCCGCGCAGGAGGCGACGCCCGAGAACCGGCATCTCCACGACCTCGCGCCGCTCGCCCGGGTCGGCACTCTCTACGTTCGCGGGCGCGCCCTCTACCTCCTCGCGAGGCACGAGGAGGCCGCGAGCGCGTTCGAGCAGGCGAGCACCCTCGATCCCGACGGCGAGATCGGATCGCTCGCCCGCGCGTTCCGTCTCCGCCAGCAGCTCACCCTCGGCGAGTACCGCGACGTCGCCGCCGGAGCGCGCGACTACGTCCGGATCCTCGATCAGGCCGTCCAGCGAATCGAGGCGTCCGAGGCCGACCCGACCGACCCGGGACCGATCCACGACTCGTATCTCGTGCGGCAGGACGCCGCGTCGTTGCTGTTCGTCGTCGCCCGGACGCCGAACCTCGGCGACGACGCGGTGGAGCTCCGCAAGGCGTCCCTCGCGCGGTTCGAGAAGCTGGTCGCCGAGGATCCGACCAACGGGATGAACTACCTCTACCGGGGCTTCCTCGCCGGGCAGCTCGGTCGCTTCGACGACGCCCTCGCCGACGCGTTCCGGGCGCGGGCGATCCTGCCCGACTACATCGAGACGCTGCGGCTCCACATCCTCGCCCTCGCCCGGCTCGGCCGATACGCCGACGCGGTCACGATCTGCGAGCAGGAGAAGTCGAAGTATCCCGGATCGAAGAAGTACTTCCGCGCTCGGAACGACCTGCTCAAGATGATGAACCAGAGCTTCAACGGATGGATCGAGAGCGGACAGCTCTGGAACGCGTGGACCGTCTACGGCCTGGTCCGGACGATGGCGCCTCAGGTCGCGCAGGCTCAGCGAAAGAAGCTCGAGGAGACGCTCGACGAGCGGATCGCGGCCGAGCCCGAGCGGGCCGGCCTCCGGGGCCTCCGGGGAGCGGTGCGCCTCGACGCGGGAGACGCCGCGGGCGCCGTGCCCGACCTCGACGTCGCCGTCGACGGAGCCCGTCCCGGCGACCACGCGCCGAGGCTCAACCGCGCGCGCGCCCTCGCCGCCCTCGGTCAGAGCGCGAAGAGCCTCGCCGACCTGAACACGCTCGTGGAGATCGATCGCCAGTACATGCAGCGCTACGCCCAGGCGCGCGGCCTCGACGGCAACTTCCGCCGCCTGCTCGGGCTCGCCCTCGGGACGAAGCTCCCCGCCGATGAGGGCGGGCCGCCGGGCGGCGTCGAACAGATCCTCGGCGGGGGAGACGACGGCGACGGTGACGACGGCGACGACGGCGACGGAGACTCATCGGACGACGTCGACCCCGACCCGACGGGCGACGGCGGGCGCTAGGAGACTGTTGCAGAATGAGCGTGAAGCGACGACTCGTCGCTGTCTCGACGAGCCGCTCGCGTCATTCTGCAACAGCCTCCTAGGGCTAGTTTCCGTCCGGAAATGCGAAACACCAACGGGCGTCATCGGTTCCGCCGGTGATGTGATGCTCGCCTTCTTCTTGAACGCAGGGCGACGAGACGTTGGAGCGCCGTCCCATGCGAACGCCACCGACGTTCGCCGCTCCCCTCCGGGCGGACGTCGCAGGTCAAGGAGGGCGGGGAGGATCTCGACTTCCGAGGCTTCTCCGAGAGTCGGCACCCGCGGCCCGGTCCGGCCTCCCGGAGTGCAAGAGTAAAGGCCTCC